>DLMV01000019.1:64264-79966 GCA_002478225.1 Deltaproteobacteria bacterium UBA7527 | reverse complement strand
GGAGCGTAAGCAACGTGGCGATCCTATAAGGATGAGATTGCCGCGCCCTGCTCGCAATGACACCACGCCGCGCGATTTTGCTCCCGCCCCTCATGCCTTACGCTTACGGGTGTTCCGCTTTCTGCTCCCCTCACGCCTGACGACTTACGCCTTACGGGTATTAATGCCTCACGCCTTACGGATGTCCCGTTTTTTGCTCCCCTTACGCCTTACGCCTTACGGGTTTATTATTGTCTGCCGGTCCTTCAGTTACCAAAAACCGATCTTTTTTACTTTTAATCCTATCAACACACTGATGTGTTAAAACAACGGCGTTCCGGGTATCGTGAACGCCATTTTTTTGATTGGCGCAGACATCGGCGTCTTCAACCGCTGTAAGGATGAAGGCGCCGGTTTTATTTTTAAAGGAGGTGTACAGTGAAAAAACTATTTATGGGTTTGCTGCTATTGGTCCTCACTATCGCACTGACCGGGGCGGTATTCGGGGCCGGGCAAGAAAGCGTTCCGGTGGCCGCGCCTCAGGCGGCATCTCAGGCTGCCCCTGCTGCTGAACCGCCGCCAAAGAACGATACCGGCGATATCGCCTGGGTTCTCATATCCACGGCGCTTGTGATGCTCATGACGCCCGGTCTTGCATTTTTCTACGGCGGGATGGTAGGTCGGAAGAATGTCCTCGGCATCCTCATGCAGTGCTTCTCTATCCTCTGTGCCGTCAGCATTCAATGGATCCTCTTCGGCTACAGCCTCTCTTTTGCACCGGGCAAGGGGTTCTGGGGAAGCCTTGAGTGGGTCGGCCTGCAGGGGGTAGGTTTTGCGCCATATAAGGATTATGCCGCCACCATTCCGCACCAGCTGTTCATGATCTTCCAGATGATGTTCGCCATCATCACTCCTGCCCTTATCATCGGCGCCTTTGCAGAGAGGATGAAGTTTTCCGCCTTCCTCGTCTTCATGGTCCTGTGGTCAACGTTCGTCTATGACCCTGTGTGCCACTGGGTATGGGGTGTGGGCGGATGGCTTAAAGACCTTGGAGCCCTTGACTTTGCAGGAGGTACGGTCGTGCATATCAACGCCGGCATCGCCGCTCTGATGACGGCCATTTTCATCGGGAAGAGGCAGGGAAGCACGCAGAAGGCCATCCTGCCGCACAACCTCCCCTTCACGATACTCGGAACGGCGCTGCTTTGGTTCGGATGGTTCGGATTTAATGCAGGCAGCTCGCTCGGCGCCAATGAACTCGCCGTCAGCGCCTTTGTCGTCACCAACACTGCGGCTGCAGCAGCCGGCCTAAGCTGGGCGCTCCTCGACTGGATATTTCACGAGAAACCGACCGTCCTCGGAACCGCAACAGGAGCAGTTGCCGGGCTTGTTGCAATAACGCCGGCTGCGGGGTTCGTAAGCGCCCTTTCTGCCATCATCATCGGGATCTTTGTAAGCATCTTCTGCTACATGGCGGTAACGATCATAAAGCCAAGGTTAGGCTATGACGACGCTTTGGACGTCTTCGGCGTCCACTGCATCGGCGGCGTATGGGGGGCGCTGGCAACGGGTCTTTTTGCCTCAAAGGCGGTCAATCCGGCGGGAGCCGACGGCCTCTTTTTTGGCAATCCCAAGCAGTTTGCCGTCCAGCTCATTGCCGTTGCTGTTACCCTCGCATACAGCTTTGTCGTAAGCCTTATCATCTATAAGGTGATCGATGCTGTTATGAAGGTCCGGGTAAAGGAAAAAGACGAGATCATGGGGCTTGATCTCACACAGCACCACGAGAACGCCTACACGATCCTGGAATAATGAGGAGGTACATACCATGAAACTTATTATAGCAATAATCAAACCTGACAGGTTGGAAGCGGTAAAGCAGGAACTCTACAAGGCAGAGGTGAACCTCATCACTGTCAATGAGGTCCTCGGCCATGGCCGTCAGATGGGCGTGACGGAGGTGTACCGCGGGGCCAAAGAGATGGGCAATCTTTTGCGTAAGATACGTCTCGAGATCGCCGTCAACGAGAGTTTCGTAGAGCCGACGATCAACGCCATCATAAAGGGAGCCCAGACCGGCAATATCGGCGACGGCAAGATATTCGTCCTTGATCTCGTCGAATGCATAAGGATCCGCACGGAAGAACGCGGAGGAGAGGCGATAGGCTAAAAAATCCGTGAGGAGTGAGGCGGAAGGCGTGAGGCGAAGAAACCTGTACATCATCGCGAGGAGCGTAGCGACGTGGCGATCTAATCTGTTGAATGAGATTGCCGCGTTTCGTATTTTGTATTTCGTTTTGGATCCCTATCTACGATATGCTATATACGAACTACGGTAATGAAGTTAACAAAAACACTGGTTTTTTACTTTAAACAGTAGCTATACGTGTATTAACGCATTATGCACATCGATGTGCATAACCTTTTCCCTCACCGACCTTCGAGGGAATCTTCAAAATCCCGAACAACGCGGTTCAAAAGTCAACGTCTTAGACTAAAAGTTTAGCCTTAAAAACCTTTAGAGAGGTGACGCATGGCAAGCATTGATAGTTTAAGATACTTTCCGGTGGTCAAAATAGTCTCTACCAGCATGTTTGGCGAGGGACACACCATGTCCAGGATCGGCGAGATCGCGTTGAGAAATATGGCCGCCCATATCCTCGAAACCCTTGATGAAATAAAAGATGCAAGCGAGACAGAAAATGGGTTTGCCCTGCTCAGAACAAAGCTCGACGAACTGCGCAGTCAACTTGACCGTATTAAAAAATATTTAGAGAACAGCATTAACCATTGATCATAAAAGGAGGCAGCAACTATGAAAGAACCAAAGAAAGCAAAAACATCGTTTCGGTGGAACGGAGCAGCAACATCAGCGGATATAGATAACGTGGCCCGCCTTGTAAAAAAGAACAACATCCAGATCATCGATCTCAAATTTAACGACCTTCCCGGCCTGTGGCAGCATTTTTCCATCCCGACGTCAGAGCTGACCGAGATCGATGATCCCATGACGAGCATCTGGGAGGAAGGGATCGGCTTCGACGGCTCCTCCATCAGGGGCTTTCAGAAGATCCAGGAATCGGACATGATACTCCTGCCCGATCCCAAAACAGCCGTCGTGGACCCGATATGCGAGATACCGACATTGAGCATCCTCTGCGACATCTATGACCCCATCACCAAGAAACCATACACACGCGACCCGCGTTACGTTGGGAAAAAGGCAGAAGAGTTCCTGAGGACAACCGGCTTTGCCGATACAAGCTTTTACGGCCCCGAATACGAATTTTTTATCTTTAATGACATCCGCTTCGACCAGACAGAGAACTGCGGCTATTACTTTATCGATTCCGATGAAGGCGAATGGAACTCGGGAAGGGATGAGAAGCCAAACCTCGGGTACAAGCCGCGGTACAAAGAAGGGTATTTCCCTGTTCCGCCCCACGACTCCATCCAGGACCTGCGGAGCAAGATGACGCTCAAGATGCTGGAGACCGGCATTAAAGTAGAGGTCCACCACCATGAGGTGGCAACAGCGGGGCAATGCGAGATCGACATGAAGTTCGGTTCCCTCGTAAAGATGGCAGACCAGTGCCTTATGTATAAATACATCGTAAAGAACATGGCGAAACAGAACAAAATGGTGGCGACGTTCATGCCGAAGCCCCTCTTCGCAGACAACGGCTCGGGCATGCACACCCACATATCCCTCTGGAACAAGGGCGAGAACGTCTTTTATGACGCGAAGGGATACGCGGGCATGAGCAAGCTGGGCAGATATGCAATCGGCGGTCTTCTCAGGCATGCGCCTGCGCTTCTGGCATTCTGCGCGCCGACGACCAATTCATACAAGCGGCTCGTCCCCGGCTACGAGGCCCCTGTCAACCTTGTCTATTCAGCGCGGAACCGCTCCGCGGCGGTCAGGATACCTATGTACTCGGAAAACCCAAAAGCCAAGAGGATCGAGTTCAGGCCGCCTGATGCGACCTGCAACCCCTATCTTTCCTTCTCGGCGATACTCATGGCCTGCATCGACGGCATTGTCAACAAGATCGACCCCGGTGAGCCGACAGACGTCAACACCTACCACCTTCCGCCCGAGGAAGCGGCGAAGATACCTACAGTCCCCGGTTCCCTTGAGGAATCTATTGCCGCCCTTGAGAAGGACCACGAGTTCTTACTGCGGGGAGGCGTCTTTACCCAGGACGTTATCGATGTGTGGATCGAGTACAAGCGTGAGGCAGAGATAGACCCGGTGCGTCTCCGTCCGCACCCATACGAATTCTATCTCTATTTCGACATGTAACGAATATGCCCCTGTTCCCTTGGCAACCCCCCAACACCATACCTTCCGACCAAGGGGATAGGGGTTTCCCTGTACGGGAGATAAGCAACGTAACGGTATATATGGAGTATGTTGATGCAGGATAAGGTGCTCATAATCAAACATGTGGAAAATGAGGGCCCTGGGCTCATAGCCGACGCCATCAGCTCTAATGGATGGAAGCTTGAGATCCTTGAGCTGGAGAAAGGGGAGACCTTGCCGGAAACCCTCCGGGAGATAGCCGCCGTCATTCTCCTCGGCGGGCCAATGAACGTCTACGAGGTTGACAGGTTCCCCTTCCTGGATAATGAAGAAAGGCTCATCCGGAAGGTCCTTATTGAAGAGATCCCGTTCCTTGGCATCTGCCTCGGCGCCCAGCTTCTGGCAAAGACCTGCGGTGCAAGGATATACAGATCACCCGAAAAAGAGATGGGGTGGCATAAGGTAAAAACAACAAAGGGGGGCAAACAGGACATGCTTTTCAGGCACCTTGCGGAACGCATAGCCGTATTCCAGTGGCATGAAGACACGTTTGAGATACCCGATGGCGGCATGCCCCTGGCAACAGGAAAACCCTGCAAGAACCAGGCATTCAGAATAGGGAGCAACGCCTATGGACTCCAGTTCCACATTGAAGTGACACCCGACATGGTTCAGAGATGGATGGAGGATGAAAAAGACAAAAATGCCGTACAGAAAATTCTCAACGACACAGCAAAAATAGAAAAGGTCTTTTTAGAACAGGCAGGTCAGATTCTGGATAATTTTAAACAGATCATCGAATCATCCTTGCGGATCAGGAATGTAATCAATATCTTTATAGAAGATGGGAAAAGGCATCAAAATGAAAAACGTCCCCTGTGGTGGGACGGGAAAGAACATGCATTTACGTAATAAAGGCAGTGAAAAGTGAAAGGTGAAAAGTGAAAGACAAAAGAAACCTGAAGGGACGATACGGCGGAACCTTTTCGCAGAACGCCGAACGGATTTATTGGAATCTCGATATACGATATACGAAATACGATATACTGTCATTAGACCGAGCTTCCTCGCCTCACGGCGGTTTGCTCAAGGAAAACCCGATACCGATGCTCTATGACGACGTTTCCTGGTTTAGAACCTTTTACCTTTCACATTTTACCTTTCACCATTTAATGGGTTGAACATGGATCAGAGAACAGCAGGACTGAACATCGCCATATTCTTCTGTCAGCAACTGGATGTGAACCAGGATAAGAACAGGCGTTCTCTTGAGAAAGAGCTCGGCCCCCGGATAAGGTT
Source organism: Deltaproteobacteria bacterium UBA7527 (assembly GCA_002478225.1). Taxonomy (GTDB): domain Bacteria; phylum Desulfobacterota; class Syntrophorhabdia; order Syntrophorhabdales; family Syntrophorhabdaceae; genus UBA5609. Next base: position 74,382 of record DLMV01000019.1, on the reverse strand, counting down.
CTTTCCCCTGCCCTGCAGCGGACGCATAGACCCCCTTCATCTCCTGCGGGCGCTCGAGTCAGGCGCCGATATGGTCTATCTTATCGCCTGTCCTGAAGGGGCCTGCCGCTACCGCGAAGGGAACCTGCGGGCAAAGAAGCGGGTCCGGTATGCGCAGCAACTGATCGAAGAGATCGGGCTCGAAGGGGTGCGCATAGAGATGATAAACAGGACGGCAGAGATGCCTGACGACATCGACGCAATAGCAAGGGAATTGCTTGCCCGTGACGCGAAGGTCAGTATCTCGCCGGTAAGGAGCAACGCAATACTGAGCTTCATGCAGAAATAGCGTCAGCAGGCGGTTGTCCGGCAACCGCACTAAGGAAGGAGTAAGGAAATGATAACTGCGGAAAGAAAGCCCATGGCTGAGATCAAAGCAATGCTCGCGCCTTACAGAAAGATCCTAGTGGTAGGGTGCGGGACCTGCGTTGCCGAATGCGCATCGGGCGGTGAGAAGGAGGTCGGGCTCCTCGCGTCTGCGCTTCGCATGGATGCGCAGATCGAGGGACGGACGATCGAGGTGCGGGAGATGACCATTGACCGCCAGTGCGTCTATGAATTCATCGACAAGCTCACCGGGGTTGCGGACAGATACGAAGTGATCCTTTCCCTCGGCTGCGGAGCAGGCGTCCAGGCTGTGGCAGAGGCATTCCCGAAGATGCTCGTTATCCCCGCTCTCAACACGACGTTCATCGGCGAGACCAAAGAACCCGGCCTGTGGGTAGAGAACTGTCGCGCCTGCGGCGACTGCAAGCTCGGCTATTTTGCCGCTGTCTGTCCTGTCACGCGCTGTGCGAAGGGGCTTTACAACGGGCCCTGCGGCGGCTCAAAGAATGGCGTCTGCGAGGTCGATCCCGACACCCCATGCGCATGGCAGCTTATTGTAGAGCGCCTTGAGAATACAGGCCGCAATGACCTCCTGGAGGCGATCTATCCTCCCGCAGACTGGTCAAGACAGCAGGGAAAAGGGCCCAGGAAAATAGCAAGGGAGGACCAGAGAAGTGAAAGCTGACAGCAATCTGAAAAAGGTTCTGACGCAAAACGTTTTTGCCGTTACCGCTGAATGCGGTCCTCCAAAAGGGGCTGATCCCGGCGTTATAAAGAAAAAAGGAAATCTCTTGAAAGGCTACGTGGACAGCGTCAATGTCACGGACAACCAGACCGGCGTGGTCCGTCTTTGCAGTATGGCTGCCTGCGCTATTTTGAGGCAGGAAGGCCTCGATCCGATCCTCCAGATGGTGACCCGCGACCGGAACCGCATAGCCCTCCAGTCCGACGTGCTGGGGGCGTCTTCGCTCGGCATCAGGAACATCCTCTGCCTGTCGGGGGACCACCAATCATTCGGGAATCAGCAGCAGGCAAAGGGCGTATTCGATATCGACTCTATTCAGCTGATCCAGACAGTCCGCCGTATGCGGGACTCTGGTCAGATCATCGGCGGGGAGGCGCTTTCCGATCCGCCGGAGCTTTTTATCGGCGCCGTGGCAAACCCCTTTGCCGACCCCTTCGACTACCGGGTCATCCGCCTCGGCAAAAAGGCGGCCGCAGGGGCAGAGTTCATCCAGACCCAGTGCATCTATAACGTGAAACGCTTCAAAGAATGGATGAAGCAGGTCCTCGACAGGGGCCTCGATAAGAAGGTATACATCCTTGGCGGTGTGACGCCCCTGAAATCAGCCCGTATGGCTGAGTATATGAGCAAGCAGGTAGCGGGGATGGATGTACCTGGCGACGTCATAGACCGGCTGAAGGGTGTCGATCCGAAGGACCAGCGCCGGGAAGGCATCAGGATCGCTGTCGAGACCATCGGGGCATTAAAGGAGATGGAAGGTGTCCGCGGCGTCCATATCATGGCCATCGAATGGGAAGACGCTGTTCCGCAGATCGTGGAAGAGGCCGGGCTTTATCCCAGGCCAAGGATCTCAGAGGAGTAATCCAATGCCGCCTAAATATCACATCGAGACATCACAGGCGCCTAACCGCTTTCAGAAGATAACCCGCTCCGGCATCATCGCCTGGGAAGAAGGATGCCTGAAGTGCGCCCGCTGCGTAAAGAAGGACTGCGTCTATCAGGTATATGAGAAAAGGAACCTTGATGACCGCCAGATGCTCGATTCCCTTGACAGCGTCTGCATGGACTGCTTCCGCTGCGTCCAGAACTGTCCCAACAGGCTCATCCATAAGGGCCTTAACCCCTCCTATAAAGTGCTGGGCGATCATTACTGGACGCCTGAGATCATATCGGGGCTCTGGTTCCAGGCAGAGAGCGGCCGTATACCCGTGTCAGGCGCGGGTTATGGCGGGCCTTTCTCCGGTCCGGGGTTCGATGCCATGTGGACGGACATGTCCGAGATCGTCCGGCCAACAAGGGACGGGATCCACGGGCGTGAATACATAAGCACCACCGTCGACATTGGCCGCAAGGTCATGTCGCTCGAGTTCGGTCCAGACGGGGAAATCATCTCTCCGGCGCCGCCTCTTGTTGAGATACCCCTTCCGGTCATTTTTGATATACTGCCCTGGTCGCCTCCCGGCGATAGGATCCCGCTTTCATTGCTCTACGGCGCAAGGGCGCTTGGCACCTTTGCGATCATCAGACAATCGGCTATCAATAATGCAGTAAGGGAATTTCTTCCCAATGCGATCATCTATGTCGACGGGAATCCCGGCGGCCTGAATACGCAGCTGCTCCGCTCCGCGCGGATCATCGAGATCCCTGATGGGGAAGGTGCGATAGCGCTGCAGGAGAGGCTCAGGTCAATGAACCCTGATCTTGTCGTCATGATAAGGATGAAGCTCAGCCCAAAAACCCCGGAGCAGGCGCTTACGCTTGTTGCGCAGGGCGCCGAGGTGCTGCACCTTGTTGCCGATGAATATGGGCTTGAAGAAGGGAAAGATCCGCTGTTCATCAAAGAACGGTTGAAGGAGGTGCACCTTTACCTGGTGAACAAAGGCATCAGAGACCAGATCACGCTCCTCGGCGGCGGCGGCATCGCAATGGCAGAACACATGGCGAAGCTCATTATCTGCGGCGCCGATGCCATTTCGATCGATATACCGCTCCTCGCGGCAATGGAATGCAGGGTGTGCCGGCGGTGCAAGGAAGGCATCTCATGCCCCGTGGAGCTTGATGATGTCGACCCTGTATGGGGTTCTCTCCGTATCGTGAACCTGATGGCAGCGTGGCACAGCCAGCTTCTCGAGATACTCGGCGCTATGGGCATCCGCGAGGCAAGGCGCCTCCGGGGCGAGATGGGGCGCGCCATGTTCTTCGAGGACCTTGAACGTGAGATCTTCGCAACAATGGGAAAAAGAGGTTAAACAATGACGGGCTTTCATTTCCCTGAGATAAAGAATGCTCCAAGCCGTTTCCGCAACGCCCTCGGCAAATACCGCATCACCATAACCAGGGCATGCACCAACTGCGGGTTGTGCGTGGAGATCTGCCCCTATGGCGTATATCAGGTTGGCTCAAAACGACCAAAGGCATCATGCGAACATCTCTGCCTCGGACCTTCTTGTTCAAAGAATGATTTTTATTGCGCAGAACGCTGCCCTGAGAAGGCCATCCATATCCGCCTCAATCCTTCATTCGAAGTGCTGGGCGACAGGCGCTGGCCCGCAGAGCTCCTCGCCGGCACATGGCACATGGCAGAGACCGGCGCTATCCCGCACCAGGGTCTGAACTACAAGACAGGAGATTCAGGCGGAGGCTTTGACAAGATACGCTTTATCCTGCCGAAAGAGAACGGGAACGACAAACCGGTCACAGATGGAGATATTTCCACTGCCATTGAACTGAACCGTTCCGGTGATTCCCGTCCAAAAGTGACCATCCCTGTGCCGCTCTATCTCGGCGGCATGTCTTTCGGCTCCGTGAGCATTGTGACCATGCTCTCCCGCGCAAGGGCCGCGGTGGCGCTTGGCACCTTCTGCTGCACCGGAGAAGGCGGTTACCCCGAAGAGCTTATGGACTACGACGACAACGTCATCACACAGGTTGCCACAGGTCTTTTCGGCGTGCGGGAAGACACGATCAAGCGAGTCCGCATCGTGGAGTTCAAATATGCGCAGGGCGCAAAACCGGGACTCGGCGGACACCTCCTTGGCGACAAGGTAACTCCCCGCGTGGCGCAGATGCGCGAGGCGGTGGCGGGAAGTGCGCTTTTCTCCCCCTTCCCCTTCCACAGCGTATACTCCGTTGAAGACCACAAGAAACACGTGGACTGGATCAAGGAAATAAACCGCAAGGCCCTTGTATCCGTCAAAGTATCGACTCCGACGGATGTCGACATGGTCGCCGTAGGCAGCTACTATGCGGGGGCCCATATCGTCCAGCTCGACGGCAGCTACGGCGGAACAGGCGCTGCGCCTGACATTGCGAAGAAGAACATCGCCATGCCCATCGAGTACGCCCTGCCGAAGGTCCACAAGTTCCTCCTTGCCGAGGGGATCAGGGACAAGATAACCATCATCGCGAGCGGCGGCATCCGGTCGGCATACGACATGGCGAAGATCATCGCCATGGGAGCGGACGGGGTCTGCCTCGGAACAGCTGATCTTGTGGCGCTCGAATGCATCCGCTGCCACCACTGCGAGTCGGGCCGCGGCTGCGCCCGCGGCATCGCCACGACCGACGATGAGCTTACCGATCTTATGGAGCTCGAATGGGGCACGCAGCGCATCATCAATATGTACAGTGCGTGGCGCGCCCAGCTTGTCAACATCCTTAAGCGGCTCGGCATGAGAAGCGTTGCAGAGCTCGTGGGACGCTTCGACGTCCTTGCGCACATGGACTACATAAGGCAGGAAGAGATAGAAGGGGAGCTGGACTGAACGTGAAACGTGAAAAATAAAACGTGAAACGGAGAGCAGGATCGTAGAAGTGGAACAGTACTCAGATTATTTTTACTTTTTACTTTTCACATTTCACTTTTCACGACTTAATAAATAAGGAATAACATAGCATGAAGAACAGAACATACGCACAGTCTATCATCGATTCCCGCCGTCATCTCGGGGATGAGGCAGGAGCCATCAGCCGTCCGCGCGTGGATGCCGAGGAAGGCGGCTGCGGCGTTACAGGCTTTGTCTGCAATATCCCGGTAAGCGGGCGCCACATCTTCGAGCCGTCGGTCCAGATGCACAACCGCGGCAACGGCAAGGGAGGAGGGCTTGCCGCCGTCGGTCTCACCCCTGCCAAGCTCGGCGTCGATCAGAGAACGCTCGATGAGGATTTCCTTCTCCAGGTAGCTCTCCTCGACGAAACTGTACTTGCGGAGATGGAAGAGCGGTTTATCCGTCCGCACTTCAGGGTAGCTCACGAGGCGTTTATCGACACTGTCGATGACTACAGGGACATCCCCGGGCTCGAGATGAAGCCGCCGGCGGTGAAGCGCTACTTTGTCCGCGTGAGACCTGATGCCCTCGCCCGTTTCCGGAAAGAAAGAAACCTCCTGATGCTCCCTGAAGATAAGGCTGAAGAGGAATTCATCTACCAGAACACCTACCGGCTTAACCTCGCTCTTTACAGCTCCCTTGGCGAGAAGCGGGCTTTTGTCCTTTCCCATGGCAGGGACATGATGATACTGAAGATCGTCGGCTATGCCGAGCAGGTAGCCCAATATTATAAGCTCGATAATTTCGATGCCCATATCTGGATCGCCCATCAGCGATACCCGACCAAGGGCCGCGTATGGCATCCGGGAGGCGCCCACCCGTTCATTGGGCTTGATGAGGCCCTTGTGCATAACGGCGACTTCGCCAATTATTACTCCGTCACTGAATACCTCAAGCAGAGAAATATCTACCCGCTTTTTCTTACCGACACGGAGGTATCGGTGCAGATCTTCGACCTCCTGAACAGGGTCTACGGGTATCCTCTTGAGTATATCATCGAAGCGCTGGCGCCGACGGCCGAGATGGACTTCGACCACCTGCCCGAAGAAAAACAGCGCATCTATCGCCGGATACAGGCCGCCCATATCCATGGATCGCCTGACGGGCCCTGGTTTTTTATCATTGCCCGCACGGACGTCAAGAACAGACAGTACCAGCTTATCGGAATTACCGACACGGCAATGCTGAGGCCGCAGGTCTTCGCGATCCAGAAAGGCGAAGTTGAGATAGGGCTCATCTGCTCTGAAAAGCAGGCAATCGACGCGACCCTTGAAAGCCTCGCGAAGGAAGATCCTCGTTTCGGCACTATCGCCGACCATTACTGGAACGCCCGGGGCGGAAGCTACACGGACGGCGGCGCTTTTATCTTTACGGTCAGGGAATCCGCTAACGGGCGCAAGAACCTCATATGCAGCGACAAGTTCGACAGACAGATCGATGTGCCCCGGGATCAGAGGCCCTGCGATCTTACAAAGAAGCTTCCTCTCGCAAAGCTTGAGAGCGCCTTTCAGGCAGGCTTGAGAAAAGAGCTGAGAAAGGGAGATGTTGAAGGGTTGTTTTCGTCGCTTGCAAAGGGACTCCCGAAGTGGGATTACAGTTACACCGGCTCAGTTCTCAACAGACTGAGGGATCTTTCAAAAGATGATGCGCTGAAAGGAAATGTGATCCGTCTTCTCACGCTTTTTCTTGACCGCTATTATCCGACGGGAAAAAAGAGGCGCCGTTCGATCCTGCAGATGGCAACGGAGACGCTTCATTCCCTGTTCAACACCGTTCCTCTCCTGAACGACAATGCAGCAGGACGCTATGGACGGATAAACTTTGAAAGAAGACAGCATCTTCGTCCGCCTTTTCCAGTGGAAGAGGTGCTCATTGCGGATGCAGGCAATTTTCCACCGGAGGGAGACGATTCCTATGCGCACCTCGTTACAGAGGCATACAGGATGGGCTGGAAGAAATTCATCTGTTTCGGCCTTCGCGGCCAGCGCTTTCTCGGCTGCGGTCTCGGGCCTGAAACGGAGGGCATCCGCATCGATGCGTATGACTCAACAGGAGACTATCTCGCATCGGGGATCGACGGACTCGAGATATATGTCCACGGCAATGCCCAGGATCAGCTCGGACAGATAATGAAACGCGGAAAGCTCGTTGTCTACGGCGACGTTGGACAGACGTTCATGTACGGGGCAAAGGGAGGCGAGGTCTATGTCCTCGGCAACGCCGCGGGGCGTCCCCTCATCAACGCAGTGGGAAGACCGAGGGTCATCATCAACGGCACGGCGCTCGACTTCCTCGCCGAATCCTTCATGGCAGGCGATCCCTATAACGGGGGCGGCTTCGTTATCGTAAACGGTCTGACCTTTGACGACCGCGGGCGCGTCATTCCGCAGGATACCCCCTACCCAGGATCGAACCTCTTCTCCCTCGCATCGGGCGGGGCCATCTTCATCAGGGACCCTTACAGGAAGATCGTCCCTGAACAGCTGAACGGCGGGCAGATATTGCCCTTTGATGAGCGCGACTGGGAGCTTATCCTTCCCTACCTGAAGGAGAATGAGCGCCTCTTCGGCATCTCCATCAACAGACACCTGCTCACCGTAGACGGCAAACGCCGGAAGCCAGGGGATGTCTACCGTACCATCGGCGCCGTCAAATTGTCAGTGCTGGCGAGCAGCTCTCTGAGCATGAACGAAGAGTGGGTGACCGGAAAGAGCATCGAAGGGATGCCCGATATTTTATTTCACCACAGCACAAATTATAATAAGATATAATATACTGGGGGTTCCATGGAAGATCTCGGTTTTCTCCATGAGGTGGAGAAAGCTACAGGCGAAAAGGTGTCGGCATGCTATCAGTGCTGCAAGTGCACTGCCGGCTGTCCTGTTGTAGCAGACATGGATATCTATCCTCACAGGATCATACGCCATATCATCCTCGGCAACAGGGACACGGTGCTCGGATCAAAGGCGATCTGGGCATGCCTCCAATGCGTTACCTGCAGCGTTCGGTGCCCGAACGATATTGACGTTGCCCGCGTCTTTGATGCCCTCAGAAAGATCTCTGTGCGGGAAGGCAAGATGGTGGAAAAAGACACCTGGCGCTTTGACGAGATCTTTCTCGAAAGCGTCCAAAGACACGGAAGGCTTCACGAAATGGAGACGATACTCCGGTATAAGATCGATAAAAAAGATCTTTTCAGCGACACCATGATGGGCGTGGGAATGTTGAAGAAAGGCAGGATAGGACTCCTCCCTCATAATATCAAGGACAGGAAAGGGATGAAGGAGATATTCAAAAAGACAGGTGTTTCGAAACAAGCACAAATGACCAAAATATTAATTTGTCTGGTATCTTAGAAAATTTGAATTTAGGATTTGTTTATGATTTAGGATTTCGTGCTTCGATATTAAATATGGGTACGGTGAATCAAACTTTAATGGCCACCCCCATTCAATGTTCGAGAGCTATACGGAGAGATATACGTTGGTAACGTTGAGTTATTATCCCGGTTGCTCCCTGAAGACGTCGAGCAGGTTCTACGAAGAATCGTTCAAGGCCGTCTTTTCTTTCTTCGGCATCGGGCACAGGGAACTTGAGGACTGGTCGTGCTGCGGCGCTTCTGCAGCGCACACGATCGATGAAAAACTTGGATATGCACTGGCCGGCAGGAACCTCGCCCTCGCCGAACGCGAAGGAAATCATCTCTTCGCCCCCTGCTCCGCCTGCTACAACCGCTCTGTAATAACGAATACGAGGGTCCGGGAGGACGGTGAACTCAGGGAAGAGATCAATAAAACGATCTACCCCCTTCAGTGCACCGGCACTATAGAGGTTAAAAATATCATCGAGGTATTGCACGACTATGTCGGCATCGAGGCCATGGCGCAACGGATCTCCTACGACCTCTCTTCGATCAGGGTCGTCCCCTATTACGGATGCGTCCTGACGCGGATCATGAAGATGGAGGCCTTCGACGACAAAGAAGACCCGGTGAGCATGGACAGTCTCATCTGGTCTGCGGGCGCGGAAGTCGTAAACTGGCCATACAAGATGGAATGCTGCGGCGCGAGCAAGACCCTTACCAACAAAGAGATGACGCTTAAGCTGTCGTCAAAGATCATGGATATGGCCCTTTCCCTGGGAGCAGATGCTGTTGTGACACCCTGCCCTCTCTGCCAGTTGAACCTTGACCTCCTGCCCTATCTCGGAAGAAACGATAAGAACTTGCCCATACTCTTTCTCACCGAGCTGCTCGAGCTTGCGCTCTTCGGCGAGCTGAAAGGGACCGGCTCGCATATCATACCGGTTGATGCGATTGTAAAAAAGGCAAAGAAAAAATGAGATTTACAACAAAACAAAAAAACACTGTGTACAATAAACTAGGGACTCAACAGTCTGTTGCCCAATATTATATTCGCAGGAAAACTGTTTCGCTCACTGCTCCGCTGCGCGCGGTATACCCACTAAGACTCGGAATTCACTCAACCTGCGAACTCGCGCTTCGCACTCAGACAGCGCAGGTTGTCCTTCGGAACGTTCTTCCTGCCGAGTACCCGTGGAAGAATGGAGCGGGTGGCTGCCAACCGTGCTCGAAGTCGCGATTCGCGAAAAGTTCCTTCCTGCTCATTATTCGATCTTTTAAGCAACAGCCTTTTAAATACACAACAGAGATACTGAATAGAGATGCTCCATTATGAATAATATTGATTTGACAGAAAAACTCGCTTTCATAGGAACGCATGACCCCGAAGGCGCGGAGCGGCTGAAAAGGCTTCTCGACAGGAAGGATGCGCTCGGCGCCGGGAACGTATACGGGGAGCGCTTTACGGACAGGCAGTTCTCTCTTGTTTTTGAGCCCCTCCTTGCCGCTGCCTATGAGAGGGCAAAGATACTGGAGGCATTGCCGGAACAGGGTGAGGTCATACCTGTCCTTTCCGCAAAGCTCGGCATGGAGCAGAAAAGGATATTCGACCATCTCAAGGAGCTTGTACGAAAGAACCTCGTTGAGATGGCAGCACATAAAGATAGAGACGTGATATTTAGAAAAAGCAACGTGAAACGTGAAACGGGGAGTAAAGAATGAATATTGGAAAAGGTCAAATGAGAAGAGTCTTAACGGTTAACGCTTTACAGCCTGTTGCCCAAACCGATTTAACTCCGGAAAACTGTTTTGCTCCCTG
>DLMV01000019.1:62025-64193 GCA_002478225.1 Deltaproteobacteria bacterium UBA7527 | reverse complement strand
CCCTGCGCATAATTTACCCTTGCAGCGATTCAGTTCCGCTCGATGCCCGAACTTGCCTCGGGCTTCGGACAGCGGGCATCGGCCTTATCGCGGCCTGGCTGCAGGCCCGCTTCACTTCATCGGCAGGGGACCCAGATTATGCTTGAAGTCGCGACTCACAAAAAGATTTTCCGGCTTACAATGAAAAAAGTGCTCTGGACAACAGCTCCTTTACTTTTCACTTTTCACCTTTTACCTTTCACGTTTCACAAGGTTAGCTAAGGTTATGACAGAAAAGGTTGGAAAGGTTCTCGTGATCGGCGGCGGCATCGCAGGAATGGAGGCGTCGCTCAATCTCGTCGAGGCAGGGTACAGGGTATATCTTGCCGATGAAAAACCTAACATAGGCGGGAAGATGTCGCAGCTTGACAAGACGTTCCCCACCAACGACTGCTCTATGTGCATCATGGCGCCAAAGCTCGTAGAGGTAGGCCGGAACCCGAATATCGAGCTCCTCATGAATTCGGAGGTCGTGGCCCTCGAAGGAATGCCGGGGAACTTTACCGTCACTCTGAAACGGAGACCACGGAGGGTGCTGCCCGATAAATGTACGTCCTGCGCGCTCTGCGCACCCAACTGTCCCCTCGAGGTGGACAGCAGCTACAATATGAGGATGTCGAAGCGAAGCGCCGCATACCTCAATTTTCCCCAGGCGATCCCTTCAACGTACATGGTCGACCGGGAGATCGCGCCGTGCGTCAATCGCTGTCCCGTCAACCTCAATGCGCGGGATTACGTGGGGCTTATCGCCGAGGGCAGGTTCCTTGACGCCCTCGACCTCATCAGGGAAAAGCTTCTTTTCCCCGGCATCATCGGCCGCATATGCAACCACCCCTGCGAGGACGAGTGCCTGCGGGGCAGAAAGGTGGACCAGCCGGTCGCAATATGCGCCTTGAAACGGTTCGTCGCCGACTACGAGGCCGGAAAGAGGGAGGTTCCGGTCCCGGAGATCGCTGATATACGGAAAGAAAAGGCGGCGATCATAGGAGGAGGTCCTGCAGGGCTCGCGTGCGCCATCGAATTGAGGAGGTCAGGATACGACGTCACGGTCTATGAAGCCCACGACAGACTGGGAGGCATGCTCTATCTCGGCATTCCGGCGTACCGGCTGCCGAAAGACGTACTTGCGCGTGAGGTCGCCATCGTAGAAAAGATGGGCATCAAAGTACTATATAACACAGTAGTTGGGAAGGATATATCCATCAACGATATCCGCAATGACCATGACGCCCTCTTCATAAGCCCCGGCGCCCACGGCAGCAGGAACCTCAGCATTGCGAACGAACATGCCGGAGGCATCATCAATGGAATAGAGTTCCTGCGGAAGGTAAACAAAAGCGAGTCTGTAGAACTTGGCGGCACGGTCCTTGTCATCGGCGGAGGCAACGTCGCCATCGACGTGGCGCTCACTGCAAAACGGTGCGGCGCCAATGATGTGCACATGGTATGCCTTGAGCGCTGGGATGAGATGCCGGCCCACAGATGGGAGATCCGGCAGGCCATTGAAGAAGGTATCGTGATCCACACGTCATGGGGGCCAAAAGAGATCGTCATGTCTGATGACAGATGCGCAGCAGGCATCGATTGCAAAAGGTGCGTATCTGTATTCGATGAGAGCGGGCGATTCAATCCCTGCTACGAAGATTCAACAACAAGGTATTTCAATGCCGACACCATCATCCTTGCCATCGGGCAGGCAATCGATACAGACTTCCTTTCAGAGATCGGGGACATCGAGCGCTACGCGGATGGCAGGATCAAAACAGACCCCGTCACACTCCAGACGTCCGTTGAAGGCATCTTTGCGGGCGGGGACGCTGCAACAGGGCCGAAGATGGCGATCGACGCGATCGCGCAGGGCAAGGAGGCTGCTGAATCGATCAGGCGCTACCTCGAAGGGAAGGACTTAAAGGAAGGAAGGTCAGCGCGCGAGGATGCGCTCGTTGACGATGTGCCGGATGGGATAGTGAAAAAGGCCCGCGTTGTCATTCCTGCAGTTCCGGCCGAGGAACGAAAAGGCTTCCAGGAGATCTATCAGGCGCTTACTGAAAAAGAGGCCGTGGAAGAGGCGAAGCGGTGTTTAAGCTGCCGCAGGTGCCTGGGGTGCAGGATATGCGAGGAGTTCTGCG
>DLMV01000019.1:20970-61905 GCA_002478225.1 Deltaproteobacteria bacterium UBA7527 | reverse complement strand
TCATCATAGCGAGCGGTTTTGATGAGTATGACGCCCACGGAAAAAAGGAATTCGGCTACGGGATCTATCCGAACGTGATCACCAGCATCGATTTCGAGCGCATCCTCTCCGCTACCGGGCCCACGGGAAGCGCCGTTATGAGGCCTTCCGATGGAAAGATACCGGAAAAGATCGGCTTCATCCAGTGCGTGGGCAGCAGGGACAAGGTTAACGAGTACTGCTCATCCGTGTGCTGCATGTATGCAACGAAAGAGGCCGTCATCGCGAAGGAACATCAGAACGACATCGAGGCCACGATCTTTTACATGGACATGCGCGCACATGGAAAAGGCTTCGACCAGTATTTTGAGCGGGCAAAAGCAGAACACGGCGTCAGGTATATAAGATCCATGGTATCGAGGATACTTGAGGATCCCGTGACGAAGAACGTGTCGGTAGTCTATATTGACGACAGCGGCGAGCTGCGTGAAGAGGCATTCGACATGATCGTCCTGTCCGTAGGTTTGAGGCCTTCGAAGAACCTTGGAAAGCTCGCAGGAACGCTGGGCGTCGAGCTCAACGGGTACGGATTTATCAAGGGCGATGCCAGCAGCCCTCTTCTGACATCACGTGAAGGGATCTACACATGCGGCGCCTGCGAATCCCCTCAGGATATTCCCGAGACGGTGACCGCTGCCTGCGGAGCGGCCTGCGAGGCGACGTCGCTCATCACCGAGGCGCGGGGTAGAGATCTCGTCGTGCAGCATCTTCCTGACGAGAGAGACGTTACCGGGGAAGAACCGCGGATCGGCGTCTTTGTCTGCAATTGCGGCATAAATATCGGTGGTGTCGTGAATGTTCCCGAAGTTCAGGAATACGCCAGGGGGCTTCCCAATGTTGTCCTCTCCGACGACAACCTTTTTACCTGCTCTCAGGACACTCAGGATAAGATGAAGAAGCTCCTTGTGGAACACGGGATCAACAGGATCGTCGTTGCCTCCTGTTCCCCCAGGACCCACGAACCGCTCTTCCGGGCGACGATACGCGAGATGGGATTGAACAAATATCTCTTCGAGATGGCGAATATCAGGGACCAGTGCTCGTGGGTGCACATGCACGACAAAGAGAACGCGACGGAGAAGGCGAAGACGCTCGTGAGAATGGCCGTGATGAACGCCAACTACATCAAGCCCCTGAAAGAGGTCACCATCGATGTGAACAGCAAGGCCCTTGTTGTCGGCGGCGGCATCGGCGGCATGACGGCGGCGCTCAGTCTCGCAAACCAGAATTTCGAGGTCTTCCTCATTGAAAAAGAAGATGCGCTGGGCGGGAACCTGCGCCATATCTTCCGTACGCTTGACGGCATGGATGTGCAGAGGTTCCTGAGGGAAACGATAGACACGGTGATGAGCCACCCTCTCATCCACATCGAAATGAATGCCGCCATTGCAGATCATAGCGGCTTCAAGGGCAACTTCTCAACAGGCATCGTTGCCGGCGCATCAAAGGAATACAAAAAGATAGATCACGGGATCATCATTCTCGCCACAGGCGGAGAGGAGTTGAAGCCCCACGGCCACTTCGGCTACGGCGAAGACAGCAGGGTCATGACGCAGCATGAACTCGAAAGGAAGATCGCCGACGGCACGCTTGGCGCCTTTGAACGATGCGTTATGGTCCAGTGTGTCGGGTCAAGGAACGAGGAGCGGCCTTATTGCAGCAGGGTCTGCTGCTCAACAGCCATAAAGAATGCCATATCGCTGAAGGAGAATGCTCCGGAGTGCGATGTGATAATCCTCTACCGGGATATCCGCACATACGGCTTTCTCGAAGGATACTACCTGAAAGCACGAAAGCTCGGCGTGCGGTTCATGCGGTACGAAACGTCAGCGCAGCCTGTTCTGGAGCGAAGAGGCAACTGCCTCACCCTGACCTGCCATGACCCGTCCATTATGGAGACCGTTTCCTTCGACGCAGACCTCGTCGTGTTGAGCAGCGCCATCGTACCATCGGACAACAAGGATCTCGCGACGCTCCTCAAGCTGCCGAGAACGAACGAAGGGTTCTTCCTCGAGGCCCATATGAAGCTTCGGCCCGTTGACTTCGCCTCTGACGGGATGTTCCTCTGCGGGCTTGCCCATTCGCCGAAAAACATAAAAGAGACGATCACCCAGGCAGAAGGAGCGGCGGCAAGGGCGATAACAATACTTTCAAAAGAAAAGATGGCGGTCGGCGGCATCATCGCCCACGTTGATGCGGAGAAATGCGCAGCCTGCCTCACGTGCGTCAGGGCATGCCCGTATTCGGTGCCCGTTATCAACGAACAAGGGGAAGCTGAGATCGATATAAGCAAATGCAAGGGCTGCGGCACATGCGCTGCCGAATGCCCTGCGAAGGCGATCGACCTGATGCATTACAGCGATGTGCAGCTTGAAGAAAAGGTGAAGGCGCTATGCATAAAATAGCAGAGAGCATGGAGCGGAGAGCGGAGAGTGAAAAGCAAAGGCCGAGCGCTTTTGCGCTATTCGAAAGGGGTAAAATTGGATCGTTTTGAACCGGAGATCATTGCGTTCTGCTGCGAATATTGAGGGTACACCGCTGCGGACCTGGCAGGTTCGATGAGGCTCTCGTATCCTCCAAACGTAAAGATCGTGAAGGTCCCCTGCACCGGCAGGGTGGACATCATTCACGTGATGAAGGCCTTTGAGAACGGCGCCGACGGCGTCTATCTCGTCGGCTGCCTTGAAGGGGACTGCCACTTTCTTGTAGGGAACGTACGGGCACGAAGACGAGTGGAATACGTGAAGCGGCTTCTCGACGAATGCGGCGTAGGCGGAGACCGTGTTGCAATGTACAATATGTCGTCGGCAGAGGGGCAAAGGTTCGCAGAGGCGGCGCGTGAAGTGACGGAGAAGATAAGGGGGTTGGGACCAAATCCAGCAAAATCAGCAAAGAGCTGAGAGCGAAGAGCTGAGGGTTCGAACTCTCTGCTCTCTGCTCTTTGCTCTCTGCTACGTAAAAGGAGCTTATCATGATCGTTGCCAACAGAAAGCCTTTCGAAGAGATCATCGGGATGCTGAAGCCCTATGCGCGGATACTTCTTCTCGGCTGCAACGAATGTGTTACCGTCTGCGCGACAGGCGGCGCAAAGGAGGTCGCGGTGCTTGCGTCGGAGATACGGCTTTTCAGGGCAAAAGAAGGCGTGCCTGCAGAGATCAAAGAGGTGACGCTGGAGAGGAACTGCGACCCTGAATACGTGGAGACCCTCAAGCCTTTCATCGATGACTGCGATGTGATCTTGTCCATGGCATGCGGCTGCGGCATCCAATTTGTCGGCGAGCATTACAGGAACAGGATCGTCCTGCCGGCGGTGGACACAACATTCGACGGCGTCACAGAGCAGCACGGCGTATGGGCCGAGCGCTGCCAGGGATGCGGCAACTGCGTCCTCGACAGGACCCTCGGCATATGTCCTGTCACGCGCTGCGCAAAGAGCATCTTCAACGGGCCATGCGGCGGATCACAGGGAGGCGTCTGCGAGGTGAACAAGGACGCGCCCTGCGCGTGGCAGCTTATCGTAGACCGCTATAAAGAGATGGGCATGCTCGACAGATACCTCGAGATACAACCGATAAAGGACTGGTCGACAAGCAGGGACGGCGGCCCGCGCAAGAGGATCAGGGAGGACTTGAAGATATGAGCACCGGGAGCAATCTGGAAAAGGTACTGAAGAACGGTAATTTTGCAGTCACCTCTGAGTGCGGCCCCCCGCGCGGCGCTGACCCTGAGGCGGTAAAGAAGAAAGGCGCGTTCCTGTCAGGATACGTGGACGCGGTCAATGTCACCGACAATCAGACGAGCGTCGTGAGGATGAGCAGCCTCTCCGCCTGTCTCATATTGAGATCAATGGGCTTCGATCCCGTTATGCAGATGGTATGCAGGGACCGTAACAGGATAGCCATTCAGAGCGACATCCTCGGCGCCGCTGCGTTGGGCGTCAGCAACATCCTCTGCCTCTCCGGCGACCACCAGAAGTTCGGCGATCACCCGACGGCAAAAAATGTTTTTGACATCGATTCCATGCAGCTCATACAGTGCGTCAGGCAGATGGTCGACGACGGGAGATTCTTAAGCGGCGAAGAGATCAAGGGCAGGCCGAACCTCTTTGTCGGCTGCGCAGAGAACCCTTTTGCCGACCCCTTCGAGATCAGGGCCATGAGGCTCGCCAAAAAGGCAAAGGCGGGCGCGCAGTTCGTCCAGACCCAGTGCGTGTTCAATGTTGAGAAGTTCGGGAAGTGGATGGAGATGGTGCGCGATCTTAACGTCCACGAGAAGGTCTATATCCTCGCGGGGATAACGCCGATGAAATCCGTCGGTATGGCCAAATACATGAAAAACTCCGTGCCGGGCATGGATGTGCCGGATGACCTCATCAAGCGCATGCAGCAAACCCCGAAGGAAAAACAGGCAGAGGAAGGCATCAAGATCTGCCTTGAGACCATCGAAAAAGTAAGGGGCATCAAAGGGGTCAGCGGAATCCACATCATGGCCATCGAATGGGAGCAGATGGTGCCCGAGATCGTCAGATCGGCAGGGCTTTATCCGAGGCCGCAACCGTAAGCCGTCAGAGGATCGTATATCGTAGTTCGTATATCGATTTCCTAAAAAAACGTTCCGCGAGAGATTCAGCGCATAAGGTCAGGGATGCTGGCAGGCGCTTGTCCTAAAGGGACGGCGGACACCCGCCGGCCCTTTATCGTTCATTGTTGTTTTATGGGGATCTTTTTTATTTCTTTCAGCGCTTTTGCGGTCTTTGGCAGGGTCACCGTCAGCACCCCTTTCCTAAAGTGCGCTTCGGCTTTGTCTGCGTCGATCTCTACGGGAAGTGGGATGGTTCTGCTGAACGAGCCGTACACCCGCTCCGTACGGTGGTAGTTCTTTCCCTTCTCTTCTTTTTCCTCTCTTTTATCGCCCTTTATCGTCAGGCTATTTGCATCAAGAGACAGGTCAATGTCTTTTTCATCCATACCGGGAAGTTCAACGGTAACCTTTATCTCCTTCGCACCATCCACCACATCAATGCTTGGATTAAATGTCCCGGGCATTCTCCTGAATGGCTCCATCTCTAATCCATGAAAAAAGCTATCAAAGATCCTGTCCATTGCCTGCCGGAACGCATAAAAAGGATTCAGTGCCTCGTATTGTACAAGGTCTTTTCCGCCTTTCGCTTTTGTCATAAGATTTTTCGCTGTCATAGCGCACCTCCCTGTAAATTAGTGTTTATTCTTACGCTTCGGCCTTAACCTCGATCTTCCTCGTCTTTACCGCTTCCGCCTTTGGCAACAGCACCTTGAGTACGCCGTTCTTCACCGTTGCATGTATCTTATCCCTGTCTATCTCGCCTGAAAGCGTGAAAACACGCTTATAATCGCCTATGCCGTATTCCGCGTGGAGCAGTCTCAATTTTTCCGGAAGATCTGCATCGACCTTTCCGTAAAGGGTAAGGACATTCTTTTCAAGCGTTATATCTACAGTGTTCTCGTCAACGCCGGGCATATCGGCAGTAACAACGATGCTGTCTTGCCGCTCAATAATATCCACATCGGGAGTGTACACCTGGGTTGCACGCGTGTGCTCCACTCGATCTATGATGTCGGATTCCTTTTTTTTAATATCTTTTGTCTTATCGGCCATAATTGCACCTCCTTTTCTATGCTGATTTGACTGTAATCTTTTTAGGTTTGTCTGCCTCTGCCCTGGGAAGCTTAACAGTAAGTACGCCTTTCGAAAATTTCGCCTCTATTTTCTCGGGGCTTATCTGGAACGGCAGTTCAACGCTCTTGGCGAATTGCCCGTACCAGCGCTCTCTGCGATGGTATGCTTCTCCCTCCTCGATATTCTCAGGTTCTCTGCTCCCCCGGATGACCAGCGTCTTTCCCGCTATCGATATGTCGATCTTCTCTGATTCAATGCCGGGGATCTCTGTGGTAACCACCGCAATGTCCCCATTCGCCCAGATATTTACAGCCGGGAACTCGCTCGTCGATGGCGATGCATATCTGGACAGGACGCGATTCATCTCGTTTTCGATCCTCTGCAGTTGCGTCCAGGGGTCGATCCCTCTCCCGAACGTTCCTAAACCTTCTGTCCATAACATGGCACCTTACCTCCTTATCACAATTTTTATCGAAAGACCGTTAAAAGTCGCCTTTCAATAAAAAATATTCTCATCTGGAATAATTTTGTCAAGACCCCTCAAGGCCCGTAGGCGTGAGGCGTAAGGAGAAGTGTCGCTGGTTCAGACCGCTCAAGGCTTCAGGCCAGAGAGAAACGGTTTGTCGCCAATAAAATATTACCCATTTCGTGCATAGCGCAAAATGGGTAATATTTTATTCGGACAATTGAATATTCGGATTTCTTGATGCTATCTCAGGGAGCGTAAGCAGTATAGCAATGCATGTATCCGGTATCGAGGATCGAGCATCCGGCCGGCTATCGGCCCCCTATCGTCCGGTATTCCTTTCCGTCATAGGAGACGCACTTGTCCATCTCGATCCCGTTTATATAAGGCTTTACGCCATCCAGGTCGCCCCTCAGTTTTATGCACATCCCGCAGTCCGAGCTCAGGTTCCTCGGTACGGGGACAAGCTCCATGTCCACATGATGCCCCTTCAATGCCTTCTCAGCCCTTAAGACGTCATGGATGGTGAAAAAGAGAAGGAAGTAGGTCATATGAATACCTCTATAGCAATCAGCTGTCAGCCTTCAGCAGTCAGCAACAAACCTGTAAATGTACTTCGCAAGTATCCAGGATCGAGCATCCAGCATCTTTTTCACCATGGGCCATCAGCCTTTAATATCGATTATCGATAATCGAACGATCCCCCTCACGGCTTACGGTTGTTCTTCCCCCGCGCCGAATGCCTGACGTCCTCACGATATTTTCGTGATCTCCCGTACCGCCTGAATAAATATGGCAATCTCCTCCTCTGTTGTAAAGTATCCAGGTGCAACCCTCACTGTGCCCTCGGGAAAGGTCCCTATCGTTCTGTGCGCAACGGGTGCGCAGTGCAGCCCTACCCGCGTATATATTTCCCGTTTATTGAGCTCGTAGCCAACTTCAGACGGCAGTTTACCCTTAATGTTGAAGGATATGACGGGCAACTGTTTCCTATCGTCATTATCACCGTATAATAAGATCCCCGGGATATCCGACAGGCTGCTGACAATTGATTGCCGCAAATCCTGCTTTCTTCTTATGATCGCTTCAATGCCGGTTCTTTCGATAAAGCGTAAACCGCCGAGAAGCGCCGCGATCCCCGGTGTGTTGGGCGTACCTGACTCGTATTTGTCAGGCAGGAACAAGGGTTGTTCGATAGACTCCGACCTGCTTCCGGTGCCGCCAAATTTCAGCGGGGTGAGATCTACCCCGTTCCGTATATAAATAGCGCCAAGACCCTGAATACCATAGAGGCCCTTGTGGCAGGAACAACAGAGTATGTCAATATTGTCTTCTGCTACGTTGACTGGAAATGAGCCGGCTGTCTGACAGGCATCTACGATGATGGGGATCTCTCCGATAGTCTTTTTGATCTCACCGACCGGCTGAACCGCCCCTATTACGTTCGATCCATGGTTGACGACAACTGCCTTTGTGTCCTTGCGGATGAGCTTCTTTATGTCCTTTACATCGAGTTTGCCATTATGCGCACATTGGGCAACGGAGACGCTGACCCTTTTCTCTTTCGCGAGGAACGTAAGGGGCCGCATCACTGAATTATGCTCAAAAGAAGTGGTGATCACATGATCGTTCTCTTTTAAGAACCCAAGGATAGCAAGGTTCAGCGACTCGGTCCCGTTCTGGGTAAAGATGATCCTCTCCGAATCACCGGCATGGATCAAGGCTGCAAGCCTTTCCCTCGCCTCAAAGATGAACCTCGCGGCGTCCAGAGAAAGCGTATGCCCGCTCCGTCCGGGATTGCCGCCAATATTCAGGACAAACTCGTTCAGAAGGTCTATCGTCTCCTTCGGCTTCGGGAATGAGGTCGCCGCATTGTCGAGATAGATCACGGCTTCACCACTTTTGTAGCGTCCGAAAACGAAGAGACTATCTCTGCCATGTTGCTGACCTTGCCTGCCCGCACTTTTTCTTTCAATGCAAAATAGTCGAGGCTGGTTCCACAGGAAAGCACCTCCGTTCCCTCATCTATCATCGCATTCAGAACATCGATAAACGGAGAGCCTTCAGCAGTCAGCTTCACCCCTCCATTGATAAATATGATGCGCCACGGCCTGTTCTCCTCATCTATCAATGTGTAAAGGAAAGACCGCATCAGGGTGGCACCCAGCTCATCGTCGCCGCGTCCTATTGTTTCACTGTTGATAGAAACAACTGTCTTCGCTATATTCATTTTTTCTGCTTCTCTCATACACTGCCTCTAAGGTCTGCCAGGCAAATTCTTGCTTTCTATTTTAGAAAATTGTTTACGGCATAGCAAATAGATAATGTGAATAAATGGCTTCCTATTAATAGAATTAATAAAAAACCAGTTCTTTATATGGCGGGCCTTAAATGTCATAGAAAAAAAGCGCCAAATATGTTCAAATATAATCGTGCTTGAGCTTTTGGATTCTCAAGCTGACAGGTGGGAAAATTGCACCAGGGACGTCTACCAAACGCGGTGAACAATGTGAAGTTGCGACATTCCATGCCGGATCATTATCACGTACTTGCCGAAGAGTTATGGCCCCTTGCATCTATGCTCCGTGAGGTGCTTCAATACTTCCCTTCTCCCGAAGGCCGTCCATTAGAGGACATCTCCGGGCTCATCGAGAAAATGAATCATGTCCTCAAACAGAACATCGGAGACCTTGCAAAAGCCTCAGATAACCTCACAGCAGAGGTCCTGGCAAAAGAGTATGCAACGAGGGAAGCTATCCGGCAGGCCGTGTCCCGCATAGAAGAACCGCTCCTCAACATGGTAACCTGCTATCACAGCTTCTGGAAAAGACCATTCCCTGTTGGTTTGGAAGACGGGCAGATGCTTTTTACCGCTATCCTTAGAAAACCGGTTGAAGAATATCTTGAGCAGCTCGAAATGATCCTGTTCACCATCAACAATCCTGACGAAGCGTCTGAGAGATACGGCATCGACAGGATAGAGCTGAAGGCCATCTTCCACATTGAAGACGTGGTGAACACATTTCATAAATGGTTGAACAGATCACGCGGGCGCGGGAAAGGGATCGGTAAAAAAGGACTTTTTGCACTGCTGTTCGCGCTATCAGCCGGATTCGCCATGGCGTTTCTTGCCGTAACAAGATCAGATAAATAAGCCAGGGCCCGCAGCGAACCCGATGCCCGCTGCACAATAACCAGTGACCGAATGCTCAAAAGAAGAAATATCCTGCAGTTTCTGTCAAGCAACCGGCAGCGAGTAATGGGCAGCACATTTAAAAAAGGGGAGCCGAAGCTCCCCTTTTTGTTGTCGTATTATGTACCCTTACCTGCCGAGCTTGCCCTTGAATTTCTCGATGAGTTTCGGAAGCACCTGCTTGTAGTCGCCGACGATGCCGAATGTCGCCGCCTTGAAGATCGGCGCATCGGGGTCTTTATTGATCGCAACAATGCAATCGGATGTCCTCATGCCGGCAAGGTGCTGGATGGCTCCGGAAACGCCGCAGGCGATGTAGATCTTCGGCTTCACGGTCTTGCCGGTCTGTCCGACCTGGTGCTCGTAAGCGATCCAGCCTGAGTCGACTGCCGCACGTGATGCTCCCACTGCGCCGCCAAGCAGGTCTGCCAGCTCCTTGATGAGCTGGAAGCCTTCCGGATTGCCTACACCCCTGCCGCCTGCCACAATGATATCTGCCTCTACAAGGTTCACCGCCGTTGCCGATTGTATGAACTCAAGGACTTTCGTGTTCAGGTCTGCCTCTGCAACTGAGAAAGCCTCTTTTACCACTTCACCGCTTTTTGACGCATCCTTTTCCGGCATGGCGAATGCCTTCGGCCTCACCGTTGCTATCTGGGGGACTGCCTTCTCGTTCACCACCGACACTGTGTAGTTGCCGCCAAAGGCTGCTCTCGTCATCTTCATCTTGCCGCCGTCGACAGCAAGACCGATAGTGTCGGTACAAAGCCCGAAACCAAGCAGCGCTGCGCTTGCCGCCGCAACATCAGTGCCCTGGCTCGTTGCCCTGAAGAGGGCCACTGCCGGTTTGTATTTGTCGAGAAGAGAGGTTGCCGCTTTTGAATACGCGTCTGCCCTGAAACCCTTGTACTCAGCGCCTTCCACGGCAAATACCTTGGAAGCGCCATAGGCGAAGGCCTCTTTCGCTATGTCATCGGCCTTTTCACCGACCACAAAAGCACATACGCCGGAACCCAATCCATCCGCCAATGTCTTCCCAATACCCAGAAGCTCAAAAGACATCGGTGTTACCGCTCCGTCCTTATGTTCTATGTAAACCCATACATCGTTAGCCATTGTTCTTCCTCCTCCCGGTTATTTTATGACTTTCAGGTCAATCAGTTTATCGGTGAGCGTATTCGCAATATCCTCAATTTCACCTTTCAGGATCTCACCTGCACCCCTTGGAGGTGGCACAGCAATCTCAACAACCTTTGTGCAGGAACCGGCAGCCCCAACCTTGCTCGTATCCACGCCGAGATCGCCCGCGTTCCACTTCGGGATCTCAACCTTCGCGGCCTTTCTGATACCCATGAGATTAGGAAGCCTCGGCTCATTGATCCCCTTGATAACAGAAACCACGGCGGGGAGTTTTGCCTCAACGACCTCGTTGCCGCCTTCGATCGCCCTCTCCACAACGATCTTCTTGCCGGCTGCATCGATCGAGCGAACCTTCGCTACATAGGTAAGCTGGCTCCAGCCGAGAATTGCCGCAAGCTCTGCGCTGACAACGCCGGTATTGCCGTCGGTGGATTGCTTTCCGGTGAATACCACGTCAACATCGCCGATCTTCTTGAGCGCCTGGGCAAGCACATAGGCCGTTGCGTACGTGTCGGAGCCGGCAAACGCGGGATCGCTGATCTGCTGCACCGAATTGACGGTCAGCGCAAGGGCGTTCCTCAAGACATCCGCAGCCTTTTCCGGACCCATGCTGATGGCAACGATCTCACCATCATAGTTCTCTCTCGTGAGCAGCGCTTCCTCTAAAGCAAACTCATCAAACGGGTTGGTGATCGAATCCATTCCATCCCTCTTCAGCGTCCCGCTCGGGATGTCCCATTTGATCTCTGCTTCGGTATCAGGAACCTGTTTTAAACATACCGCTATCTTCACAGTGTCCTCCTTGAATGTATTTTATTCCCCCTTATAGGTGGGTTTCCTCTTTTCTACAAAAGCCGTCATGCCCTCTTTCTGGTCTTTTGTAGCAAAACATAATCCAAAATTCTTCGCTTCGAACAGAATGCCCTCTTTATTGTCGAGCGAAAGGCTCTTGTTGATGCATTCCTTTGCAAGCCTCACTGCAAAGGGACCGTTTGCCTTTATCTTTTCCGCAAGCGCCATGACCTCGCCCATCAGCTGGTCATGAGGAACGACCTTATTGATGAGCCCCATCTTGTATGCTTCTATGGCTGTGATCGTCTTTCCCGTAAAGATGAGCTCTTTTGCTTTGGCAAGACCGATGAGCTTTGCCGTCCTCTGCGTCCCGCCAAAACCTGGATGGATCCCGAGGGTTGTCTCCGGAAAACCGACCTTTGCCTTATCGGACGCATAGATAAAATCACAGGCAATGGCCACCTCGAACCCGCCGCCGAGGGCAAAACCGTTCACTGCAGCGATAACCGGCTTTTCCATATTCTCCAGGGTACCGATAGCTTCGTAGCCCTTCATGGAGAACTTCATGCCTTCGATCGCCGTCATGTCCTTCATCTCAAGGATATCTGCTCCCGCGATAAATGCCTTGTCTCCTTCTCCGGTTATAATAACGACCTTGACGTCCTTGTTCGCGTTCAAGGCATCGCCTGCATGCTTGAGCTCCGTCAACATCTCGGAGTTGATGGCATTGAGTGCCTTTGGCCTGTTCAGCTTTACGATCGCGATGCCGTCCTTTATCTCAACTATCAGGGTTTTGTACTCCATGTTCTACGCCTCGCTTTCGAGAATTGCCGCAAGACCCATGCCGCCGCCTATGCACATGGAAACAAGACCATACCTGAGTCCAAGTCTCTTCATCTGATAAAGGGCCGTGGTGACAAGCCGCGCCCCTGTGCATCCAATGGGGTGGCCAAGTGATATTCCGCCGCCGAACATGTTGCACTTATCTGTGTTGATCTTCAATTCTTTGATGCATGCAAGCGACTGTGATGCAAAGGCCTCATTGAGCTCTATGATGTCCATCTGGTCGATTGTCATGTTCGCCTTCTTCAGGGCCTTCCTGATCGCCGGTACAGGACCAAGTCCCATGTATGCCGGGTCAACGCCGCCGTTCGCCCACGATATCATTTTGCCCATCGGTTTTATGCCAAGCTCTTTTGCCTTATCCCTTGACATAAGCACTGCCGCTGAGGCAGCATCATTCAACCCTGATGCGTTCCCTGCCGTTACCGTACCGCCGTCTTTCTTGAATGCCGGTGCGAGTTTTGCCATCTTTTCGAGGGTTGTGTCCATCGGTCTCTCATCAGTATCGAAAACAATGGGATCACCCTTCTTCTGCGGAATGACAACGGGTACGATCTCGTCTTTGAAGAGACCTTCTTTTATGGCTTTGCGCGCCCTCTGATGGCTTATCAGTCCGAATGTATCCTGTTCCACCCTCGATATGCCGTACTTTGCAGCAATGTTCTCTGCTGTGAAGCCCATATGGTATCCATAAAAGATCTCCCACACGCCATCAAGGACCATCAGGTCTACAGCCTTTGTATCGAACATCCTCGCGCCCCACCGGAGTCCCGGCACTGCAAAAGGCGCCAGGCTCATATTTTCCATCCCGCCTGCGACGACGACCTCGTTGTCCCCCGCGACTATCGACTGTATGCCGTTGATAATGGCGCGCAGCCCCGATGAACAGACCTTGTTGATCGTATAGGCTGCGGTCTCTTTCGGAACACCGCCGTTGATGCTCGCCTGCCTTCCGGGGTTTTGACCCAGGCCCGCCTGGATGACATTGCCCATGACGACCTCGTCGATGACAACCTCTTTTAAGCTGCTGTCATAGTCATAGTATTTTGCTTCAAGGTCCGTATCTGTCTTGCCGCCGAAGATGTCGGGCGCGAACTCCTTGTCCTTGCTCCTCGAAGGTCTGATCCCTGCCCTTTTGATAGCCTCTTTGATGGCTAAACCACCCAGCTGCACGACCGGCACATCCTTGAGAGACTGACCAAACTGCCCTATTGCTGTCCTTGCGCATGAAACTATTACGGCTTCTTTCATAAAATGTCTCCTTTCATTCAATTGAAAAAAAATTCACAATCTTTTATCTTAATTGCAAACATTTGTCAATGATTTTAATCCAAATAGACGATAATGCTGCTTGTTACTGGATGCTCGATACTGGATGCTTGTCGCTGGATGCCGGGCGAAAGACACATGGAGGAATAAGGTTCTTCTTGTGTTGTCCCTTGTTTTTCGCTCCTCGTTGCACCTGACGAGTATCCAGTATCCATTATCAAGAAACCGTACTCTATGCTTTACGCCTTACGAGGTTTTCGCCAGTATCCAGTATCGAGTAATGGGTTGTCGGGGGCTATTTCAATTCTTTCAGGAAATACGTAAGCCCGCTTGAAAGCATTACTAACGTGCCGAATATCATTATCCTAAACCTGAAACTGATATAATCGCCTCCAAAACCGAGCAGGTAGGGAGGAATGCCCAGTCCGAATATAACGCCGAGGGAACAATAAAACCTGTTGCCATCCCCCTCTTATTCTTTTCGAATATCTTAGAAACAGAAACGAGGCAGACAGGAAAAAATCCATGACGATGCTTGCCTGGAGGAAAAGAAATACCTCAACAAATTGAATATTTTTAACGGCGATCAGTATTGTGAGAATACCCGTATAAGGACCACCAGGAATATGACCTTCCTCGGACTGAACCGATCGACAATAAATCCCGTCAGAATTGCCATGAAGACCCCGCCAAGCCGTGAGATGCCGAATATCGTATGGCATATTTAATATCCCATCCCAGTTCTTTCTTAAGGTAGAGGGGCAGTACAAAATAAAGTCCCGGGCTGGCTCCTGCGGCGAACACCCACATAGTCCCGAACATCCACAGGTCCCTGCCCTTCATAAGGCCACCAAAAAACCCCTCTTGGGTGGACCGGACCTTCACCTCGCTGCTGATAAAATAAAAAAACAACAATAGATGCTGCAAAAAAGACCCCAAGAACAGTGAATATTCCCCGCCACGAAAAATATTGCAGGAGGAATATGGCGATCAGAGGGGCAGCAAAGATGCTCGTAGACGTCGCCGTGTCACGAATCGGGATTGCCCTTCCCTATGTCCGTTCATCATAGTATTCGGTGATAAAGGGGATTGCGGAGGGGAGATAGATGCCTGTTGATAAACCAAAAAGGCTGCTTGCTCTGGCATGGCCTATAAAAAACTCGTCCTCAATGAGGGGCATTATCGGCGCAAAGATCTTTCTGCAGAAGAAATTCATAAACCAGAGGAACCGGAAGAACAGAAGAAAAAGGAAGGCCTTACCTTTAAGATCTGCGAATTTTTTCATACCAATCAATCTACCGTGCTTCATCATAAAAATTCAATGTATTATTGAGAAGAAACCAGAAAGTATGCTAAAATGGGAACCATACAACAAGAACCTCGTTCCTCGTACCTCGATCCTCGTTCCTTCAAGTGCATCTGACCAGTATCGAGCATCAAGTATCGAGAATCGGGTATCATTAAGGAGACTATGAGCTTATGAACATACCCCCTATCAACCTGAAGGCACAGTTCAAGCTGGTGCAAAAAGACATATTGAAGAACATCAGGAAGATACTCTCTGAACAAAAACTTATCCTCGGGCAATATTGCAGCCTGCTTGAAAGTACTATTGCGCAGTACGTAGGAGTGCCATCAGCAATATCCTGCGCGAACGGCACCGATGCGTTGATCCTCGCCCTCATGGCCCTTGACATCAAAGAAGGCGACGAGGTCATCACGACCCCTTATACATTCTTCGCGACGGCAAGCTCGATCGTTCTCATGGGGGCAAAGCCTGTTTTCGTCGACATAGAAAAGGAGAGCATGAACATCAATCCTGAGCTGATCGAAAAGGCTGTCACTCCGAGGACAAAGGCTGTCATAATCGTTCATCTGTTCGGAAAGCTCTGCGACATGGACAGGATACCAAAGATCGGGGAGAAATACCGCATACCCGTCATTGAGGATATAGCCCAATCCCTCGGCTCCCGGAACAACAAGGGAATGTCGGGGAGCTTCGGCGACATCGCGGCCTTGAGCTTTTATCCTACGAAGAATCTCGGGGGCATCGGCGAAGGCGGAATGGTCCTTTCAAAGAGGGCGGACCTCGGGGAAAAGGTCAAAAAACTGAGGGTCCACGGAATGGGCAGCGTTCCGTACTACCATGAAATGGTCGGCATCAACAGCAGGCTCGACGAGATCAAGGCCTGCGCCCTTGTGGCAAAATTCCCCCACCTTGAAGCCTGGAACAAAAAAAGGATCGGGAACGCCCGGTTCTACAACAAAAAACTGAAAGACCTTCCCATTGTGCTTCCCGATATCAAGGACGATCTTACATACATAGCGCACCAGTATGTCATACGCGTACAGGAGAGGGACAGGCTTCAGGAATTTTTGAAACAAAAAGGGGTCATGACCGGAATATACTATCCCCTGCCCTTGCATCTCCAGCCCTGCTTTGCATCCTTCGGATATAAAAAGGGCGACTTTCCCATAGCGGAGGAGACGTCGGAAACGAGCCTGGCGCTCCCGGTCTATCCGGAGTTGAAGAAGGCGGAAAAAGATTATATCGTAAAGTCGGTCAGGGAATTCTTTAACCGTTAAAGCCGTCAGTCGTAAGGCGGCAGGCGTTAGGCGATTTAACCCCTTACGACTTACGATTCACGCCTCACGGGTTTTTTGCTGGTTTGCCGATCGTCACCTGCACCATCCTGTCGAAGGTCAGGTATTTTCTCGCAACCCTGTCGACGTCTTCTTTCGTTACCTTTTCAATGAGCCCCGGCCACATCTTGAAATAGTTCGGTCTCAATCCGTACATCGTGTCAAAGCACATGGCTGTTGTGATAGAACTGTTGGACTGCATCTTGATATAATGATTTCCAACAAGGTAGTTCTTCCCGTTCTCAACCTCTTTTTGTGTAAATCCATCCTTATGGATCCTGCTTATCTCCTCCCTTACTATCTTTTCGACCTCTTTGGCCAGCTTCCTGTCTGTCCCGATATAGATGCCCATACCGCCCGTCTCATAGGCCATCTGGTTAAAAAACGTCAATGCGTATGCGTACGGGTTATCCTCCCGCAATACCTTGTGGATCCTCCCGCCCATTCCAGACAATATAGCATCCATGACCTCCACCGCGTACCTGTCCTTATCGAGCAGGCCGGGACCAAGAAATCCAAAGATGATGTGCATCTGCATGATGTCTTTCTCAACAGCTACGTTCTTCTGTGACACCTTCGGAATCTCTTTGCGGAGCATATTCGCCTCTCCCTTCCAGCCGGAAAAAAGCTCCTTTATCAGTACCGTCAGCTCCTTTTCATCAACATCGCCGGATATGGCGAACACTGCATTGGAAGGACTTACATGCTCTTTGTAAAACCTCTCCAGGTCATCGGCCTTTATATCCTCTACATCACGCTCTTTTCCGATATTGTCCTTGCTGTATGGATGTCCTTCATACAGCGCCTCATTAAAACGCCTGAACGTAAAGCCGACAGGATCATCATCCCTCTGGCGGATCTCCGACAATACGTCTGCCTTGACCTTTCTCAGCTCCGCTTCCTTCATAACCGTTCCAGTAAGGAGCTCGTTAAGAAGGCTAAGCGCAGCCGCAAGGTCTTTTTTGAGGAATTTTCCCGAAAGCCCGAAAATGTTCCTTCCGCTGAAAGGCGAGAGTTCGCCCGCGAGAAGGTCGATCTCTCTTGCTATCGTTGCGGCATCCTTATTTTTTGTGCCTCTCAGGAGCATCTTCGAGAGGAGGTTGAATATCCCGTTCTTGCCTTCCGGCTCTTCTTTCAGACCGCCCGCAAATCCGATCTTGAAGGCGAAACTCGGGGATGCCTGGTTTTTATTCACGACATATTTCAGACCGTTCTTTAACTGAAACGTATGCGGGTTCGCAGAGCCTTTAGGCTTCAAGACAACGATGCCCTTTTCCTTTCCGACGATATATCTTTCAAGGACCCTCTTTATATCTGCCTGAGTCACTTTATCAAGCGCGGTAAGATACTTATCAAGATAGTAAGCATCACCCGTGAGCGTCTGGAAATTACCGACCTGCATCGCCTTTCCCTGAACTGTTTCAGCAGAATATACATATGATGCCCTGATCATATTCCTCGCCTTTTCCATCTCCCAGGAAGTTACGCCGTCCTTCTGTATCCTGGAGAATTGCGCTTTGATCTCAGACATGATCACGTCGTAGTTCTTCTCTTTGAAGGTGGCAAAGATCACCAAAAGACCAGGGTCTCTCGGGGTAAAGAGATAGGTGGAGATATTTGTAACGATGCCTTTATTGCGCCTCAGCTCCTCCTGCAGCCGGGAGCTTTCACCGTCACCAAGTATGTTGCCCAGCATCTCCAGGGCAGGTATATCTTCATGCACCTTCTGCGGGATCTGATATGAGACCGCAAAATAACTCTCCCTCACATCCCGTTCAATGATCCTGCTCCTGCCGCCTGCCGCCTTCTTTTCAGCATCTTTCTCAAGAATCTGCTTCTTGGTCTTTCTGGAGGACATATGCTTCTTTATTAACGTCTGCGCTGCCTGCTCTTCGAAATCCCCGATTACAACAACGGTCATATTGTCAGGCGTATAATGGGTGGCAAAGTATGTGAGGATATCCTGCCTTGTTATGCTGCTTACCGTTTCGGCGTAGCCGATGATAGGCCTCCCATACGGTTGGCCTTCGTAACTGACCGAGAACAGCTCTTTGAAGATCTTCCTCTGCGGCTCATCTTCCCCCATCTTTATCTCTTCAAGCACCACCCTCCGTTCTTTTTCGATCTCAGCCTCAGGAAAGGCAGGATTGCTGACGGCATCGAGCAGCAGTTCCGTGCCTTCTTCAAACCCCTTCTTCGGGATAACGATATAGTAAACAGTATTGTCGTAGGAGGTAAAAGCATTAATGCTGCCGCCAAGGGACTCGATCCTCGACGCCATCTGGTTCGACTTTGTCTTCTCGGTGCCTTTAAATATAAGATGTTCTATGAAATGAGTAATGCCGGCTATGTTCTGCTGCTCATACTGGCTGCCTGTCTTCACCCATATCTGGACAGCAACGACGCCGGTCCCTTTTCTTGTTTCAAAGATATATTTCAAACCGTTCTCTAAGGAAAATATTTCCATGGCGTACACCATCCCCGACGTTGTCAGGATATATAATGCGGAAAGAACGAGGACAAAACTGGGAAGAAGGGGGAAAGGCCCCCTTTTAGAGGGCCTTTTTTCCTTCATAAAAAGCTTTGATATTGAGATCATGGAGTTTCGGTGCAAGCAGGGTCTTGAGGGCTTCGATCCACTGCTCATCTTTTATCTCAGGGAAGAAATTTGAGAAAGCTCCTACGAGAACAACGTTTGCAGCCTGCATATTCCCGAGATTTTTTGCGATCTCCTGCCCGTTGACCAAATGAACATTTTCTTTGAAATATTTTTTGAATGCCTTTTCAACATCCTGCGGATACTGCGCCATGCCCAGATTAACAGCAGGGGGAAAGATCTCCTGGTTGTTGATGACGATCTTGCCTTCGGGCTTTACCCAGTTGATGTACCGTATCGACTCAAGGAGCTCGAAGGAGAGGAGGAAATCCACATCTCCGTATTTGATGATGGGCGAATATACCTTCTTGCCGAATCGGAAATGCGTGGTAACATCGCCGCCCCTCTGGGCCATTCCGTGCACTTCTGCCTTCTTTACATCATACCCGGCCTTGAGGAACACTTCGGCGAGGATATTACTCGCAAGAATAGTACCCTGACCTCCAACACCGGAAAGAAATATGTTTGTTACCTTTCCGTTCTTCTTTATGTTCTTTTTCATTCTCCACCTCCTCACTTTTGGCCCGGCACAATGGCTTCAAACTTACATATCTGGGTACAGACCTCACAGCCGACGCATTGATCACGGTTGATATATACGGTCCCTTTCCTCTTGTGCCCGTCTTTCGTCTCGCCTTCGCCTGCACGCCAACTGATGGCCGGGCAATTGATCTCGAGACACATCCTGCAGCCGCGGCATTTGTCTGTATCGATGACATAGAAAGGATTTTTAAATCTTTCGAGCGGTTTCGCCCGGCGAAGCATCATACAGGGACTGTTCTTGCAGACGATCAGCGACGGCTCATTCTTTGCCATCTCTTCACCTATGATTTCCATGCATCCTTTAATATCATAGGGGTCGATCTTCCTGATGCTCTTTATACCAAGGGCCTTGCCCAGTTCTTCGTAATCGATCATGTGGGTCGGTTCCTGCCTGATGGTGAAACCTGTTCCCGGGTGTTCCTGGTGGCCGGTCATGCCGGTGATCCTGTTGTCGAGGATGATGGTCGTAGAATTACCCCTGTTGTAGACCACGTCCATCAAAGGCGTAACGCCGCCGTGGAGGAATGTGGAGTCGCCGATAACGGCGCAGACCTTTCCAAGTCCTTCATTGCCGAGCGCTTTCATCGCCCCGTGCGCCATGCCGACGCTTGCGCCCATACATATGCATGAATGGAGCGCCTGAAGGGGCGGTGCCGCAGCCAGTGTATAGCAGCCGATATCTCCGAACACATAGGCGCCGAGCTTCTTGAGTGCATAGAACAACGGCCTGTGCGAACAGCCGGCACATAGGTTTGGCGGCCTTCTGGGCAGATCTTCCGGTTTGACCCTGATCTTTGGCGGTTTGTATGCCTTTCCTTTTAATGATCTCTCGACGATCTCAGGAGAGAGCTCATACATATTCGGGATCACATCTTTGCCATGGAATACTTTGTAGCCCATTGCCTTGATCTCTGTTTCAAGGAACGGGTCAAGCTCTTCCACGACGATGACCTTCTTTACCTTCTTGAAGAATGCGGCGATCATCTTTTTTGGAAGCGGCCATACCATACCGAGCTTCAAATATGACCATTCAGGGAACACCTCTTTTGTATAAAGATATGACACACCGCTGGAGATAACGCCGATCTTCGTATCGTTGATCTCCATAACGTTATATTTGAATTTGTCTGCGTACGCTTCAAGCTTCTTCATTCTTTCTTCAACTACTTTCCTTCTGACACGTACATTGATCGGCACCATAACATATTTCGGAGTGTCCTTTGGATCGAGCCCGATAGGCGTTGTTGTTTCTTCTCTCTCGCCCTGCACTACCGGTGAATCAGAGTGGGCAACCCTGGTCTCTGTCCGGAGAAGCACCGGTGTGTCGAATTTTTCGCTGATCTCGAATGCCATTTTTGTAAAATCCTTGCATTCCTGCCCATCTGCCGGTTCCAGCATGGGAACCTTTGCGAACCGCGCCCAGTTCCTGCTGTCCTGTTCGTTCTGGGAGCTATGGACGTTCGGATCATCAGCAACAACGATCACCATCCCGCCCTTGATGCCGGTGTAGGCAAGGGTCATAAAAGGATCAGCGGCAACGTTCAAACCAACATGTTTCATGGCAGCCATTGCCCGTATGCCTGTCAGCGCAGCGCCTGCTGCCACCTCAACGGCCACCTTTTCATTCGGCGCCCATTCCGGATAAATTTCAGGATACGTATCGGCAATATCCCTTAAGATCTCACTACTCGGTGTTCCGGGATATGCGGCGGCAACTTTAACGCCTGCCTCCCAGGCACCTCTTGCAACTGCAGCATTTCCTTGCATTATCTCTTTCTTCATGTTTCCCCCAAATATGGCGTAACGCCTGGATTTAAAATAAGATTAACGCTTCACCTCCTTCTCTCTTTTCTCTCTATTGTTATTGTTTTACTGCTTGTTAATTAATTCACTTATTATTTTCAACAGAATAACACAGGTTTGTCAAGAGATTTAGTTAACGCGGAACGTCCGTAAGGCGTAAATCGTAAGGGGCAAGGGGTTAAATCGCCTGACGCCTCACGACTTACGGATTTGTTGCTGGCGGCTATTGCGAGGCCTTGCACGATGCCAGGAATTTCATGATCTCTAAGGAACCTTCCAGTCCTGCCTTTATGTTTATTACAGAGACCCTCTCATCGGTGCCGTGCATCCTGAGAAGTTCATCGTTTGAGAGTGCGATCGGGAAGAACCCGTATGCCGGGATCCCGAGATTCCTGAAATACCTCATGTCTGTTGCGCCTGTTGTGAGAAAAGGCAGGACAGGCACCGGGCCGTTCATCGCCCTGACCACGTTCTGGATGCCCCTGAAATACGGCGTGTTATATCCGGACTGCAGCGGCCTGCCCACATCACCGCCGATGCGGACAAGTTCGACGTCGCTTCCGCATAGCCGTCTGACCTTTTCAAAAAATCTATCATGGTCCTCGGTCGGGAGCAGCCTCGCATCGAAATATGCCGAGGACTCCCTCGGTATGACGTTCACCTTCTCGCCGCCTTTTAAGATCGTCAGCGTTACCGTGTTGCGAAGCAGCGCATTATAGACCGGATTGCCCTCTACAAAATCCCTGAAACGCTTGTTCTTCAATGATTGCCCGAGGGAGGAAAACGTAAAACCCTTTCCACGCTTGCCCTTAAGAACGGCGTTCAGGTATGTGCTCACGATGCTCGTAGGCTTAAGCGGCCACCGGTAGGAGAGTATTGCCTGGGATGCCCTGATGATCTTCTCATTGGCGTTATCCTTGTGAGGTATGGATCCGTGCCCGCCTGTTCCTCTGGCCTGGATCCTGAACTGTCCCAGTTTCTTCTCTGACACGGATACCTGGGCATGCACAAGGCCATCCTCTTCAACGATGAATCCTCCCTCGCTCAAGACAAAAGATGCGTCTTTCAGGTCCGGTACATTCCGGAGCATGAACTCAACACCGTTCCGTCCGCCAACCTCCTCATCGCAGGTAGCCAGAAAGACTATATCCTGCTCCGGCTCTATCCCTTCTTTGCTGAGATTGATGAATGCGAGGAGCTGGCATATGGTCTGCGCCTTCATGTCAATAGCGCCCCTGCCATAGACAAAACCGTCTCTTACCTCGCCGCCGAACGGGTCTACTGTCCATTCGTTGTGGTTCGCGGGAACAACATCGGTGTGGCTCAGGATGATAACCGGCTTCCCTCTGTTCTTGCCTCTGATCCTGGCAAGGATATTTGCCCTCTTTGGCGCGGGGGAATAAATCTCAGCCCTTATTCCCTCTGCGCCGAGGATGCCTTCCAGGAACAGGGCTGCGTTTTCTTCATTACCCGGAGGGTTCGATGTGTCGATGCGGATAAGCTCTTGCGTCAACTGAACGGCGTTCTCAGCATTAGCCATAATACAGCCTGTTCTTCCCTTCTCTCTTCGCTTGGTAGAGGTTGTTGTCGGCTATCTTAATGAGGTCGTTTGCAATGAGGCCTTGCCGGTACAAACCGATTCCGCCGCTGATCGTCAATTGTATCCGACGATCTTCATAGATAAACTGTTCCTGTTCAATCCCGGCCCTTAAACGTTCGCCGACCACATAGGCCCTTTCAAGGTCGGTTTCCGGAAGGATAACAAGAAATTCTTCTCCTCCATATCGACCGACAATATCAATAGTCCTCAAATTCCTTGTAAAGAGCTCAGCAACCCTTTGCAGAACAGCATCCCCTGCCAGATGGCCGTATGTGTCGTTGACGTCTTTAAAGTTGTCCAGGTCAAAGAGCATCACGGAAAGGTCCGAACGATACCTCTTTGCCCTTTCAATCTCTTCGTTGAGCTTGTTGACGATATACGTATGGTTGAAAATTCCTGTCAGGCCATCGTGGATCGAAAGGGTTTTGATCTCCTGGAACAAACGTATCTTTTCAAGCGTAACAGATATGTGGGAACAGAATTTGCTGAAGATGCTCTCTTCCTGGACCTGGAATTGAGAGTTCCTGAAAAGCCCTGCGAAGCCATACAAGGTGTTCGTCGTAGAAAGCTCCACCATAACCGATTGATAATCATCTTCATTGACGGCTATTTTTGCGTTAAGAGCCCCCTGGGACATCCTTTTTAAAAGTATGTTCGTGATAACTTCAGCAAGCCTTTTGTTGCTCCCGACCTTTGGGTAGATCTGGATGTTTACTTCGTTCCCATAGGTAAGAAGGACGCCGAAATATTCGAAATTAAGAAAGTTCTTCAACAGGGCATATGCGTTCTTGAGAACGAACGCAGAATCTTCCGCCTCCCCTATCATATGCTGCAGGCTCTTTAAAAAATCTATCTCCTGGATATTGATCTTTTCCACTCTCTGCGTCTCTTCCACCCGCCTTGCAAGCTCTACCGTCCTGAGAGATTCGATATAATGATCCATTGCGTTATTGACAACATGATATACCTCTTCGAAGCTTACGAAAGGCTTCGTCAGGATCGTATATGCTCCCTTGCGGAGGGATTCGATGCGCCTTTCATCATTCGTGTATCCCGTCATCATGATAACGGGCATCCTCGGCTTGATATCCTTTATTTTTTCCAAGATCGCGACGCCTGAGACGACGGGCAATACGATATCGAGCAATAGCGCGTGGGGTTCCTTTTCTTTGAGTTCTTTTTCGAGGTCAGGCGGTTCCCTGAAGGGAAAAACCTTGAGCCCGCATTGCTCAAAATAGCTTGTCAGAACGGTGAGCACCGACTCATCGTCATCAATAATGAAAAGACGTTTTGAATTGTCCATAAACAAAAAAGAGGGGATTTAACCCCCCTCTCCCTTACTTCTTTGTCTTCTTCGGTGCTGCTTTTTTCGTTGTCTTTTTTGTTGTTCCGCACTTTGCCATACAAACACCTCCCTTATAAGTTTAAAACAATGTTATGTAACTTGGAGGTGTTTGTCAACCACTATATGGCGACAACCTCTTTTACCTCAGGTATTTCTTCCTTAAGCTGTTTCTCTACCCCCATCTTCAATGTCATCATGCTCATCGGGCAGCTTCCGCATGCGCCCTGCAGCTTTACTTTAACGATGCCGTCCTGCACATCAATAAGCTCAATATCACCCCCATCCCTCTGTAAAAAAGGTCTTACCTTCTCGATCACTGCTCTCACCTTTTCCTTCATGCGTACCTCCGATCATTTTTCCCCGTGCCGGGGTTAATAAATATAAACATGGTCCGGCGAAATGTAAATAGAGCATAGAAATCCGAAATCCTAATATCGAAATTCTGAACAAATCCAAATGTTCTAATGTTCAAAACCAAAAACGCTTAGAACATTAGATGTTTGAATTTGGATATTGTTTGGAGATTGGTGCTTCGAACTTAGGATCTGCTATCATCTTCTCCACCCCGTTCCACCTTTTACTTCCTGTCTGCATTCACTATCTCTATCTTGATCTCCTTTGGCACTGCCTTCTGCGATTTTGGGACCTTTACCTTCAACACCCCGTCTTTGTATGTTGCCTTTGCCCTGTCGCCGATAACTTCGGCCGGGAGCTGGATGGTCCTCTGGAATGATCCGTAAACCCTTTCAGACCTGTAGCAATCTTCATTCTTGCAATCTTCCTCTGTCTTCCTCTCTCCTTTGAGCGTGAGCTTGTCCTCAACGATCGTTATCGAAACCTCTTTCGGATCGATCGCCGGGATATCAACGGTGACAATAACATCCTTTTTTGTCTCGTGTATATCAACCGCCGGCACCCATCCTCCCTCCCGCAGGGAAGGAAAACCCGCTTTTTCAAAAAAATCTTCAAATATCCTGTCCATCTCCTCACGCATTGAGGGATACCTTGACTCCCATAAAGATTTCCAGGGCGTTAAAGGCATGATCCCACCTCCTGTTACAATTTTTTATCTGGTTTTAGTCCTTTTTCTTAAAGGCCTCTTCCAAAAGCTTACCACACCTGACTGGTGAAAAGAAAACTGTATGAGCTCCCATCCCTCATTGCCCATTTTGTTCAAGAGCCGCGACATATTATCAAGCTGTTCAGCGCCGACATCGTGCACTTCACATGCACCATCCGGTCTGCATGCGTAGACGATATTATTGCGCTGGTCAACGACAACACCTTCTTTCTTGAGGTCCTCCATGGAAAATATCTTCAGAACATATTCGTATTTCATACTCACCTTCCTGGTTTGTTTTATGTGGCTATGTTATAATATTAATGCAAAACAGCGGCTTTTTAAAGTGTCCATGGAGCAGCCTCCCCTTTATAGAGAATCATACTCCAAAGGCGTACTGCAGGAAAGGCTTGAAGAGCTCGAATCCCTGCTCCATCCGTGCACGCTGTGTCCGAGGCAGTGCAGGGCCAACAGGCTGGTCGGCGACCTCGGATACTGCAAGGCGCCCCACGATCTCTTCATCTCATCGGCATCGCCTCATTTCGGCGAGGAGGCTCCGCTGGTAGGAAATAACGGCTCGGGGACAATATTCCTCACCCACTGCAACCTTAAGTGCATCTTCTGCCAGAACTACGATATCAGCATATACGGCGAAGGCGCCCGCTGCACCTACGGCAAGCTGGCGGCCCTGATGGTCGACCTCCAGGACCGCGGCTGTCATAACATCAATCTCGTAACGCCTACCCATTATGTTCCACAGATCATCAAGGCCCTCTCGCTTGCGATCGAGAAGGGTCTCTCCATTCCCCTCGTTTACAACACGAGCGGCTACGACTCGATCGATACGATAAGGCTTCTTGACGGCATCGTCGACATCTATATGCCGGACATCAAATTCCTCGACAGCGGACTGTCGCAGCGATTCTGTAAGGCCGGGGATTATCCGGAGGCCGTCAGGGAAGTAGTCCGTGAGATGCAGAGGCAGGTGGGCGACCTTCATATTGATGAATACGGTATTGCCAGGAAAGGATTGATCATCCGCCACCTCGTCATGCCGTCATGCGCCGACGATACAAAGAAGATCCTAAGGTTCATCAGGGATGAGGTGTCGCAGAATGCCTTCGTCAACATCATGGCGCAATATCATCCGTGCCACAGGGCTGGTGAGTTTGAGGAGATCTCAGGCCGGATATCTTCAAAAGAACACGCTGAAGCGATACAGTATGCCCGGGGCATCGGGCTTTTGAGGGCATCTAATTACTGAGCTTCTTCACCAATATATCATTTGCTTTTATAATCTCCTGGGCGTCTTTGCCGGTTATCTCCCAGCTGTAACCCCCTTTGCCGTCCTTCTTTAATTTTATCTTCACATCGCCTTTCAGGGTCTTCTTTATTTCATCAAGCTCTTTCTGATAGCGCTCTTCGCTGTTCTGTTCCGCGGCCTTCTTCTGTGTCTGCGTGAGCTCCACCCCTTTGCCGCAGGAAAAGAGGGAAATGGCAACAAGGACTATTGCAATAAATCTCATGCCGTCATAATATAATTTCTTATAGGTCCTTTCAATAGAATTCTGGAGGATATATGGGCATCTATTACGAACAAGCAGGGAAAGGTGATGAGGTCATCTTCATTCACGGGGCAGGCGGGAGTTCCAGGGCGTGGTACTTCCAGACAGGGCAGCTGAAAAGATCCATGGAGGTCCTGTGCATAGACCTTCCCGGTCATGGGAGATCCCCTGGCAGCGGGTATGACTCTATCGGGGCATACAGCGATGCTGTTTACAATTTTCTCAATGAAAGACCCCCGGGTAAGTATTTCTTTGCCGGCCATTCTATGGGTGGCGCCATCGGCATGCATTTTGCCCTTGCCCATCCTCATCTCGTGAAAGGTCTTATTCTTATCGGGACAGGGGCAAAATTGTCCGTTCTCCCTGCCATACTTGAAGGTGTTCAAAAAGACAAGGAAAAAACGCTAAGATTTATTGTTGAAGCCGCCTTCTCCAATAAGACTCCTCAGCAGATGAAGGATATGGCATTCAACGAAATGATGCAGTGCAGCGGAGAGGTCATCTTCCGGGATTTTTTTGCCTGCAATGGTTTCAACATTATCGATAGGATCGCTGCGATCAAGGCGCCGTCCTTGATAATCTGCGGCAAAGACGATCTTCTTACGCCGCCGAAATACGCTGAATTTCTGCATCGCTCTCTTGCCAATTCGAGGCTCAGCCTGATCGAGGATGCCGGCCATATGGTTATGCTCGAAAAACCGGATGAAGTGAACAAGGAGATAGAGGAGTTTATTAAGCAGGCAGCGGACACCCGTGAGGCGTGAGGGGGAACTACATTAAAGAGCGGAGAGCCAAACACCCGTGAGTTGTAAGTGGATTAAAACGTAATGCAAGGGGCATGGAGCATGGCGTGACATGAGAAGCTTCATTCTTTATCGTCGTCGCGAGAAGCGTAAGCGACGTGGCGATCCAAGGGTATGCGAGATTGCCGCGCTCCGCTCGCAATGACACTTTTCATCTTTCGTGTTTTACGGGGTTTCCCCCCTTACGCCTTACGCCTCACGACTTACGGGTTTATTTGATGACTGAAAGGATATCATGTCTGGAATAAGCTCAGATAAGGAAAAGGCGCTCAGGGAAAAGATGGAGAGGTTCGGCATCAGGGAAAGCGACATCATGGAGCGCTTTGTGCATTCCGGCGGGCCTGGCGGCCAAAATGTCAATAAAACTTCCACCTGTGTCTACCTGAAACACGTCCCTACCGGTATTGAAGTAAAATGCCAGCGGGAGCGGTCGCAGGCTTTGAACCGCTTCCTTGCCAGGCGCATCCTGATCAACAAGATCGAAAACATGATCCTTGGCAAACAGAGCGAGGAACGGAGACTGATCGAAAAGATAAAAAGACAAAAGAGAAAGCGTTCGAAAAGGGCGCAGGAGAAGGTCCTTCGTTTAAAGCATCTCCGCTCTGAAAAGAAGAAATCACGCTCAGTAAAACCGGATATGTCGGAGTACTGACACCAGAAACACAAAAGATATGCTATAATGATGCCTGCGATAAGATCGGGATCGAGGTGAAGATGGAAACAAAAGAACTGGCTGAGCTTTTACTTGCAGCAATATATTACGAGACCGAAAGCATAGGGCACACCAATTTCATCTTTTCCATTCATGATGTCGCATCCAGGCTGGGAGCTGCTGAAATGGACAATCTCAAAGATGCGGCCTTTTATCTCGAATCACATGGTCTTATTCTCCTTTCAACCGATATTGCAGGGGCGCTTGGAGCGATCATCACCGACAGCGGCTGCGCGTTCATTGAAAAAGGCGGTGAGACGGGTATCGCCAAAGAATATAAAGAATACCTTGACAGCATGGAGCGCGGACCGATCAACAATCAGATAATAGATCCTGCGCCTGTCGCAGCAGAGGACCTCCAATTACAAATCGACCCCCCCGCAGAGAAGATCCCCGAGAACACCACAAAAGACCTGATACTGCAGATCATGCATACCCTCATAACCGATGGATCACTGGATCCAAAGATGCGTGAAGATCTGCTGAGGGATGTAGACACTTTATATGTCCAGCTCTTAAAGAACACCAGGAACATTCAACTTATCGAAACGCTTATAAACAGCCTCATCGGCACACCGTCAATCGCTCCATTCCTTGTCCGACTTTCAGCTGAGATAAAGAAATGAAATGGATCTGTTAACTTGCGAGGCACAAAGGGTTAGA
Source organism: Deltaproteobacteria bacterium UBA7527 (assembly GCA_002478225.1). Classification (GTDB taxonomy): domain Bacteria; phylum Desulfobacterota; class Syntrophorhabdia; order Syntrophorhabdales; family Syntrophorhabdaceae; genus UBA5609. The sequence continues at coordinate 33,115 of DLMV01000019.1, read as the reverse complement.
TCGCCTAACGCCTAAATAACTCGCCGTACACTATAGGCTGCCTTTATAGGTGATCATCATCATGGTGATGTCGTCGGACTGAGGGGTGCTGCCGGTGAATTCTGCCATCTCCCGCATCACTGCATGTATGACCTGGTCAACGGTCCTTTCCTGGTCTTTTGACAACTCTTTCTTGAGGCGCTCTTCGGAGAAGAGCTCATCCCTTTCGTTCATCGCCTCTGTAACCCCATCTGTATAGAGGAACAGCGATTCATTCCGCCCGAGCATAATCCTCCGTGCAGTGTATTGAACTCCTTCCATAACGCCGACAAGAAGCTCACCGGACTTCTCAAGGTAAGCAACATCTCCGTTCCGTTTTATCAACAATGGAGGATTATGCCCCGCGTTCGTATACTGCACCTCCCCGGTCTTAACATTCAGTATCCCGCAGAAGACCGTTACGAACATGCTCATATCGTTGCCTATGCAGAGATCTTCGTTTACCCTGGAGATGATATTGTCGGTGGTCAAGCCCATTGTAGCCTTTGCCTTTATAAGTGTCTTCGTGAGCGCCATGAACAGCGCTGCCGGAATACCCTTGCCTGAGACATCGGCAATGACAAAGCAGAGGTGTTCATCGTCTGTAAAGAAGAAGTCGTAAAAATCTCCTCCGATCTCCCTCGCCGGTTTTATTGTGGCATAGATATCAAATTCTGTTCTTTCCGGATATGGGGGAAATGTTTTTGGCAGGATGCTCATCTGAATGTCATGGGCGATCTTCAGCTCGCTTTCCATGCGCTCCTTTGAAGCTGTTGCCTCTGTAAGCTCCCTGATATATTCTTTCAGGGATTCCTTCATAAAGCTGAATGCCTCGGAGAGCTTCCCTACCTCATCGCCTGTTTTCACAGGAGGCAGTTCAATATCAAAGTTCCCTGATCCGATATGCTCTGTTGCTTTTGCCATATGCCTTAATGGTCCTGTTATGGACCCGGCGATGAATACAACTGCCACGCCAAGCAGGATGATCCCTGTGATCCCCAGGAACAGCACGATCTGGTTAAGGCTTGTGATATCCTCCATCAGCTCATCCTGCGGAAAAAGCACGCCGAGGGACCAGCCGCTTGACTGTATCGGCACATAGGCCATCCAACAGGATTTTCCGGTAACCGCGCTCTTGACCCACATCGGCGCGATGCCTTGCTCGCCCTTTATCATCTTCCGTCCAACGTCCCTGAGCTTTACGTCATCGCGCGCCTCCGCTATCGTAAAGATCGTTTCGTTCATGATGAACTCTTTTAAGGGGTGCGTTACAAACGTCCCGTTCTTGGATATCAAAAAACCATATCCCGATTTAAGTATTTTGATGGAAGAAACAATATCGCGCAGGCTTTTGAGCGAGATGTCCACGACGATGACACCCGCTATCCGCCTCTTGCCGCCGACCTTCTTGTAAAAAGGGACAGAGTACGACGACATGATAATGCCGCCGCCTTCCCCGAAATACGGTTCGATCCATTGAGGCTTTTCAATCTCTCTGGGGATCTGGTACCAGTCCCACAAAAAATAATTATAGTGCTTATCGAGGTATTTAAAATTCATTGCGCCAAAGGCTTTGTAGAAGTATGGGGCAAAAAATTCCTTGTCCTTTTTAAATCCATACGGTTCAAATGCTATTGCAGCGCCGTATATCTCAGGATTGTTCTCAACGATCGCGTAGAGGACCTGGAAGAGCTCTTGTTCATCATTCGTGCTGTTCTCAAGGAAGTAGGCTATATTCTCAGGCACCTTTTGGACAGCGCTTAGCATTGCCTCGATCCTGTTTGTCGTTGTCATTATAAGGTTGCCTGCATTTTCCTTGATCTCCTTCTCTATCATCTGCCGGGAAACAAAATAATTATAGGTAAAAATAGCGGCAAATATGCAAGCGCTGCTCAGGGTAAATAAGAGGACAAGCTTGAACGCTATCCCTTTATTTCTCAGCATATTTCACACACTCTTTATAGAAATCATCGAACGCAGGCTCCTGGCCTATCAACCCGTTGCGCCTGAGCTCGCCGGCAACCCTGAGGTAGTCCTGTTTTGTCAAGGTGCCGGCTGTAATGCTCTTATCATCCTCAGGCAGGACAAGGTCCTTCATCCTGCTGAGCATCCACCTCTGATGAACCCTGTTCGCAGGAACATTCGCCGTCGTCATATACTTCAGGACTATATCCAGCGCCTCTTCCGGATGCTTGAAGGCATACAGCCAGCCTTCGATCGACGCCTTTGCAAAATTACAGGCACCAGCAGGGTTTTTCTTAAAGTTGTGTTCGAGTGTGTAGATACCGTCTTCGGGGAAATTCAATCCGTACTCATGGAAAAAAAAGCTTGTAAGTTCGTCGGGGTTAACACCCGAGCTTATGATCGTGTGATATTCGTTGTACCACATGGCAGACGCCACATCCACACCGTCTCTGAGGAAGAGGTTCACCGAATAAGACTGGGGGATGATCTTCACATGAAGATCAAATTTCTTGAAAAATGCCATGGGCTGCAAACGGAACTCATCCCTCCACAACCCCACCTTTTTGCCGTTAATGTCTTCCGGTCTTGCGATGCCCCTGCCTTTTTTTGCCACGAGCATCAGGGCAGATCTCTGTACGATCTGCGCTATATTTACAAGTCTTACGCCTTGAGACCTCTTTTGTATAGCTGTAGAAAGCCACACGGTACCGAAGTCCGCTTCACCCTTCTCCAGCAGGTCAACAGGAACGCTGTGCGGTCCTCCCATTTTGATGTCAAGGTTGATCCCGTATTTCCGGTATATGCCTTTTTCAAACGCGACATAGTACCCCGCGAATTGCGCCTGCGGGCTCCAATGGGGTATGAAGGAGACATTCTTCAAGGCCTCCCCTGCATAAAGCGCACCCGTTGCAAAAGCGAGCAGCATCGCCGCAAGGGCCGGGAAAAGAAAGACAATGATCGGGTGAGATCTTGTTCTGCTCTTATTATGCATCGATATATCTATTATCGTTGCATAATACCGGAATAGTCAACAGCAAAAATGATAAAGGTCCTTCTGTGTATTGTGAAATGTTTAAAGCATTTTACTTTTCACATTTCACTTTTCACCTTTCACGCTGCTGGTTACCGCAGATACGGTTCCCACATCCTGGCCGTTTTCTTGATGTAATCCTCGGGCAGATCCTTAACTATCTGGTTATGGCCGGGCAAAAGGATCTCTACCTTCAACTCGGCAAGGCGATAAAGCGATCTCTTTAATGCAGCAGGGTCCGCTCCAAAGAGGTCGAAACGGCCGATCGCATAGTCAGCATAGACCACATCCCCCGGTATCAGGATATTGGCAGCCTCATTGTAGAGGGCAATGCCGCCCATTGAATGTCCGGGGATATGGAGCACTTCCCATACCATGTCTCCGATCTCAAGGATATCCCTGTCTTCCAGCTTACGCTCAACAGGAAACTGAAAGGCATCTTTCTTGAGTCCATACTGCATCTGGCACATCCCTTTGAACTCATTCATTCCGTAAACAGGCCTGTCGTCACCTTGTTCCAGCGGCTCTGCCTCAAGCCTGTGAACCCACAGCTCAGCGCGGGGGATCTGCTTTCTTATCTCGCCGAGGCAGCCGATGTGATCAAGGTGGGTATGCGTCATAATGATCCTTTTGACCGACGAAAGGCTGACCCCTTGTTTCTTTATGGACTCTATCTTGTAAGCGCCCTTCCCTGTCAGGCCCACATCGACGATCGAGATATCGTTGGAATCGGGCTTGCCGATAAGATACATATGGGAATCAGGAATAAACTCGTCCATTCCCTGTATGAAATATACACCGTCAGTCACTCTTGGCATGTCAGCTCCTTTTAATTCGTTATATTATATCAACATACCGGCGAATCGGTCCGATCACAGTATATCGTATATCGAGAGAAAGACAGCTCATAGCAACAGCAATAACCCGGTTCGTTTTTGCCATCAGCCATGAGCAGATTTTTACTCCTTATGACTCACGCCTTACGACTTACGGATTTCATCGTCTTTACCCTTCGATCTTCTCCGTCCGAGCCACCTGTTCAGCTCATCGAAATAGACATAGAAGACAGGTGTTATATAGAGCGTCATGAGCTGGGAGAGAAAAAGGCCGCCGACCACCGCCAAGCCCATGGGCTGACGGGCATCACCCCCTGCTCCGATGCCGAGCGCAATGGGCAGCGTTCCAAAGAGCGCCGCCATCGTCGTCATCATAATAGGCCTGAAGCGGGTCATGCATGCCTTATGGATCGATCCTACCGAGTCCAGCCCTTCCGTCCTTTCCGCCTCCAGCGCAAAATCAACCATCATGATGCCGTTCTTCTTCGCGATCCCGATGAGCATGATCATGCCCACCATGCCATACATATCAAGCTCCATCCCGAAGATCCACAAGGTCATCAGGGCTCCGCATGCCGCCAGCGGAAGAGCGGTCAGGATCGTGATAGGATGGATGAAGCTCTCATAGAGAATGCCGAGGACCATGTAAATAACGAGGACCGTCACAAAAAGCAAGAAACCCATGCTCGCGAAGGATTTCTCGAATTCCTGCGCGGATCCCTGGAATCCTGTCACGATCGACTGCGGCAGGCTCACATCCCTTGCTATCTTTTTTGTCGCGTCAACGGCCTCCCCTATCGAGTGTCCGGGCTTAAGGTTGAATGCAACGGTAGCGGAATTGAGCTGACCGGTATGGTTCACGTTCAGCGGCCCCAGGGTCTCGACGATATGCGCGACGGTTCCCAGGGGGACCTGCTTCCCTTGATTCGATTTTACGTAAAGATAGGAAAGGGCGCTCGGGTCTTCCTTGAACCTGGGCTGCACCTCGAGTATCACGTAGTACTGGTTGAGCGCGCCGTAGATCGTGGAGATCTTCCGTGAGGCATAGGCTGAGAAGAAGGTATTCTGGATCTGTTCAAGGCTCAACCCCAGCGCCGACGCCTTGTCCCTGTCGACGTTGATATACAGTTTAGGATTGTTCAATTTCACATCGGAGTTGACATCGACCAGGCCGGGGACCGCCCGCATCTTCTCCTCAAAGATCATTGCATACTTGTAAAGCTCGTTGAGATCCGAGCTCTGTAACGTGAACTGGTATTCGGCAAGGGCGCTGCCGGCGCCTATCTGGATCGGGGGCGGGTTCTGCGGGAACGCGATAAGGCCGGGGATGCTGTTCAGCATCGGCCTCAGATCGCTGACGATCTCATTGACAGACCTTTTGCGGTCCTTCAGGTTCTTCAGCATGGCAAATACAATGCCGCTGTTATAGGTGTTCATGCTCGCAACGGATACAAAGTCCTTTATATCCTTTTCCTGCGACAAGATCTCATTGGCCGCCTCCTGGTGCCGGACCATATCGTCATAAGAGATCTTGTCGGCGGCCTGCATCCACACCATCATGAAGTTCTGATCCTGGCTTGGCAGGAATCCCTTTGGTATCCTCATGAAGAGAAATGCAGAGATAACGACGACGATGACCGTAGCAGCGAGCGCCAGCCTGCGGTGTTCCAGCACCAAACGGAGGGTGCGGCCGTAGAACCTGATCATACCCTCGAAGATATGTTCTGTGGTGTTGTAGAACCTGCCCTCTTTCTTTTCTTCGATATTCTTGAGTATCCGGCTGCACATCATCGGGGTAAGCGTCAGGGATATAAAACCGGACAGGAGTATGGCCGCGGCAATACAGACCGCGAACTCGTGAAAGAGCTTGCCGACAATGCCGGGCATGAAAAGGATCGGTATAAAGACGACCACGAGAGAAAGGGTCATGGACATGATCGTGAAGCCTATCTCTTGCGAACCCTTATACGACGCATCCATGGCGCTTTCACCCATTTCCATCCGCCGCACAATGTTCTCAAGAACAACGATGGCGTCATCAACGACAAGTCCCACGCAGAGTACGAGGGCCATCATGGAAAGGTTGTTAAGGCTGAAGCCCTGTACGCTCATCACTGCAAAGGTGCCGATGATCGATAAAGGAACAGCGACGTTCGGTATAATGGTCGATCTGAAGGAACGGAGAAAAAGGAACACAATGATAAGGACGATAAAGATCGTCAGGACCAGGGTAAACTCAACATCATCTATCGATTCCTTTATGTAATCGGACGCGTCGTAAAGAAGATGCCACTCAACAGACTCCGGCAGCATCGTCTTCAGCCTGGGGACCAATTGTTTGATCCCGTCCGCCACCTTTACCGTATTTGATCCGGGCTGTTTCTTGATGGCAAGTACGATCGCTCTCTGCTTCTTGTCTTTTGAGATGTACCAGGCAGCGGTCTGTTTGTCGTTCTGTATCCCGCTGATGGCGTCGCCGATATCCTTGATCTTTACTGGTTTGCTGTCCTGATAGGCAACAATGACCTCCCTGTATGCCTCACCGACCATCAACTGGCCGTTCGAGTCGATCGTAAAGGCCTGGTACGGACCGTCGAGCGTTCCCCCGGGGAGATTGACGTTTGCCTTCTGGATCGCGCTTGAGACATCGTCGATGCCTATGCCCATGTTGGCAAGGAGCTTCGGGTTTACCTGGATGCGGGCTGCGAATTTCTGTCCATATACAATGACCTGAGAGACGCCGTTGACCATGGTGAAGTTCTGGGCAAGATAATTCTCTGCGTAATCGTTGAGCTCAATAAGCGGCATGGACTCGGAAGTAAGGGCAAAATACATGATAGGCTGATCCGACGGGTTCACCTTATCGTATATAGGGGGGCTGGGCATGTTGCCCGGCAGGTCTCCCTGGGCCGCTGCGAGCTTTGAATTTACATCCTGCGCGCAGGCATCGATATTCCGTTCAAGAGAGAACTGAAGGATGACCGTTGTGGAGCCTGTATAGCTCGTTGAAGACATCGACTGGAGGCCCTGGATCGTTGAGAAATGCTTTTCCAGTGGTTTGGCCACGTTCGACGCCATCGTCTCCGGGCTTGCCCCCGGCAGGGATGCCGTAACCTGGATGGTCGGAAAATCAACGGCAGGAAGGTTGTTGATAGGCAGGCCCTGGTAGCTTGCGATGCCGAAGAAAAGGATGCCGAACATGACCAGGATGGTCATGACCGGTCTTTTTATCCATAACGCCGAGATGTTCACTTTTTATTACCCGGGGCGCTTTTTGTCTGTTCACCGCCGCTTGCCGGTTTCGTTGGTGTCCCTGTGCTCCCCGATGTCAGCGATTCCCGTATCTCAACAGGGAAACCATCTTTCAGTTTCAGGTGACCATCGGTCACAACCGTTTCTCCTGCATTGACCCCTTTCGATAGAACGGTCTCCTCGCCGATCGTCCTTGAAACGGCAACATTCCTCAGCTCAGCCTTCTTATCGGGTTTTACAACGAAGACAAAATGCCCCTTCTGCCCTATCTGTACGGCCTTTGCGGGGACGACAACTGCGTTCTGCTCCTCCGTGAGATTGAGGACCACACTGACGAACTGCCCGGGCCAGAGAAGTTTATCGCTGTTTTTGAATTCAGCTTTGAGGAGGATCATGCCGGTAGTTTTGTCTACCGTATTGTCTATGAACGTCAATTTCCCCTCGACAGGGGCTTCTTGGATGCCCTGAGGGCTCACCTTTACTTTCATTGCCCCGGATGTCACATACCTTCTGACCTCGGGAAGCTGCTTTTCCGGAATAGAAAATCTTACATTGATCGGCGGGATCTGATTTACTACAACGAGCTTTGTGTCATTCTCCTTGATCATTGCCCCTTCATTGACAAGATGCGCCCCCGTCCTCCCGTCGAGAGGAGAACGTATGTAGCAGTATTCAAGGTTAAGGCGCGCTGTATCGACATCGGCCTTGCTCGCCCTCACCGTTGCCTGCTGCGTCAGGGCAAGGGTCTGTTTGTTCTCATAGTCGGAGGTCGCAACAGCGCCCTTTTCAAGGAGAAAGGCATAGCGCTTTGCCTCATCCTCATTATATTTAAGCTGTGCCATATCCTGGGCGAGCTTTGCCTCAGACATTCTCAGTTTTTCCTGGAAAGGTGCAGGATCGATCGTGAACAGGGGCTGACCCTTCTTGACATCCTGCCCTTCGTTGAAATGGATCCTGAGAAGCTGCCCTACGACCCGCGCATATATCGTAACCGAATTATACGCCTCGACCGTCCCGATCGCCTCGATGATGACGGGCATGGTCTTTTGCACGGCCTTCCCGGCCAGCACAGGCACACTGTGGTGCACTGGCAACGGCTGTTTCTTCTTGGACAGGTAGCCATAGGCCACTGCGACTACAACAATTATGCAAATGATAATAATGGTCTTTCGACGCTTCATTATTTGTTCCCCATAGCCCTTTCTATATTAGCCTGGGCGGTTTTGTAATCATAGAGCGCGCTTATGTTGGCAAGTTTTGCCTTGCTGTAACCAACGGTAGCATCGGTAACCTCAAGAGGGTCGGCCAGTCCTGCCGAATACCGCAAATTGGCAAGCTCAAGATTTTCTGTTGCCTGCCTTATCTGCACCTCCGTGTTCGAGATGGTTTCCTTTGCCTTGAGGAGGTTCAGATAGGATTGCTTCACATCAAGGAAGATGTCAAGCCTCTTCGCCTCGATCTGCGCTGCCACCGATCTTGTCTTTGCGATCGATTCCTCGATCTTGTTCTTTGTCAACATTCCTTCGAAGATATTCATGTTCATCGACACGCCTGCGTTCCATACCTGGCCAAGGGGATACTGGCTGCCCTGGAAATTGTACCGCGCATTGCCGGATATGGTTGGAAAAAAATCTCTTTTCGCACGGTCAACAGATGCCTCCGCAGAGCTTTTTTGCGCGATGAGAGATCGAAGGTCGGGCCTGTTCTGATATGCCCTGTCCAGCGCATTCTCAAGGGTTATGGCATACTCTTCGAAAAAAAGGCTGTCGTTTATGGTAAATTGGTCTGTTACATTCACACCCATCGCATTATAGAGCTTAACCCAGGCGACCTTCAGGTCATTCTCTGAGGTAATGAGGTCAAGCTGGGCATTGCTCAGGTCCAGTTCAGCCTTTGTGACATCATACTTCGGTTTTTTTCCTGCCTCGAAAAGCACTTTTGCCTGGCCGAGGTGCTGCCTGTATTGCCCCACAATTTCCAGGTTAACGTCTCTCGAACGCTTTGCCTTCAGGACCCCGTAATAGGACGTTTTCAGGTTGCTGATAATGGTCGTCATCACATCTTCCAGTTCAAAGCGGGATGACTCAACATCGAAGGACCTGGTCTTCACGTCCATCGGGGTTTTGCCAAAATCATAGATCGTCTGCGACAGGCTTGCACTCCCTATATTCTCGTTGTGCAATCCTACGGGGAAATAGGGATCAAGGGTGTTCTTCTCAACAAAATATCTGTTGAAGCTTGCCTGGGTGTCTACTTTCGGATAGTAGGGCGCTTTTGCCTGTTCGAGCTGCGACTCTTTTGCGCGGACCGTATAACGGGAGCTCATGATCGATGGATGCTGTGCAAGCGCGATCTCGATGCAGCGCGCCAGGTCTAACGATTCGCCTTTTTTGATAGCCGGTTCTTCGGCAAGGGCAAAAGAAAAAGTGGTGAGACATATAATAATAATAAAACGTATGTAATATTGTATCCGTCCCATCATTACCCTGTTTATCAAGATTCTTAGGTTTTGTTGACGGTGAAAGTACATCACATAATAAAAGAGAGCGGGCTTATTGTCAAGATTTTCATGGTATTGCCTATCTGGGGTAAGGTGGAATATGGCAAAATGAAGATGAGGCCCTACAGCATCCCGATCATCGATAGCCCGATCAGGATATTGGCAAGCATGAGTATGAGGGCGGTCCTCCCTGACCAGATGTGCAGTCCCTTGATGGCCCTGACGTGCTGTATGAACCTGAACTGCATGAACCCGAGGACAGGCACTGCAATAAGAAGGATGACGGCGGCGATCCCGATATGACTATGAGGTGTTCTAAGGTGCTGCCCTCCCGCCAGAGCAATATCCAGAACCACGGCGCAGAATCCCAATACGGCGCATGATGCACCCGGTATTGCCAGTAGTTTGTGAAATTTGAGCCACCAGGTTTTTCTCTTCATAAATCGAACGACGGCAAAACCCATCAAGATGAGCAAAGAACCGGTACACATAAACCAGGCATGAACATATAAGAGCAGCATGATCTGCTATCCCCGCTCTAAGAACTAATTCCCCAATAATCTAAGCAGCACCATGTTGGACAGCGGGTCGAGGTCGCGCACAGCCTTGATCCCCTTTATCTCAACAATGACCGCTTCCATGATGAGGAACGTCTTCGCCTCTTCCCTGAGGCAGCCTGCCTTCACCGTATCCCGCTTCCCGTAGGCGCCATGAAAATGCAGCTTCGGTTCGTCCTTGTGCCAGAATATCGTACCTATCCCCAGCGTCTCATGGCTTTCCACGAGCTCCCGCCACGTTGGCGTCGGCGGCATCACATCCTGGACCGGCCCTACGACGATCTTTGCTTCCTTTATACCGCCAAGAAGGTAGAAGATGCCTGCCTTTATCTTCTCCTTTTTAACAATACCGGCGAGGCATTCGAGTATTGCGTCGTCATCGTCAAGCTGCGCCACGACAACCCTGCCCACTTCACCGACCTGGTATTTCATGTCTTTGCCTCCTTATACGTTCCGCAGAGTTGTTGGTTCAGCACGCAGACGCGTGGTCGCCTATAGCTTAGAATCCAATCCCCTTTTCAGACGTTCCTTGACGGGAAGGATCACCCTTACATTCCCCCACTGAGCCTTCCAGACACCTTGATCTGTTTCTCCACATGGTCTCTGAAAGGCTGGCATCCAACAGGTTGACGCCTGATAGTTCTGCCTCCCTCAGGTTGGCCTTGTCCAGTTTGGCTCTGCTCAGGTTGGCGCCCGTAAGATTGGCACCGTACATATATGTGCTGCGCATGTTGGCGCCTGAGAGGTCGGCGTTGGAAAGGTTTGCATTTGAGAGCGCCGCCCCTCCAAGCCGGGCTCCTGAGAGCTTTGATCCCGAGAGATCGGCCCTACGCAGGTCGCACCACTCACATTGTCTTGTCGTCAAGAGCTTGTCCAGATCCTTCTGCTGAAAGGCATTGGAGACATCGATCGCAGAGCACACTGAGGCCATAGCGAGAAGGGCACAGAATACGATCTTTGTCCTTGTGATGCCGGGTCTTCCCATTGCATTCATTCCGGTTGATCCTTCTTCACGTTTTTACCATAAGGAATACGACGATGCAACGAGTATTTATTCCAGGTGGCTGCCGGGCAAGAGGAGGATTTCCGCTAATTTTTAATCCGTTGCCAGGATCTCTACGATCCTGGGAAAGATATGCTCTGCCACATCTGCGCGACACCCGCCGTGGGTGATGATGATGTACCTGCCGCCGCATATCTCCTCTGCGGCATCTTTTATTGCCTGCGCGAGCTGAGGGAAAAAATCCATCGTCAGCCCAATATCGCCGTAATCACCCTGCGCCGTATCGTGGCCGAGGTTGTGGAAGATGATCTCAGGCTTGAATCCCTTTGCCCTCTCAATAAATTCAGATCTGACCGCGCGCATATACTCCGCATCTGTGGTGCGTCCCCACACATCAACGTCCACGTTCGTTCCGCTCCCGGTCACGTTGCTGTAGCTGCAAAAGCAGACATGAAGCACATCGTGATCGTCCTCAAAGATAGACCGCGTGCCGTCCCCGTGGTGACAGTCCGTGTCAATAATGGCGAACCGCTTCATGCCTGTTCTTCTCCTGATATTCGCAATGGCAGGTCCTGTGCAGGAAAGGTACGTCCCTCCCCATCCTGTTTCCCTCCCTGAATGATGGCCTGCGCCGACAGCGAAAACCAGCGCATTTTCCAGCTCGCCTTTTGCGACCATCTCGCCTGCCCTGACGCATCCGCCAACGGCAAGCCTTGCGCCATTGTAATACCAGCTCCTCCTTGCGTCGGCAAGATAATGAACGGTATGGGTCAAAAGCAATACCTCTTCTTCTGCCGGCTCTGATTCGAAGAGCGCCACTCCGGGGAGCGACAGGTCCCGCTCCATGACCATTGGAAAATTGCGGAACTTATCTCCGATGATGGGCCAGTCCTTATTCCGGAACTCCGGGTGAAAGAATACGCCTGTCTTCATAAATAGACCCCTCGCTCAAAATACCTCATGCTGGAGGGGGCGACGCAAGCC
>DLMV01000019.1:20224-20843 GCA_002478225.1 Deltaproteobacteria bacterium UBA7527 | reverse complement strand
GCTGGAGGGGGCGACGCAAGCCCTATGGATCTATCATCCCTCATCCATGTCGCACGGCGGCGCTTGCTCCCTGAGCGTCCTCAGCCTCTTCTCCGTAAGCTCAGGCTTCATAACAAAAACAGGCACGGCAAACTCATCCTGCTTTTTGATCAGAAGCCACTCTTTGTCCTTGCCTCTAAGCCGCGTCAGCACAAATGCCCCTTTCAGTTTTTTCCCTTTCAACAAAAATCCGATGCGTCCTTTTGCCATATCGTTATCCAACAGATCGAGGTCTCCCGAATCCCAGATGAGAACAGGCCCTGCTCCGTAGAAGCCTTCAGGGATGATCCCTTCGAATGTACCGTATTCGAGCGGATGGTCATCGACGTTGATCGCAAGACGCTTGTCCTTAGGCGACATCGATGGCCCCTTAGGCACAGCCCACGATCTCAGCACCCCATTGATCTCGATCCTGAGATCATAGTGGAGATTCTTCGAATGGTGCTCATGGACGACAAAATACGGCATATCACATCATACCATATGCGAGGGCATGATTCACCGGGTAATGCATCCGCCTCGATCGGATATTGTATATCGAAAAATATGGAACACCCGTGGGTCGTAAGGCGTAAGGGGG
>DLMV01000019.1:19720-20056 GCA_002478225.1 Deltaproteobacteria bacterium UBA7527 | reverse complement strand
CGGGTTCTCTCGCCTCACGCCCTTACTCCTTACGACCCACGAGATCTTTTCACCTCTTACCTTTCACTGTCTTTATCTATTCTTCTGCCCCGTAATCAGTAATTGCTGCGATCTTCATGGTATTTCTTCTTATCGCGCCTGTATATTCCCTCAGGTCGATGACCACAACGGTGATATTATCAGTGCTTCCGTGGTCAAGCGCCTTCTTTGCTATCCCGTCGGCGCCCTTCTGCGGATCCCCCAACCTCCTTGCCTCCCTGATAACAGCTTCAGGCGTGAGGACATCCCAGACGCCGTCGCAGGCAAGGACCGCATAATCATTTTCCTTTGCGAGCC
>DLMV01000019.1:18883-19594 GCA_002478225.1 Deltaproteobacteria bacterium UBA7527 | reverse complement strand
CCCTTCTACAACCCTCGGTTCGGCGATCACATATGGTTTCAGATGCAGATCGCCCAGCGCCCTGCTTATGGCAAGTATCCCCTGCACCCTCGGCACTCCTACACGTATCACCTCTCCGCCAAGGTTCTCGATCCTCATGGCCTCGCCGGGGAGGTCAGGCTTATGATCAACGGTAAGGACGGCGACATTGTCTTTTGTTCCGATGATGACGCGCGTGTCCCCTGCATTGGCGGCAATAAAGCGATCCCTCATAATGTAGAATTGCGCCGCCGTTGTGCCGCTTCGCGTGCATCTCTCCAGAAGATGATCATCAACGGCCAGGTAAGCCTCTCTCAGAAGATCACGATCATTCCGTCGTTCCCGGAGCGTTCTCTCCATGTCCTGCGCCCTGTTGTGCATGAAATAAGGTGTAAGCATATCGACAGCTATACGTGATGCAGCCTTGCCGCCGTGGCCGTCATATATCTCAGCGCCGAAAAAACGCTCCTTTGGTCTTTCATAGATTGCATGTTCATCCTCCATGCTATCCCGCCAGCCGATCGTTTCGCTTACACCGTACCGAATGTGCATGATGCTGATAATTGTATCACAAAATGGCATATACAGGTTACTCGATGCTTGATGCTGAATAATACTGCCGGCCTTCAACCGGTAGAGTGCAAAACAATGAGGTTTTAAACATCTTACATTTCACATTTTACATTTCACGGG
>DLMV01000019.1:16851-18754 GCA_002478225.1 Deltaproteobacteria bacterium UBA7527 | reverse complement strand
TTTCACATTTTACATTTCACGGGCTTCAACGAAATGCTTGCAATGTAGTACGTGAAATTCTATAATTATAACCTACATGAAATTCGAAGAAGGGCTGAAAAAACTTGAGAACATCGTCAAGACCCTTGATGACGGCAAGATCCCTCTTGATGAAGCTCTTAACCTTTTTAAGGAAGGGCTGGCACTGACCAAAGAGCTCTCAAAAAGACTTGACGAAATAGAGAAAAAGGTCGAAATATTGCTAAAAAAGGAAAACGGCACTATAGAGAAAAAACCGTTTTTACAGGAAGAATAGTGGATCTCGGTACATATCTGCACGACAAAAAGATCGTCATAGAAAATACCCTGAAGGAGATCTGCGCTTCCTTTGTTTCAACTCCGGGCATCCTGAGAGATGCCATGGAATACATGTTATTCTCCAATGGCAAGAGGATACGCCCTGTTCTTGCGATCGCAGCCTGCGAAGCCAAAGGGAAAAGCAGCGACGATCTTCTTCCCTGCGCCTGCGCCCTCGAAATGATCCACACTTATTCCCTTATCCATGATGACCTTCCGTGTGTGGACAATGATGACTTGAGGCGCGGGAGACCTACATGCCATAAGGCCTTTGGCGAAGCCCTTGCGGTCATGGCAGGAGACGGCCTTCTTACAGAGGCCTTCAGGGTGTTAACCGACACCCGTTATACAGAAAGGCTGAACCCGAAGATCCTTAAACAGATCATTTTCGAGATAGCCAGCGCAGCAGGGGCAGAGGGGATGATAGGCGGACAGGTTATGGACATACTCTATGATGGCAAGGAAGGGTCAAAAAATATCCTCCAGTACATTCATATGCACAAAACCGCCACGCTTATCAGGGCATCGGTCAGGATAGGTGCCATCGCGGGCACAGCAAAACCAAAAGAGCTCAAAAGCTTCACAAAGTATGGCGAATGCATAGGGCTGGCGTTCCAGATCATGGATGATATACTGGACACCGAGGGAGACGAGGAGATAGTCGGCAAAAGGCTGAAAAAAGACACGAATAAGCAGACCTATATAAAACATTACGGCATCCTGGCATCAAAGTATAAGCTCGAACAGCTCATCAACGAAGCAGTCCTTTCAATTGATTTTCTTGGAGAAAATGCCCTGATACTCAAAGAGATCGCTCAATACATAGGCAACAGGGTTTCGTAATGCTCCTCGAAAAGGTCCATTCACCAAAAGACTTAAAAAAACTTACGATCCCGGAGCTTGTACGGCTTGCTGAGGAAATACGGCCCTTTATCATTAATGTCATCTCCAGGACCGGCGGCCATCTTTCATCGAACCTCGGCGTCGTGGAACTCACCATTGCGCTCCACTACGTGTTCGATACACCTGAGGACAGGATCATCTGGGATGTAGGGCACCAGTGCTATACGCATAAGATCCTCACGGGCAGGCATGACAGCTTCAGTACGATCAGGCAGGATGGCGGACTAAGCGGTTTCCCTCTCAGACAGGAAAGCAAATACGACACCTGGGATACAGGCCATGCAAGCAATTCTATCTCAATAGCCGTTGGCCTGGCGGAGGCGAAAAAGAAAAGGAATGAGAGCCATAAGATCGTGACCGTTATCGGCGACGGTTCTCTGACAGGCGGCATGTCATTTGAGGCCCTGAACCATGCCGGTCATCTTAAAAGCGATATCATCGTCGTCCTCAACGATAATGAGATGTCTATATCAAAGAATATCGGCGCCCTCTCTTCATACCTGAACAGGATGATGACAGGGGAGTTCATCAGCAACATCAGAGAGGAGATCAAGAACATTACAAAAAAACATCCTGCCGTGTATAAGGCGGCAAAGCATTTCGAGGAGGCTATCAAGGGATTTTTTATTCCCGGGATACTCTTCGAGGAGCTCGGCTTCCAGTA
>DLMV01000019.1:15489-16710 GCA_002478225.1 Deltaproteobacteria bacterium UBA7527 | reverse complement strand
TTCGAGGAGCTCGGCTTCCAGTATTTTGGTCCTGTTGACGGACACGATCTTGGCAACCTTACAGACACCCTGAAGAACATCAAGCGATTCAAAGGCCCCGTCCTGATCCATGTGATAACAAAAAAGGGGAAAGGGTACCCTTACGCAGAAGACGATCCTGAGAAGTTCCATGGCATTTCAACGTTCGAGATGACGACGGGCAATTCCACACACAGCGGCTCACGCACCTATACAGATGTTTTTGGCGACACAATAGTGGAGCTTGCCAAAAAAGATGATAAGATAGTGGCGATCACGGCAGCGATGGGGCTCGGCACAGGGCTTGACAAGTTTTCCAGCCTTTATCCTGAACGATTCTACGACATCGGCATTGCGGAACAGCACGGGGTCACGTTCGCCGCCGCTCTCGCTCTTGGGGGTTTAAGACCGTTCGTCGCCATATATTCAACCTTCCTCCAGAGGGCCTTCGACCAGATCATTCTCGACGTCTGTCTCCAGAAGCTCCCTGTTGTGTTCGCAGCTGACAGAAGCGGGATCGTAGGCCAGGATGGCCCTACCCATCATGGCGCATTCGATCTTTCCTACTTCAGACACATCCCGAACATGGTGCTCATGGCGCCGAAGGATCAAAACGAACTGAGGCACATGCTCTACTCCGCCTATCTTTACGAGTGTCCTGTGACAATACGTTATCCAAGAGGCGAGACCCCCGGCGTGCATATCGATGAACAGTTTAAAGAGATACCGCTCGGCACCTGGGAAGTTCTCAGAAGCGGCTCCGATGCAGCAGTGATCGCCTGCGGCAACATGGTGCAGCCAGCCTTGTCGGCAGCAGAGGGGCTTGCCGGAGAGGGCATAGAGTGCTCTGTTATCAACGGACGGTTCATAAAACCACTGGACAGGGAACTGCTCCTTAAGATTGCAGAACAGACGGGGCGCATCCTGACCGTCGAAGAGAACACAATTATGGGTGGCTTCGGAAGCGGCGTCATGGAGCTCTTATCAAAAGAAGGGGTGGTTGTTCCTGTGAAATGTCTTGGTATTCCCGACGCCTTCATAACCCACGGCAGCCCGAAAAGCTTGAGAAACAGTATCGGCCTGGACCTTGAAGGCATTGCAAGGGCAATACGAGAGTGGCTAAAGAAAGAATAGACGTCATCCTCACAAAAAAAGGTCTCGCTCCATCCCGCGAAAAAGCAAGGATATTCATAATGGCGGGGG
>DLMV01000019.1:14053-15351 GCA_002478225.1 Deltaproteobacteria bacterium UBA7527 | reverse complement strand
CTATATTGGGAACCAGCGTGTCGAAAAACCCGACCAAAAATATCCCGAAGATATTGCCGTCAAGATCAAAAAGAACCCGATCCCCTATGTAAGCTACGGCGGGGTCAAGCTCAAAAGAGCGCTTGAAGCATTTCAGGTCAATGTTAAAGGGAAAAGAGCGCTCGATATAGGATCATCAACCGGAGGGTTTGTTGAATGCCTGCTGGAGAATGGCGCAGCAACGATCCACGCTGTAGATGCCGGCACCCACCAGCTTCACGAGAGCTTGAGAAATGATGAGAGGGTGATCTTGAAGGAAAACTGTAATGCCAGGTATTTACGGTTCGACGATATCGGTGAAACGGTAGATCTCATAACCATTGATGTCTCTTTCATATCCCTCAAAAAGATACTCCCTCCTATGATCCAGTTCATGAAACCAGGGAGCAAGATCATATCGCTCGTTAAGCCGCAGTTCGAGGTTGGAAGATTCGAGGTTGGGAAGGACGGCATCGTTAAGGGCGAAGAGAAAATACAAAAGGTCATGGATGACATCCAGGCCTACGGGAAATCCCTTGGAATTGCCCCGGTAAATGTGGTAGAAGCACCGAGAGAGAAAGAAAAAAAGAACAGAGAGTATTTTATCCTATGGGAACTCCAAAAGACCCAAAACCAGTAAAACTTTTCGCAAGTCTTATCTTTAGAGAAGAGGCGGCCCTCCGAAGCGCCCTCAAAATGCTTGAGAATGAGATAGATGCGATCCAGGAAGAAAGCCGGCCTGAAGCATTTTCGCATACAGACTATTATGAGAAGGAGATGGGGAAGGACCTTGTGCGCGTGTTCATCCTTTTCAGGGGGCTCTTCGCAAGGGAGCTGCTTCCCCGGATCAAACTGAAGACAAATGAGCTGGAGCTCGCCTTCTCGGAGAACCTCATGAGAAGGGTGAACATTGACCCTGGATATATCTCCCTTGAAAATGTTATACTCGCAACAACGAAGGGATATACCCATAGGATCTATATCGGCAGCGGGGTATATGGCGATCTGACGCTAATATACAGCAACGGGACTTACAAACCGCTCGAATGGACATATCCGGATTACAGCGAGGCAAAGACGATCTCCATCTTCAATGAATGGAGAGAAAACTATAAACAGGTGCTGCGATGCCAAAAAGCATGACAGGATTCGCAAAATTGGAAGCCGAGTCCCCGGAAGGAAAACTATACGGGGAAGCGCGGGCATTAAACAACCGCTACCTCGAGATCAGCATCAAGCTTCCCAAGGCTGATTACCTCTATGAACAAAAACTGCGCGAG
>DLMV01000019.1:13204-13931 GCA_002478225.1 Deltaproteobacteria bacterium UBA7527 | reverse complement strand
TCTATGAACAAAAACTGCGCGAGCTCGTCAAACGCTATATCAAGAGGGGGAAGGTTGACGTCACAATAAAATGGGAACGGACAAATGAACAGTCCGGCATCCAAAAGATAAACGAGAATGTCCTCGCGCAATATGTGGAAATGATAAAAACCTTAAAGGAGAAGTACGCCATAAAGGGCGACCTGACGGTCGATAATGTCTTCAGTTTTAAAGACATCTTCTCATATGAAGAGAACAACAACATCAATGAGGATATACTCATGCAGTCTTTCGAAAAGCTTATTGTCCAGCTCAACCAGGAAAGAGAAAGAGAAGGAAATCTGGTCAGGCAGGACCTCACTGCGAGAGCAGACGCCATTGTGTGCAATATCGCAGCAATTGAAGAGCAATGGCCCCAGACGATCAGGATGCATGAAGACAGATTGCGGGAGAGGATCATTGAAACAGCAAAGACAGCATCCATTGATGAAACGAGGATCCTGCAGGAACTGGCAGTATACATGGAGCGTCTCGATATCGCCGAAGAGATCGTTCGGCTGAAGGGGCACATCGCAAATTTCATGGACACCCTTGCGTCGGATGAACCCGTAGGGAGGAAACTCGATTTTATTATCCAGGAAATGGTGAGGGAAACGAATACCATAGGGAGCAAGGCGAATGACCTTTTCATTAATGAGCGCGTTATTCAGGTAAAGGTGGAGATCGAAAAGATGCGGGAGCAGGTGCA
>DLMV01000019.1:12175-13091 GCA_002478225.1 Deltaproteobacteria bacterium UBA7527 | reverse complement strand
GAAAAGATGCGGGAGCAGGTGCAGAATGTGGAGTGACGAGTGTGGATACCACTAAGAAGAAGGGGCATCTTATCGTAGTGTCGGGGCCTTCCGGGGTCGGGAAATCGACGATCATCGAGAAGTTCTTAAAGAGCGATAACAACAGCAGGTTCTCGGTCTCTTACACAACACGGCAGAAAAGGGATCATGAAATAAACGGAAAAGATTATTATTTTGTTGACAAAAAGACCTTTCAGGAGATGGTCGAAAAAGATCTTTTCCTCGAATGGGAGAATGTCCACAACTACCTATACGGCACGCCGAGACAGGAGGTGCTTGACATAATGCGGCAGGGCATCGACGTTATCCTTGACATCGATGTTAAAGGCGCTCTCAGCGTTAAGGGGAAGTGCTCAAACGCCCACCTTATATTCATCGCGCCGCCCACAAAGGACGAGCTTATTAAAAGGCTCACCCTGAGGGGGGAAAAGGAAATCGCCTTAAGGATGAAAAGCACAAAAGAAGAGATTGAACAAAAAGATCAATTCGAGTATACTATTGTTAATATTGAACTCACCCAGGCTTACAAAGATTTTAAAAAGATCATAGAAAGCGTAAGGAGAACAGCACATGGCGAGAATAACTGTTGAAGATTGCATGGAGACCGTGGAAAACCGTTTCGAGCTTGTCCACCTGGCGGCAAAAAGGTCAAAACAGCTGATAAAGGGCGCCAAACCCCTTGTAAAATCTTCCAACAAAGAGATCGTCACGGCATTGAGGGAGATTGCCGACAAACAGATATACTTTGAAAAGAAAGAGATCCTTGAGGAAAAAGACGCCCCTTACCAGTTATCGAACTTCACACCGTAACGAGACCACCTACGAAATCCGAATACATGCCGTCATGCGTATAGGGCGGCTCATAGCTCATAGCTGA
>DLMV01000019.1:11453-11913 GCA_002478225.1 Deltaproteobacteria bacterium UBA7527 | reverse complement strand
ACCTTTTACTTTTCACATTTCACGGGATTCATCCCCTTACGCCTCGCGACTTACGGCACTTTTCCCTGATTTTCTCCTATTTTTGACTTAAGTCAAGGCACGCCGGTCAATTCTCCCCTATATTACATACAATGAAACAAAAAACCATTTAAGGAGGGGCATATGTTTTGTTATCAGTGTGAACAGACGGCAAAAGGCGAAGGGTGCAGCAAGGTAGGCGTCTGCGGTAAACAATCGGATGTGGCAGCGCTTCAAGATCTTCTGGTATATCTCCTCGAAGAGCTCTCGTATTACGCCGTGGAGGCACGGAAGCTGGGGTTAACCGACCGCAAGGTCAACGTCTTTACCATCGAGGCGCTCTTCCATACCCTGACAAATGTTGATTTCGATCCATCGCGGCTCGCATCACTTATCGATCAATCCGTTGCACTGAGAGATGGTCTGATAGACGCAATAAGAC
>DLMV01000019.1:10725-11333 GCA_002478225.1 Deltaproteobacteria bacterium UBA7527 | reverse complement strand
CTGATAGACGCAATAAGAACAAAAGGCGGCAATGCCGGCTTTCTTGATGGTCGGAGCCTCATAAAACCCGAAGCGTCAACTGCAGGGCTCGCGAAACAGGGTGAAGCATTCGGGTTGAAGAACCTGGCTAACGCCGATCCGGACATCACCTCTCTGATGCATACCCTTCTCTTCGGGCTCAAGGGGGTCGCAGCGTACGCCTACCACGCGCAGCTTCTCAGAAAGGAAGACGATGCCGTATACGCTTACATTCACGAAGCATTAAGGGCAATCCTGGAGAACAAGCTATCGCTCAATGAATGGCTGTCGATGGTGCTTAAATGCGGGGAGATCAATTTAAGGACGATGGAACTCCTCGACGCGGCAAATACTGGGTCCTACGGTCACCCCGTACCCACAAAGGTGCCTCTCGGCGCGAAGAAAGGCAAGGCGATCCTGGTGTCGGGCCATGACCTGAAAGATCTCGATGAGCTTTTGCAGCAGACGCAAGGCAAAGGGATATACGTATATACACACGGCGAAATGCTTCCTGCGCACGGGTACCCCAACCTTAAAAAATACGAACACTTCTACGGGCATTACGGGACCGCCTGGCAGAACCAGCACAA
>DLMV01000019.1:0-10617 GCA_002478225.1 Deltaproteobacteria bacterium UBA7527 | reverse complement strand
CGGCACCGCGTGGCAGAACCAGCACAAGGAGTTCAGCGCATTCCCCGGCGCTATCCTGATGACCACGAACTGCATCCAGAAACCCCTCGACTCTTACAAGGACAATATCTTCACCACAGGCACTGTCGGGTGGCCAGGTGTAAAACACATAAGCGACGGGAACTTCAAGCCCGTTATTGAGAAGGCGCTCTCTATGTCCGGGTTCGATAATGACCGGAACGGCGGATCGGTGATGGTTGGGTTTGCGCGGAATACGGTAATGAGCGTTGCCGGCAAGGTAATTGAAGCGGTAAAGAGCGGGCAGATAAAGCATTTCTTCCTTGTTGCAGGCTGCGACGGCGCGAAGCCTGGCAGAAACTATTACACGGAATTCGTGGAAAAGGTACCGAAGGACTGCATCGTCCTGACCCTTGCCTGCGGCAAGTTCCGTTTCTTCGACAAGGACCTTGGAGACATCGGCGGCATCCCGAGACTCCTTGACGTAGGCCAGTGCAATGACGCCTATTCCGCCATACAGATCGCCGTTGCCCTTTCCAAGGCCTTTAACGTAAGCGTTAACGAGCTCCCCCTCTCTCTCATCCTGTCATGGTATGAGCAGAAGGCTGTGGCGATCCTCCTTACGCTTCTCTATCTGGGCATCAGGAATATGCGGCTGGGGCCGACGCTCCCGGCCTTCATCACGCCTAATATACTCAACGTTCTCGTGAAGAACTACGACATCAAGCCGATCTCGACACCGGAGGCTGACCTGAAGGCGATACTGGGGTAATGCATTTAGCAAAATCAAGGTAGGCAGTATGCAGTAGGCAAGAAAAGTCTTTACTGCTTACTCCCTACTGCTTACCGAAATCTTGAATTTGCTATCAGTTATGAACTGAAAAGGAGGTGATCATGAAAATAAAAAGAAAGATAGTGAATATAGATGAGGAGCGCTGCAACGGCTGCGGGCAGTGCGTTTCTGCCTGCGCTGAGGGCGCCATAGATCTCGTTGACGGCAAGGCGAGGCTTGTATCGGAAAATTACTGTGACGGGCTCGCCGCCTGTCTCGGCGAATGCCCTGAAGGCGCGATCAGCATCGTTGAACGGGAAGCTGACGCCTTCGATCCAGAAGCGGTCGAACACCACAAAAACAGCATAGAGCAGGGAGCAGGGAGCGGAGAGAAACAAGCGATGGCTCCGAAACCCGAACCCCGAACTCTCGACGTTCTTCCCTGCGGTTGTCCGTCAACGCACATCCAGATGTTCGGAAGCTCCTGTGAAGCGGCAGATCGACCCGTTTCGCAGTCGGATATATCTTCTGCCCTATCCCATTGGCCCGTACAGATCAAGCTCGTTCCACCGGCAGCGCCGTTTTTGAAAGGCGCCGATCTCCTTGTGGCGTCTGACTGCACGCCTGTTGCCTATCCGAACTTCCACCACGATTTTCTCAAAGGCAGGGTAGTGCTCCTGGGATGTCCAAAGTTCGATGACGCAGAAGAATACGTAAATAAATTTCACGATATATTCAGAACAACGAGTATCCGGAGCGTCACCATTCTGATCATGGAAGTCCCGTGCTGTTCAAAGATGCCCCTCATAGTGCAGCAGGCACTGGCTCTGGCAAAAACGAGCATCCCTGCAGAGATCCTCACCGTGAGCGCAAGGGGCGCGATCGTCAAGAGACAAGAACTGATGCCGTGAAAAGTGAAACGTGAAAAGTGAAAAGTTTAAACATTTTACATTTACATTGAACATAGAACGTTGAAAAAATTTATTCAACGTGGTCGTCGTCAGCATCCAGTATCAAGTATCCAGGATCCGGCTTGCTATCAACTATCGAATTCATATTGACCCATTGCTCATTTGCGATTTACAATAAACAAAATCCATTGCCGGGAGAACAACAATGAAAAAGATCTTCGTTGTATGCCTGTTTGCGATCGCCATTTATACCGCATTCCCATATCCGTCCCAGGGGACAGACCTGACACTTAATAACACCCCTGCGAAGGTCTGCTTCAACCCCGGAGGAGGGTGCACCGACAAGATTGTAAGAGAAACGGAAAGAGCAACACGGGAGATCCTTGTCCAGATGTTCTTATTCACCTCGGTGTCGTTGAGGAACGCCCTCGTGAATGCGCAGAAACGGGGGGTAAATGTCGAGGTCATCCTTGATAAAGGCGAACAGATAAATCAGCAATATAAAACAGCAAAAACGCTTTCGAAAGGCGGCGTGTCCGTCTACATCGACGGCAGACATGCAAATGCTCATAATAAGATCATGGTCATCGACCGCGAGACCGTCATTACAGGCTCTTTCAACTACACCTACCCGGCTGAGAGCAAGAACGCGGAGAATATCCTGATCATTAAATCCGGTGAGCTTGCCAAGGTATACGCAGACAACTGGCTTAACCACAGGCAGCATTCGAAGAAATACTAACTAAACCGGCTCGAGCAAAATCTGATTCTGGATTCTGGCTACTGGATGCTTGAGAAAACCCAACACCAAGCTTCAAGTGACATATCTGGGATCATAAAAACTTGTCAGTATTGTTCTTAGTTCATTGGTTATTGGTTGCCAGTATCCAGCATCGAGCATCCAGCATTCGGTTCGCTATAAGCCAAGAGCTATGAGCTCTCTTTTCCCAGTACTTCCTTCAGCATCTTTTCCAGCTTTGCCTCTTCTGTCTCGTCCGCATACTTGGGGCGTTCGACATCAGGAAAGAGGCTGAATATTCCGTTCATGATCACCTCTGCGTGAGGGGGACAGCCCTGAAGGGGCATACCCATCTCAGCGTTGTGCTGCTGGCAGATGCCCATGAAGATGTTGGTCGCGCCGGGGTCGATCTCGCCCTCTGTATCCGGGCCAAGGTAGATATGCACCTTTTTATCAAAAGGCCTGTCGATGAGCAACCTTCCCGCGTCCTGCGGGTCGCTTCTGCGCAGCTTGTTGAGGACAAAGTGGAGGTAGCCCCTGCAGCCCGAGCAGGCATTGCCCGCATGAACGGTGATGTCTTTTCCGCCCCCTATATTGATCTCAGGCATTTTGAACGGGCTTGCCACCTCTGCAATAGAAGGACCGATGACGGTGATCCGTTCTGGTTCAACAGGGCCTAATCCCTGCATATACGCCATCCACACAGGCGGGGACATAGCTGGATCAAGTCCCATTATCCTCATGGCAACGGCGTCAACGGCCACGGGATTTGTGCCGCCGATCAAAAGGTCCATCTTCTTTGGAACACCCGATACGGGACCAAAATCTTCCTGTCCCGTAAGGCCGTCAATAATGATGAGGTCCGGCTTCACAAGGTGATGGATATTGACAAGGCTTTGCCAGAGGCCGAAAAAATGGCTCATATATTTCTCAAGGGGCGGGACAGCTCCCTGGAGGCTCTTGACGCTCAGGGATACAGCTGCAGCAAAGTGCAACTTCAGCACAGGGATGTTGATGATCACATCCGCCTCTTCGATCGTCAGAGGGATCTTCCGCGAGGACATCCTTTTCCCTCCCGGCACGGCTTTTTCGGTCAGCCTGTCTGTATTCAGGTCCACAAGGCTTATCTTTCCCGGATCCAGGTCGATCAACCGGTCGTATCCGTACAGGGTAAACATCTTCGATGTTGCGCTCCGATTGATCGATGAGCCTTCGGCTATGATGATCTTTCCGGCTAAGGGAAGAAGAAGTTCGACGAGGGCGCGGACAAGCCTCACATCGGTCACAATCCCGCCCTTGTAGACACCATCCTGAAATCCGTGATCGCTGACAAGGTTCGGCTTGATGAGAACTGTCTGGCCTTTTCCAATAAATTTTTTAAGGCCGCCGAGCTTGTCTATGAGACGCATCAGACCATCTTTTATTTCTCTGTCTGACTGTGTCTCCGGGATCTTTTCAACTGCCACCCGTTCTTTCTTCGGGTAAGGCTTGTACGGCTTAATCCCTGCCAACCTCCGGAAAAGCACCGACGTGCTCAGCTCCAGCCTTCTCAATAATAATCCATCCACACTTCTCGTCTGCGTGGGACGGAATCCGTATTCGATCATCCAGCGGTGTTTCCCGGCATCTCCCTCCAAGATCTCCGCTGCAATGAGGTTCTCCTTCACAATGAGCGCATCGACCATCTTCGTCTCAATGCCTTTTCCCCGCCATTTCCCTGCTGTCAGCATCTCTTCGATGGTGCTTGTTCCGGTGTTATATACGATCCAGCCGCCTGCCGCATGATCCGCTGTGGCCGTGTAGACAATGATATCAGGGTTTTGAGTCCATTGCTCCCATTTCAGAGCTGTATAATCGGAGCCGCTTTCGACGGCTTCGTAATAGGCGCGAAGATCTCCGAAAAACACTTTCGAGAGTTTGCCCTTCTTAAGCGCAACTTCCAACATCGTGTTTCCTCCCTGTTTCACATGCTGTCTTGGAAACAATAGGCCATTCAGATTACATTTCACATTTTACTTTTTACGACTTACGTTCGCTTATCCCTTGCCACCTCGCGAAGAGGGAGTTGTCGATATCAAGGAGATCAAGGATCTTTCCCACTGCGTGGTTCAGCAGGTCGTCTATTGTGCGCGGCGAGTGGTAGAACGCGGGGATAGGCGGCAGGATGATGCCGCCGATGTCGGCAACTCTGCTCATCAGCTCCAGGTGGCCTTTATGCAGCGGTGTTTCCCGTACAACGAGGATCAGCCTTCTTCTTTCTTTCAGGACAACATCGGCAGCCCGCACGATGAGATTGTCGTTGTATGAATTGGCTACGCCGGAAAGCGTTTTCACCGTGCAGGGCACTATGACCATACCGTTGGTCCTGAAGGAACCGCTTGATATGGAAGCGCCGAGATTTCTAATATCATGGACCTGAGAGGCAAGCCCCTCCACGTCCTCGACCGTGCGATCTGTTTCAATAAGGATGTTCTTCTTTCCCGCATCGGAAAGGATGAGATGTGTCTCGACCTCTGCGTTCTTCAGCGCCTCGAGCAGCCTGATACCATAGATGACGCCTGTAGCACCTGTAATACCGACAATAATACGCTTCACTCTTTCGATACCTCCGCAATGATCCTTTTTGTGATCTTACCGCATATCTCTATTATAAGCTCAATATCCTTCTTCTTCAGTCCATCCCAGTGGATCCCGGCAGCAACCACCACTTTTTTGTTCAACTCCTTTGAAAGCTCCTCAGACATCGCTTTTGCCACCACATCTTCCTTATGGCCCACATAGGTAAAGACCGAGCTTGTCGAGCTTATCTTTTTCGCGTCTTTTATGCTTGGCCTTGGCTGCGCGATCGCTACAGCTCCGATGTGGATACGGCCGCCGGTGAGCACGACAAGTATGTCGCTTCCGACGGACATCGTATGCGCCGATACCTCGAAAGACCCCTTCCTCTCTGAAATGTCGAAAAAATACATTTCGCTATTCTACACTTCAGACGGCTTCTTGTCCAACTTTTTTATCATCCCGTCAAGGATCTCCACTGCCCTTTCAGCAAAGACCTCTTCGCTTATGTGGGCATCCATCTCCTCAACAGGGACACCGGATTTAAGGATCTTCTTCAACCGGGCAACAAACACCCTGTCAATATCAGGGTCAAAGAGTTCCATTCCGGGCTTATCGATCTCGGACCAACCCTTTTTTGGAATGAGCACATAAACCGGTCCATGTGATCTGTTCAGCTTCTCTCCGATGATCTCCGCAAATTTAGCCATTTCATCCTTATCCATGCGAACACAAAAACGTATGTCGTGGACATGGGTCTTTCTTCCCTTCAAGATATCCGGCATGGGGTAATAGGGGCTGAAGACGGCATTATCAAGACCGCCCGGGGCAAAAATCAGCGGCACTCCCATTTCTCCGGCCGTTTCGAATCGTTTCTGCCCTATGCCCCTGCAATATCCTCCATACATCTCGTCTGCCAGTTCGTGGGGGGTAAGATCGAGGACGCCGACGAGCAGGCCCTGTTCGATCATCTCCTCCATCGCCATCCCGCCTACTCCATTTGCATGGAAACCGATCATCTCGTATCCCCTTTTCTCGAGGAGCGGCTCTGCATTCAGCGCACAGGCAGAATTAATGCCATAGGCGGTAACTCCCACCATGGGCTTCACTTTTTTTATGGAAGTCCCCGCCTCCATCATCCCGCACACTGCTTGCGCAGCCTGCGCGAGGATATGACGGATGAATTCATTGGAACCGAGGATGTCCGCCACTGAGTGGAACATGACGATGTCTTTCGTGCCTATGTACTCCCTGACGTCACGGGACGCAACGGTCGAGACAACAACCTTCGGCAGGCCGAACGGGAGCGCACGCATGATGGACGTCGCGATAGCCGTTCCGGTCCCGCCGCCCATCCCGAAAATACCGTGGAGCTTTCCTTCATCGAACAAGCGCCTTGCCAAAACAGCTCCGCCTTTCTGCATGGCCGCCACAGCGCCGGAACGGTCTCCTTTCTCTACGATTCTCTCAAGGTCATATCCTGCCGCGAGCGCTACTTCTTTGCTTTTAATATCAGGCTCAACGAGCGGCCTTCCCAGCGTCCCCGTATCCATCAACAAAGACTGTACGCCAAGACCCTGAACACAACCCCTTACATATTCCGCTTCTCGCCCCTTCGTATCAAGCGTAGTGATAATTAACAGATATTTTTTCATAACAATTTCTTAAAATAGCGGTAAGAGAAAAGAAACAATCCCTCACGGAGTCTATCTCTCTGCCCTCAGTTCTCAGCTCTATGCTGCTTTTTACGCCTTACTTCAGATCTTCACCTTTATTGGCGTCGTTGCCCTCTCGAACAAGAGTTCCATGCCGCTTTTCTTCCCCAGCACCGATTCTTTCTTCTTCTTGCCCCATACGCTCTCAGGGCGGGCCTGCACAAGAAAGATGCTTTCCGGGAAGGGGAGGCTCCTTGAGATGGACCACTCTATATCCTGGGGGCATCTGAAATGCGCCTCGACCTTTTTTGCGAGCCTTGTAAGCTCCAGCACCTCCTTGTCTTCAAGACACTGTCTTTTCCTCTGGTCCGGAGCCAGCTCTACATATTCCATCTCTTTTGTTTCGGGGTTGTAGATGAATTCACTCCCCTTATCGGAAATTATCTTCTCATCTATCTCCATGGTGATCTTGTCGACCAGATATCTGTCCGGCGTCACATTGCCGGAAACAACCGCTTCGCCGTAGCCAAAGCTTCCTTCGATGGCCACCTTTGATTCATCGCCGTTCACAGGGTTTACTGTGAACATAACGCCGGCTGCCTTGGCATCGACCATTGTCAATACAGCTACTCCTATCGGGTCATAATGAAGCGGCAGACCGAGCCTCGCCCTTGCGATGATGGAACGGGTGTTGAACGTGCTTGACCATACCCGTATCACATTGAACACCACATCATCTGCTCCGCTCACATTTAAGTAAGTCTCATACTGGCCAGGGTGGCTTACCGGCCCGGCCGAACGCGCAGCAACATATATATTTTCACAGCCTGCGATCCTGCACATCTCTGCGTAGTATTCTTTTATCGTTTTTTCCATGTCAGGCGGCATCCTGACCGACTCAACCATAGCTCTCATTGCATTCGACGCCTCTTCGAACTTCAGAGTGTCTGCGACATTGTTCGGGTCAGCATGGAACGTTTCCAGAAATTTTAATAAAATGTCCGTAGCCTCTGTCTCTTTCATGAACCGGGAGTACGCTTCCACGCCAAGGGCAAAACCCGGCGGTACGTGAAACCCGGCTTTTATCAGCTCTCCAAGGTTGGCGCACTTCTTCCCGACAACGTTGTTGTCCTCCTGTCCAACCTCTTTCAACCAGTAGATCCATTTCTCTGCCATAATAATTCCCCCTTTTAACTTCACCCTTTTTGCTTCGAAAGGGGTTGGAAGCGCGGTAATCGCGCCCCCAACCTACTTTGCTTCTGCAGTTTATGCCCTCTTGACGATCACAACTGTGCCAGTACTGCCGTCGACCTTTATAATATCGCCCGTCTTGATCACTGATGTTGCGATCCCCGTACCGGTCACGGACGGCAGGCCGTACTCCCTCGAAACAATTGCAGCATGGGAAGTAAGCCCTCCGATATCCGTTACAGCCGCCTTTATCTTTGTAAAGACCGGCGCCCATGAAGGATTAGTGCAGGGTGCGACCATGATCTCGCCCTGCTTGAGCTGCACAACATCTTCAAGGAGCTTGAGCACCCTTGCAGGCCCTTCGGCAACTCCGGCAGAGGACGCAAAGCCCTTGATCTCGGTGACGTCCTTCGATTCTACCTCAGAGCCCTTCAGCCACTCTGCCACCTTGTCGGTGGTGATCCCCCAGAGCATGACAGTAAAAGGTTCGGAGACCTCTTCCGGTGGCACGCCAAGTCCCGGCACCGCCATCCACTTTCTTGCCGCATCGAGTATCTTCTCCCTCTTCGCTGCTTTTTCCATCCAGAATACGCCCCTTGTGGGAGCGCCTTCGCCCAAAGCCCATGCAGTTGCCAGGTCTTCGAGCAGCATGGGCACTTCAAACCTGTTGAAGAGGAATATATCGTCCGTCTTCTTTAGCACGTTGTATTTGACGAGCAGATCGCCGAATTCTCTGATCTTTTCAAACCAGATCGTGTGGAGCCAGTGTTCGACCCAAAAAAGGTGGTCTTCGGCGTACCGGTAGATTGTTCTCACTACCTTGTAGGCATCCTCAAAAGATTTCCTGTCATCATCGGTCTTTATGAGCGCCTTGTATTCGCTGACGAGCCTGTTCCTTTCCTCGCTGATAGCCGTGAGGGACCTTTCTATCGTCTCTCCTTTTTCGAGCCTCTGGACATAGCTCTGCATATAGCTGAAAGGAACATCCATCTTGTTCGTCCAGCTGCCCTCGTAGTGGTACCAACCGCTTCCGCAGGACACGAAGAACCAGGGGTTCTTGATCCTTTCGATCTCTTCAAGCCATATCCTGCCGGCATCAATGGCCTTTAGTTCTTCGATCTTTTTATCAGCGGGAATATCCTTTTTCAGGATCTCGGCCACAGGCCGCTGGCCAATTGCCAGCCTGCTCAACCTGCACAGCTCTTCCTCCGGTCTGAACATCGATACCTCAGCGCCGGCGACCATCTTCCCGATGGTGCTTTCTTTTATGCCTGGGAACAGCTTTCGTGCTGTATCAACGAACATGAGATAAGCCAGGTAAGCGAGGTTCAGATATTCAAAATGGTACTGCCATGCCTTGAATATCTGGCTTATGATCGTGTTGAATGCCTCTATGAGCTCGTATGCCTGTGTATAGCCTCTCGGAGCAGGGAAGACCTCTGAATCGGGCACATATTTATCGAATTCCTTCGGTATCTTGAGGGACTCCATTTCCCTCCCCAGTGCCTGGAACTTTTCAAGCCACTTGTTCCACAATTTCTCATAGTTCTCAAAGACATAAAATACCCTTTTCCCAAAACGCTCCGCCTTCTCCCCAATGACCTCGGGGGGCGGCGGCTCCACCGGCGTGATGTACATGTAGCAGCCCAGCATCCTCTGTGCCACGCCCTGTGCTGGCGGGATGCAGAACACCCGCGTGGTGAACTGAGAAAGCGCTATCTGCCATGCCTCCTGAAAGATATCATCGAGCGGGTACATGGGTTCAGGGGCATGGATCTTGTCCTGAAACCAGAAATGCTTATTCTCCCATGCTTGTCTGTCCTTGCTGAATAGACGCTGGGGCGGATACATCTCTTCCCAGCCTGCGAGTTCCGGTGGTAGTACTACCTCTGAAGCGTACGGAAATTTCTTTGCCTCTGCCATAATAACCCCCTTCTTTTTATTTATATTGTGTCGTAAAAGAATTCACCTCCTTTCAATTACGAGCTTTTAAAAAAAGATCAGACCATATAATACCCCTTCCTCTCCCTCTTCTATTGCTTTAAAGTTTGAACCATCGTGGTTCATCAAACCGCTCAGTGCAGCGGATGATCCTGCTCATATAGTTGGTCGCATACATGTTCTTAAGCTTCAACGATATCTTCCTGAAATCCTCATTCGCAAGGAGCCTCCCGATATCAATAGGGTCTGCAAAGGTGAGCTCTGCAATGATCTCGCTGAATCCCCCGAGGACAACGTTCCAGCCGCCTGTTACCTTAACATAATCGATCTTTTCCATGGTCGGGATGTATTCATTGATAATAAATTCAGCATAGGCCTTCTTTACCCCTGGCCTCAGATCATAATACTGGTTGAATTTCCATACGCCCTTCTGGATCGCATACTTCCCCTTTTGGGCAGCGCCGGTGGGCTCCAGCACGTACCTCCGGTAATTATACACATATTGCCTGAGTTCCTTTGACAGGTTTTTGAACGTCTTGTCGGTAAGGGCCTTCAGAAGTTCGCTCATCTCGTTGACGCTGTGTACAGCAATGACCCGAGGCCCAAAACCGACTTCCACATAAAAACCACCAACAGAAATGATCCCGATGTCTGTTGTCTCGGGTATGTATACCTCGTTTACAAACTTCGCGTATTCGTCTTCCTTGCCGTGAAGGATGTCCCAGTTCTGAATGAGCAGTATGGACATGGTCCTTCCTACTTTTTATCCTTCTCCTTTTCCTTCATCAACGTGTACAGCCTCTCCGCTGTCACGGGGAGCTCGGGGATGCGCACGCCCACGGCATCATAGATGGC
>DLMV01000054.1:6181-11013 GCA_002478225.1 Deltaproteobacteria bacterium UBA7527 | reverse complement strand
ACACAAAATACTTGACGTTACCAGTGATACAAAGGCAGGGTTCGAGGGGTAAAATAATTTTCACTTGGACCCCACGGCTTTAGCCGATAGTAGTTTACTTTATTTTTAAGGATTCCTGTGATATAAATGCATAATATGACAAGCGTCGATCGTGCCGGGCTGCAGAAGAACATGTTGATAGTCGTTCTGACGGTCTCCTGCATCTTTGCATTTTGCTTGGCAGATGCAGAGGCAAAGAACTGGGCGCGTTATTTCGGTGACGAGACGCAAACATACTATTATGACAAGGACAGCATTACCTATCCCTACAAAAAGAAACGGGTCTTTGGGTGGGTCACCGATAAAGATACGGTCGGCCTCTGGGTAAAGGTAACCGATCTGGATAAGGAGCCGCCTGACGCGGATGCCGGTATGTTCCAGCCCGACGAGAATGCCGTCTATGTCGAGGTCACCTGTCCAAAAAGAGAGGTCAACGTCAAAGATAATGTCCCTTACGATCTGCAGAAAGGGAGGATGAGCTCCCGCATCATCATCCCCGACGAGAAGCTCCTTCAGAGCATAGGATCAAGCGACGCGAAAGAGGCGTTGGTCAGCATAATCTGCCGATAAAGACAAAAGGACAAGAAGGACGCCCATTAAATTATCAAATTCTTGACTGGAGCTAAGCTCGTGGGATTGAAAGAAGAAGAGCGCCCAACTAGTGCGTTGCCAATCGCCCGAAAATCGGACTCCAGCTAAACTCTTTGTTGGCCCTAAAATTGAATCTTGACAAAATGCTATCTAAAGTGTACAGTTGAGTGTACATATTAGGAGGTGCGTAAATGAAAAGCGTTGCATTCACAGATTTCCGCAAAAAGGCTTCAGATTTAATAACTGAGGTGGAACACGGGGAGACTCTTGTTCTTCTCAGGCGCGGAAAGCCGGTAGCTGAAGTGGTTCCATTTTCCGACAAGGCACAAAGAACCCCGGCATGGAAGGCATCAGGTATCCGTTTGCGTATCCAGGGAAGCGATTTATCTTCGGCTATCTTAGAAGAACGCGAGATGACCCCATGAAACTTGCAGTTGATTCATCGTCGTTTGTCAAAAGATATGTGCAAGAGATCGGCAGCGAAAGACTGGAACGCTTTTTAAAGGAAGCTTCGGAGTTAGCTTTCTCTGTTATTTTAGTGCCAGAAATTATTTCCGCGCTCAACAGGCGGCTGAGAGAGCACATTTTAACTATCGCTGATTATCGGGCCGTTAAAAAGCAGTTGTTGGATGATGTTGGTGATGCAACTGCATTGCAGATAACCCCTTCAGTGATCTCACGTTCGGTAAAGCTCTTGGAGAAGAATGCGCTACGTACACTGGACTCTCTTCATGTCGCATGCGCTCTTGAGTGGAGGGCTGACCTGTTTATAACCTCCGACAGAAGACAATTTATGGCTGCAAAGAATTCAGGCCTCCACGCTGAATATATCGGCCAACCAGTCGTTAAAGCCGATCGCTAACGCTCCGGCTCAACCCCATGTTCTTGTGGTAATGTGTAACGTTTCTTAATCCCGGATCTTCCATCAGAACGAGCATCGGTGTCGGGATGTCCTTTAGCAAACCGTCGTGAGGCAATTAACCCAGTGAAATATAAAAGTAAAATGTGAAATGTTGTAAACTTCTCACTTCTCACGTTTCACTTCTCACGATATCAGCCTGGAGCGTAATGAGCATGTTTGGGGATATCCTGACACGATGTTCATCCTAACACCAGCAATTCTGCCTGCTATGCTTTCGGCCTGAAGACGATGATGCCGGGTTTTGCAGCGATATAGCGCCTGAAGTCCTGATCGATGACCTGCCGGGATTCCTTAAGCGACGATGCATGACGGAGATAGGGCGCATCGTCCTTTTGGATGAAGATCCCCGTGTGGGTCACGTCAAGCCCCGGCGCATCAGTATAGATTCCCACGTAATCGCCTGTCCTGAGCCTGCCCGTAGTTTCGCTGTTCATTGTGTCTGACGGGATGTAGCATAATGTTCGTACAACGGGCGCTATCCCTTTTACGAACAGCGTGCCGTCTTCTCTCCGGTTCAGCATCTTTTGGACCTTTCGTGACCAGATGGGCGAGACCTGTTCGGTGACATCTTCAATGAAGCCCTTGTTATATTGGCGCCAGTCAGTAAAGAAATGATTCCTGGCCTGATAAGAGACCACTCCATCCCTGTATCGGACTTTCGCAAGATTCTCTTTGAATGTCCCGAATGAAGATGAGCGCCGCATTGCCTCGATATGATCGAGAAAGGTGAAGCAGTCAACCTCATGGAGATTGACCACAAAAAGCTCCGGCGCCTGGGAGTCCCCGATCAGCATTCCCTCCCTGTACGGCGTGCCGAGGAGCTGTCTTGAAAGGAATTCTATCCGCTCGCCGGTATCAGTGATCTGTGAGCCTTCGGCGATCAGCCGGTCGAGCCTCGCTTCCGTCCATCTGCCAAGGACGATCTTCTCGTTCATGCTGTCTCAATCATATAAGAACCGGCTGAGGCAGTCAAGCGGGAGGATGCATAAATATATTTACTCAAAAATTTGATTGCAATATATTTACATTAACTGGAAAATTATTAACGAGGAATACTATCTTTTATCATGAGAGGAGACCGTTATGGGCACATACAAAATTGCTGTTATCGTCGGAAGCCTTCGTAAGGATTCATTCAACCGCAAGCTGGCCAATGCCATTGTAAAATTGGCGCCATCGGAGTTCACATTCAAGCAGGTGCAGATCAGCGACCTGCCGCTTTACAACCAGGACGACGACGCGAACCAGGCCGAGTCCGTCAAACGGCTGAAGAGCGAGATTAAGAACGCTGACGGCCTTCTGTTCGTTACGCCCGAATACAACCGTTCGATCCCCGGCGTGCTCAAGAACGCGATCGACCACGCTTCGCGTCCTTATGGCTATAGCGCATGGGCGGGAAAGCCGGCCGGCGTCCTGGGTGCTTCGATCGGCGTCATCGGCACGGCCATGGCGCAGCAGCATCTGCGCAACGTTCTCGCGTATCTGGATGTGCCAACCCTTGGCCAGCCCGAAGTATTCATCCAGGTAAAGGATGGGTTGTTTGACGAGGCCGGCAACATCGGCGGCGGCAGCAAGGGGTTTCTCCAGGGCTGGATGGATAGGTATGTTGAGTGGGTGAAGAGACATGCCGGCTGAATCGGTCTTCAGCTGCGATATGTTATAATCCCACAGTGCGGATCGTCAGGGGCAGGATAGCGAAGGGGCGATCTTTCTAAGGCGGCCGAACAGATTTGTAGTCGTATGTGAGGTCAATGGAAGGCCTGTAAACGCCTGCCTTCCTGATCCGGGAAGATCATGGGAGCTGCTTTTCCCCGGTTGCACGCTCTATGTAAAGAAAAATCCCGCACCCGCCAAAATGACGCATACCGTCATGGCTGTTGAGAAAGAAGGAGCGCCGGTGCTCCTTCATACAGACATGGCGAACGATGTGGCGGAGTTCCTCCTCCGCCGAAGGCTGATACCGGGATGGGAAGACGCGGAGATCGTCAGACGTGAAGTTGTATTCAGAGAGAGCAGGTTTGACTTTGCTCTCAGGCGAGACGGAAAAGAGATGGTCCTCGACAGGTATCCTTATTTGTCGTCTATGGCCGCACGCAAATTCGAATGTTCAAAATTCAAAACATAAGCAATCTTTTATTTGTTTAGAACATTAGGTATTTGAATTTTGATATTGTTTCGGATTTAGATATTAGGGTTTCGTGCTCGAGTTTATATGTTGGATATCATCGACATCCACACCCACGGCATCGGCGGATATGATACGAGAGGAGCGGCGCCGGAAACGATCCTGAAGATCGCCGGGATACATGGTTCCCATGGTGTTTCTGCGATCCTTCCCACCATCTGCGCAGCACCCATTAAAGCGATGCGCGCCGATATGGCAGCGGTGAAGCAAGCGATGGAAAAGGAACGAGAACGAGCACTTGTGTCGGGACATCCCGACGCCGTTCCTAATGATGTATCTGGGTTAAAATACGCCCCACGCTTTACGCGTCACGCCTCACGGATTATCGGTGTTCATCTCGAAGGCCCTTTCCTGAACCCATCCCGGCAAGGCGCCCTCGACGGCGCGTCATTTCTTGAGCCGGCGGCAAGGCATCTCCGAGAACTCATCGATGGCTTTGAAGATATTGTCAGGATCATCACCATCGCCCCTGAGCTGAAGGGGGCAACAAAGCTGATAAAGGCTATAGCTGATATGGGAATAACGGCAAGCATGGGCCATTCGGACGCAACCTATGCAGAGGCGGAGGCCGGCTATCAAGCAGGGGCAAAAGGCATCACCCATATCTTTAACGCCATGCGGGGCGTCCACCACAGGGAACCCGGCATCGCAGGGTTCGGCCTGCTGAATAAAGAGATCTATATCGAGGTGATCGCCGATCCCTTTCATCTTGATAAGAAGACAATCGAATTGATCTTTAAAGTAAAAGATCCGAAGAAGATACTTATCGTTTCAGACGGGGTGAAAGGCACAAACACCACATCAGCCCGAAACGGCGTCAGGAACAGGAAAGGGATGCTGATCGGCGGCTCGATGACGATCTCAGGGTCCGCCCGGAGGCTCGTCGGTATGGGGCTGGGCGAGAAGGCCGTGATGGACTGTATCATTAAAAACCCGGCAACGTATCTTAATTCACTTAGCCCCAAGCATCAGATCCTAATTTCGAGATCCTAAACAATATCGAAATTCAAATATCCAATATCCAAAACAGATGTATTCCTTTTATGTCTTGATATTGGACATTAGAACATTTGAATTTGTTTAGGATTTAGATAT
>DLMV01000054.1:5591-6030 GCA_002478225.1 Deltaproteobacteria bacterium UBA7527 | reverse complement strand
CGGATTTAGAATTTGCCATGAGCTATCGGCCATGAGCTATGTTGCACGCTGATTTGCATTGACTATCAACGTATTTTCGATTAGACTATACGACTCTATGTTCAAGAAATTACAGGAGAGATTAGAGACAACTTTCAAAAAACTGAGGGGCTACGGCAAGCTCACCGAGGACAATGTAAAGGAAGCGCTGAGAGAGGTAAGGATCGCGCTTCTCGAGGCAGATGTCAACTTTCGGATAGCTAAAGAGTTCCTCGAGAAGGTCAAGGGCAAGGCTCTGGGCGAAGAGGTCTTTACGAGCGTCACCCCGGGGCAGCAGTTCATCAAGATCGTCTACGATGAACTGTGCGAGCTGCTCGGAACGACCAATAAGCCGCTCGACGTTTCGGGTTCGCCGCCGGTGTCGATCGTGCTCGTAGGTCTCCAGGGATCAGGGAAGACA
>DLMV01000054.1:0-5407 GCA_002478225.1 Deltaproteobacteria bacterium UBA7527 | reverse complement strand
TGTGCTCAGAAAGAAGGGCAGAAGGCCGCTCCTTGTGCCGACAGACATTTACCGTCCGGCAGCCATCGAACAGCTGACAAAGGTTGGAAGACAGTTGAACATCGAGACATTCGCAGTGCCGCAGATCAAGGACCCTCTCACGATATGCAAAGAGGCAAAGGCATACGCCATGAAGAATGGCTTCGACACGATGATCGTTGATACGGCAGGCAGGCTGCATATTAACGATGAGATGGTCAACGAACTTGTAGATCAGAAGAAGTTTTTGAATCCCAGGGAGACCCTCCTTGTGCTCGATGCCATGACCGGACAGGACGCGGTAAGCATTGCCGGGACATTCGATACAAAGCTTGGCGTTGACGGCATCATACTGACCAAGCTTGATGGTGACACGAGAGGCGGCGCCGCGATCTCCATAAAGGCCGTCACGGGAAAGCCGATCAAGTTTGTCGGGATCGGTGAAAAGTTCGACGCGCTTGAGGCGTTCTACCCGGAAAGGATGGCATCCCGCATCCTCGGGATGGGAGACGTTATCTCCCTTGTCGAGAAGGCGCAGGAAGTATTCGATGAGAAGCAGGCAAGGGATCTTGAGAAAAAACTGAGAAAAGATGAATTCACGCTGGAAGATTTTAAGGAACAGATAAAACAGATGAAAAAGCTCGGATCCATCGAGTCGATCGTAACAATGTTTCCGGGTTTTAATAAGTTCAAGGGTATGATAAACTTCTCTGAGGCAGAAAAGGACATCAAAAGGATCGAGGCGATCATCAATTCGATGACGTTGAAAGAGAGGATCAACCCGAATATCATAGACGGGAGCAGGAGGATCAGGATATCAAAAGGGAGCGGCACCACTGTCCGTGATATCAATGACCTCCTGAAGCGCTACATGGAAGCACGGAAGATGATGAAAAAGCTTACAAAGGGAGGCATGAAAGGCCTTCAGAGACAACTATTCATGAGGTAAGGAGGTGGAAATTGGCTGTTAAATTCAGATTGTCCAGGTTCGGGTCGAAGAAAAAACCGTTTTACAGGATCGTGGTGGCAGACGAAAGGTCTCCGAGAGATGGCAGGTTTATTGAGAGGGTAGGATCTTATGACCCTTTAAAAGACCCTGTGGAGATACAACTCGACAGGGAGAAGATAAGATCATGGTACCAAAAGGGGGCAAAACCCACGAAGACAGTGGAAAACCTGTTCAAGAAGGAAGGGGTTTTGAAGGAGCTAACACAATAACTTATGGAGGTGGGGCGTGTTGAAGGAGTTAATAGAGTATATTGCTAAGGCGTTGGTTGATAATCCCGATCAGGTGAGGGTTTCCGAGATAGAAGGCGAGAAGACATCTGTTATCGAGCTGAACGTTGCAAAAGACGATCTGGGAAAGGTGATCGGCAAGCAGGGCAGAACAGCGAGAGCAATGAGAACTATCTTGAGTGCCACCTCGACAAAGGTTAAAAAGAGAGCGGTACTCGAAATCATAGAGTAATGAGATGGATCCCTGTCGGCAGGGTGCTGTCAACGCACGGCATTAGAGGGGAAGTACGGTTCCATTATTACAACGAGGCAAAGGAAGAGTTTCTCCGGTATACTTCGCTCTATGCTGAAAAAGATGATGCGATCATCGAGATAAAGCCGGCGAGTGTCAGGTCTCACAAAAATCTTTTTTTAATAAGGTTCAAAGGTCTCAAGGGTTCGGAGGAGGTCTCCTTTCTCGTCAAAAAGGAGTTGTTTGTGCGGGAGGGAGACCTCCCTCAGCTGAATGACGACGAGTATTATGACTATCAGCTTATCGGACTTAACGTTTTGAGTTCTGCGGGCGAAGAGATCGGAAAGGTGAGCAGCATTCTGCATACACAGGCAAACGATACGCTGGTCGTTTCGGGAAAACAGGAGATTATGGTGCCGATGATCGAAGGACATATTATCGAGATCGACCTTGAACGTTCTTTTATAAAGATACAGGAAGGGCTGCTCGCTCCATGATCTTTAGCATCCTCACACTTTTCCCTGACATCTTTCATTCTCCTTTACAGGAGAGCATCATCAAAAAGGCCCTTGACAGGGGGCTGGTAAGCTTCAACATCATCAATATCCGGGATTTTGCCGGGGATGTCCATAAGACCTGCGACGACAAGCCGTACGGCGGCGGACCGGGGATGGTCATGAAGGTCGACCCGATCTACCGTGCCATGGAGTTCGTAGAAAGTATGTTCGGGCGACCCAGGTATGTGCTCTTGACCCCACAGGGACGGCCCTTTGATCAGGCGGCTGCGGAGCGATACAGCAGGCTTTCCCACATATGCCTTGTCTGCGGCAGGTACGAGGGGGTCGACGAGCGGGTGATCGACTGTGTCGATGAAGAGATCTCGATCGGTGATTATGTCCTCTCCGGCGGCGAGATACCGGCGCTGGTACTGATCGATGCAGTATCAAGGAACATACCCGGCGTGCTTGGAAATGAAGGGTCCGTCGCTGACGAAAGCTTCAAGGAATCCCTTCTCGAATATCCCCAATATACGAGACCCGAGGCATTTATGGATATGGAGGTGCCGCCGGTGCTTCTTTCCGGGAACCATGAGGAGATCAGGAAATGGCGTCGCAAAGAAGCTATCAGGAAGACGCTCCTGAAAAGACCCGACCTTATAAACAGGTTTGTTCCGACGGAAGAAGATGGAAGATTCATTAGAGAGATTTTGGAGGAGATCCCTGAGTAGCGTAAATATCGCCGTGGTCCATTACCCGGTCTATGATAAACATGGCGGGATCGTCGCCACGAGCATAACAAACCTGGAGATCCATGATATTGCGAGAAGTTGCATGACTTTTGGTATTGACCTGTGCTATATTGTAACACCTTTGGAAAGGCAAAGGGATATTATGGAGAAGCTCATACATCATTGGACAGAAGGATATGGCGCCCGATATAACCCGGACAGGGGCGAAGCGCTGCAGCGCGTGAGGATCAAAGGCACTGTCCATGAGATGATCGAGGATGCAGGGATACAAGGAAAGCCTCTTGTAGTAGGAACATCCTCAAGGGAAAGAAAAGAGAAGTCGATAACATACCGGGAGCTCCATGAGTTCATACGAGAGGGAAAAGACCCCTCGCTTATACTGTTCGGAACTGGCTGGGGCCTATCTGCTGAGGTGGTAGACATGTGCGATAAGATGCTTGTGCCGGTCCAGGGGGGCGGTGATTACAATCACCTGTCGTTAAGGGTTGCTATGGGTATAATTCTTGATAGAATCTTTGGTCGGAGAGGAGGATACGATGAATGAGATGCTGGACATGATCGAAAAAGAACATATGAGGCTTGATCTGCCGGACATCAGCGTCGGCGACAACGTCAAGGTATATACGAGGATCTTTGAAGGGGACAAAGAGAGGATCCAGGTATTTGAAGGTCTCATTATCAGGAAAAGAGGCGGAAATACAAGGGCTACCTTTACGGTAAGGAAGGTCTCTTACGGCGTCGGTATTGAAAAGACGTTCCCCAAACATTCGCCGCTCATCGATAAGATCGAGATAACCAGCAAAAGCAAGATCAGAAGGTCAAAGCTCTATTACCTGAGGAACCTGAAAGGCAAGGCAGCGAAGCTGAAAGAAAAAAGGGATTAATGCATTGCCCGCTTACAGGCCTTGTAGGCGGAATAGACGAGGCTGGCAGGGGTCCCCTTGCCGGGCCTGTTGTCTCTTCATGCGTTGTCTGGAAGGAATTGCCCGACAATAAGTGCGGCGTTGCTGATTCAAAACTGCTCACAGAAAAGCAAAGGGAAGACCTTTTTTCCTGGATCACACACCATGCCTTTAGGGTAGGGGTAGGAATAGCGACCAATGAAGAGATCGATGCGCTGAATATCCTCAATGCGAGCCTTCTGTCCATGGAGAGGGCTGTCCACCATACCGGCGTAGCGCCGGATCTTCTTCTTGTGGACGGAAACCGTAAATTAAAAAACTTTCCTGATTGCAGGCCTGTGATAAAAGGCGACAAGAAATGTTTTTACATAGCCTGTGCCTCGATAATCGCAAAGGTTGTCCGTGACAGGATCATGGATATGTACCATTTGCTTTATCCGGTGTATAATTTCAGGCAGAATAAAGGCTATCCCACAAAAGACCATAAAATGTTCATCCGGAACCACGGGATACTGCCGATCCACAGGAAGACATTCAGGGGGGTCAAAGAATATCTTGCCTGATAACAGCAAGAGAGAAGAGGGAAAGAGAGGCGAGGAGAGGGCGCTTGTCGCCCTTAAAAAGGGTGGGTACAGGATCATAGAGAAGAATTACAGGAACCCCCTCGGCGAAATAGATATTATCGCGGAGGAAGACGGCTACCTTGTGTTCGTTGAGGTAAAGAAACGGAACACGCGGAAGTATGGCAGCCCATTCAGCGCTGTTGACGGGAAGAAGAAGAGGCATATTATCAGATGCGCCATGTTCTATTTAAAAGATCACCAGTGTTTTGACAGAAAGGTCAGGTTCGATGTCGTCGGAATAGACGGCAACGGCGTACAGATCATCAAACATGCTTTTATGGTAGAATAGTGAAGAGCAACGCGCCCGTGAGTCGTAAGGCGTGAGGCGTAAGGGGGAAAAGCAAGACCTTAGATTTGGTTATTGAGGGTTATTAAAATGGATAGAAGGATCAAAAAGCTGCTGGCCGATATCAAAGACGGCAGGGTAACGGTGGAGAAGGCGTATGATCTGCTGCAGCATATGCCGTTCGAGGACCTGGACCATACGAAGATCGATCATCACAGAATGGTGCGCAAGGGCATGCAGGAGGTCGTCTTCGGGGAAGGGAAGAGCCTGAAGCAGATCACGGATGTCGTTGGGTCGATGAGAAAGAAGAATCTCGATGTTCTTGTGACGAGGATAGACAGGGCTGCCGGAAAGAAGCTGTGCAGCAAGTTCCGTTCAGGCAGATACAACGAAGAGGCCCGTTGTTTTTACATAAAGGAAGATCACACGATAGAAGGCAAAGGCACCATCCTTGTCATATCTGCGGGGACAAGCGATATGAGGGTCGCCGAAGAGGCATATATCACCTCCATGTTCTTCGGGAACAATACGGAAAGGCTTTACGACGTGGGGGTAGCAGGGATCCACAGGCTGTTTCAGAACCTTGAGGTGCTGAGGAAGGCAAGGGTGATCATCGTTGCAGCAGGGATGGAAGGGGCTTTGCCGTCGATCGTGGCAGGGATCGTAGGCGTGCCGGTCATCGGCGTCCCGACGAGCGTTGGCTACGGGGCGAGCTTCGGCGGGTTCACGGCGCTTCTCGCCATGCTCAATTCATGCTCCACCGTTTCTGTTTTTAATATAGACAACGGGTTCGGCGCTGCGTACTTCGCAACACTGATAAATCGATTATGAAGATACACTATTACCGGGGCTTGCGTCGCC
>DLMV01000037.1:17951-18303 GCA_002478225.1 Deltaproteobacteria bacterium UBA7527 | reverse complement strand
CTCACGCCTTACGGGTTTATGCCTTTCACTCTCTGAGCGTCCGCAGTTCATCGATGGCGCCAAGCAGTCCCTCCTTTGTATCCGTCCTAAAGGCCCTGTCGCGGAGCGGTCTCATGCCGGGGATACCGCGCGTGTACCAGATGAAGAACTTATGGAAGATGCCCACTCCCCTTTTCTCGCCATAGTGCCGGAACAGCAGGTCAAGGTGGTCCTTCATAACGGTTATGCGCTCGTTGATATCCGGTCTCGCACATTGCCTGCCACTTTGAAATGATGCGATGATCTCCCTGAAGATCCAGGGGTTCCCCAAGGCGCCCCGCGCCACTGCCACGCCGTCGCAGCCGGTCTCGTC
>DLMV01000037.1:17093-17829 GCA_002478225.1 Deltaproteobacteria bacterium UBA7527 | reverse complement strand
GCCGTCGCAGCCGGTCTCGTCGAACATCTTTTTCACAAGCGGCGCCGAGATATTGTCGCCGCTCGCGATAACAGGTATGTTCACGGCCTCTTTCACCTTCCTGATGACGCGGTAATCAACGGCCCCGCTGTACCCCTGCGCCCTTGTCCTCCCGTGGATGAACAGCGCACTGATGCCGCCGTCCTCTGCGTAGCGGGCAATATCCGGCGCGTTGATGGAATCCTGATCCCACCCCGCCCTGATCTTCACCGTCACAGGGACTTCCGAATGGTCAACGATCACCCTGAGGAGGCTTCCCAGCGCTCGCGGGTCTTTGAGGAGCGCCGCCCCTTTCCCCTTCTTCGTTATCTTCGGCGTGGGGCAAGCGGCATTGAGATCGATGAGGTCAAATTCATGCCCTTCGAGAGACTCGAGCGCTCTCACAATATGTTCTGCGCCGCTTCCCAGAAGCTGTATCCCAAGCGGGCGATCTTCCTGACACGACGAGAGCATATGGCGTGTCCGCTTGTCCATGTGGCACAATCCGCTTACGTCGATCATCTCCGTGAAGGCCAGCGGGGCGCCGAAGGAGCGGGTGATAAGACGGAACGGCAGATCGCTTACTCCCGCCATGGGGGCAAGCATGCAGGGGATGGGAAGGGTGATGTTGCCGATCGTGAGCACGCATCCATTCTAACCCCCGCTCCACGACAGTGTCAAATTACCGTATAAATCAGCTCATAGTTCATAGCTCATG
>DLMV01000037.1:16574-16771 GCA_002478225.1 Deltaproteobacteria bacterium UBA7527 | reverse complement strand
GAGCTATCAGCTATGAGCTGCTTTTCCCGCCTTATACTGGCGGTTTTGCGGCGAAGTTAATTACGTCCGACGGGCAGGTTGAGGCGCACAGCCCGCACCCCACGCACACATCCTCTTTTACGTGGGCGATGGGCACGCCCGTGGACGTATGCGGACCGAAGACGGCGATCTGTTTCTCCCGTATCTCTATCTCGATA
>DLMV01000037.1:0-16484 GCA_002478225.1 Deltaproteobacteria bacterium UBA7527 | reverse complement strand
GCCCGTATCTCTATCTCGATAGCGCTTTGCGGGCAGGCATCCTTGCAGGAGCCGCAGCCGCTGCAGCGCTCCTCGTTCACTTCAGGGAGTATCCGTTCCTCTTCCTTATCAAGGAGAATCTCTCCAAGGGCGCCGAGGATCTCTCTCTCCTCCCATCTCTTTTCCCTCGGGTGTCTGATGAACCCAACGTGGTACTTCTTTCTTCCCCATTTTGTGGGAGACCACCGAAGTTGCGGCTCAGATCTGTAGAGGGAGAGATATTCCCTGTCTTTGAGGAGGGCGGTGTAGTCGTCAAAACGAATAACCTTATCCGCATCAAAAACAAGTTCACGCCCCTCTCTTGCGATGCGGACCTGGTTACCATCGAAGGCAACTATCTCGTCTTCCTCAAGATGGACGAACACAACGCCTTCCCGCCTTGCCTCTTCATAGGCGATCTCGCCATAGGAAGGGGTGACCATGTTCCTTGTCAGCACGTAAACAGACTTCCCGGCCTTTCTCAGGTCCCTCGCTGCCTCGATGAACTTTGAGGAAACAAATTCATAGAATATGCCGCTGCCCGGGTCCTCCGTTCCCAGATAAAAGAGGCAGGCGGTAGCGTTCCCATCGGAAAGAACAAATTCAGGCTCGTCTTCACGGTAAAGCCGCTCGTCCTGCTTTTCGGACTTTGCGAGGATCTCCGGGCCTTTGACAGCCAGCATCCCTGCGCCGAAACCCGTGAGGATGGAATCCTTGATGTTCATAGGCTCAAGGGCGCCGCCGGAAACAAATACACCTTCCGCATCCGTTTGAAGAGGCGCCTTTTCATTGACAAATCCATACTCGTTCAGCGAAAAGCCGAAAAACCCGCTTAGTTCTGCAAGCTGCGGATTGGGTCGAAGTCCGATGGCAAGAACAACGTAATTGAAGCGCTCCTCTTTCAGCCCTCC
This sequence comes from Deltaproteobacteria bacterium UBA7527, assembly GCA_002478225.1. GTDB lineage: Bacteria > Desulfobacterota > Syntrophorhabdia > Syntrophorhabdales > Syntrophorhabdaceae > UBA5609. Next base: position 15,555 of record DLMV01000037.1, on the reverse strand, counting down.
GTCAGCAAAATAACGTACTGTAACACCTTCCTCGTCTTCTTCGAAATACCGGGAATTGGCCCTGACGAACCTGACGCCTGCGTCCCGGTAAGCCTTCTCCATATAAAATTCCTGGCCAAAGAACCGGAGGTCGTTGTAAAAGACGGCGATCTCCGGCTTTGCCCTCTGGAGCGTCCATTTCACCTCGCGAAGGGTGTATGAGCAGCAGACCGACGAACAGAGAGGATAATCCTTTGAACGCGATCCTACGCAAAGGAAAAAGCCGATCCTGTTGAAATCGGCAGGCAGCTCGCCCTGCCGTTGATCGATAACGGCGTCATACTCGAGGCTTGTGAGGACCCTCTTCCCCTTGTATTCAACGGGGTCATAAGGCGTAAGACCGGTCGCAACGACCACCCTGTCGGCTGTCAATGCCCGTCCGTTATCGAGAGTTACCGCAAACACCTTATCCGTTCTGTCCACCTTGATTATCTTCGCATCGTTGATCACGGTCAGGCGCTCGTTGTCCCGTATCTCGTCGAAAAAGGTCTTGAACCCTACCCTGCAATTCGCTATACGCGCCATGAGCCCCCCCGGCTCCGGGGTTGATTCAAGGATCGCTACATCGTGTTTTTCACCAAGGGCAACCTTTGCTGCCGATATGCCGCTTATTCCTCCGCCTATTATCAGTACATTCATATACCTTTACGCTCTCCCATAACTCCGCTTATGCCGCCGCCTATTATCAGTATGTTCATAAGGACTTGTTCTCTCCCATGACATAAAGCAGAAGGTCCGTCAGATAGATAACCTTCCTGCCCACGGCAAAGGTCTGCATCGCCATGTGGCAGAATGGGCAGAAAACAACGACAGTCCCTTTGGTCTTGCCGAGGATCAGGGTCGAAAGCTTCTCGGTGGCCCATTTGTTGAGGAAAAGCTGGTTGCCTCCGCAGCACCGGTCCTTCATCTTCTCGCCGTCAACATCGCCCCCGAAGACGCTTATAACGTCTTCCATGATATTCCTGTTCTTGATGGAGTTCTCTTCGGGCCTCATGAGCAGGCAGCCGTAATATGGAAAGAAGACCTGGCCCTTAAGATCCCTCTTCTGTTCTATCTGAGACAGGTTCCCGGTGCTCAGGAGTTCCAGCGGGCTCAGGATATTGAACGACCTGTCGGGATCAGCGTCTTTCAGGTTCTTGTAGCAGGCAGGGCAGGGGACAACGATCTCTTTGCACATGCCTCGCGCCTTTTCCAGGTTCTCCCCTGAAATGCTCACCAGTTCATTTCTGTCTCCGTATTCCAGAGCGCCGCAGCAGTTCCAATCAGGTATCTCTGTGAGGCTATGGCCGAGTTTCTTGCAAAGCTGCCTGACGCCCTGATCGAGCCTTTTCGCTGAGCCGGTAAGAGAGCACCCAGGATAATATCCGTATTCCATCATGACCTGCCTTCTTCGGAAGGGTTCGATCCCTTTGAGGCGTTCGAAGGTTTCAATCTTTTGACCTTATGAGGAAGGTGGAAGCCCGCATACCCCATCCATTTCGGCATATACTTTATGTAGCCGCCCTTCAGGAGGTCGAGCGCCGTCATAGCCACCACGAAGGGCTCATATACCCTGCCCCAGATATCAAGGGATCTCTTGAATGCCTTTTCAAAACGGGATTCCATGCCAAGCGATTCCTTTACTGCCCGGACCACTTCAGGTATCCTTATTTGCCAGGGACATGCCGCGGTACAGCGATAGCAGCTTGTACAGTAACGCACGAGGGGATGATCCTCTTCGATCTTCTCTCCAACAAAAAGCTTCATAAGGAGTTCCTGCGGGTTGACGTTCAGCGTGAGGTCATTGACAGTGCACACGGATGCACAGATCTTGCATCCCAGACAGACAGAAAAATCCTCCCGCCGGTAGCCGGTATGCTTGAAAACTATTTCATGATCTCTTTTGTTCATCGCTCAATATTTACTCAATTCCTTTTTCATTGTCGTCCGTCGTCTTTCTGTGCTGTCAATCCTCCGCATCTTTCAACTCTTCTTCAAGGAAGGTAACGTATGGTATCGGTTCCTCGAAGCTCCTGCCCGACATATAGCCGAACATGCCCTGAAGCCGCTCAGATATGCCTTTGAAATATTGCGTCAGGGGAATGCCCTGGGGGCATGCCTCTTCACAGGCGCCGCACCCCACGCAGGTCTGGGATACATGGAACATCCTTATCAAATGGAACAGCTCTTTTCCCTGCGGTATGTCCACTGAGCCGGTCCGGAAGATCTTGTTCAGAAGCGCATCGCCTTTCGGCAGGTACTCGTCGCCTTTGAAGACGCAGTCGATGCAGTAGCATACCGGGCACATGTCCCTGCAGTTCATGCACATGATGCACTTTGAAAAATCCTTTGAGAATGTCTCCATGTCAACCTGGAACTTCTCTGTCTTTCCGCTGCTGACGATGAACATATCCTCGGGAACCGCTTCGGCGTCTCCTTCCAGGAGGGAAAGAAAGGTCTCTCCTTTCCCTGTGTAAGGGATCGCCCACAGAGAGCCGTTCTTGTCGATCCTGATCCCTGCGTCGCCCACAACGCCTCGCCGCTCTCTGCAGACCCTGCAGGCCCACCGCATCTTTTCAGGGTCCTTGAAATATTCCCTGAGCGGATCCACGTCTGTCGGCGCATTACCGGTCTTCTCTTTTGAAGATATTGTTCCTAAACAATCGACCGATACTGCGATGACGTCTTCCCGTTCGATCTGTGTCAGCTTGACGAGCTCAACATATGCCCGTATCTCGCAGGGGCGCAGCATAAGGACGATCTGCGCGCCCTTCGCGAATATGCGGCGCAGGTACAGCGCCCCGTTTGCGCTGAATACAGGGTTCAGGGGGGCATAATGGTCGAGGCTGTCTTTAAATACATGATGGCTGACGTTGTCTTTCCCCTTCTCGAACCCGAAGACCAGATGTTGTTCGTCCTTCAGAAAATGACCGAGGGCGCTTTCGATACCTCCATTTTTGATCTTTTTACCCTGCATTTTTCTTTTCCTTTATCTCGTTATACATGCCCGTCACCTTCTCCACAAAACGGCGTGCCTCTGCCGCGCTGACCCAGAAGAGCCTGAGCTTGTCCTTCATCGAAAAGGCATCGAACATCTCTTTCAGGGCTGCGATCTTTCTCCGCGTATAATAATTGCCTTTGATGAAGTGGCAGTCCCCGGGGTGACATCCTGCAACAAAGACGCCGTCGGCCCCTTCGAAGATCGCCTTGATCACAAAGGCAGGATCGACCCTGCTCGAACACGGGACCTGTATCAGCTTCACGCCTTCGGGATATTTCATCCTCAGGCTCCCCGCCATCTCGGATGCCTTGAACGTGCAGTACGAACAGGCAAAGCCCACTATCTCCGGATTCTTTTCGATCTTTTCTTCAGCCATCTTGCCTCCATAACTGCAATGGATAGTCGTCAGTGAATAGTGAATAGTTAAAACCTAATAATAATTCTTTTTTCAGCCTTCATTCTTTCACTTTTCACATTTCACCTTTCACTGTCTCTATATCGCTTCCAAAAACGCACTTATCTCATCGTCGATCATGCAGTCGATATACCCCTTAAGGCTGATCGCCGACGACGGGCATGTCGCATTGCAGAGCCCGCACCCCATGCAGGCCGCATCCTCCACGTGGACTACCCTTTGTGCCTCATCATATTTAATGGCCTTTGCGACGCAAGCCTGCTCGCACATGCGGCAGCCGCTGCACCTCTTCGGATCGACATGCGCAATGAAGGGATCCACATAGGCATAACCGAGGTTCAGGAACCCGAAAAGTTTGACCGCCGAGGCCCTTCCGTGGTTGATCGATTCTTCCACATCCTTGGGACCCGAGCATGACCCTGCGATGAAGATGCCCTTCACTGCCGTGTCAAAAGGCCGGAGCTTGATATGGGCCTCCAGGAAGAATTTATCCTTGTCAAGGGTGACCTTGAAGAGCGACGCGATCAACTTGCTGTCCGCAGGAGGAGACATACCGATGGAAAGTACGACAAGATCGAATTCCCTCTCAAAGGTCTCGCCGAAAAGCGTGTCCTCTCCGCGGATCATAACACCTGTGGGCATGGGCATTATTTCCGCTACGTTCGCCCTCGTAAAAAGAACACCCTTTTCCTGTGTGTCCTCAAAATACTCTTCTCCCCCACGGGGATGGGCCCTCACGTCCATGTAAAAAGACTCCACGTAGGAATCCCCGTACCTGTTCTTGATCGCATCCCCGACCCGCAAGGCATTGACACAGCATACCCTTGAACAATAAGGCTTTCCTATCTGCTCATCGCGCGACCCGATACAATGGAGTATGGCAACCCTCGGATTCTCAGGAAGCTGCAAGGCGTCCGCATTACGCTCGAAGTCAAGGGTTGTGATTATCCTTTTATCTTTCCCGTAATTTAATTCCGGCTTTGTGCCCGGATCAAAGGGTGAGAACCCTATGGCTATGATCACTCCGCCGGCAGTAAGTTTTTTCTCACCTACCGGGGTATCGAGCGTCACTTCATAGTTTCCGAAAAAACCCTCAAAGCTGCTGATGGCCGTTGAGGTGAACAGCTCGACATTTCTTCGTCCCTCCAGTTCCTTAACCATTTCATCGATAATGTCTTTGCCGTCCCTTCCTGAAGGCCATATATTCTTGAGGACCCTGACGTGGCCGCCAAGCTCAGCCTCCTTTTCCACGAGGTAGACCTGCATACCCATCCTTGAAAGGAATACCGCTGCGCTTAAGCCCGATACACCGCCGCCGACGATGAGGGCAGACTTCTTTACATCTACGATCTTCTCCTCAAGGGGAACGTAGTGAGCTGCCGAATAGAGTCCTGCAAGTATCAGCCTTTTTGCCTTTTCTGTGTTTTTTTCAACATCATCGCCGATCCAGGAACAGTGCTCCCTGATGCTTACCCTTCTCAAGAGGAATGGGTTAAGATCTGATTTCTTCAAAACATCCTTGAACATCTCTCCATGGAGCGAAGGCGTGCAGGAAGCGATGATCACCCGGTCAAGCCCTTCTTTTTCAATGCTCTCCCTGATCATGTCCTGGCCCGGCTCCGAGCATACAAAGACATAATCTTCCGAAACAACCACATTGGGATAGTGCCTGAAGTATTCACTCAACTTCTTCACGTCAACTGTGTGCTTGATATTGTGACCGCAGTGGCAGATGAAAATCCCCGTCTTCATGCACAACACCTTGTTGCTCGTTGCTCGTTGCTGGTCGCCGGCTTAGAAAATATTATTAATATATAACTATCATTCATGCGCAAAACCGTCTCTTTTATCATATATCATAGATCTTTTTTGCTGTTCGCTTTTCACCTTTCTCCATTCACTGGTTTATATACTCCATGCACCTTGCTGCCGCCTCTCCGCCGGAGGCCACGGTATCGGGAATATCCTTCGGTCCCGAGGCCATGCCGCACACAAAGATGCCGTCTACATTTGTCCGTGAGGGACTTATCGAGTCCGCCCTGATGAAGCCGTATTCGTCTCTCTCCAGGGACATGATATCGCACAATTCTTCTGTTCCTTTGCGAGGCCTCACCCCTGTTGCAAGGACAACGACATCCACTTCGATCTCGCGCATTTCACCGCTCAGCATATCCTCTACCCTTACTACGAGACCATTTTTACCTTGCGTTACTTCTCCGGGAATTCCCCTTATGTAAAAGGTACCGCTTTCCTGTGTGTTCTTATAGAACTCTTCATAACCCTTGCCGTATGCCCTCACATCTATATAGGATACGTAGATCTCGGCATCCTTGATCCGGTCCTTCACGATACTCGCGTGTTTTGCCGTGTACATACAGCATACCCTGGAGCAGAACCGCGCCCCGCTTTGCCTGTCTCTCGATCCGACGCACTGGATAAAATAGAACCGTTTCGGGACCTTTCCCTTTAACAAAATATCGCCGCCTGTCGGTCCTGTGACCGAACAGATCCTCTCAAATTCTATCCCCGTTATCACTCCATCCAGCGTGCCGTAACCGAATTCTCTTTTTTCGGTAGGATCATAGAGATCAAAGCCTGGCGCCAGGACGATGCTGTCAAATTCCATTTCCACGATCTCGTCTTTCATGTTGTAATCCACGGCCTTTACATCGCAGCGTCGGTCGCATTCTCCGCACTGAATGCATCCTTCTATCTGACCGGCAAGACAACGTGATGCTTCGGCCATTGCATCTTCGGGGCTGTATCCGACGGCCACCTCGCCAAAATTCGTGACCCTTTCTTCAACCTTTTTCTCCGGCATGGGGATGCGTTCCAGCCTTGGGTATTTTATCTTCAACTCAGCTGCTTCTGTTTCCGTTAGCTTTTCAGGTTTCTCTTTCGCGCTTGCTGCTGTTATCTCTTCACCCTTCAGGTAGCATATTATTGATCTTGCTGCCCTCTGGCCTGCGGCAATGGCATCCACAACGTAGGCAGGTCCCGTTGAGACATCGCCGCCGGCGAATATCCCTCCTATATTGGTTGCCCCTGTTAAGGGGTCAATCTCGATCGTGCCGCTCTTTGCCAACGACATCTCCAGCACCTCGGTAAAAGAGGTCTGGGTTGCCTGACCAAGTGCCGTGATAACGGAATCGACAGGCATAGAGAACTCAGAGCCCTTAAGAGCGACAGGCCGTCTGCGGCCGCTTGCATCTGGCTCACCAAGCTCCATGCGGATGCACTCCATCTGAGAGAGGTTCCCCTTTTCTCCGTAGAAACGAACCGGGGTTGTGAGAAATTGTATCTCTATCCCTTCGTGAAGAAGGGCCTCTATCTCTTCGTTGGCGGCGGGCATCTCATCACGGGTTCTCCGGTAGATAAGCTTCACGGACTCGCTGCCAAGCCGCTTCGCGGTTCTCGCGCAGTCGACGGCAGTGTTGCCGCCGCCGATAACGGCAACGACCTTCCCGGTCTTCACCGGTTCACCGCTGTTTACGGCACGAAGAAACCGTATGCCGTCGACGACACCGGCAAGGTCTTCTCCTTCCACGCCAAGGGGCAACCCCTTGGGCGCGCCGGTACCTATGAATACCGCATCAAAGTCGTTCTTTATTGTGTCGAGGGCAATGTCCTTGCCTATCTCGGTTCCGCATTGTATCCTGACGCCAAGCTTCTCGATATAGCCGATCTCTTTTCTCAGTTCCTCTTTGGGAAGCCTGTATTCCGGTATGGCATAGCGCAGCATTCCGCCCGGCTCAGGAAGGACCTCAAAGACCGTTACATCGTGCCCTTCCACCGCAAGGTCATGAGCGCAGGAAAGCCCCGCAGGCCCTGCGCCGATAACGGCTACCTTTTTCTCCGTTTTCGTTATTTGCGGCACCTCGAGGGAACCCACATCAAACTGATCAACGGCAAACCGTTTGAGGTCGCGAATTGCAAGGGGGTCATCCAGTTGTCCCCTGTTGCACACCCCTTCGCATGGCGCGTAACAGACCCTCCCGCAGACCGAGGGGAAGGGATTCGTCGCCCTGATAAGCATGTAGGCGTCTTTAAAGCGACCCTCGCTGATATGCTTCAGATATCCGAGAACATTGGTGTGTATCGGGCATGCATCAACGCAGGCTGCCTTGCAGGGACGATCTTCGCGCTTATCGATGCTCGCTTTGTTTGGTATGGCCTGTGGAAAAGGAATATAGACCGCCTTTCGCGGTCCCGTCCCCATGTTGAATTCACTCTTCATTAGCACGGGGCAGCCCGGGGAACAGGAGCCGCAGGCAGTACACTTCTTGATATCAATATACCGTGCTTTCTTCAGGATGGTAACCTGAAAGCCTGCGCCTTGTTTCCTGACTGCCATCGGCTTTGACCACGAAAGGATCTCTATGTTGTGATTAAGCGCAACCTCTACCATCTTTGGCGAAAGGGTACAGGTAGAACAGTCCAGTGTAGGGAAGGTCTTGTCGAGCTGTATCATCCTGCCGCCGATGGAGGGACCTTCCTCCAGCATTGTTACGCGCACACCGCAGGAAGCAAGCTCGAGGGCAGCGGTGATCCCGCCGATCCCGCCGCCTATTACCAATACATTCTTTTCCGCCACTATCTCTCCCATGCTATGTTGATTATCTTTAAAGTTATAAATCCTATCAAGTTAAGCACGAAATCCTAATTTCCAAATCCTAAACAATATCAAAATTCAAATATCAAATGTTCAAAACAAAAAAACCTTGAAATACCTTTAGAATTTTGAACATTAGAATTTGTTTCGTTCTTCGATATTCGTATTTAGGATCTTCTGATATCATTTAACCTTTTAGTACGCCTTTCAGCGCGTCTCTTACCTTATGCATATCCGCCACGATCCCGTAATGCGCATATTGAAATATGGGGGCTTCGGCATCCTTGTTGATCGCTATGATGCAGTCGGCGTCTTTCATGCCTGCTATATGCTGGAAGGCCCCGCTTATCCCCATCGCGAGGTACACCTTCGGTTTCACCGTCTTGCCTGATGTGCCTACCTGACGCGCTTTAGGAAGCCACATCTTATCGATGACAGGTCTCGATCCTGAGATCACGGCCTTCAGGAGACCTGCAAGCTCTTCGTAAGCGGGTATCTCATCTTTGTTCCCGACCCCTCTTCCGACTGAGAGAAGGAAATCCGCTTTGGTAATATCGATATCGGTCTTTTCTTCTTCCACATACTCCACGAACGTCCTGCTGTCGCTGGCCGTGATGCCCTCGACAACCTCCTCACGCGGGGCTGCGGCCTTTTCCGCGGCAAATTCCTTGAAGCTCCCGCTCCTCACCGTGAGAACAGCGGTTGCGCCCCCTGTGGTCTTGAATTCGCCGAAGAGCTTGTCTGAATAGTAGCTCTTGAAAAAGATGCCCCGTTCTTTATCGTAGCCGCTCACGTCAGTGATGACAGGAAAGCCAAAAAGGCCCGCTGCGTAGGCGGCTGACTCGGCGCCTGAAGATGAGTGGGTAAATACAATGAGATCAGGCCTTCCGCGTGCCTCGGAGACCTTCTCAATAATGGCGGTCATGTTAAGAGGATTGAGAAAGACCTCCTCATCAGCCTTCACCCTGATAATGCTGTCAACCAGTTTTTCGTTAAAAGAGTATTGCCCGTCCGGCAGCAGTATGGCCGTCTCTTTCCCAAGAAGGGCGCAGATACCGATGGAATCCAGGTTCCTCTCTTCAAAGATCCCCCGCCTTGTTTCCGCAACGATCAGTGCGTAGCTCATTGATACACCCCCTTCTCCTTCAGTATCTCCATAAGCTTCTTGCATATATCGGGAAGCTCTCCGCCGAGCATCTGAGCCCCGCCTTTCTTTGGCGGGTAGACCCATTTGACAAGCTCGATGTGCGATTCCTTGCCGGCGTCGTATTCTATCCCCTTAAAGGATTTCCGTTCCACTTTTGATGCCTTCCGTATACCCATGATCGATACATATCTCGGCTCGTTGATGCCGCTCTGGATAGAGAGCACGCAGGGGGTCGTAACGCGTACCCGCTCCTGGAGGCCGCCTTCGAGCTCCCTCCTTACCACCATGTGGTCCTTTGCAACGCTGTCGATCCCTACTACCATTGAAACATAGGGGAGCTTCAGGAGTGCCGCAAGGATGCCGCCTACAGAGGCAAACTGGTCATCCTCGGATTGAACCCCTGTGAAGATGACGTCAAAGGGGATACTCTCCTTCCGGATGAAGTTGCGGATCAGCGCGCCCCTCGCAAAGGGATCATGGAGCGCCTGGTCCACCTCTACCAGGAACCCGTCCTTCGCGCCCATGGCTATTGCCCGCCTGAGCACCTCGTCCGACTCGGTATTGCCTATGGAGACGGCCGTCACGGCGCCGCCGCCCTTCTCGACTATCTTTACCGCTTCTTCCACTGCGTAATTGTCCCAATCATTTACCTTGAAGGGGAGTTTAGAAAAGTCCACGTCCTTGCCGTCATTGATAAGACGCAGCTCCTCCTCTTGAGTTGCGGGAACCCTTTTTGTAAAAACAAGTATGTTCATTTTATAAGACCTCCATAATGATTTCTGAAAGCTCTTTCACAATCAACCCTTTTTCTGTTGCAGGGTCCTCGATGGTCATGACACAGAAGGGACACGCAGTGGCGATAAGGTCCGCTCCCTTCTCGGCCGCTTCGAGCACCCTTACCTCCGCGTTCCTCTGGTAGGTTGTCTCCACCTCAAAGAACATCCTTCCGCCGCCGCCCTCGCAGCACAGGGAGGTTTCCCGCGACCTCGAAAATTCCAGGAGTTCGAGGTCTTCTATGGAGCGAAGGATGTTCCTCGGCTGGTCGAAGATATTGTTCTGTTTCCCAAGGAAACAGGGGTCATGATAAATGACCTTCTTCGGGCAAGGTCTTGTCGTCTTAAAACTGCCTTCCTCTATGAGCGGCCATAGCGCCTCAGTGTAGTGCGAGACCTTGATGCCAAGATCGCCGTATTCCTTTTTGAGCACGTTCATGCAGTGCGGGGAGAGGGCGACGATCTCTTTCACCCCGTATTCCCTCAAATTTGCAGCGTTCTCCTCCTGGAGCTCTTCGAAAAGACCGGTTTCGCCTATCCTTCTGATCTCATTGCCGCAGCAGGCCTCTTCCTCGCCGAGGATGCCGAACTCGAATCCTGCCTTGTTGAGGATATTGGCCACATTAACGGGGATCACCATGCATCGCGGGTCATATGCCTGGATGCAGCAGACAAAGAGGAGCCGTTTCGATTCGGTTTCCGATACATGGGGGACCTCAAAATCAACCTTTTCCGTCCATGCAGCCCTCTTGTTGCGGGAACGCCCCCAGGGATTCTTCTGCACAAAGGTATTCTCAAGGGCCTTCTGGATCGCCAGCGGCACTGTTCCGTTCTCTATAAAGGCCGATCTCATTTCAATGATCACTTCGGAGGGCTTCACATCCCTCGGACACCTGATGGTGCATGCGCCGCAGGATGTGCAGTACCAGGGAATGCCTTCGGTGATGCCGCTTCCGAATTGCTTTTTTCGGACAAGCGCCCTTATGTTAAAAGGGGTCTTGCCCGACTCAGGGCAACTGCCGGTACATTTGCCGCACTGGATGCATACCAGGGCTTTGTGGCTCGTTTGTGTCAACATGCTCTTCGCACCTCGGTTTTACCTTATTGTCTCCTGCATAACGATGCAATTTAAATACCATATGTACACACCGTTGAAAAGCACGATCCTTGAGTAAATATTTGGATATTGCAAGTAGGCATCCACATAGATGATGAACAGGCACTGTATCAAAAGGAAACAACTGTGCTCATTCACTACATGCGAGGCCTGTTCAGGGCATGTCCGGCATTCGCCATACTGTGTTCCTGCTAAAAAGATCTACTGGGAGTATCTTTTCCGGATCTCCCGCTTCAGGATCTTTCCCTGGGGGTTCTTTGGAAGGGCAGCGACAAAGTCAACGGACCTGGGGGACTTGTATCGTGCAAGGTTCTCTTTGCAGAAGTTGATGATCTCGTCGCCTGTAGCCTTCTGCCCCTCCTTTAATACGATCACTGCATGGACGCGCTCCACCCATTTCTCATCGGGGAGGCCGATCACAGCAGCCTCAAGCACTGCAGGGTGGCGGTAGAGGACCTCCTCTACTTCCCTCGGGTAGACATTCTCCCCGCCGGTGATGATCATGTCCTTTTTTCTGTCCACGATATAGATAAAGCCCTTTTCGTCATAATAGCCCATGTCGCCGGTGTGGAGCCAACCATCCACGATGGCCTCTTTCGTATAATCCGGTCTCTTCCAGTATTCCTTCATGATGTATTTGCTCTGCGCTATGATCTCCCCTACCTCGTAGGGCTCCACATCGTTATTGTCCTCATCCACGATCCGCGCATGCACCCATATGCATGGCTGCCCGCAGGAGGCAAGCACCTTCTGCTCCTCGGGAGATCTGTCCAGCACCAGGTGCGCCTCTCCTGACATAAAGGTGATATCAGGCCCTGATTCGGACTGTCCGTAGCCCTGCTCAAAGATAGGGCCGAACCTCTGCATGCCCTTCCGGAGCAATTCCACAGGCATAGGGGAGGCTGCATACCAGATCCGTTTCAGACTTGTAAGGTCGTACTTGTCAATGTTCGGCAATGCCATCATGATCACAAGCTGCGTCGGCACGATGTGGATATCTGTTGCCTTCTCGTCCTGGATGGTCTTAAGGGTTGCCTCCGGGTCAAAGGAGCGCTGGGTCATGATCACGTTGCTTGCCCCTCCGAAAAAGTACGTCCAGAAAAAGGAGCTGCCGCCGATGTGAAAGAGAGGCAATATCATGATATGCTTCATGGCAGGCTCCATTCGGAGCTGAAGGGCCATCGTTCTTACGTCTTCGAGCCTGCGGATATGGGTGTACACTGCCCCGCGGGGTACGCCGGTCGTTCCGCTGGTGTACAGGATCAGGTATATGTCATCTTCTTCAACCTGGACATCGGGCTCTTCCTTTGGAAAGGTTTGGAGCAGTTCACCATTGGTGAGCATTCCAGGGGCTGCACCTTCAAGGGAAATGTAGTGTTCAACCCCGGGCAGACGCGGCCGTATCCGATCAACTATCTCCAGCAGCTCTTTGCCCACGAAGAGCGCCTTGACCTCCGAATAGTTGATGATATAGTCGAGCTCATCGGCCTGCAGCCTTGGACTAAAGGGAGATATGATAAAGCCGCCCTTCATTGCCGCACCAAAGACGTCCGTATATTCCAGGCAGTTCCAGGAGACGATGCCGATCCCGTCCCCTTTTCTCAATCCCAAAGAGTTAAGCGCATGGATGAGGCTGTTCACGCGGGCATTATATTGCGAAAAGCTGACCCTTTGCGGACCGTATACGAATGCGAGCCTGTCCGCGTGGAGGAGCGCGTTCCGGTAAATGATGTCTGCCCAGGTCCCTATCTTGTAACGGCCCAGTTCCTTGAGGATAAGTCTTTCTGTCGCCATACCACCCTCTGAGGCTATACCTTCCGGTCCCTCCCTGCATAATATGTATCACGCAGCTCCCGCTTCAATATCTTGCCTGACGGTGTCTTGGGAAGGGACTTCATGAATTCAACGGACTTTGGCGCCTTGTAGCGTGCAAGCCTCGCCTTGCAGAACTCGATGATCTCCGTGGTCGTCGCTTCCGCCTTTTCCTTCAGCACGACCGCAGCGTGGACCTTCTCCACCCAGTAGTCATCGGGGATGCCGAAGACGGCGGCCTCCTGTATTGCAGGGTGCTGGTAAAGGACCTCTTCCACTTCGCGGGGGTATACATTCTCGCCGCCTGTTACGATCATGTCTTTTTTCCTGTCGACGATGTAGATGTAGCCCTTCTCGTCATAGCGCCCCATGTCGCCGGTGTGCACCCAACCGTTCAGGAAGGTCTCGGCGCTCTCTTCCGGCTTGTGCCACCACTCCTTCGGGATCCCTTTGCTTTTCACGATGATCTCGCCCACCACACCGGGCTCTACGTCCTCATCGTGATCATCGACGATCCTTACGTGGACGCCGATATGGGGAAAACCGCAGGACGCAAGGATCTTCTGCTCTTCGGGAGACTTGTTCACCACGTTGTGCTGCTTCTTCGAGAGCACGGTGACATTTGGCCCGTCCTCGGTCCCGCCGTAGAACTGCATAAAGATGGGGCCCCACTTCTCCATGCCCCGCTTCAGGAGCTCCATGGGCATCGGGGAGGCAGCGTAGAACATGCGCTTCAGGCTGGAGAGGTCATATCTGTCAACGTCAGGCAGCGCAAGGAAGGCGGCGAGGTGCGTTGCCACGATGTGGATGTCGGTTGCTTTCTCATCCTGGATCGTCTGAAGAGTCGCGGCCGGGTCGAAGGATATCTGCGGCATGATGACATTGCTGCCGGCAACATAGAAATACCCCCAGAAGTTCTTTGTGCCCCCGATATGAAAGAGCGGCATGATCTGGATATGCTTGTCTCCCTGCTCTAAGCTCATGGCCGTGGGGAACCGCCTCGTATCGTCCATGGCCCGCTCGAAGGTGTAGAGCGCCGCACGCGGAACGCCCGTGGTGCCGCTTGTATAAAAAAGGAAGACGGGGTCGTCCTCCCTTGCATCCACGTCCGGCTCGTCCTTCGGGAAGGTTTCAAGGAGCATGCGATGGGAGATCATCCCCGGGACATCGGCGGTCCCGAAGGAGATGAAGTTCTTCACCTTCGGTATGCGCGGCCGTAAGCGGTTGACCAACTCGACGAGCCCCGGGCCCACGAAGAGGGTGGTGCACTCAGAGTAGTTGATCAAGTAGTCGAGCTCATTGTCCTGCAGTCTCGGGTTGAAGGGCGAGGAGATGAAGCCGAACTTCATTGCCGCCCCATACGCATCGGCGTATTCGAGGCAGTTCCACGAGAGGATGCCGAGCACATCGCCTTTCTTCATGCCCATGGACCGGAGGGCATGGATCAGGGCATTGACGCGGTCGTTGAACTGCGCAAAGGTCACCGATTCTTCGCCGCATTTGATCGCCATCTCGTCGGCATAGAGGAGCGCGTTCCTGTATATGATGTCGGCGTAGATGCCTGTATTGTAGCGTGAGAGTTCCTTGAGCACTAATCTCTTTGACATGTCTTCTCCTTTCCCTGTTCTTATTTCATGAAGCCCGGCAAGAATAACGCAAGCTGCGGGAAGAAAAAGACAATGAGCAGACCTATGAGATCACAGATAATGAACACAAATGCGCCCAGATAGATGTCCCTGATGGTGGTCTCTTTCGGCGCCACCCCCTGCATCACAAAAAGCGTTAATCCAAAGGGAGGGCTTTTCATTGCCACACCCATGTTGAGCAATATGAGAACAACGAACCAGAGGGCGTTGATCTCGAGTGATTTTATGATCGGCATGAAGATGGGCAAGGTGACCATGAGGATCGAGACCTGCTCCATAAAACACCCCAGGATGAGAAACAATACCTGCATGATTATAACGGTTATCAGCGGGGAAAGATTGTAGCTGACCACAAACTCGCAAAGGCCCTGGCTCGCGCCCGTATACGCGAGAAGCTGGCCAAAGGCGACTGCGCCGGTCAATATCATGAACATCATCACCGTGATCTTTACGGTATTTACGAAAGACTCTTTAATGATGCCCATGTTTAATCTTCCGTAACAGGCGATCAGGACTATACTTCCCGCCACACCCAATACCGCCGATTCCGTGGGGGTGCAAAAACCGAAGAAGATCAGCCAGGTCACCAGGAACATAATGCTTCCGAAGGGCAGCACATACTTTAAAAAACTTGCGATCTTGTCCGGCCATAAGTACTTCGTGGCGGAATAATCGTGGGCGATCTCCGGATCCAGTTTGACCGCAATGATTATGTAAGCCACATAACAGAATGCCAATACCAGACCGGGGATGATGCCCCCTATGAGGAGCTTGCCTATGGAGACCTCTGCCAGCGCCCCGAGGATCACCGCAAAAGCGCTTGGAGGGATGATCATCGCCAGGGCTCCGGCAAAGCATGAACCGACCGCAAAGTATCTCTTATATCCCCTTTTATACATCTCCGGGAGCAATATGCTCCCCAGCATGGCTGTTGTGCCCTGCGCAGAACCGCTCAAGGCGGCAAATATTGTAGCGCTGCCGACGCCGAGCAGTGCCAGCCTCCCACGGAGGCCT
>DLMV01000013.1:84682-84833 GCA_002478225.1 Deltaproteobacteria bacterium UBA7527 | reverse complement strand
TCTTGTTCATCATCTTCTTCAGCGCCTGTTCGTCAAAGGGGACTTCAACGCCGTTCTTTGCGATCAGTTCTCCCTGGAGAACGATATCTATCTTCGACGGCATGACGGGCACATCGGCATCGCCTGCCGCAGCGATTATTCTTCCCCAGTT
>DLMV01000013.1:83948-84545 GCA_002478225.1 Deltaproteobacteria bacterium UBA7527 | reverse complement strand
GCAGCGATTATTCTTCCCCAGTTCGGATCGCATCCGAAGAACGCCGTCTTCGTCAGCGGCGATACGGCTATCCTCCGCGCTATCTTTTCCGCTATCTCTTTTTTCTTCGCTCCGTTGACGATTATGCGGGCGACCCGCGTTGCGCCTTCGCCGTCTTTCACGATCATCATGGAAAGATTCTGCATCACTGACAGGAGCGCTTCTTTGAACGCGCCAATTCCCCGCTGATCTTCAGGGCCTCTTTTTGTAAAGAGCATCACTGTGTCGTTGGTGCTGCATTCGCCGTCAACGGTTATCCGCTCGAAGCTCTCCCTGACGGAATGGACGAATGACCGCTTCAGTGAGGACGGCGGGACAGGGTAATCGGTGAAGATAAAAGCGAGCAGGGTAGCAAAAAGGGGATTGATCATGCCTGAGCCCTTTGCTACGCCTATGATGCTGTATTCCTTTTTTCCCCTGAACGTTTCTTTCACGACCTTTGGATAGGTATCGGTTGTCATGATAGCGTGCGAAAAGGCATCGAGGTGTGTATCTTTCAGGTTTTTCACAAGCAGCGGAAGAGAACGGATAATGATATCTGCGGGAAGCCTTTTTCCG
>DLMV01000013.1:83391-83726 GCA_002478225.1 Deltaproteobacteria bacterium UBA7527 | reverse complement strand
CCCTCGTTCCCCGTGCACGCGTTTGCGCAGCCGCTGTTGACGAGGAGCGCACGCATCGGCCCTGCCTCCACTTTCTTATCGTAAAGAATGTGCGCTGCCTTGACCTTGTTCCTCGTATAGAGAGAAAGGACATTCATCTCTTCTCTGAAAAATACAAGCCCCAGGTCGAGCCCCGATGGCTTGATGCCTGATGCTATGCCCGCAAACTCAATCCCGCCTATCATAACGCCTCCTCGCCGAACGCCGAACTATGAACTCCGAACTCGCAGTCCTACAATAGTTTGACTGCGCTATTTCCCGCAGCATTTCTTATACTTCTTCCCGCTGCCGCACGG
>DLMV01000013.1:82974-83244 GCA_002478225.1 Deltaproteobacteria bacterium UBA7527 | reverse complement strand
CCGCTGCCGCACGGGCACGGGTCATTTCTTCCGATCTTCCTGTCTTTCCTTTCCTTGCCTTCAAAGGAGGGCGAAGCGTCCTTATTGAAGAACATCACCGGTTTTTCCTGTGCGGGAGCCTCTTTTGCAGGCTGTACGGCAAATATCTTCCTGACCGTATCATATTTAACCCTCTCGAGCATATCGAGGAAAAGCTCGAAGCTTTCCCGCTGGTATTCCCTGAGCGGGTCCTTCTGGCCGTAGCCCCGGAGACCTATGCCTTCTTTCAGG
>DLMV01000013.1:79746-82839 GCA_002478225.1 Deltaproteobacteria bacterium UBA7527 | reverse complement strand
ATGCCTTCTTTCAGGTGGTCAAGGCCGAGGAGGTGCTCTTTCCAGTGCGTGTCGAGCGAGTTTAATGTGATGAAATATTCTATTGCCCTGAGCTCGTCTTCGCCGAACTCTTTTGTTTTATTTTCGTAGACCGCGATGACCTTCTCGATCACCATGTCAAGGAGCCCCTCTCTCGTGCTGTCTTTCAGGTTTAAAGAACCAAAGTCTATATGAAAGAAGAAGGTCTCGAAGATCCTGTTCTTTAATGATACGAGGTCCCATTCTTCGGGATAGACCTTTTCGGGTGCATTTTCGTATACGAGGTCCTCGCATATCTCTTCGATCATGTCGAGGGTGCGGTCCTTCAGATCGCCGCCCTTCATGATCTCCCGTCTCATGCCGTAGATCGTCTCCCTCTGTTTGTTCATCACGTTGTCGTACTCGAGGAGGTATTTGCGGATCTCAAAATTGTGGCCCTCGACCCGCGTCTGGGCGTTCTCGATGGCCTTTGTAATGAACGGGTGTTCTATGGGAACATCCTCGGTCATGCCGAGCTTTGCAAGGATAGGCGAGACCTTGTCGGAGCCGAAAAGCCTCATTATCTCGTCCTCAAGGGACACGTAGAACCTTGAAGATCCGGGATCACCCTGCCTGCCTGAGCGTCCCCGCAACTGGTTGTCGATCCTCCGCGACTCGTGCCTTTCAGTGCCGATTATGTGCAGCCCTCCGAGGGCGATGACTTCCTGCTTGTCCTTCTCGCAGATCTTTTTTGCATCTTCCAGCGCCCTATCGTATTCCTCCGTTCCTTTCTGCCCCTTGCTCATGTTCAGGGCGAGGAACTCAGGGTTCCCGCCGAGGAGTATGTCTGTTCCCCTCCCGGCCATATTGGTGGATATGGTTACGGCCTTTGATCTTCCTGCCTGGGCGACGATCTCCGCTTCCCTCTCGTGGTTCTTTGCGTTCAGTACGTGGTGGGGGATGCCTTTTCTTTTCAGCATCTCTGACAGCCTCTCTGACTTTTCAATGGAGAGGGTGCCGACGAGCATTGGCCTCCCTTTTTTGTAGAGCTCTTCGATCTCGCTCACGGCAGCCCTGAATTTTTCCTTTTCTGTCCTGTATATGACATCGGAGTAGTTTGTCCGTATAAGCTCTTTGTTGGTAGGGATCACCAGCACATCAAGGTTGTAGATCTTTTTGAACTCCAAAGCCTCGGTATCGGCAGTGCCGGTCATGCCGGCAAGTTTTTTATACATCCTGAAATAGTTCTGGAAGGTGACCGTCGCAAGCGTCTGGTTCTCACGCTCGATCTTGACATTCTCTTTCGCCTCCAGCGCCTGGTGAAGCCCTTCGCTGAATCGCCTCCCGGGCATCAGCCTGCCGGTAAACTCGTCGACAATAATGACCTGCCCGTCCTTCACGATGTAGTCCACGTCGCGCTGGAAGAGGTGGTGGGCCTTCAGTGCCTGATTTATATGGTGGAGGAAGTCGACGTATTTCGGATCGTAGAGATTGTCTACGTTGATGATCCTTTCTATCTTCGCAACGCCGTCTTCAGTAAGGTAGGCCGTCCTTGCCTTCTCGTCTACCATAAAATCTTTGTCTCTCTTGAGCTGGTAGATGAGCCTGTTTATCTTGTAATATTTATCCGTAGATTCCTCGGCAGGACCGGAGATGATAAGCGGGGTTCTGGCCTCATCGATGAGGATGCTGTCAACCTCATCGACGATGGCGTAGTTGAATTCGCGCTGAACGCATTCCTCAAGGGAATAGCGCATATTATCTCTCAGGTAATCAAACCCGAACTCATTATTCGTGCCGTATGTAACATCGCTTCCATAGGCCTTTTTCCTTGTGTCATCGTCCAGGTTATGAACTATGACGCCCACGGAGAGGCCAAGAAATTTATAGATGGGCCCCATCCACTCGGCATCCCTCTTAGCGAGGTAATCGTTGACGGTTACGACGTGGACGCCGAGCCCTGTCAGCGAGTTGAGGTATACAGGAAGGGTTGCCACAAGCGTCTTGCCTTCGCCTGTGGCCATCTCGGCGATCTTCCCTTCGTGGAGAACGACGCCGCCGATAAGCTGGACGTCAAAATGGCGCATATTGATAGTCCGCCGCGCTGTTTCGCGGACGACGGCGAATGCCTCAGGCAAAATGGAATCGAGATCTTCTCCCTGCGCGAGCCTTTCCTTAAAGTAAGGCGTTTTCGCACTCAGTTCATCGTCGGAGAGGCCCTTCATCTGTCCTTCGAGGCTGCTGATCGTTTCGACGACAGGCTGGATCCTCTTCAGCTCCCTCTCGTTCTTTGTGCCGACTATCTTTTTTAGGAGATTACCGATCATGACGGACTTCAGCTATCAGCTTTCAGCCGTCAGCTCCCAGCTTTTTTGAATCTTTATCGATTTTCGCTGATGGCTGTTCGCTGATAGCTGGCTGCTATTTTATATTTACTCCCTCAATGTTGCAACGATCCTCTCTTCGTGAAGAATGATGCTTAAGGCATCAATAATATCCGGGACAATAAAATCAGCTTCTTTGATGAGCGAGGTAGCGCATCCTTCTTCGCCGATCACCCCGATCCCGAGTGATGCCTCCCTGAGCATCATGGCATCGTTTGCACCATTCCCTATCGCCACAACCTTTTCGGGGCCAAGCTCCCTTACTATCTTCGCCTTTTCTGCGCCGCTCCCTTCTTTTTTTACTTTCAGCACATTGAAGCCCATAACATTTACTTCGCGGTCAACATTGTCATAAGTGTCTGCAGTGATAATGAAGACCTTTATATATCTGGATATCTTTTCCAGCATCTCTTTTACGCCTTCTTTAAGCTTCCCGTTAAACGCACATGTTCCGTTATAATCAAGCACAAGATATTCGATCTCAAGTTCGCCCCATCCGGGAATGGAAACACTTATCATGGACACCTCCTCTGTTTAGTCATACCATTGTAACATATCTCCGGCGATTTCAAACTATAAATTTTAAATAACCAAATATCATATAATACAAGCACGAAATCCTAAGCACCAAATCCGAAACAATATCTAAATCCAAATGTCAAATGTTCAAAACAGATGCATATTTCTTATGTTTTGAATTTTGAACATTAGA
>DLMV01000013.1:68831-79618 GCA_002478225.1 Deltaproteobacteria bacterium UBA7527 | reverse complement strand
TTTGTTTAGGATTTAGATATTCGTGCTTAGGGTTTTTTGTGAGCCGCCTTCTTCCCTTGCGTCGTATCCGGGTTTATGTTTAGGGGAATCTGTGATAGAATAGATGGAAGTAGTCTTAACAAAAAGTAAAAAGGCAGGCGGATAGGATATGGATAAAAAGACACAGAAATGGCAGATCGATTGTGTTATCTACGATTGTGATGGCGTTCTCTTCGACTCTCTCGAAGCGAACGGAAGGCTATACCGCAAGATCGCCCTGTCAATGGGACGGGAGCCGCTGACGGAAGATGAGCTGCGATACTGTCATACCCACACGGTCTATGAATCGCTCCGCTGTATGTTCCGGGATAATGAAGCGCTTGAAAAAAAGGCAGCGGAATTTTTAAAGAAGGAGATAAACTTCAAGGATTTTATTGTCTACCTCAAGATGGAGCCAAATCTCCTTAACACCCTTACAGCATTGAAAGAGAGAGGGATAAAACGGGCGATCAGCACGAACAGGACAACCTCAATGCCGTATGTCATGGAGCAATACGGGCTGTTGCCGCATTTTGAGATGGTCGTGACGGCCCTTGACGTGGCAAATCCCAAACCGCATCCGGAAAGCGTGGAGAAGATCCTGCAGGCATTCAAGCTGAACAGTCAAAATGTCATCTTTGTAGGAGATTCCGACGTAGACAGGGACACCGCGCTTGCGTCGGGAGTACGTTTCGTTGCCTATAAAAACAGTGGATTAAAGGCAGATGCCCTTATCGAGGACCACCTTGCCCTGCTTGATCTTCTTTCGAATGGGCGGCAGCGTCCTCGAGAATGATCTTTTTTCTCCTCGCGAGGGTATATACCGGTCCTGAGAGGACATAGGCGAAGGTTGCCGCAAAGAGGGTCAGCTGCGGCTCAATGAAGATGATCACAAGGATCATGATTGCCGTCACGGTTGAGCGAAAGGGCTTGCCCTTGAAGAAGCTCATCTCTTTGAAGCTGTAATAGCGGACCTCGCTGACCATCAGAAAGGCGAGGATATATATAAGGATAGGCATGAGCACCGTCTTGAACCCGCTCATGTATCCAAGCCAGGAGTAAAAAAGGATGCTGCCCGCTATGGTTGCAGCGGCTGCGGGTATGGGAAGACCGAGAAAATGTTTCTTCTGGACGGTGTCAACCTGTATGTTGAACCGCGCAAGCCTTAGGGCGCCGCAGGCAACAAAAAGGAATGCCGCAAGCCACCCGAACCTTCCATAGCTTTTCAATGCCCATATATACACAAGAAGCCCGGGGGCTACTCCGAATGCAACGAGGTCGGAGAGGGAGTCGTACTCAACGCCGAACCTGCTGCTTGATTTCGTCATGCGCGCAACCCTGCCGTCGAGCATATCAAAGATGCAGGAGACGAATATCGCTACAGCAGCGTAGGTAAATTTCCTGTCAATTGTTGCAACGATCGAATAGAAACCTGCAAAGAGGCTTATTGAAGTAAGAAGATTCGGCAGGATGTAGATGCCTTTGCCTTTTCTTCGTTTCATGTCTCCCCCTTTTTTTGTGCCAAGGGCGTTATCCCGGCTTTTACCTTCTGGTGTAATTCTACCATAGTTTCATAATTATTTGGAAAATAAATGTCAACCCGCGAGCCGAAGGCTATCATTCCCACCCTGTCCCCCCTGTTGACATGGTCTCCTTCTTTCACGTAGGAGATGATCCTCCGCGCCAGGAAACCTGCTATCTGCACAAGCAGGAGCCGGTCGTTGTGATGCTCTATGAGGATATAGTTCCGTTCGTTGTCTTTATCAATATCCTTTCTGAACGCAAGCGCGAATTCACCGGGTCTGTGGAACGTTCTCACGATCCGGCCCTCACAGGGGGCTCTGTTGACGTGCACGTCGGCAGGGGACATGAAGATGCTTATCCTCTTCATTGTATCGTTGATGAATTCCTTTTCCATTCTCTCTCCAATCTCCATTATCTTTCCGTCTGCAGGCGAGAGAAGAACGTTGCCGGGTTCTACGGAGATGCGCCCGGGATCCCGGAAAAAGAAAAGACAAAAAACAAAGAAAAGGAAAACGATGGAAGATAAGACGTACGCATGGGCAATAAAAAGAAGGATAGAAAGAATAAGGGAGGGGAGAATAATCTTCATCCCCTCCCTCGCAATGCGACCTTCTCTCAACCTTTTCTCCCGATCCACCCCATCATCGAACGAAGTTCCTTCCCGACCTTTTCGATAAGGTGTTCTCCTTCTATCTTCTTTAAGGCGCTGTAAACCGGTCTGCCTGCCATGTTCTCGAGGATCCATTCCCTTGCGAACTCGCCGCTTACGATCTCGTCAAGTATCGCCCTCATCTCTTCCCTGGTCTCTTCGGAAACGACCCTGCGTCCGCGCGTCATATCGCCGTATTCAGCAGTGTCGCTTATGGAATACCGCATGTATGACATGCCGCCCTCGTACATGAGGTCCACGATGAGCTTCAGCTCATGGAGGCATTCGAAGTAGGCGATCTCAGGCTGGTAGCCGGCCTCAACGAGGGTGTCAAATCCTGCCTTGACGAGCTCTGTGGCGCCGCCGCATAATACCGCCTGCTCGCCAAAGAGGTCTGTCTCGGTTTCCTCCTTGAAGCTTGTTTCGATAACGCCGGCTCTGGTAGCGCCGATCCCTTTTGCATAGGCAAGCGCCGTCTTCTTCGCCTTCTTTGTGTAGTCCTGATAGACCGCGATCAGCGAAGGCACGCCGGCGCCCCTTTCGTATTCCCTCCGGACGAGATGCCCCGGGCCCTTGGGTGCTATCATGATGACATCGATATCCGGCGGCGGAACTATCTGGTTGTAGTGAATGTTGAAGCCGTGTGAGAAAACGAGGGTGTTGCCCTTTTTCAGGTTGTCCCTGATCTCTGTTCTATAGACCTGGGCCTGAACGTTGTCCTGCGCGAGTATCTGGATAATGTCAGCTTCCTTCGCAGCCTTCGCTGCGCTTACAGGTTTGAATTTATGGCTCAGCGCGAGCTTGTAGTTCGGCGTTCCTTCCAGTTCGGCAACGATGACGTTGACGCCGCTGTCCCGCAGGTTTTGCGCCTGCGCGTGTCCCTGGCTTCCGTATCCGATGATAGCGACCTTTTTCCCTTTCAGCACACCCAGATCTGCATCACGTTCATAATACATCTTAGCCATCTTCGTTTCCTCCTTTTGGCTGTTTTTCTTTCATCTTTATGGTCCTGTCTCCCCGTGCCATAGCGACCGGCCCGGTCCTGACAAGATCTTTGATTCCCAGCGGTCTGACGAGGGCCAGGAATGCCCTCAGCTTTTCTTCATCGCCGGTGATCATAATGGTATATGTCTTCTGGGAGACGTCGATGATCCTTCCCCGGAATATCTCTACCATCCGCAGGATCTCCTCCCGTGTTTTCTCTTCGGCATTGACCTTTACAAGCACCATCTCCCTTGAGATGTAGTCCGTGTCCCTGAAGTCGATGACCTTTATTACGTTGATCAGCTTGTTGAGCTGCTTCAATATCTGTTCAATGATCGCATCGTCCCCCGTTGTTACAATGGTCATGGTCGAGATCGTGGGGTCCAGGGTCTCAGCGACGCAGAGGCTCTCGATGTTGAACCCCCTTCCGCTGAACAGGCCGGAGATCCTGGAAAGTACTCCAAATTCGTTCTCGACGAGAACTGATATGATATGTCTCAAGGTTTCCTCCTAAACGAGAAGCATCTCTTTGAGCGAAGCCCCGGCAGGGACCATCGGGTAGACGCATTCCATCGGATCAACGTGGACGTCGATGAAGGTCGGCTGGTTGTTTCGGAATGCCTCTTTGAGCACCTTGTCGACATCTTTTTCTTTATCAATCCTGTAACCGGCAGCGCCGTATGCCTCTGCGACCTTCACGAAATCAGGGTGGGGAAGACATGTCCACGTGTATCGTTTTTCATAAAAGAATTCCTGCCACTGCCTTACCATCCCAAGGTATCCATTGTTGAGTATGACGACCTTCACGGGGAGCCTGTGCTGGACCGCCGTGGCAAGCTCCTGAATGTTCATCTGTATGCTCCCGTCGCCGGCGATGTCGATAACGAGCGATCTCGGAAATGCCGTCTGAGCGCCGATCGCGGCTGGAAAGCCGAACCCCATAGTGCCGAGACCTCCGGAGGTGAGCATCGTCCTCGGCTTGAGGAATTTATAGAACTGGGCGGTCCACATCTGGTTCTGCCCGACCTCTGTGGTAATGATCGCTTTTCCCTTTGTGAGCTCATATATCCTTTCGATGACATACTGTGGCTTCAGCCCGCCGTTTTTCTGGTACGTGAGGGGAAAATCCTTTTTCCATTTGGTGATCTTTTTCAGCCACTCATGGATCGATGCCTGAAAACCTTTGAACGACTCCTTATCTTCAGCCAGGATGTCGAGCATCTTGTGAAGAACGTTCTTCGTATCACCAACGATCGGTATGTCCACCTTTATGTTCTTGCTGATCGATGTGGGATCGATGTCGACATGGATCACTTTGGCGTGGGGCGCGAACTCGTCGATCTTGCCCGTTGCCCTGTCGTCGAACCTTGCGCCCATGGCGATGACAAGGTCTGACTCGGTGATCGCCATGTTTGCCGCGTATGTCCCGTGCATTCCCAGCATCCCGAGAAAGAGCTGGTGGTTTCCGGGAAACCCTCCAAGCCCCATAAGGGTGTTCGTGACAGGGATGGAGAGCGCCTCGGCAAATTTTGTAAGCTCGTTGGATGCGCCGGACAGGATGATGCCGCCCCCCGTGAAGAGCACAGGTCTTTTTGAGGAAGCGATCTGCCTCATTGCCCGCTGTATCTGTCCCGGATGCCCGAAATATGTCGGCTGGTAGCTTCTGATGTGTATCTTATCGGGATATTTAAACTCTGTCAGGCTCGCTGAGACATCTTTCGGTATATCGACGAGGACAGGCCCCGGTCTTCCCGAACGTGCGATGTGGAAGGCCTCCTTTATTATCCGGGCAAGGTCTTTCACGTCTTTCACAAGGTAATTATGTTTTGTGCAGGGTCTCGTGATGCCGACGATGTCAGCCTCCTGGAATGCGTCGTTCCCGATGAGCGCCGTATTTACCTGGCAGGAGAATATGACAATAGGGATAGAGTCCATGTACGCGGTCGCGATCCCCGTAACGGTGTTCGTCGCGCCGGGCCCTGAAGTAACGAGTGAAACGCCGACCTTTCCCGATGCCCTCGCGTATCCGTCTGATGCATGGACCGCTCCCTGTTCATGACGCACGACTATCTGCCGGATGTCGCAATCGCTCAACGCGTCTGTTATGTACAGGGTTGCGCCTCCCGGATAACAGAATATAGTATCAACGCCTTCCGCTACGAGCGATTCAACAAATATCTGGGCTCCTGTCTTCTTCAACCTTTCTCCTTTGTCCCTTAGTTTTTATCTGTTTCTTTCCATAATGTCTTTGTAGTAAAGTTTTTTCTTTTTCAATTCCCGTACCTCAAGCTCTTCTTTTGCTGTGAGGAAGGGCTTTTTAAGGAGCATCTGCAGCCTCCTGTCGAGCATTTCATGCTGCCCCTTTGCCCTGTTAAATATTTCCTCTTTACTTTCAGTGGTATCCATTTGAGAATTGAAGGATATGGTATAAAAAATATTGCAAAATGTCAAATATTAGCTTATAAATTCAAACTATTAAGCAAACAGCCGTCAGCACATACCTATTATGCTCAAGAAGATATTTGTTATCCTCGCATTGTGTTATGTTCTTTTCTTCCTGAATCTCGGCGCGACGTCGCTGTGGGACCCTGATGAACCGCGGCAGGCCATCATGGCGCGGGAGATGATGGAGAGGAACGACTTCGTGCACCCCTACCTGAACGGCCGGGAGTACCTTGAGAAGCCCCCTTTCTATCCCTGGATGATCATCGTTGCCTCGAAGATCACAGGCCGGCTTGACGAGTTCGCGTCAAGGGCGCCGGCGGCGATATCGGCAACGCTCCTTTTGATCATTACGTTCCTCCTCGGAAGGAGGTTCGGCGACGAAGAGAGCGGCCTGCTCTCCGCGGTCGCGCTTGCCACAAACTACCAGTTCCTCTCCAATGCCCGCGAGTCTGTGATGGATATGACCTTTGCCTTTTTCATCGGCCTTACGGTCTTTCTCAATTATCTCACCCTCACGAGGGGAAGGAAATGGCTTTTTGCGCTGTCGTTTCTCCCTGCTTCGCTTGCGATCCTTACAAAAGGGCCTGCCGGTCTGGTGATCCCTGCAGGCGTCATGTTCGTATGCCTTATGATCCGGAAAGAGATGAAGAGGTTCATTTTCCCCTTGGTCCTGGGATGTTCCCTATCCCTCGGCATTGCGTCGATCTGGTTTTTCATGGCCGGCGACGCCTATATCAGGGAGTTCATCCTGCGACAGAACATCATGAGGTACACAAACGCCTTTGACCACATGGAATCGCTCTTCTATTACCTGCATAAGATATTTTTTAATTTTCTTCCCTGGAGCATATTGCTTCCCTTTGCCCTCTATCACGCGTTCAGGAAGAAGCTCTGGCTGCCCCTGGTCTGGTTCATCTTCACGTTCATGTTCTTTGAGTTTTCCTCGAGCAAAAGGGCCATATATCTGCTCCCCTGTTATCCTGCATGCGCTTTGCTTTGCGGCGTGTACATGAGGGACAAGTGGCAGCCGCTTGTGGAGAAGGCGGGAACGAATATGGCACTCAGGATATTTTCGGTAATCCTTGTCCTCGTACCCGCTGCAGCCGTTGCTGCGCTTTACGTGATGCCCTATAAGGATGTGCAGGCTTTCAGGGAAGGACCGTCTTCCCTGTATATCTATTTTACCGTGCTGTTCCTGCTGGGAGTCGCTTTACTGGCCAGCCTTTTCCGGAGGTCGGCAAAACAGGCCGTTTTCTTTGTGCTGGCATACTTTGTCTTTGTCGGATTTTTTTATAATATGTATTATATGCCCATAACGGACAGGACAACCAAATCACTTAGACTGATA
Source organism: Deltaproteobacteria bacterium UBA7527 (assembly GCA_002478225.1). Lineage (GTDB taxonomy): Bacteria > Desulfobacterota > Syntrophorhabdia > Syntrophorhabdales > Syntrophorhabdaceae > UBA5609. The sequence goes on along the minus strand of DLMV01000013.1, from coordinate 72,650 downwards.
ACCGACCCGATCGGTGACCACAAAAAGTATAAGGAGATCTACACATATGGGTTCAGCTCTGCGGGCATCATATTCTATCTCGGCAGGCCCATCCGATCCTTCGTGGATATTAAGGAGATAAAAGATGTCAAACATGATATACTCCTTATCGTTGAAGAAAGACCCGGGGTCAATATCAAGAACGAACTGGAGAAGCTGTTTATGCCTGTGAAGCAGATAAGATACGAAAAAGACCACTATACTATATATGTGAGGAGAAATGGCTGAAAGACCCTACGTATCGGTATTGGTGCCGGTCCTGAACGAACAGGAGTCCCTTCCCGAGCTCCAGAAGAGGCTTTATGACGCCCTTGAGACGATCAAAAGGCCTTACGAGATCATCTATATCAATGATGGGAGCACGGACAGGACAGCGGAGATACTCGAAGATTTTCATGGCCGCGACAGTTCCGTCAAGGTCATCGAATTTAACAGGAACTACGGGCAGCACATGGCGCTTTTCGCAGGCTTTGAATATGCGAAAGGCGACATGGTGATCACGATAGACGCGGACCTGCAGAATCCGCCGGAGGAGATACCGAAGCTCGTACAGAAGATCGCTGAAGGGTATGAGGTGGTAGGGACATATCGGAAACACCGGAAAGATTCTATCTTCAGGAGGCTCCCTTCATTTATCGTAAACAAGATCACGTCAAAGCTTGTCGGCGTGAAGCTGCGCGACTACGGATGTATGCTGAGGGCATACAGCAGGAACATCGTGGATTATATGAACATGTGTCCTGAGTCATCGAGCTTTATTCCCGCGCTTGCAAATACCTTTGCCAAGAAGATCGTTGAGATCGAGGTTGCGCACGAAGAGAGGAAGAAAGGGATGTCGAAATACAGCCCTTTCAGGCTCCTCCGGCTGAACTTTGACCTTATGACAAATTTTTCGCTTCTTCCTATACAGTTCATCGGCGTTCTCGGAGTCATCATAGCGGCGCTAGGCCTTCTCTTTGCCTTCTTTCTTTTTGTCAGAAGGCTTATTATCGGTCCTGAGGTCGAGGGTACGTTCACGCTCTTTGCCATACTCTTCTTTTTCATCGGCGTCCAGATATTCGCGCTGGGCATCATCGGCGAGTACATAGGACGGATATACCAGGAGGTACGGAGGAGGCCAAGGTTCATTGTCAAAAAGGAGCTCATGTGAGGGCAGTGGTATTCGCTTACCAGGAGATAGGGTACGTCTGCCTCGAAGAGCTCATCGATTTCGGCGCCGATGTTGCCTGTCTCTTTACCCATCTTGACGACCCCGGTGAAGAGGTATGGTACAGGAGACCGGCCACTGTAGCAGAAAAACACAATATACCGGTTCATGTCCCTGAAAGCCTGAAGGATCCGCACTGGGTCAAGCTGATCGCTGATGCGCAGCCCGATATTATCTTCTCTTTCTACTACAGGAAGATGATCCCCAAGGAGATCCTCGATATCCCGAGGATAGGTGCGTTCAATCTCCACGGTTCTCTTTTGCCCAAGTTCAGGGGGAGATGCCCTGTTAACTGGGTCCTGATAGCCGGAGAAAAAGAGACCGGGCTTACACTCCATTATATGCTTGAGAAGCCTGATGCAGGGGACATGATAGCCCAGAAAAAGATTGACATCGATTTTGAGGATAATGTATACACGGTCTACATGAAGATGGCTGAGGCGGCGCGGGAGTTGATGAAAGAGGTGCTCCCGCAGCTTAGCGAGGGGACCTTTACAAGAACACCCCAGGTCGGGGTTTCTTCGTATTTCGGAGGCAGAAGGCCGGAAGACGGCATAGTGAAATGGGAGAAGGACGCAGTGTCGATATATAATCTGACGAGGGCGGTCACCCATCCTTATCCGGGCGCGTTTACGTACCTTGACGGCAAGAAGCTCTATATCTGGAAGGCATTTCCGGAAGACGCGCCCAGCGAAGAATTGCCGGGAAATATACTCTCAAGTGCGCCCTTAACGGTGAGCACCGGCAAGGGGAGATTGCGATTGCTTTCTGTGCAGCTGGAAGGCGAGGAAGAAATGGACGGGGAGGCGTTTTCCCGCCTCCATGACATAGAAGGAAAAATATTCGGAGGTACTGCGTGAAGATATTGATACTTGGAGTAAACGGTTTTATCGGGAATAGTTTTGCCGCGCGGGCGCTCAATGAAACAGACTGGGAGATCTACGGTATGGACATCAGGGACGACAAGCTCGATGCCTGTCATGGTCACGAACGCTTCCATTTTGTTGAAGGAGACATCGCGATCAATAAGGAATGGATAGAATATCACGTGAAGAAGTGTGATGTTGTCATGCCGCTTGTGGCTATCGCCACGCCTGCAACCTATGTCAGGGAGCCGCTCAAGGTATTTGAGCTTGACTTTGAGGAGAACCTGCGAATTGCCCGCCTCTGCGTGAAGTATGGAAAACGTCTTGTCTTCCCCTCGACATCAGAGGTGTACGGAATGTGTCCTGATAAGGTGTTCAATGAGGACGAAAGTCCCCTGGTGCTCGGACCCATTCGCAAACAGAGATGGATATACAGCGCATCCAAGCAGCTTCTCGACAGGGTGATCTGGGGGTACGGTTTTCAGCAGGGCTTGAAATTTACCCTCTTCAGGCCATTTAACTGGATAGGGCCCAAGCTGGACGAATTGACCGCAGACCCCGAGAAAGAAGGGAGCTCGAGGGTGGTAACGCAGTTCATCAGCAGTCTTCTGCTTGCCGAACCCATACGTCTTGTCGATGGCGGCATGCAGCGCCGCTGCTTCACGTACATCGATGACGGGATAGCGTGCCTCATGAAGATAATCGAAAATAAGGACAGCGCACTGAATGGCGAGATATTCAATATCGGCAACCCGAATAACGAGGCCACCATAAAAGAGCTTGCCGCCAAGTTGAAGGAGATGTTCGTAAGCCACCCTTCGACAAAACACTATAAAAGATATTCCGAGATCATCGAGGTATTCTCAAAGGATTTCTACGGCGAGGGATATCAGGACATCGACAGGAGGGTCCCGTCCATTGAGAAAGCGAAGAAGCTTATCGGGTGGGAGCCGAAGGTCGATCTTGATACAGCGCTCCGCAAGACGCTGGAATATTATCTCCAGTCAAATCTGAAGGCATAAAAAAGACCGTATATCGAAAAACCCGTAAGTCGTGGATCGTAAGTCGTAAGGGGAAAAAGGCAGCGAAGATCGGATACTCGTTACTGGCTACTCGATACTCGATGATCGATGATCGAGGCTGACGGCTATTTCTTGCAGGTCCCTATGGAGCCTTCTTTGCAGATCATGCCGTCGGTCCAAACGGCAAGAGAGAGGTCCGCACCGTGCAGGTTTGCGCCGGCCACGTTCGCGCCGGTCATGTTCGCGCTTCTCAGTTTCGTATTGGCAAGCGATGAGCCGGTCAGGATTGCGTTCATGCAATTTGCGCTTGAAAGGTTTGCGCCTGCGAGGTTTGCGCCCTTCAGGTTCGCGCTGAAAAGGTTAGCGCGTTCAAGGTTCGCCTGGGTCAGGGTTGTATTTGCAAGTGGCGCGTTCGACAGGTCGCAGGCAGAGCACTGTTTTGTGCTTTTCAGCTGGTCAAGGTCCTGCTGGCTGTATCCGTGGATAATCGATACAGTCAGGAACAGAAATGTGAACGATAGCAGGACAAGCATGACAAGTGATATTTTATTCACAACCACCTCCCGAAAATGCATTATATCACCCGACGAAATATCCTTCAAGGGAAAGACAGCGGAGAGCCGGGGGCTAAGAGCAGAGGGTCAGAAAATTTTTGATGTCATCGCGAGGCGAAGCCGTGGCGATC
>DLMV01000013.1:60019-68633 GCA_002478225.1 Deltaproteobacteria bacterium UBA7527 | reverse complement strand
CGCCCTGCGGGCTCGCAATGACCACGTGGGGCGTTAAAGGAGATCTGTGTTTGTTGCTGACCGCTGGCCGCTGTAGAATTCAGTTGGCAGCATGTCGCCTGAAATGGTATTATCGTACAATTCGAAAAAGACAAAACGCTATGAAGAAAACGATCGGCATAAAGGTTGACGTAGATACCTATGCAGGGATGAAGAAAGGCGTGCCTGCATTGCTGGCTATTTTCAAAAAATATAATATCTATGCAAGTTTTTTTGTCCCCATGGGAAAGGATCATACAGGCCGGACAGTGAAAAGGGTCTTTACAAAAAAAGGGTTTCTTAAAAAGGCCGGAAGGGTAGGGGTGATAAGCACCTATGGCATCAAGACGCTCATGTACGGGCTTCTCCTCCCAGGGCCTGAGATCGCAAAGAAGAACCGTGAGCTGCTCCGTCAGATCACCGATGAGGGGCATGAGCTTGGCATCCATGGCCATGACCATGTGCGGTGGCACGATTCCATCAAGCATTTTGATAAAGAGAGGACAGCAGAAGAGATAAAGAAGTTGCTGCAGGTATATGAAGAAGTTGTAGGCAAAAAAGCCCGATCATTTGCCGCGCCGGGCTGGATGATAAATCCCTACGCGCTTAAAATTTTCGAGGAAAACGGCCTTATCTATTCGAGCGATACACGGGGGTCATCGCCATTCTTCCCAATAATGGGTGAAGAAGAGATCAGGTTGCTCCAGATCCCTACAACGCTCCCGACGCTCGACGAGGTGATCGGTGTGGCAGGCGCTGATGCGGATTCACTGAGCGACCATTATATGCATTGTCTGACCGACGGCCTCAACGTTCTCACAGTGCACACCGAGCTGGAAGGAAAGAAATGGGGTACTTTTCTGGAGACCTTTATCCAGAACGCCATCCGGTCAGGGTATTCGTTCCGAAGGCTTATCGACATTGCCGGTGAATATATCGATTCCGGGAACACCCCTGTCTGCAGGATCGAATACGGTACTGTTGCCGGCAGGGCAGGAGAGGTCTGCTGCCAGGTAGTGGAGGGAAAACCAGCTCATAGCATGAACACGTAAGTCGTAAGGCGTCAGGAGATTTAACCCCTCACGACTTACGATTCACGCCTCACGGATGTATATATTGTTTCTTGACAGATTCTTTTTGTGTGCTATTATAAGGTCTATATATGTTCAAAAAATCATAAAAGGAGGGTTTTATGCCAGGAAGTGTGTATAAGATCATTGAGATTGTCGGCACAAGCGCAGCATCATGGGAAGACGCTGCAAAAACTGCAGTGGAGACAGCGTCAAAAACACTGGAAGACCTCCGTGTAGCAGAAGTGGTCAAGCAGGATGTTGTAGTGGAGAAGGGCAAGGTTTCGGCGTACCGGGTAAGATTGAACATATCGTTTAAATATCACGGAGAGAAATAACACCAACCGGAAATTAACAGGAGAAAAAAAAGAGGGGACCTTAAGGTCCCCTCAATCGTTTTAATACATGTCGCCCATTCCACCCATTCCGCCCGGCGGCATCATGGGCATTTGCCCCTTTTCCTTTGGTTTTTCTGCAACCATACAGTCAGTTGTTAACAGGAGAGACGCTACCGAGGAGGCGTTCTGAAGCGCTGTCCTCGCAACCTTCGTTGGGTCAATGATGCCTGCTTCCATGAGGTCCTTTACATAGACCTCCTTGGCAGCATCGAAACCAAAAGCGCCTTTTTCATTCTTTACCTTTTCAATGACAATGGAACCGTCGTGGCCGGCGTTCATTGCGATCCATCTAAGCGGTTCCTCGATAGCCTTCTTGACGATATTGACGCCGAACTGTTTTTCGCCTTCGAGCTTTATCGCATCGAGGTTTGGCAGGCATCTGATGAACGCTACACCGCCGCCGGGGATAATACCCTCTTCAACGGCAGCCTTTGTCGCATTCAATGCGTCTTCAACGCGGGCCTTCTTTTCCTTCATCTCTGTTTCCGTTGCTGCGCCGACATTGATGACGGCTACGCCGCCGACAAGCTTTGCAAGCCTTTCCTGGAGCTTTTCCCTGTCATAATCTGATGTTGTCTCGTCGATCTGCGTCCTGATCTGCTTTACCCGTGCCTCGATCTCTTTCTTTTCACCGGCGCCATCAACAATCGTGGTGTTATCCTTGTCGATGACAACCCTTTTTGCTGATCCAAGGTCTTTCAGGGAGATCCCTTCAAGCTTGATGCCGAGCTCTTCCGATATCAGCTGGCCGCCGGTCAGGATCGCGATATCTTCAAGCATTGCCTTTCTTCTGTCCCCAAAACCTGGCGCCTTCACCGCGGCAACCTTCAGCGTACCTCTCAATTTGTTCACCACCAGCGTTGCGAGCGCTTCGCCTTCAACGTCCTCTGATATGATGAGGAGGGTCTTGCCCATCTTTGCGACCTGCTCGAGTATGGGCAGAAGCTCTTTCATGTTGCTTATCTTTTTCTCGTTGATAAGGATAAGCGGTTCGTCGAGGATAGCTTCCATCTTCTCCGGGTTTGTCACGAAGTATGGTGAGATGTACCCTTTGTCGAACTGCATGCCCTCAACGATCTCGAGGGTGGTTTCCATGCTCTTCGCCTCTTCAACAGTGATGACGCCTTCTTTGCCGACCTTGCTCATAGCCTCGGCGATGATATTTCCTATGGTGTCATCGTTATTTGCAGAGATCGTCCCAACCTGTGCTATTTCCTTCTGGTCCTTTGTTGGTTTTGAAAGCTTCTTGAGCTGTTCCACTATGGTCTCTACAGCCTTATCGATGCCCCTTTTGAGCTCCATCGGGTTATGTCCGGCGGCAACGAGCTTTGCACCTTCTCTGTAGATGGCCTGCGCAAGAACGGTCGCCGTGGTTGTCCCGTCGCCGGCGACATCGCTTGTCTTGCTTGCCACTTCTTTTACCATCTGGGCTCCCATGTTCTCGAACTTGTCCTCAAGCTCGATCTCCTTGGCAACGGTAACCCCATCCTTCGTTACTGTCGGTGAGCCGAACGATTTTTCCAGGATGACATTCCTGCCCTTAGGGCCGAGGGTCACCTTGACGGCGTCCGCCAGCGTATTGACGCCTCTCAAAAGCGCCTCCCGCACATTCTGATCGTACTTTATCTCTTTAGCCATTCTTTCCTTCCTCCTTCTTTTAATCTTTCACGATGGCAAGGACGTCGTCTTCTCTGAGAATGAGATGCTCCTCTCCATCAATCTTAATCTCTGTGCCAGAATACTTGCCGAACAGTATCTTGTCGCCAGCCTTTACCAGTAATGCCACCTTCTGCCCGTTATCAAGGACTTTGCCGTCGCCCACTGCAACGACCATGCCTTCCTGCGGTTTTTCCTTTGCAGCATCAGGAATAATAATACCTCCCTTCGTCTTTTCTTCCTCCTCGATTCTCTTCACAAGGATCCTGTCATATAACGGTTTGATCTTCATTGTATCACACTCCTTTCGCAAAAATTGTATTTTAGCAATTGTGAAAAAAGATTGCTAAATAAAATATAAGGATACCGAAGACTTTTTGTCAATACCGGAAGGTTAAATTTTTAGAAGAAGGTTGATGCCTTCCTTGTACCACCTGGAAAATTGTTCATTTTCCTGCCTGCTGCCGGCTGTGTCTGACATGATGGAGGAGAATACCTCCTCCTTATCGATCGTTGTCTCGAAGTCCCGTTCGACCTGCTGGGAGAACCTTTCTATCATCGCAGAGAGAATATTTTCCTGCTTGTCCCCGGGGAGCCAGAGCGACCACCATGCATCATAGGCGCTTTGAACAACTTTTTTGTTCTTGTCGTAGTAGCTTGCGAGAGACGGGATCCATTCCTTGATGCGGTCTTGTGATGCCTCAAATATGTCTTCCACAAAAGGATACCGGTTTATGGCATCCATCTCGATCCGGATCTTCTTGATAAAACCCTCGATTATGCTCTCGCCTCCGTGTTTTTTTTTATAAACTTTTGCTTTCATGGTATTCCAGACCTCGATGATCGGGTAGACCGTCATGTTCCTCAACGAGTAATTTATTGTTTCTATATTGTTGAGGGTGTACTTCCGTGTTTTTGGCACCCCGTATATTAAAAGCCCCAGAAGGTCTGAGACGATATGGAACAGCAATGACCTGTTTCTGGGTCTTTGCATGGGGAACATGTAGCAGATGAACTCATTGAGCTCCAGGGCTTCCACGAGATGGTCCTTCTTGGGCACACGGCTTATGTATTTCACGGCATCTATGGCGAGGTTGATCGTTGCCATAGACATAAGTTCGTCCTCATTCTTGGTAAGCTCCCAAATATCGAGAATATGTCTTCTTGGGAGCATCAAAGGCCCTCTTTCTTCAATGTTTCGATGAGCCGCTTCTGTGTTTCCGTGAGCTTTCTGGGGATGTCCATCTTTACCTCAACATAAAGGTCGCCATTGCCGCCTTTCTCTATGTTCGGCGCTCCAAGACCACGCAACCGCACCTTCAAATGGCCTGGCGGGATCGTAACACGTTTTGGGCCGTCAATAGAGGGAACCTCAACGGTCGTTCCGAGAAGGACATCGGTCAGTTTGATCTCTTTTGTAATGTAGAGGTCATCCCCGACCCTTCTGAAAAAAGGATGTTCGGCGACCTTGATGGTCAGGTAGAGGTCGCCCCGCCTGCCTGTTCTGGGGTCCCTGTTGCCTTTGCCATGCAGCCTCAGCCTTTTGCCCGTTGTAATGCCCCGCGGGATCTTGACGTTGATGTCTTCAGTCCCCATATGTGTTGTAAAGGATACCCTCTTTTCGCCTCCCCGTATAGCGTCCATGAAAGGGATCTCAAGCTCGTAATTGAGGTCCAGACCTTGCTCGGGCTGCTGTTCCCTGGTTATGTAGTCTCCAAAATCCCAGTTCTGAGCCCTCTGCCTGCCGCCGCCCCGTCCCGGTTGCCTTCCGAAGATCATGCTGAATATGTCGCCGCCGCCAAATCCGAGATCCTTGAAAAGGTCGCCCATATTAAAACCTCTGAAGATGTCTTCCTCGGAATACCTCTGCTGGAAGCCTCCCATGCCAAATGTGTCATATTGCTTTCTTTTTTCTGGGTCGCTCAGGACCGCATATGCCTCGTTAATGATCTTGAACTTCTCTTCAGATTCCTTGTTGCCCGGATTCCTGTCAGGGTGGTATTTAAGGGCAAGCTTCCTGTAGGCCTTTTTTATTTCCTCCTCTGTTGCTCCCTTTGCAACGCCGAGCGTCTCATAATAATCTTTTTTTGCTGCCATCTTTTACTCCCTGTGTATCGGTATGTATGCCGCTGTATCCTGCAAAACGGCATGAGGAACGGCACATCGTTTTACTCTTAATATAGGTCTCATTTCCATTGTCAGCCATACCTGTTCTGCAAAGAGACCCTATAAGATATAACCAAACTCCATGTAATGCAATTCGAAAAATAGTTGGTGGAAATTTGTGTAGAATGTTTTTTCCTTTTTGCTATAATGGATTGGTATATGTCTTTCCCAAACCATCCGTGTTGTTGCAGGTGATAAATGGGGAACCAAGGCTGCCCTACAGCATATGTCGGGTACCATGCCCTGAGCCTTCTCGCTAGGGCGAAAGCGGATAAGAATACGGCCGACCTCGAACAGAAAGCCATGCAAGTCATATGGGAGCAATATAAAAAGGATCGCCTGAGGCTTGTCACCTCGGGGGAGGCGATGGCAATGGATATGGTCATTGCCTTCAATATTGAAGGGTGCTGCATTACCGATACATACATGATCACCGAGAATATCGAGGCCTTTGAAAAATGGAACAAGGCGGATAGGGATCTGACGGAAATATGGAAACAGGTAATTGAGCTTTTTGACCAGCTGGAGGTGCTCGGTCTTGAACATGAAGGATCTCAAAGCGAAGAAGACGCATTGTTCGTTTTTATCCGTGATGAAGTTCTCCGTGGGGAGAATAAAGATGCGGTCGCGCTTCGACGGAACGAGGGCGATGCTGAGGCGCTTCGCAACTGCGCAAGACATTTCCAGGACTGGTATGGGGAGGACCGGTGGCGGGACCTCAGGCGCATAGAATATGACCTGAACTGGAAGATCCTCGAGTCAGAGCTCCTCAAGCGCTCTGTCGATCCAGTCTTTGAAGGAAAGGACGGCGAGCAAAATCGTTACCTTCTTGGATTGCTCAACAGGGTTGTGGGTTTCAGCAAAAAGAGCTGCCCCAGGCTTCCAATGGGCCATGAGCATATAGATTTTGTTGTTAATGCGGTCATGAAAAAATACGGGGGCGATCGCCGTGAGCAGGAGATAGGCCACATTGTTCATTGTATAGAAAATGATATCGATTTCTTGATCACCGTCGATGATGAGCTCATGGCAAAATTTAACAGTAAGAGGCATGAGCTGTCGAAGCGCCCCGAGTGCTGCTCAATGAAGCTCGTATTGGTGAAGCCGTCACAGCTTGCGAACCGGCTTGCAGCCGATAGCAAATCCTAATTTCTAATATCGAAAAGTAAATACCAAATCCGAAGCACGAATATCGAAATCCTAAACAAATTCCAATGTTCTAATGTTCAAAATTCAAAACGTGAGTTGTATGTGTTCGTTTGGAACATTTGATATTTGAATTTTGAGATTGTTTAGGATTTGGTGCTTAGAATTTCGTACTTCACCGTTCATTTCCACTCATCTGTCTGCGGCTGAGGCAGCTGATAGGACATGAGGGTCTGGATATATTTATTGAAACCGTCAACGTCCTTCTCGTCCAGTTTTTTCACCTCAGGCATCACCTGCTTCATCACATCATCATTGTAAACGACGTCGATAGGATATTGCATATAGGAGGAGCGACGCAGCAGCGAATAGGCCTGCTTTTGTTCTTTCGTAAGGGAAAGGAATTTATCGAGCTCCTTGAGCATATACTCTTTCTTCTCATCAAGGCGGCCGTCGGTGTGCATGAGGAGGTTGAGGCTGAAGTCGGCGCAGGAGAAATAGCTGTGCATTTCATTGAGGCTAAACACAAGGAGCCGTATCTCCGAGACGATCTCCTCGTCCGTCATCGGCACGAAGGACCCATCCTTGACAAGCGCCTGCATTGGAGACAACGGATGCATTGCGAAGGTCCTGACCCGGATGAAATCCGGCTCTATGAGGTTTAAAACCCGCGCGGTCTCCCTGGCGTGCTCCTCGCTCAGCCCCTTTCCGCCTACCCCGGGCATGATGTATTCTGACAGGGATATGCCCGCTTTCACCACATTCTGGCCTCCGGCGACGATGTCGTCCGGGGTGATCCCTTTTTTGATCATCTTCAGTACCTTCTCCGAGCCGCTTTCCATCCCTACATGAATGCGTAAAAGTCCTGCATCCTTTAACTGCTTCAGGTCGTCAACGCTTTTTCTCTTCAACGTTGTTGCTCGCGCATAGGATGTAACCCGATCGAGGGCGGGAAATTTCTCCTTCAGATATGCAAGGATCTCAAGAAGGTCAGCTGTTTTCAGGACCAAACTGTCGGCGTCCTGCAAAAATGCCGATCGTATCATGTTGGCGTATCCGTTATATTCTCTGGCCATATTATCAATATCTTTTTTTACCTCTTCCACGGTCCTTCTGGAAAAGGTCGTCCCTTTGTAGGCAGGGCAAAAGATGCACTGATTCCATGGACAATTTCTTGTAACCCTTACCAGCAGGCTTGATGCTTCGCTTGGCGGTCTGATCACTCCCTGTTCGTACATTGTTTTCTCCCTTGATAGTTATTGTGCTCCTGCCGGCCGGCCGACAGCAGCCATATAGATGACCGTTTCCTCCTCGCCGTCCAAGGATAATATCTTGTTCATCTCATCATCGTAGAAGGCGCCGATCGCACAGGCGCCGAGGCTGAGGGCCTCTGCCGCGAGATAGAGGTTCTGCGCTATGTGGCCTGCGTCGAGATAGATATACCGATATGCCCTTTGCCGGTATTTCCACCGTGACCGTGCAATGACCGCCGACCAGATGAACGTGGCCTGTGCGTCGAGAATAAGGTCCTGCTGGAGGGCAGCCTCGGCAAGGTCTTTGGAGAGATCTCCTTTGCGCAGGAATTCGAGGTCGAAGGTGAGCGGTCTGAAATGGTACAGTCCTTGCTCAAGACCTTCTACGGCCCGCACGCTTAAATAAGTTTCAACAGGGAAGAGGCCGCCTGCCGAAGGCGCAGTTCTGAAGAACGTATCGCCGGAATGCGCGGTCAGCCCCTGTGTTGCCCACAGCAGGGATGAGAGCTCGGCAAGTGCGACGGAGCGGCCGGCGTTGTACTCCCTCCTGGATCTTCTTTTCTGAAGGAGCTTCCAGAGGTTTGGTTCGCCTTTAGTGAGCGGTTCGGGCATCTGAATGATCGCGAGGGGTGATTTGTAATATTTGTATGGTCTGGGAATGGAATTGAGATCAAGGACATGCCCACCCATCTTCCCCGGCGAATATTTTGTTTCTTTCTGGAATCTGCTTCCGATCTGATATCCCCGGTCATCGCTTTTGTCTTTTTGTCTGTTCTCACCCATGGGGTTCCCAGCCGATCTCTTTTAATATGTGTATTGTTGACCGGTAAGTCAACGATAACATGCCCTTCATGAAAAGTATTGGATTGTTGCAATTTTTTCTCAACGTGGCTGTAATAGAATGCCT
>DLMV01000013.1:58021-59872 GCA_002478225.1 Deltaproteobacteria bacterium UBA7527 | reverse complement strand
GCTGTAATAGAATGCCTTCAACTGAAAGATCTCATGTCCTGCATTCATAAAAATCTCTTGAAAAAAAGTTCTATTGTAATATTTATTATATCTACCAGTCAGTATATTAGTATACTTTAAAAGGAAGCCGGTAAAGAACAGCGCTGTCTGCTGAGGTCTATAAGGTAAACGGGAGGCATGATGAAGGATTTAGCAGCTATGCCTTGAGGGTAAAAAGAAACTATTTACATTTTGAAAAAAAATATGATAAATAAATGTGCATTTTTGTACAAGGTACTTTTTTAGGCATAAGCGATGGATACAATAAACTTAAATGAACAAATAGATTGGGAATTTATAGAACAGATCCAGAAAGAGAGCGGTCAGAACCTTTCGCTCTGTTATCAATGCGGCAACTGCACCGCAGGATGTCCCTATACAAATTATTTTGATTACCCCGTCAGTATGATCATGCGCCTTCTCCAGGCAGGGCAGAAGGATACTGTCCTCAATTCGAAGGCAATATGGCTTTGCGCCACCTGCGAGACCTGTACGACGAGATGCCCCTGCGAGATCGATGTCGCCAATGTGATGGACACCGCCAGGATCATCGCGCGGAGAGAGAACAGGGTCTCCGAAAAGGACATCAAGCTCTTCTATGATTCTTTCCTCGATTCAGTGAGGCAGTTCGGGCGCATCTACGAGATGGGCACGCTCCTCATGTATAACCTGAGGTCAGGCCATTTTCTTGCCGATGCAGACCTGGGGCCAAAGGTGTTGACAAAAGGGAAGATCCACTTCTTCCCAAAAAAGATAAAAGGGGCCGACAAGGTCGCCCGGATCTTTGAGCGTTTCCAGAAAAGGGCTAAAAAACATGGCTGACAAAGAATACGCCTATTACGCCGGCTGTTCCCTCGAAGGCACGGCAAAGGAGTACGACACATCGCTCAGGCTTGTCATGAAGGCGCTGGGAGCGACCCTGACAGAGCCGCATGACTGGAGCTGCTGCGGTTCAAGCCCTGCTCATACCGTTGACCACGTCTTTGCCGCTGCCCTTGCCGCACGGAACCTTGCCATCGTGGAGAAGATGGACGTCCATACCCTGACGACCCCATGCCCGTCATGCCTCATGGTATTGAAAAAGGCGCACCTCGGGATGACAGGCGATGAATCATTCAAGAATGATGTGAACGCGCTCCTCGACGAACCTTACGAAGGGAATGTCACATCGAAATCGTCGCTGCAGGTGATATACGAAGACATCGGGCTTGAGGCGATCGCCGGCAAAGTGACGCATGCGCTGCCGGACATGAAGATCGCGCCGTATTACGGCTGCATCCTCAACAGGCCCCCTGACATAGCCCAGTTCGATGACCCTGAGAACCCCATCGCGATGGACAAGGTGATCTCTGCCCTCGGCGTGGAAGTAAGGGACTATGCCTTTAAGACAGAGTGCTGCGGCGCCGCCTTCGGCGTCCCCAAGAGGGCAATGGTGAACGAGCTGACTTATAAGGTCCTCTCCATGGCCATTGACGCAGGGGCGAACTGCATCGCCGTTGCCTGCCCGCTCTGCCAGCAGAACCTTGATCTCCGGCAGGAGCAGGTGAACCGCACGATGAATGCATCGTTCAACATCCCGATCCTCTATTTTACGCAGATCATGGGGCTGGCATACGGATTCTCGCCTGATGAGCTGGGCATGGACAAGCTGATAGTCAGCGCCGATCCCCTGATAAGGACGAGGATCCCCATTGCGGAGTACAGGGCAATGAAAGAGGCTGAGGCCGCTCATGCGAAAAAGGCCCCGAAGGCGAAAGAAACAAAAGAAGCAAAAAAAGCAGAAGAAGAGGCAAAAACGGAGGAGAACTGATC
>DLMV01000013.1:57350-57887 GCA_002478225.1 Deltaproteobacteria bacterium UBA7527 | reverse complement strand
GATCTATGCGCGTCGGTGTCTTTATCTGCCATTGCGGTAACAATATTGCCGGCACAGTAGACGTCGCGAAAGTGGCTGCGGAGATGAGGAAGCTGCCGGGCGTGGTCTATGCCACGAACTACATGTATACCTGCTCGGAGCCTGGCCAGGAAGAGATCAAGCAGGCGATCAAGAATGAAGACCTCGACAGGATCGTCGTTGCCGCCTGCTCACCGAGGATGCACGAAAATACGTTCAGGAAGACGATCGAAAAGGCAGGCCTGAACCGTTATTTCCTTGAGATGGCCAACATCAGGGAGCACATCTCGTGGATCGGTGAAGACAAGGAACTGAACACCAACAAGGCAATTGAAGCCGTAAAGATGGCCGTTGCCAAGGTGATGAAAAATAAGCCCCTTTACTCGTCGTCGTTCAAGGTCAACAAGAGGGTCATGGTCATCGGCGGCGGCGTTGCCGGGATGCAGGCGGCGCTTGACTGCGCTGACGGCGGGCTGGAAGTCGTCCTTGTTGAGAAAAGCCCCAGCATCGGCGGGATGA
>DLMV01000013.1:53017-57203 GCA_002478225.1 Deltaproteobacteria bacterium UBA7527 | reverse complement strand
TGGGGGGCCCCGCCTTGACAAGACGTTCCCCACGATAGACTGCTCGATATGCATCCTTGGTCCCAAAATGGTCGATGTTGCGCAGCATGAGAAGATCAAGCTCCATGCCTATTCGGAGATCGACGAGATAAAGGGATATGTCGGCAACTACCAGATCAAGGTGCGGAAGAAGGCGACCTATGTCGACTGGTCCAAGTGCACGGGCTGCGGTGCGTGCATGGAGAAGTGTCCGACCAGGAACGCTTACGATCATTTCAATTTCGGGGTTGCTCCGACGCGGGCGATCAACATACCGTTCCCGCAGGCGATCCCCAAGAAGGCAAAGATCGACCCGGCATTCTGCAGGCAGTTCACGAAAGGAAAATGCGGCGTCTGCGCGAAGATATGTCCTACAGGCGCCATCAATTACGAGATGCAGGACGAGATCGTCACCGAGGATGTCGGCGCGATCATTGTTGCGACGGGGTACGGTCTTTTCGACCTCGATAAGTTCCCTGAATACGGCGCAGGGCGTTATCCCGACGTAATCAGCGGCATCCAGTACGAAAGGATCCTCAATGCTTCAGGTCCTACATCGGGCCATATCCTGCGGCCATCTGACCAGACGGAACCGAAGACAGTTGTCTTTGTTTCCTGCGCAGGCTCCAGGGACAAATCGCTCGGTATACCCTACTGTTCGAACTTCTGCTGCATGTACATCGCAAAGCAGGCGATCCTCACGAAAGACCATGTGCCCGATTCCCAGTCCTATGTCTTTTACATGGACATCCGCTCCCCCGGGAAAGGGTATGATGAGTTCACCAGGAGGGCGCAGGAAGAGTACGGCGTAAAATATATCCGGGGGCGCGTCTCGAGGATCTATCCAAAGGGAAAGAAGATGGTGGTAAGAGGGGCGGATACGCTTCTCGGCACACAGGTTGAGATAGAGGCAGACCTCGTGGTCCTCGCTACCGCGGTTATTTCGGCGCCGGGAGCTGCCGGCATGGCAGAGAAGCTCCATATCTCTTACGATACATTCGGTTTCTATGTTGAGAGCCACCCGAAGCTGAGACCCGTGGACACGAATACGTCAGGGGTATTCCTTGCAGGCGCCTGCCAGGGCCCGAAAGACATCCCTGCATCGGTGGGACAGGGGAGCGCGGCAGCGAGCAAGGTACAGTCGCTCTTCTCAAGAGATATGCTCGAGTCCGATCCGGCAATTGCCCAGGTGAATATCAATGCCTGCGTAGGATGCCTGAAGTGCGTCAAGACCTGTCCTTTCCAGGCCATCAAGGAAGAAGAGCTCAGGAGCGGGAAAAAGGTCGCAAAGGTCATTGAGACGGTCTGCGCCGGCTGCGGCGTCTGCACGTCCACATGCCCCTGCGGCGCGATCCAGCTGCAGCATTTCACCGACAACCAGCTCTTAGCGGAGGTTAATGCAATATGCCAGAGGTAGCCGGAAAGGAGCTTCGGATCGTTGGTTTTCTCTGCAACTGGTGTTCCTACGGCGGGGCGGATACAGCCGGTGTGGGGCGTTTTAAGCAGCCCACGGACCTCCGTATCATCAGGGTGCCATGCTCGGGCAGGGTAGACCCTCTCTTTGTTGTGAAGGCGCTGCTGACCGGTGCCGACGGTGTGCTCGTTTCAGGGTGCCATCCCAGGGATTGCCACTATACCGACGGCAATTTTTATGCCCGAAGAAGGCTTGAAATGCTGAAAAGGTTCCTCCCTTTCATCGGCATCGACGACAGGAGGTTCCATTATACATGGGTTTCCGCATCAGAAGGGCAGAAGTGGCAGCAGGTGGTTACGGCTTTTACGAACCGGATCCACCAGCTCGGCCCCCTGCACACAAAGCAAGGAGAATGAGAGTTGAATTCTGAACTGGTAAAAGAGATTGTCGCCAAAATATTTACCGAAGTTGAAGCGGTGATCTGTTATCAGCAGGGTTTCGACAAACTTCACGCGACACCCTACTTCATTAGCATACCGGAACAGATCAACAGGCTCATCTGGAATCCGCTGTGCGCCCAGAACCTGGCAAGCTACCTCCCTTCTATTAAAAAGAAGGTCGGCATCATTGTTAAGGGGTGCGACAGCAGGACTATCATACAATACCTGCAAGAGGGCCTTATCGATCGCGAAAAGGTTGTTATCCTCGGCGTGCCCTGTACCGGGGTGGTAAGCGTGAAGAAGGTCCTCCGGGAGATCGGGCACCAGCCCGTTACCGATGTTTCCTTTGACGGCAAGGGCAGCATTGCTGTGAAGACAGCGAAGAGCGAGAAGACACTGGCAATTGCCGATGTCTGCCCTGATAAATGCACGACATGCCAGTATCCAACACCCCTTATTTACGATCACCTGATCGGCGAACCGATCCTGTCAGACAAACCGAAAGAAAGCGTATACGGAGACATCCGCGATTTTGATGCAAAGACCCTCGAGGAGAAAACGGCATACTGGGAGAAAGAGCTCGAACGATGCATCCGCTGCTATGCATGCAGGAATGCGTGCCCCATGTGCATCTGCCAGGACAGCTGTATCGCCGAGACCAGGGACCCGCATTGGATCAGCCAGAAACTGTCTTTGCGGGAAAAATTCATGTTCCACATGATCCACGCCGTGCACCTTGCAGGGAGATGCGTAGAGTGCGGGGAATGCGAAAGGGTCTGCCCTATGGACATACCTGTGGCAAAATTGAAAAAGAAGATAAACGCAGAGATGAAAGACCTGTTTAACTATGAACCGGGCGTGAATCTTGACGACAAGCCGCCTATGTATACATTTAATGTTGACGAAGCGAAGATCAAGGAGCACAAACTTTAATGTTCGATACAGGTTACCTGCCAAAGGAAAAGATCAAGGACTTCCTTAAAGAGCTCGCCGGGAGTGCAATTGTCTATATGCCCTGTCTCGAAGGAGATATTGTTGTCTTCCGGCCATTCAGCGAAACGGGGACCCTTTGTCTCGACAGGCCGGCTAATACCCCGCCGAAGTCAATTATCTATCCACAGAGCGAAACGCTCTTTTCCTTTGAATATAAGAAAAGCCCCGAAGACCCCCAGAAGACCACCGTGGAACTGAAGGCAGGCATAGATGTCCCGAATATGGTTATTTTCGGCGCCCGCCCCTGTGATGCCAAAGGCTTCAGGATCTACGACCGGGTCTTCATCGAGACGGATACGCCTGATCCTTACTACAAAAAACGGCGCGAGAACACGCTTATTATCACTTTGAGCTGTCCAAAGCCTTCTCCCGGGTGCTTCTGCGTTGGCGTGGGGGGCGGCCCGGCGCATAAGGAAGGGGCAGATGCAATGATGACCGAGCTGGAAGGCGGCTATGTCATTGAGCCGGTCACTGAAAAAGGAAGGGCTGTCCTTGGAAAGTCTATAGTAGAGGACGGAAGGCCATACCTTAAAGATGCGCAGCATGTTCAGGCAAAGGCGCACGATGAGGTCAAGAACCCATTTGCTCCTGATAAGCTGCCGAAGATATCCCAATCGCTCTTTAACTTTGATGAATTCTGGGAGCAGGTGGTGGACAAATGTGTCAGCTGCGGCGCCTGCACATATCTCTGCCCGACCTGTTACTGTTTCAATATCACCGATGAACAGGGCGTCAGCAGCGGTGAAAGGATACGGAGCTGGGATGCATGCATGTTCTTTCACTTTACCCTGGAGGCGAGCGGTCATAACCCGAGGCCGTCAAGATTTCAGCGGTTCAAGAATCGGGTTGGTCATAAATTTATCTTTTATCCGGAAAAATACGAAAACGTTATAGCCTGTTGCGGCTGCGGAAGATGCATCCGGTACTGTCCTGTGAATGTCGATATCAGTGAGATCGTTAACTACCTGAAAGATACCCGCCAGGAATTGCGCTGGGCATCGTCACGCAACGAAGGAGCAGCGTCAAACGTTGGGAGCGCAAAGGATGAGTGACATGAAAAATCCGTACCTGCCGGAACTTGCGACCGTATTGCATGTCATTGAAGAAACGCCGAACATAAGATCCTACCAGGTGGTATTTAATGACCCTGAGCGGATGAAAAGTTTTCGTTTTGAACCTGGTCAGGTCGGACAACTGTCGGTCTTCGGGGTCGGCGAGTCCACCTTCGTTATCAATTCGCCGCCGACGAGGATGGAATATCTCCAGTTCAGCGTCATGAAGGCCGGAGAGGTCACGACGGCCCTTCACGGGATCTATGAGA
>DLMV01000013.1:52505-52898 GCA_002478225.1 Deltaproteobacteria bacterium UBA7527 | reverse complement strand
ACACAACCTTTATCCCGGCGACCAGGTCGGTTTGCGGGCACCCCTCGGGAACTGGTTCCCCTACGAGCAGATGAAAGGAAGGAATATACTCTTTATCGGCGGCGGGATAGGTCTGGCGCCGCTTCGGACGCTGATCCTCTTCATGCTCGACAACCGTTCCGACTACAAGGATATAACCATCATTTACGGTGCAAGGACGCCGCCTGACCTTTGCTACAAGAACGAGCTCAAGGAATGGGAGGAGAGGCCTGACGTAAACCTCATCCTTACCGTGGATAACGAGTATCCGGGATGGAGCAAGAGGACGGGGTTTGTGCCTACCGTGCTCAAAGAAGTTGCGCCGGCGCCTGATGATACAGTGGCAATCACGTGCGGCCCGCCGATCATGATCAA
>DLMV01000013.1:52120-52363 GCA_002478225.1 Deltaproteobacteria bacterium UBA7527 | reverse complement strand
TGCGGCCCGCCGATCATGATCAAATTCGTCCTTGAGGGGCTGGCACAGCTCAAGTTCAGGAATGAGGATATCATAACGACCCTCGAGAAGAGGATGAAGTGCGGCATCGGCCTTTGCGGCAGGTGCAACATCGGCTCCAAGTACGTCTGCAAGGACGGACCGGTCTTTTCCCTCGCACAATTAAAAGAGATGCCCGACGAAGTATAAACGGAAAGCAATATCGAAATCCTAAGCACGAAGCAC
>DLMV01000013.1:41295-51911 GCA_002478225.1 Deltaproteobacteria bacterium UBA7527 | reverse complement strand
AGCACTAAACAATATCAAAATTTAAATATCAAATGTTCCAAACGTGTTGTAATCGCGAGGGGTCCCATCCTTCATTGTCATCGCGAGGAGCCAAGCGACGTGGCGATCTAAGGTGTATAAATCTATTGAATGAGATGCCACGCTCCGCTCGCAATGACAAAGTTATTTGTTCAACTATTTTGAATTTTGAACATTAGAATTTATTTAGAATTTAGATATTCGGATTCAGGATTTCATTGCGATATACGGTATACGAACGACGATATACGGATTTTTTATGCGGTAGTAGCCCCCTTACGCCTAACGCCTTACGGGTTATTACCGTTGCAGGCTTCCCCACTTCTCCCTGAGCAGGTCTCCGAGATTGCCCAATCCGCCTGTTGCCCGTTCCTCTTCCTTCACACTGTTCCGGTAGGAGTTGTAGGCATCTTCCTCTATCTTCTCATCGACCTTGTTCCTGCTCAGAGTGACCTTCTTGCGGTTCTTGTCGACCTCGGTCACAATGGCCTGCAGGGTGGTGCCGGGAGGGAACATGCGGTTATGGTTAGTGCCCCGCGGTGTGCCCATCTCTGAATTGGGAATGAAGCCGGTGAGATGTTCGCCTATCCTGAGGAACACGCCGGCGGGTATCACCTTCTCTACGCTTCCGTTCACGATATCGCCGACAGAGGGGAGCTGTATCTCCTCAAGATTGATCTTCTGTTCCATGGACAGCGTTATCTTTCTGCTTGATGTATCGACGTCAATGACCCGCGCCTCTACCGGTTGCCCGACCTCCACGACCTCTTTCGGATGCTTTATGCGTCTTCCCGCCCCTAACTTGGAGATAGGTATGAGTCCATCCACGCCCGGCTCAAGGTTCACAAATGCGCCGAAACTTTCAAGCCGGACGATCGTGCCCTGCACCATGGTGTCGACGGGATACCTTTCTGCGGCGCTTTCATAAGGATCGGGCTGCATCGATTTTATGCTCAGGGTCAGGCGCTCTTTTTCCCAGTCTATGGCAATGACCTTGACCGTTACCTCCTGACCGGCAGACAGGATGTTCTCAGCCTTTTCGGCACGATTCCAGGAAAGTTCGCTGGATGGAATGAGTCCGTCGATGCCGCCGAGGTCGACAAAAGCGCCAAACTTTTGTATTGCACGGACCCTCCCTGTTACTTCCATGCCTATCTGGAGACTTTCTTTGAACTGTGTGAGCCTCTCCCGTTGTTCCTCTTCAAGGAGGACCCTCCGGGAAAGGATCACGTTGCGACCATTTTCTTTGTATTCGAGGACCTTAAAAGGGAACATCTGGTTGATATACATCTCGGATTTCCGCTCGCCTTTCAGGTCGATATGCGAAAATGGGCAGAAGCACCTCACCTTGCCGACATGGACCTCAAAACCGCCTTTTAGCTCACTTACGACCTTCCCGTTTACCGGCAGGTCTGCGTCATAGGCATCGCGGATCCCCTGGAGATCGACCGTCGAATATCCCCTGGTTTTACTGGTAAATCTTTTCAGGCTGTCAGAGAAGTTCACAAAAAAGGCGTCGATCGTTTCGCCTTCGCTTACTTTATAGGTTCCGTCCTCCTGCAGGAACTCGCTGAGATTGATGACCCCTTCGCTTTTCCCGCCGAGGTCGATAAAGACAGAATCCCCTGAGATGCTCACTACCTTTGCGTTAACCTTCTGGCCCGGTTCCAGCCTTTTGGAGCCTGCGCCGCTCTTTTCAAAGAGTGCGGCAAAATCCTCTTCCTCGTCGCTGTGTACAGCATTTGCGTCGGGTATGGTATTTTGAGTATTTTCTTCAGTCATTTTTCAGCCCTCTTATGGAACGATGTTGGTGAAAATATAATCTACACTTTCTCGTACAGAAAGTCCAGAACTTCCTGATGCTCGTCGCTCGATACCTGATGATAAACGCTTCTCTTTGTTGTCATTGCGAGCCCGCAGGGCGTGGCAATCCCAATGGATGAGATCGCCATATCGCTTCGCTCCCCGCGATGACGATATAACAAGAACCCCGTTCCTTGCATCTCGATCCTTGTTCCTTGATAGAATCTGACCAGCATGCAGCATCCAGCATCTGGTTCTTAAGGTTTGACAATTGATATGTCATGACATAACATACTGCATCATGGAAATTGATGCAAAATACAGCGCATTGAAGGCCATTATCGGAGGTCTTAAAAAGGTCATCGTTGCCTATTCGGGCGGTGTGGACAGTACTCTCCTTTTGAAGGTCTCTGTCGATGTCCTCGGCAGGGAGAATGTCCTTGCGGTCATCGCCTCATCGCCGATCTATCCGGGAGAGGATATTAAGGGCGCTGAAGGCATTGCAATAAGTTTAGGCGCACAGCATATGATCATACATACGCCCCAGTTACAAAATATTAATTTTGTTAATAATTCAATAGATAGATGCTATTATTGTAAGCAAATTATTATAGATGAGTTATTAATCATTGGAAATAAAAAAGAAATAAAAAATATAACCGAGGGTTCGAATTACGATGATATGTCCGATCTCAGACCTGGGAGCAGGGCATGCAAGGAAAAGGGGGTCATAAGTCCGCTCCAGATAGCAGGGCTGTCAAAAAAAGATATACGGGAGCTTTCGAAGGCCCTTGGACTCCCCACAGCGGACAGTCCCTCTGATGCCTGTCTCGCAACAAGGATACCCTACGGGACGCCGATAGACAAGGCGTTATTGCAGAAGATAGAAAGGTCGGAACGATTTGTAAAAGGACTTGGCATAAGAAAGGTGAGGATAAGAAGCCATGGAAATATTGCCCGCATCGAAGTGGCGCAGGATGAGCTCATGAAGATCATGGAGAACAGGGACGCTGTTGCTGAAAGATTGAGGGAATACGGGTTCATGTATATCGCCCTCGACCTTGAGGGATACAGAAGCGGAAGCATGAACGAACAAACTCGTAAATAGTGAAAAGTAAAATGTGAAAAGTAAA
This sequence comes from Deltaproteobacteria bacterium UBA7527, assembly GCA_002478225.1. GTDB lineage: Bacteria > Desulfobacterota > Syntrophorhabdia > Syntrophorhabdales > Syntrophorhabdaceae > UBA5609. The sequence continues at coordinate 48,957 of DLMV01000013.1, read as the reverse complement.
ATGCTTAAAACCTTTCACCTTTCACTTTTCACATTTCACGACTTATAAGGCTTGTCATGAACTATCAGCTATGAGCCATGAGCCAAAAAGGAGTTTAAGATGAAAGCGATGGTTATCAATAAGATCTGCAGGCTTGATGTGGATAAGAACCCCCTGGAGCGCATGGATATGCCAGTCCCTGCTCCAGGAGAGAATGAATTGCTTGTAAAGGTGTCCGTGTGCGGCGTCTGTCATACAGAGCTGGATGAGATCGAAGGGAGGACGCCGCCGCCGGTATTTCCGATGATCCCGGGCCATCAGGTGGTTGGAACAGTGGCAGAGACAGGAAGGCAGGTGACGCGGTTCCGGAGAGGAGAGAGGGTAGGGATCGCCTGGATCCATTCTGCCTGCGGTACGTGTAAGTTCTGCCTCGAAGGCAGCGAGAATCTCTGCGCTGATTTTGAAGCGACCGGAAGAGATGCGCACGGCGGCTATGCCGAGTTTGCGACAGTCCGGGAGGATTTTGCATACCCGATACCCGGGGCCTTTACAGACTTTGAGGCCGCGCCGCTTCTCTGTGCCGGCACAATAGGGTACAGATCGCTCCGGCTCACCGGCATGAAAGACGGGGAGAGCCTGGCGCTGATCGGTTTCGGGGCGTCTGCCCACCTTGTTATACAGATGGCGCGGTTCAGATACCCGAACTCAAAGATATTCGTATTTGCGAGGAGCCCCGGCGAAAGAGAATTTGCGAAGGAACTGGGGGCATACTGGACCGGTGACACATCCGATGAACCACCGGAAAAGTTCCATCGTGCCATCGATACCACGCCTGTATGGGAGACCATGGTTGACGGTTTGAAAAATATGGAAAGAGGAGGCAGGTTCGTCATTAATGCGATCCGTAAAGAAGAGATGGACAAAAAGGCGCTCATGAAGATCGATTACCCTGAGCACCTCTGGCTGGAAAAAGAGATAAAGAGCGTGGCAAATGTTACGGGACAGGATGTGCGGGATTTTTTTGACCTCGCTGCACAAATTCCCATCAAACCGGAGGTTCAGGTCTATAGGCTAGAGGAGGCAAATCAAGCCCTTACCGATCTTAAGGAGAAGAGGATCAGAGGAGCAAAGGTATTAAAAATATCTTGTTGTTATATATTATCAATGATAAAATTAGTGAATTAATATGTATAATATATTATAATAAAAAGAAAAATGCCGAAGACGGGACTTGAACCCACACAGGCTTAAAGCCCACTAGACCCTGAATCTAGCGCGTCTGCCAATTCCGCCACTTCGGCACTATCGGCTAATAAAGTATATGGATACTCCTGATAAGTCAAGAGGCGACAGTGAAAATTTTTGAATCTCTCGATATCCCGGAGAGATTTCCGAGCCCGGTGCTTACCATCGGCAATTACGACGGGATACACGTAGGTCACAGGAAGATCATTGAATATGTGAAACAAAAGGCGAAGGAACTGTCAGGGACCTCGATGCTTATGACCTTTCACCCGCACCCGATGAGCGTCCTGAGACCGGAAAAATATACGCGTATCATCACGCCGCTCTATGTAAAGAAAAAACTCATTGAGGAGGCCGGTATCGATGTGCTGATCATTGTTCCCTTCAATGAGGAGTTCAGGGGAATTGATGCAGCGAGGTTCATCAAAGAGGTGCTGGTTGATAAGATAGGCGTGGCAGGCGTTGTCGTCGGGTATGATTTCAGGTTCGGAAAAGACGGTGCAGGTGACATCAGGATGCTCCGGGGATTTGCTGAGGATTACGATCTTTACCTCAGGGTTGTTGACGCTGTGAATGTTGACGGCGAAAAGGTGGGGAGCAACAGGATCAGGAAGCTTATCGCCGCAGGAGATGTCGATAAAGCAAAAAAGCTGTTGGAGAGACCGCATATGATCGGCGGCGTTGTGGTCCAGGGGGACAGCAGGGGCAGGGAGATCGGCTTTCCGACCATTAACCTTGCGACTGTTTTCGAACTTGTCCCGAAGGAAGGGGTTTACATAACTGAAACGGAGGTCAGCGGGAAACGATATCCTTCAGTGACGAACATCGGATATAACCCGACATTTGACGATGACCGGGAGCTGACAGTAGAAACATTTATTCTTGGTTTTTCCGAAGACATCTATGGAAAAGATGTCTACCTCTACTTTCATAAACGGATACGCGCTGAGATGAAGTTCCCGAGCGTTGAGGAATTGCAGAACCGCATAGCGAAGGATGTGGAAACGGCGAGAGAATACTTTGATGATTGATAGACGGGTATCCAGCATCCAGCATCCAGCATCCAGGAGCTATGAGCCATCAGCCGTGAGCTTGTTCTTATGCTTTTTTGAACAGCGGGTCTTTGTATATGATCCTGCCGTCTGCGATGGTCAAGAGGTTCTTTCCCTTCAGTTTCCATCCGCCAAAGGGCGTGTTCCTGCCTTTCGAAAGGAACTGTCCCGCATCGACGGTCCATTCGATGCCGGGGTTAAAGACGATAAGGTCCGCGGCGCTGCCCGGCGCCAGGGTGCCGTATGGGATGTTGAGAAGTCTGGCAGGGTTGACGGTAAATTTCCTGAGAAGCTCCTTCAAGGTCAGGACACCATCATGGACGAGGGCAAGGGACAGGGCAAATGCCGTCTCCAGGCCGGAGATCCCGAAGGTCGCGAGATTGAATTCCACATCCTTTGAGGTAAGCTCATGGGGAGCGTGGTCAGTGGCAATGATATCAATGGTGTTGTTTAACAGCGCCTCTTTGACGGCGTCCACGTCTTTCCGGGAACGCAGCGGCGGGTTAACCTTCGTATTGGTATCAAAGCCGAGCGTCGCCTCATCGGTAAGGCTGAAATAATGGGGGCAGGTATCGCAGGTGACCTTCTTATACCGTTTCTTTGCTGCTGCGATAGCCTCGATGCTCCCCTGCGCAGAGATATGGGTCAGGTGTATCGGCGCATTGACGTATCGTGCTATGGCGATGTCACGCTGCACAATGACCTCTTCTGCGATGGACGGGATCGCGTCAAGGCCGCTTTTCACGGACGCAAGACCTTCATGGACAAAACCCCCGGAAAGGGTATCGTCCTCGCAGTGGGATATGACGGGAATATTGAAGAGCAGCGCATATTCGAATGCCTTTCTCAAAAGCCCTGCATTCTTAACCGACTTCCCGTCGTCAGAAAGGGCGACAATGCCTGCCTCATACATCTCGCCGATGTCCGAGAGCTCTTCGCCTTTCAGTCCCTTTGAGATGGCGCCGCAGGGCAATACGCGGCAAACCCCCTCCAGCCTCGCCATCTTTACGATGTATTCTGTCACGCTCTTGTTGTCGTTCACGGGGTCTGTGTTCGCCATGCATACCACAGAGGTGAACCCTCCGCTGGCCGCCGCCATCGTTCCTGTCCTGATGGTCTCCTTGTATTCGTAGCCGGGCTCCCTCAGATGGGCATGGACATCGATGAGCCCCGGCGCGACGATGTGGCCCGCGGCATCAATTACTTTGGCAGCGGATCCCTTTTCCGGGATGTTCTTGTCGATCTTTTCAACGATGTTCCCGTTGACGAGGATATCGAGTTTTGCATCGATCTCCTGACCGGGGTCAACGAGCCTTCCTCCCCTGATGAGGACCTTCATGCTTCCCTCCCTATGAGGAGATAGAGGATGGCCATCCTTACCGCCAAACCATTCTCAACCTGGTCGAGGATAACGGAATAAGGACCATCGGCGACCTCGTCGGCGATCTCGATGCCCCTGTTCATCGGGCCGGGATGCATGATGATGACGTCCTTCTTTGCCTTCTCAATGTGTTCTTTCCGCAGCCCGTAGAGCGTTGCATATTCCTTAACGGAAGGGATGAAGGATATCCCGCCCCTCTCTTTCTGGATGCGGAGCATCATGATGACATCCGCACCATGCACCGCCTTGTTCATGTCGTATTCTGTCCTTACCCCGAGGCTCTCTATATCAGGGGGGATCATAGTTGGCGGACCTGAACAGATGATCTCTGTATCGAAATGGCGGAGAATAAAAAAATTAGACCGCGCTACCCTGCTGTGGGCGATATCGCCGATAATGACAACCTTGAGGCCGTCCACACGGCCTTTCTTCTCTCGGATGGTGAAGAGGTCAAGGAGCGCCTGTGTGGGGTGCTCATGGGCGCCGTCGCCGCCGTTGATCACCGAGGAGTCGAGTATCCTGGCAAGCATGTGGGGCGCCCCCGGCATGCTGTGCCTGATGACTATCGCATCGGGCCTCATGGATTCAAGGTTCCTCGCAGTGTCCTTGAGCGTCTCGCCTTTCACGGAGCTGCTCGTGCTTGAGGAGATATTGATCGTGTCGGCGCTCAGCCGTTTTGCCGCTATCTCAAAGGATGTCCGTGTCCTGGTGCTCGGCTCGTAAAAGAGCGTAATCACGGTCTTGCCCCTGAGCGTCGGTACCTTTTTGATCTCTCTCTTCGATATGTCTTTGAAGGATTCTGCGGTGTCAAGGACAAGCAAGATCTCCTCCTTTGAAAGCTCCTTGATCCCGAGAAGATCTTTTTTATCCCAGTTCATCTATGGTCTCACAATAACGACTTCATCTTTTCCGTCTACCTCGTGGAGCCTTACAAGCACCTCTTCCTCGGGGTTCGCCGTGTAGTGGATGCCGGCATAATCAGGATGTATCGGGAGTTCCCGTTCGCCCCTGTCGACGAGGACGGCAAGCTGGATCTTCTTGGGCCTTCCGAGGTCCATGATCGCGTCGATGGCAGCCCTCGTCGTTCTCCCTGTGTGCATCACGTCGTCGATGAGGATAATGGTGCCGTTGTTCACATCGAATGGTATGTCGGTCCTTTTGATGACCAGCGATTTGAGCTTGCTGATATCGTCCCGGTACATCGTGATGTCGAGGATGCCGACGGGAAGGGTTGTCCCTTCGATCGCCTCTATCTTCTTCTGAAGCCTGTTCGCCAGGTAGATCCCCCTTGTCCTGATCCCGATGAGGCTTAACGATGCGCAGCCCTGGTTCTTCTCAAGGATCTCGTGCGTCATCCTTGTCACGGTCCGCTCAACCGCCTTTTTATCGAGGAGCACCTTGTTCTTCATCAATCATCCATGTATATGGCCTGTACGGGGCAGTTGTCTATGCATGATGTGCATTCCACACAATCCTCAGGCCGCGATATTCTAACAGTGCCGTTGTCATCGGCAAATACATCGTATGGGCATATGCGAATACACTCCCTACATCTGTTGCAGGTTTCTTGTGAGATGTAAGGCCGCACTTTCATACTACTATAATGGGTTTACTAAAAAAAATCAATTTAGAATTATATTGATATTTTTGGTTGCCAAAAAAACATACCTTATGTTAAACATATGAAAACATATACCAGTCAGAGTCGATGTATCGTTGAAGATCGTCGGTTCACCCAAGGTTCATACATAAATATAGAGACCAAGGTGACGGCTATCGCTTCCTTGACCCGGTAATTTTTTACAAAGGAGTGTGATACATATGAAAGAGAAGTCTGTTAGATCAAACAAAGATCGATTCACACGGGGGTGCGCCATGAAGCTTTACGCGTTCTTCCTCATTCTCTGCATGCTGGCTATGCCTGTGGTTAGCGCCGCCGATGAAGATGAAGTGTATGAATCCATGTACGGCTCCGTGGCCTCTCTCTACAGCACAGGCTACGGGATCGCCTTCGACGCATTGAAAGGAGGCCAGCGCCTTGAACCGTATATTGACAAGATAAATAAGATCGCCGGGTTCGCCGGAACGGTCGGCAGCGCGACGAGGAAGGCGGCCTCAGGCGACATGTACGGCGCAGGCGAGGAATCGATCCTGGCCATCATGGCAGAGGTCGCCGGCTGGGAATCGTCCGGCCAGGCCTACCTGAAGTACCTCGGTCTCTCCACGGCTACCTTTCAGCTGGCGCTGACGGCCTATTCCATCACAAAGGAATCCTACGCACAGGTAGAGTCCACGCGGATCGCCCGCGACATAGAATCGCTGTACGGCGCCATTGAGACCGACCCGGTGCTGAAGCCGAAGACGGGCAGACAGCTCGGGGACAAGAGCGACCCGATCCCCGTGACCAAGCAGTCGGTGGAATACGTGTTCCGCAAGGTGGTGCAGGATACGAGCTGGCGCAACAGGCTCAAGGCATACGTATCGGAAGAACTTGGGAAGGAGTTCCCCGAGCCGTCCACCTGGGAGTGGCTCAACATTACGGCAGTTGACGGCGGGAGGGGCTCTGACACGGCCGCACAGGCCGAGGTGCTCAAGAACAGGCAGGAGATAGAGACGTGGATCGCCGGCCTTCTGAAGCGGCTGAACGACTACGCAAGGGCAGCAGAGAGCGAAGTGATCATGCGGAAGGCATTCTTTGAGATCCAGAAGGCCTCCAAGAAGATCACCCCCGAGTTCGTAAATTACACCGTAAGCGTTGAAGAGGCGATGAAGAGGCTCCCGGAGATCGATGCGTACGCGAAGCAGGTGCCGCAGGCGATCGCCGGCGCGAAAAAGGATAAAAAGTGGGACAGCCTGTATGATATTCGTGACAGAATAGGGTATTTCGTGAGGGCCTACGTGAGGATCCTCCCCGACACTGGACCGATAGGCCAGAAGAAAAAGGAAGTGAAGGCAGCGCTCAAGCAGTCCTGGAACGATGTGGCGAAGGCGCTGAAAGATATACCAAAGACGCTTGAGAATGAATTTGCTCAAACAAGCGCCGGGTATCCTTCCTCGTTATCGTTTAATGCCACACGATTAAATCTGATCGGGATGGATGAAGCGGACCTGCAGATCCGTCAGACAAAAACCGTTCAGGAAGCAGAGGTACGGGCGAAAGACTTAACGCAAGATGCCGCCAGGAAGTGGCAAGCCTTTCTGGAGCAGTTTGCTAAAGATAACCCTCCCGGAAATAATCACCCACAGTACAAGTCTAGCGTTCAGGCTATTGAGAGCCAGACGGTAAAAGCTACCTGCGATTGGAATGCGGTCACGTCGGCGAGAACCCCTCAGCAGAGGACAGATGCCGAGCGTGTATATAATAGTTGCATAAGCGCATACAATGAAGCGCTTCGTAAGCTGGGAGCGGAAAAACAAAAACAGATGCAAGACCTTATAAAGGAAACAGGAAACTACAACCAGAAACGGGAGATCTACGTAAAAAGTGCGGAACAGCAATATTATGCCCTTGTAAAGGCAATCGGCAAGCTTACCGATGAAAAACGTGCACAATATGCTGATGTTGAGAAATTGAAGAAGGACGCTCTGGACAAGCTGGCGGCAGTGAACAACAGGATCCCTGTCTCGTATCCTACGTACCCTGTTTATCCGCCTCCGGTAAACGTCCCTGCTAATTATAATAACACGGCAGAGGGCACGAAGCAGCTCCTGAACGGCCTCCAGAACATGAAGATCGACAGCGGTTACCTTGGACTGCCGAAGATGAAGTTCCCCGCGTGGGGAGACAACGGGGCGGCAGTGATAGGTTATATCGAGGGCATAAAGCGGAAGATCGCCAACGAGAGCAACAGCTCCTACCGGTTGAACGAGATCCTCAAATACGCGATGGAGTATATGGACCGTCTCAAGAAATACCTCGCCGAAAAGGACCGGTACGCGCAGGAGCTTGCAGAGGCAAAGGAGAGGATCTACGCCCTGAACCTGCAGTCCGACCCGAAGGCGCAG
>DLMV01000013.1:38298-41203 GCA_002478225.1 Deltaproteobacteria bacterium UBA7527 | reverse complement strand
GTCCGACCCGAAGGCGCAGGTGCTGACCGACATCGAGAAGAGGGTCGCCGGCATGAAGGACGTGGAGAAGTTCACGCTGGAGGTCGAGGCCGCGATGAAGAGCAGGGTTGCCGCCGAGAACGACAGGCAGCTTGCCAGCATTCAGGACGACCTGGCCTATCTCGACAGCCTGCTGAAGAAGGTGCAGTACTGGAGGGATGCGGTCCAGGTGTATTCCACGCCTTTATACAAGTTCGGCGGCTCGGTGAACGCCGCCATGGTGTCCGTGGCGATGGCAACCGAGGGCAGTTCCGGCTCCAACAGGCGTACGTTCATGGCGCCTTCCCCGTCATCCACCGACCTCTTCGACAAAGTGAAGGCGAACGCAGCCGCGGACGCGCTGCTGAAGGATATTGAGCTTACCGGCATCGCCAAGTGGGATCCGAACGGGGATACGGGGCTTAAGTCGATGCTGGAGAAGAAGGCAGCGGAGATAAGGAATTACTACATAGATACACCCGATTACGCCATTGTGAACGGCAACGTCGTCTATGCCGCGAGGATCGTAAAGATGGCAACGGACGTGAAGGCGATCCCGACAAGTTCCTACGGAAGCAATACATACAAGGAAGGGATAAAGAACCGCACATTCGATGAGAAGCTGGGCGCAGCGCTCAGGAACGGCACCGCCTTTGCGATGGATATAGAGATGAAAACAAATTCCAGCGACCAAACAGTCGCGGTGACGCTCGATACGGCCAAAAAACTGGCGGCGGACCACAAGAGCGCTGCTATCAAGACGGCATCGGCCGATCTGGTAAAGGCGATCGAAGAGCATCTGACGCGCTACAATGCGCAGGTTGCCCAGGAGGCAAAGCAGTTTGCCATCGATTACGCAAAGGCAGAGGCTGAGATGAAACTGATGAACGAATGCCTGGCCAAGGGAGGGGTGTATGCGAACGGTCAGTGTACAACTATACCGGGGGGACCCGGCCAGGCCGGCCGTCCGGGTCAACCGGGCCAACAGGCAGGAACCGGCGCTGGAACCCCCACCACAGGGGCAGGCGCAGGGACGCCTCCGACAGGTGCGGGTCCCATGACCGCGCAGGCAGGAGCGGGCGCCGCGGCTCCTCCAACGGGAGCAGGCCAGATGACGCCGCCGGCCGGTCAGACAACGGGAACGCCGCCGCAGGCGCCAGGCGGAACAGGCCCGATGACAGCCCAGGCAGGAACTCAGCCGAAGGCTCAGCAGCAGGCTCCCGGCGGGCAGGCTCCGGCTATGGGTCAGACCGGTGCGCCTTCAACAACTCCTCCGACAGGGGCAGGACCGGCAATGGCGCAGGCAGGTACTCCGCCTGCCGGCATAACGCAGGCTGCCGCACAGCCTTCCGGACAGCCGCAAGGGACGCCTCCGGCAGCGCCGCCGCAGGGGGCAACGCAGGTCGCCTCGCTCCCGGCCTCAGGCAAGGCGGCGCCAGCAGCTTCAGCTTCCCCCCAATCGTCTTCTCCGCAGATGGCACCTCCGCAGAGCGCCTCCCCTGCACAGGCACAGCCGCCTGCTGCCGGTCCTGGTACCACGCAACAGGCGCCTTCCGCGCAGCAGCCGAAGGCGACTGCTGCTCCTTCAACGCCTTCACAGACAACTCCTGCCCAGCAGCCCAAACCAGTTGTGATGGACCCCGCGCCTTCAAAGGTCACTTCAGTCCAGCAGCCTGGCATTGGCCCCATGGCCTCCGTGCAGGGCGCAGGCAGCGCTCCGAAGGCAGTTGACCTGACGCCGAAGGTAAAAGAGCTCTACAATCAGCTCAAGCAGGCATACGAATCGAAGAACACCTCGGGAGTGGTGCGGTGCCTAAGCAGCCAGTGGGGATCAAGCGACGGGGGGAGCGTCTCAGACCTCCAGAGGAACCTTCAGAAGATATTCACCATGTTCGACGAAGTGAAGTTCAATATCCAGAATATGCAGGTGAGTAAGGTGAATGAGACGCAATATAAGGTGAATTACGATGTCACCATAACGAGCAAGATCTACAAGAAGAACCTCAAGCACGAAGAGAAATCGAGCATCAACGAAGAGGTCACGATAGATCAATCGGGTCAGCCGAAGATCTCTAAAACCCTCGGGGGGAAGCTCCTGTCGGTTAAATAGTGAATAGTGAAAAGTGAAAGGTAAAGGGGGAGAAACCAAAGAGACGATTAGAGCACATTGCGCCGAACGATTTTCAGAGAGTGTTTTCAGGGCGAAATATATATTTACATTTTGCCATATGCTGTACTAAATAGTATAAAGAGTCCAAAAACGGTGAGGAGGTTTGAATGAAATTGTGCGGCAGGGTACTGCTACTCTTTTTTCTTCTCTTTTCTTTTGCCCCCGAAAGCCACGCAAAGTGGTGGATCTTCGGGGCTTCGGAAGACAGCGTTGAGCTGCAGTATATCTATCTTAATAAGGTGAGCTTCAGCGAGACCGGAACAAAGGTCACGCTCTTCAGGGAGATGCTGCCGAACGGCATGGTAATGATACAGGGGAAGGCATCTGCCGGGATGAACAGGATCGGGAGCGCGCGGGTTACCACCGACGGCAAACAAAGCTGGCTCGATATGAAGTTGAGCGACAGCGGCGCCTTTGAATACGGGTTCAAGCCTGAGCTGAATGTACCATACAGGATATACGTTGAGATAACGGATACGCGGGGGAAGACAAACAATATTGATAGCACGTTCAAAGAGGTAGTGGTCTCAACGCAAAATGTATATGGTATAGTGAAAAGCATCCTGGACAGCCTCATCGACGCATACCAGAGGGAAAGGCCGCAGGAGTTCATGGCGCTTGTCAGCGATGATTTTACCGGCGACAAGACATTGCTGGACAGGGCCATACGTAAGGATTTCAGCGCCTTTGACAACATCATGCTGCGGTATGTGCTGA
>DLMV01000013.1:17344-38135 GCA_002478225.1 Deltaproteobacteria bacterium UBA7527 | reverse complement strand
GCTGACGACTGTCACAGCAGATACGACAGGAAAGATATTTGTAACATTTAATTACAACAGGCAGGTTACCTCTGTAAGGTCAGGAAGGACGCTTCAGGACAACGCCACGACACAGATGACCTTTAAGCTGGGAGACAGGGGGGCAAAGATCTACAGCATGAAATGGCCCCTCATATTCGGCCTCAGCGACTCCTCGAACGTAGCGCAGGGGTCGGTATCCGAGGCTTCAGGGACAGACGTGATCGTCGTGGACAACAAGGGCGACACGAAGAAAGTGCCTTATAAGGAATCGGTGAAGTTCGTGGAGGAGGGCGGGACAACAGAGATTCAGGCGAAATCCGTTACCCTGACCTTCGCAGCCCCGGGTAACAGCCAGGGGGTGAAGTTCTCAACGGATACGCGAACGAACGATGCTTTCCCTCCGACCCAGACAGGCGACATCATGCTTTTCTGTCCAGGCTTGCGGCTCAACACAGGGATTTTTGCCCAGGATCTTGGCGTGAAGAGCGTCGATTCGATCACTGAGGCGCCATCGTCGGGATACACTATCGGTGGCGCTATTTCACCAATGATAGTAGGGCACAGCTATGCGCTCAAGCTTGCGGACGGCAAGTATGCTGTTGTTGAGATCATTAATGATACCGCCGCAGCGTGTCCGCCGAAGACAACAACGGTTCGTTATAAATACCAGCCGAACGGCTCGAGGACATTCTGATGGATACAGGAGGGATATTGATGACATCTGTCAATGCGGAAAAACGTTGTACCGGTTTCCCCGTTAGCGTGCCTGCGGCATCTTTCTTATGTCTTATCATCTCGCTGTTCCTATCGTTGGTTGCCACTGCCCATGCAGCCGAGAACGAGATCCACTTCTCGAATGAGTTCTCCTATACGTATAACGACATAACCGGCCCCGGTGGAGATGATTCGTCGTCGCTGACAAGGGGGATGAGGTATCTGAACATCTTCGGTTTTACGGGAAACGGAACCGTAAAAGAACTCGAATATAATTTTAACTTCGGGTTAAAGGCTACCGACGACAGGAGGAATGACGTTGCCACCTTCTCGCCGACCAATATCCAGGGAAGGATGACGAACAAGATCCATACAGTGAATGCCGGTGATACCTTCGAGTCCTTTTCGCAGTATTCGTTAAGCACGGCGGTGAAAGGCGGTTCATACAAATATTTTAATGAACAAAAAAACTCTCCCGAGATCACAATGGTATACGGGTACGTGCTGCCGCGATGGGACACGATCTGGGGCGGAGTTGAGACGCGGGCGATTGAGCGAACCGCTTATGGGATGAGGATCAAACAGAACTTCTCTCCGAATATCTGGGCGGGTGTCAGCTATGTGCAGGCAAAGGACAGGCCCGGAACAAGGATCACATCCACAGATCCCATCTATGACGGCAATAACTATACCCTGGACGCTGAATATAAACCTATACCGGGATTGACGTTCCGCGGGGAATTCTCGGTGTCCCGCACAACAGTATCGCCAACTACAATAGAAGGGCAGAACGAACAGAGGACGCACGGAACGGCCAGCAGGATCGAGGCGGTCGGAGAAGGAGGACCAAGCAGGGTGTCGCTCGAATATGAGAAGGTTTCGACAGAATTCCAGTCACTTCTGGGTTCCGCAACGCCCGACCGGGAAAAGATAAAATCGAAGTGGCGTTATACCATGACAAAGGATATTACGATGAACCTCGGGTTGCTGTGGTTCAGGGATAATCTTGATGGCCAGAAGGCATACAGGACAGACAGCTATACGCCGGAGTTCGGCTTCACGCTGAAGAACCTGTTAGGGAGGCAGTCGGCAACAGCCGATATCGCATACAAGTACGATAGGAAATTCGGTACCGGAAGCGGGACCAGTATCAGCACGGCAGACCATATCACAACTTTGAGTTACAGGGATAGATTTGGTCCCGTCGACAGCGATGCCAATGTGGGCTACACGATCTACAGCACCGAAAAGGATCAGCGACAGGCAAAGGAGTATACCTACAACCTGTCACTTAACAGCAGGCATGAGATAGGGGAAGATTATGTCCTGAAGCCCGTATTGTATCTTGGCGGCATGACGGCAAGGGATGACCTCGCCCTCGAGAAGGACCAGATCTATGAATATTCTTTCGGGATGGGATTCGAGTTCCCAAAGCTTAAACTCAATTCGGATTTCAAGATAGGACAGAACAAGCTCGAAAAGAGCGCTGCAGGGACAGATAACAGCACGAAGACCTTCGGTACCTTCAATGTCTATTACAGACCTCCGTTTTTGAAAAAATTGAATGAAGGGATGATCTATTTAAAAACCTTCGTCAACGATTTTCGTTTTTCTACTCAATCACGGAGCTTCAGGGAGAACAGCGTTACCATGGGCCTGAACATCCAGTACTGAGATGGTAAGGTTGATAGCGGAGGAGAGAAAGATGTTATGGAAGGCCATTTCAGGCATTGCCGGCATTGTTTTCCTTTTCGTGTTGTGCTGGATCCCCTTTTCTCCGGAGTCCTTTGCGGCCTCAACGGAAAAGCCCGAAGACATCAGGCTTGAATACCTGTACATAAATAAAAAGATGGTGCCTGATACAGAGAAGAAGATCTCCATCTTCAGGGAACTGCTGCCCGGCGGGAAGGTTGCTATAGCAGGCAAGATAGCAGGCGCCGAGAAAATGCAGGCAGTCGAGGTGAGCATCGACGGCAGAAGCACATGGAGGAAGGTCAAGGTCGCTCAGGACAATACGTTCCGTTATAGCTTCAGGGCACAGAAAGGGACCACCTATGGTCTCTTTATACGGATAACCAATGCAAAGGGCGGTACGAACAACATTGACAACACTTTTAAAGGGATCACCATCATTGACAGGTCTCTCTATAATGCCGTAAGAGATGTCATGGACAAAATGATCGATGCATATCAGGGAAAGGCCTCAGGGAGCTTCATGTCCTATGTGAACGATTCGTTTACCGGCGAAAAGGTGGAATATGACAGATCGATCAGGAACGACTTCAGCGCCCTTCACGATATAAGCATCCGCTATAACCTTAACAACGTAACGCCTGACTACAAGGACAAGGTATCTGTCTCTCTAAATTTCAACAGGAGCTATACAGTTATTAAAACAGGACGGCGCGTCAACGATCAGGGTTCCACAACGATGATCTTCGCGATCGATAACGGCATGCTGAGCCTGTACTCTGTCCGCGGACAGACGCTCTTCGGATTTACGAAGTAAAGCGATCAGCTGTCAGCTATCAGCGGTCAGCAAAAACCTGTAAGTCGTCAGGCGAGAATGATGCTGGATGCTCGATGCTAGATACTGGTCAAAAAACATGTTCCTCGTTCCTCGAACATCGTTGAAATGCTCCTGGCGAGCATCCAGCATCTAGTATCGAGCGACGAGTATTGTGAGAAAATTCTCTTGACAAAACCGTCATATGATTATAATTTGCATATGTTTTTTCAATCCCAAGAACGAGGGTAGTGAGTGCTTAAATCGTTGAAGTTCAGATTTACCCTGGTCCTGATCTTTGTGATCATATCCGTCATATTCTGTATGCCGAACGTTATGGAGCCGCAGGGGACATTAAAAAAATATCTCCCCTCCGACAAGATACATCTCGGGCTTGACCTGAAAGGCGGTATGCACCTCCTGCTTGAGCTTGATACGGTGAAGCTGATGCAGAACATGGTCGACAGGAAGCTGGGCGCGCTCAAGGATGCCATGATCCGCGACGGGGTCCGGTTCCTGGCGCTCGACAAGCATGAAAACACGTTTTCGATCTCAATAAGGGCAGAGCAGAAAGATAAGCTTTACAATCTTATAGGCAAGGAATTTCCGGATCTGAAGGCCGGAGATTCAAGACCGGAAGGAGACGCTCTGCGGCTCACGTTCCTCCTGCCGGAAAAAGAGATTGCGGGAATAAAAGAGAATGCGGTGAGGCAGGCGCTTGAGACGATACGGAACAGGATAGACCAATTCGGGGTTACAGAGCCGGTCATCGTGCAGCAGGGGGAAAGCCAGATACTTGTGCAATTGCCGGGCATCAAAGATCCCCAGAGGGCGCTGGAGCTGATCGGCAAGACTGCCCAGCTTGAATTCAAGCTGGTCGATGAAGAGAACGTCATGAGGTTTCAGGGAGGATCTGTTCCCGACGGCAGCGAAGTCCTCACGATGAGAACGAGAAACAGGGATACAGGCATTTACACAACCGTGCCGATCCTTCTCAAAAGACAGGCGCTGCTCACCGGGGAGCTTCTGACCGATGCGATGGTGAAGATCGGCGGGGAGTTCAAGAACGAGCCTTATGTCGCTATAGAGTTCGACAGCGAAGGGGCGCGGATATTCGACAAGATAACCGCTGAGAGCGTCGGAAAGAGGCTCGCCATAATACTCGACAACACTGTCTATTCTGCACCCGTTATCAAAGAGAGGATATCAGGGGGCAAGGCGTCGATCACCGGCGGCTTCACGATGGACGAGGCAAAGGACCTCGCGATCGTGCTCCGGGCCGGCGCGCTTCCGGCACCGGTGAAGGTTATGCAGAACATCACCATCGGCCCTACGCTCGGGCAGGATTCGATCAAAAAAGGCGTACAGGCAGCCATTCTGGGCGCCATCCTTGTTGTTGTCTTTATGATCTACTACTACCGCTTTTCAGGCGTTATCGCCGATATCGCCCTCTTCTTGAACCTCCTTTATCTTCTTGGCGCCTTTACCGCGCTGAAGGCGACGATGACCTTGCCCGGCATAGCAGGCATTATTCTGACCATGGGAATGGGAGTTGACTCCAATGTTCTTATTTTTGAGAGGATCAGGGAAGAACTGCGTCTTGGAAAGACCGTGAGGGCCGCTGTTGACTCAGGGTATGCCAAGGCGTGGGTCACGATCTTCGACTCACACATCACGACGCTTATCACGACCTTCATCCTCTTCATGTTCGGAACAGGCCCTATAAAGGGTTTTGCTGTTACCCTGAGCATCGGGGTTATCATTAATTTGTTCACCGCTGTGTTCGGGTCGAAAGCGATATATGACTGGATCATTATGAAGTTTAAACCGAGGAGCTTGAGCATCTGATGAAATTTGTAGAGATAACGAAGAAGACGAATATAGATTTTATCGGGCTGCGGAACAAGGCCTTTATATTTTCCCTGGTGCTTGTCGTCCTGGGTTGTATCGGTTTCATCATGGTCTCTTTGGGGAAAGCGAATCTCAGCGTCGATTTCACGGGAGGGACGCAGCTGCAGGTCAAATTCAGCGAGAAGGTGTCCATAGGGGACTTAAGGAGCGCACTCACCGGAAGCGGCCTCCATGACGTGCAGATACAGGAAGTAAGCGGGACGAATGAGTTCCTCATCAAGACGAAGATGTCCGACACAGAAAAGGAGAGGGTTCAGGATACAATAGGCAGGCACATCGCCGGGACATTGCAGGACAAGAAGTTAGAAATAGTCGGAAGCAATATGGTCGGCTCCACCGTAGGGCGAGCGCTGAAGAAGGATGCGATCATTGCCCTTGTTATCGCTCTTGTCTGCATCGTCATATATATTGCCTGGAGATTCACCTTTATCTTTGGGATCGCAGCCACGATCGCCACCTTCCATGATGTACTTGTGCTCCTCGGAATATTCTACCTCTTCAACAGGGAGATGAATATCCTCTTCATTACCGCGCTTCTGACCATAGCGGGGTATTCGCTCACCGACACCGTCGTCGTTTTTGACCGGATCCGGGAGAACATGACCAAGATGAAAGCAAAATCCGATCTCGCTTCGGTGATCAATTTCAGCATAAACGAGGTGTTGAGCAGGACCCTCATAACGTCATTGACGACCGCAATCACTATCGGCGCGATCCTTTTCCTCGGCGGCGAGGTGCTCTTTGATTTTGCTTTTGCCCTTTTTATCGGTGTGCTCATAGGGACATACTCATCGATATTTATCGCAAGCCCCATTGTATTCCTCTGGAGAAGACAGCTCCGCTGATCTTCATAATACCTCTATGAAGGCAAGACTGGAAGATGTTCTCAGGGACAAGGAAAGGGAGCTGAAACTCCACCAGCGATTTCTGAACCTCAAGGCATTCTGTGAAGAGACGATCTTCCCCCGCATCGAATCGCCTGTGAATGAGCATGTCGAAGTCTTAAAAAAATTGATCGAGAGGATCATACCGGACCCCAAAGACCGTACAGAAGAGATGTTCTCCGGCGAGGTCTTCGCGCTCCTTTGCACCATCTACCTACACGATGCGGGTCATGTCAGGGATTTTGAATGGGCATTGAACAGAGATATCCTGAACAGCGTGGATGTCCGGCACAAGGAAGTTTTTCTGAACTACGAAATAGCGCGAAAGCTCGATATCCCGGAGAGCGCCGTAGAGATCATCAACCACCTGAGCCTTTCACATATCGTAAAAAAGATCCCGATCGAGTGGGAGATCACCGACGATCACTCCAAGGCTATTATCAGGAATACGAAGGTATTCGAGTGTATCTTTAATTTCTGCCACCTCCTCGTTGATATGTTCTATTCCGATATCCGCTATCTGGGGCTGAAAAGATACAGCGATCCGCAGCTGATACTGAGGCCAAATGAGGCGGTTATCGATATCGACAGCAAAGAGGGGGTTATCTCGATAAAATACAGCGCGCTGACCCCCTACGAGCTCCATGTCCTCGAAAACGCAAGAAGATACATCGGGAATATGTTCAACAAGTTCAAAAACAACGTCAACGGCCGGTTCGGTTTTCAGTATAAGGAGATCATCTGGGACATTGCGGGCGATTTTCACCAGGGCAGGGAGGTCTTTGAGGTCCCGAAATTCTCTCCCTACGATGAATACGATGGACCGCCCTTCAAAAGGTGGGATGAGGCTTCGTTGCTTCTGGATAAGCTCTTTGATTTCGGCTACGTCCTTGTTGTAGGCGAGGCGTCTACCGGAAAGACAACATTGCTGAATTCCTTTCTTGTTCCTCAGATCCTAAGGATGAGCCCCAACGTGTTCTACTGCGAGCTCTGGTCTAACCCGACGAGCGAGATACGGGACGTCATCTGCAGGCGAAGCAATATCCAGGATTACAAAGAGGTTGACATCATCTCGATATGTATGGAGCTTCTCAGAAAAGACGTTTGTTTTTTTATTATTGATGCCTGTGAAAGGCTTATATATATGGATCCGGACGAGAAGGAGAAACTGGAAAGGTTCTTTATGTTCTGCATGGGCCACAAAAATGTCTACCTTATCATCTCCGGCGACAGGGATACGTTCTTTGAATGGTATCAGACCTTCAATGGCGCCAGCACATCTGCGATCTGCGAGGTAAAGCCGCCGGATAGCGCGAAGGTAATCGATGCATACGGGGAGGAGAAGATCTTCTGGAACACAGGCGAGCATTATAAGCCTATTGAATTTGAGCTGCTCCACGCAAATATGAGCATAGAGAAGGTTCTTTCAGACCTGTTGAAGCGTGCAAGGGATACGTTTGAATTCAGGAACATACTTTCGGTCTTCGTTGACAGGCAAGACAATATCCTTCAGCGGTACACGATAGAAGATATCATCTGCGAGACCGCACAGAGCCATACCGGCATCATGGACCACATCAGCATCCTGAAAGAAAAAGATATTGTGAAGGAAACGGAATCTCTCGGATCGACCTATTATTCATTGACGAGCAGATTTCTGAGAGAGCCTCTCTATAAGATCCTCGAGCTCGATCAGTTCGAGGAAAAGAAAAGGGTCAGGAACATCCTGAAGAATTCCCTCATGAACGGAACATTCCTTGATAAGGAAGCGTTGAATGCGATCGAAAGATGGAAAGACCATATGGTTTTTACCAAAGAAGAGATGGGTCTTGTCCTCGGCAGCATCATTGACCTTATGGGGGAAACATCACATTTCCTTGAGAAGGCAAAAAGAGAAGGCAAGGGCATTGACGTGCAGCCTATTCTCAAGTTCCTCTATTCCGAAGATATCGAAAAACGAAGAAGGGCCATTGCCCTGCTCGTCGATATCCAGGACAGGAATATGATCAATCCCCTCCTGCACCATCTGAAGCAGGAAAACGTTCTGGAGATCAGGGACCTTGTGATAAAAGGGATCGGGCTGACCGGAAAAAAGAAGGCAATGATCGCCATCATGAATACGCTTGGCGAGATAGGCGATACGCAATTGCGGTTAAAAGCGATAGAGTTCTTCTATCTTATCTTCGGCGAGAATACGAAGCAACTGTTGATGGATATAAGGGAGACCGAGGAAGACCCGGTCATTATCAGGAAGATCGATACGCTTCTGGCTAAGCTGCCGGTATCTTCGTGATGCCCTGCATATACGGCCTCAGAGCCTCTGGTACAATAATAGCCCCGTCCTTTGTCTGGTAGTTTTCCATAACAGCCATGACCGTCCTCCCTGCTGCGAGGCCTGAACCGTTCAGGGTGTGGACGAATTCCGTCTTCCCGCCCTGTTTTCTGTACCGGATCTTTGCCCTTCTCGCCTGGAAGTTCTCAAAGTTGCTGCAGGAGGATATCTCGCGATATATGTTCTGTCCAGGAAGCCAGACCTCGATGTCATAGGTCTTTGCGGAGGAAAACCCCAGATCGCCGGTGCAGAGCAAAGAGACCCTGTAATGTATATTGAGCTTTTTAAGGACATCCTCGGCATCGAGCAGGAGCCCCTCCAGTTCATCATACGAGCTCTCCGGACTGGTGAATTTTACGAGCTCGACCTTGTTGAATTGGTGCTGTCTGGTCAACCCCCTTGTGTCTTTTCCATGCGCCCCTGCTTCTTTCCGGAAACACGGCGTGTAGGCCACGTATTTCAAGGGCAGCTCATCTTCCTTCAGGATCTCGTCAGCGTAGATGTTCGTAACAGGCACCTCGGCAGTGGGTACGAGAAAGTAATCGAGCCCGTCGAGCTTGAACAATTCTTCCTCGAATTTCGGGAGCTGGCCTGTGCCGGTCATCGTCTCGCGGTTTACCATGAAAGGCGGCAGGACTTCCGTATAGCCATGCTCTCTTGTATGAAGGTCGAGCATAAAGTTAATAAGGGCCCTCTCGAGCAGGGCGCCGCAGCCTTTATAAAGGGTGAAGCGGGAACCTGTTATCTTTGCCGCCCTCTTGAAGTCGAGGATCTCAAGCTTTTCACCGATGTCCCAATGCGCAAGGGGGACAAAATCAAAATGCGGCTTTTCCCCCCATACCTTCACCACCTTGTTTTCCTCATCGCCGGCGCCGACCGGGACCGTATCGTGAGGGATGTTAGGTATGACGAGGATCATGTCCTCCCAGTCTTTCTCTGCAGCCTTCAGTAAGAGTTCCATGTCTTCTATATTCTTTCCGACCGTTCTCAGATGTTCTATCTTTTCGACAGGATCGGTGCCTGCCTTTTTCAGCTTTGCGATCTCGTTGGAGAGGGCATTCTTTTCGCTCTTCATCTTCTCGGTTTCCTGGATAAGTCTTCTCCGTTTTTCCTCAACGCTCATGAGTTTTTCGATATCAAAGGAAGCGCCCCGCTTCCCGAGGCTCTCCTTGACCAGTTCGATATTTTCACGGATAAGTTTTGGATCGATCATTTAGTCCTCCAATAGATCAGGGTTAAATTCAATGGGTTTGTATGTGTAAAGCGTACCGTGTAATGTATAAAGAACCTGCCCGTCTGCAAGAAAAAGAACCTTCTTCGCCTCTTTAAAAGTGGCGAGAAAGGAGTGGGCGATAGAATAGACAGTAAGGATCTCCTTCATGGTGGCCGGCTTATCATCAATGATGTCCCTTGAGACATTAAGATACATGATCCCCTCGGCGTCTGTTGCAAACTCGTAAAGTCTGAAGCCTTGCGGGAGGCGTTTCTCCTGTTTCAGTTTATTGATGATCATCTCAGCCTTTTCTTTGTCCGAGATGTTGCTCCTTACCTCAAGCTTGTTCTCGACCAGTTTGCTCTGCGCCGGGAGAAATATCGAGACGACCTGCATATCAGGGGCAGTAAAGATCGGTTTTGGCTCCAGCGAGACCTTCAATCGATACCCGGTAATGAGAACAGCGATCACCGCGATGAGCCCCAGGAGGATAATGAATATGGTCCGCACTCTCCTTTGCTGCGGCTTGCTGCCTCTCGTCGGTCCCTTATCCGTTGTCATCTTCTTGCCTTTGCTCCTCGTACCTTGATGCTGGATCCTCGATACTCGTCCATTTTATTGGGGTCAACTCTTCAAATGTCAATTGTCCGGTATCGCCCTTACCCCCGAGATGATGATACAACAAGATCCCCGGTCCTCGCACCTGATCCTCGTTCCCGGGAACGATCAAGCATCCAGCAACGAGCATCCAGCATCATGTTAATGGCCTTTTCCTCGGTCCGAAGCCGGTTTCTTCAAGAAACTCTGAAGAGCGCATAACCCGGAAAATGGGATATATTGCGGAGTTCCGATAGGCATCGAGGAAGTTATCGTGGATCTCCTTCTTGTATGCTGCGCTCAGATCCTCCAGTATGATCGTGTAAAAGTCGTTGCATACGGCGTCAAAAGCTGTGGCGAGGACGCAGAAATGGGTGTTGATCCCCCCGATAGCAACGGTGTCCACCTTCATGGTTCTTAATGTCTGATCGAGGTCGGTCTTGAAAAAGGCGCTGAACCTCCTCTTTTCAAGGATGATGTCGGTTGACTGCGGCCCAAGGTCGGATAAGGGCTTTGTGCCGTCTGTCCCCCGCAGCGCGTGAGGCTTCATCCTGCCCCGGAAGATGAAGTCTTCTTTAAGAAAACTGTCGCAGGCGAAGACGACCGGCATGCCGATGCGCCTGCAAGCCTTCAGGAAGTCACGCACGAGAGGCACGATCTTTTCTTCTTCCTTTACGCCTTTTCTTATCTTGTCGTAATTTCCCTCGAGCATGTCAACAATGATGATCGCAGGCTTCATTCCGCGGGCGCCTCCTGATTATTCAGGAATAGCCTGACAAAATTCTCGCACATTTTTGCCGCAAGCGCTTCCGTCTCCTGACGCCGTATCTCGGCGATCCTCCTGATGGTAAGCTTCACAAAATAAGGCACGTTCCGTTTGCCCCTGTGAGGATGAGGTGTAAGAAAGGGGGCGTCGGTTTCCGCAAGTATTCTCTCATCGGGGATATACCCCGCGACCTTTGCGATCTCTTCTGCGTTCCGGTAGGTTATCGTCCCCGGTATCGATATATAAAATCCCATATCAAGGAGCCGTTTCGCTGTCTCAAGATCGTAGGAGTAGCAATGGATCACGCCGCCGCTTCCCTTCCGGTACATTTCGCCGAGTATCTGCAGGGTCTCTGTCCGGGCGTTCCTTGAGTGGACGATGATCGGCAATCCTTCATCTGCCGCTTGTGCGAGCTGTTCACGGAAGGCTTTGATCTGCGCGTCCCTTGGAGAATAGTTCTTGAAAAAGTCGAGACCTATCTCACCGTAGCCGACGAACTTCCTCTGCTTGAGAGAAACCCTGATCGTTTCAGCTACATTCTTGTTGAAATCCTTGCTGTTATGAGGGTGTATCCCTATGGCCCCGTATACCATGGGGTTTCCGTTCACGATCTCCGCGACCTTCCCGAAATACCTCTCCTCTGTGCCGACGGTGAGTATGTACTTCAGACCCTCATCGGCGCTCTTCTTGATAATCTGATCCCTGTCTTTTGAAAAGGATTCCATCTCAAGATGGCAATGTGAATCAACGAACATGATTTTTTATAACATATAATGTACGACGCTGCAATGCCGGACACAGGATGCTCGTTGCTGGATACTGGTCAGACAAGAAAAACAAAAGAAACTGGAGGTGCGAGGTATGATGAACATGTTTTTGACGAGTATCGAGTATCCAGTATCGAGCAACCGGTTTACACGTGGCACATATGATTGAACACGCATTCCCTGCACGCTTTATCATCGAATGGCGTGAAAGGTTTTGCGGGATCGAGGATGTCCAGGAGGGTTGTCCTCGCGCCGGCCATATACGTTTCGTACAGCCTTTCCTTCTCTTCCACAGACGCATTGCTGAAGAGGTGCTCCTCGGAATTATTCCTGAGGAGCACCAATTTTGCATTAATAGCGCTCACAGGCGCATCGTTGTGTCCGCGGAAGAGGTGAACGTAAAGAGGCAGCTGGAAAGAAGGGATATAGCTATGAATGTCGCTCATGGATCTGACGGATATGTGTTGGGGAAAACGCTTCCGGTATCGTGCTGCACTGCCTGTTTTGTAGTCAATGATCATGTACTGTCCTGTGGCAGGATCGAGGTCGATCCTATCGATCGTGCCGGTTAGACGGATGTCTTCGCCGCCGGCATCCAGAGTGCGTTCAAGCCTTTGCTCGAGATGGACGATGGTGAACGGGTCAGGAGCGTTGTTCAGATTTTTTTGCAGAAATGATTGCAGCTTGAAGGTCGTTAGTTTCTTGAATAAATAATAGTCCCCGCTGCCGGCAGACACCTGCAGGCGGGCGTCGATGACCTTGTTCAGTCTCGCCATTATCTCGCTGTGCATAGGCTTTGATATCTCCCTGTTCAGGAAGCCTTCGAATGCCTCCTGGAGGATGCGGTGTATCATTACCCCCCTTTCTGCTGCCTCCACATCGTCGCTGATCGTCTTCTTCTCCTCGAAGGAGAGCACATCCCTGTAATAGAAGAAGACAGGGCAGAATACATAGTGGTCGATCGATGAGGGTGAAAACAGTTTTGAGCGCATTAGATCCATGACCAGAGGCGTCTTTTGAATGGCAGGCAGCTTTGTGCCTGGCCTGAGGCTGATCGGGTAAACAGAGCGGTCGATGTGCATGACGCCAATGGTCTTTTTTGTCTTTTCCTCATCCCAGATGGTTGTTTCGATATACCTGCTTCGTGGTCTGTCCTCAGCGTCGGTGTACAGGATGTGCACGTTTTTCGATGATCGGACAAGGCGTTCAAAATAGTAGCGGTATATCTCTTCGCTCTGCCGCGGTGACGGGATCCCCAGCATTTCATGCACCCCTGCCGGGATCAGCGGGCTGATCCTTTTTTGCTGCGGCAGGACCCCCTCGTTTGCGTCCATTATGATAGTTGTATCAAATGATATGTTCCTTGATTCAAGGACGCCAATGATCTCGAGAGACTCTATGGGTTTTGTTTCAAACGGAAGGTGCACTGACTGCAGAAGGCGGAAGATGAAGTCGCAGATCAACCGCCTGTTTTCTTCTTTGTCGTCATAGAACCCCGTCTTGCTGAAATAAAGTCTTTTAATATCTTCAAGCGCCTTGAGGGCTGATCTGAAGACCTCCCCGGAGAGGATATAGGAACGGACAGTCGTATGATCCAGCACATATTCAAGCGCCGTCCCCAGATTTTCTGCATATTCGTAGAGCGTAGCGGCTTCTTCAAAATTTCTGAAAAAGACATCATGTATCTCATGCACTATTGTTTCGCCTTCCCGCTCCTCGCCACTTGCCCCTCGTTCCTCGTCTCTCGTTCCTCGCTCCTCACGCCTAACGCCTAACGCCCCACGCCTAACGGTCCTTAGCTCCCTCTCCACTTCATCCAATGCAACAAAAGGCTTATATGCGAGAGGACTTCCCTCTGTCTCGCCTGTGCAGAGCCTGGATATGCCAAGCAACGTCTGCCACGTTCCTTTATCGGCTTCGACATTCTTCACAAATGGATGGAGGAGAACCCTGAGGTACTCTGCGGCCTGGTATGCACCGCTCTCCTGTCGTGATATCTGCGCGTGGATGATATGAGCGATGAGGTCGAAGACGGGCGTGCGTTCGAGAGGATATCCGAGGGCGATATTGCAGGGAGCGCTGACCCTGTCAATGACAAATGTAAGAAGCGGGAAGAGGGCGTCGGACGACGGCAGGATGACGGCTGTCTTCTGCCCATGATTGTTTTCCAGGATCGTATGGACCTTGAGGACCCC
The DNA here is from genome assembly GCA_002478225.1 of Deltaproteobacteria bacterium UBA7527. Lineage (GTDB taxonomy): Bacteria > Desulfobacterota > Syntrophorhabdia > Syntrophorhabdales > Syntrophorhabdaceae > UBA5609. Next base: position 24,229 of record DLMV01000013.1, on the reverse strand, counting down.
GGAATGGGTGTCGAAGCCTGAATGGATGTTTACAGACGGAGGCTGAGAGGTTCCCTGTGCAATGGATTCAACATCAGCGCCAAGATAGTCAACAAAGCCTTTCAGGGCGGGCCAATCGGACGGAATGCCTTCAAAGATGATCTCCGCCTTTCCTTTATTCCACAGATCTTTCAGGATGACCTTTTCAGTGCCCAGCAATCCGAAAAGACCGGCAAAATATATCTTTTCGAATTCGTCCATCTGCAGCTCCCCGATGGCGCGCGCAGCGTTGAGGTATTTATAGCCGCGGGTAAAGCACTCTTTCTCGTCAAGCAGGTTATGGAATGAATCACGCAGAATACTTATATGAGCGAGGAGCTCGTTGATGCTTTCCGGGACATCATACCCTATCGCAGCATTCTCTTCAAGAGACCTGAGCCTGTCATTCCCTACATCTTCGGAGTCAAGCCGGTCTATGAAGTCCAGGAGGTGCCCTCCCCAGTAAAAGAAATCACCAAAGGTCTTTTGCTGAAAAGGATGTCTGACAGATGGCGGAAGGGACCGGACGGATTGATATAAGAGCCATACGGCATCGGGGTATTCAAGGTCTTTAAGATCCTGAGATCTCTTTCTCGCAATATGGTCCACAAGCTCTTCGATGGAGAAGAACCTGGGAGAATATGCCGGTGTGGCCATCTTCTCGCTCAGCGCCCTTCTCATGTAAAGCGAAGGCCTCTTGCCTGCAAAGACAATGGCCGTGTCGGACAGCTGCCGGCAGTCTTTGATGATGAATCCGCTGAGCTCCTTGAGAAAATCTGCACCGAAGGGGATCGAATAGACCTTTTTCATGCTGTCTCAGACCTTGATCACGGTGTTGTCGTCAATATAGACGAGGTATTTGCTGACCGTCTTGTCCGGGTGCAGGAGCTGCAAGATCCTGCCATAGTTCATGATCTGCTTCACGTGTTCGTCCGATCGCGTCTCTCCGGTCTTGAAATCGACGACATCAAGGCTGGAAGAATGGATGATGAGCCTGTCCACCTTGACCGCGCTGCCTCCGCTGTCGATTATCTCCTTTTCCGTGAAGACAACGGCTCCTCCTTCCGGCTGGAAGAATGACAAAACCTGCGTATTGCTGAAGAGCTGCACGAGGGCTTCTTCGATCTCCTCCTCACTGAAGGGGGCATTCAGCTTTGCGATCCCTGCCTGTATGGATCTCCGCACATACGGCAAATGATCGTGCGGAAGCGCATGGATCAGCGAAAGGATATAGTGGATCAGGTCGCCTTTGTCCTGTGCTGTAATGCTGCGCCTTGATACTGTCTCCGGCTTTATGAACTTTTTCCTGAACATCTCCGCCCATTGCATCCCGTCATCCATATCGTTAAAGCAGAGTTCCTTTGGAAAAGTGTCAGGATGATCTTTTTTGGCGGCAGCGGCAGGCAATTCAGCGTGTCTGCCGATCTCGATAACATTGCCCTTTGCGTATCCTCTGAGGTCTTCAACGGTGAAAATGTAATCAATAAGGAAATTCTTTTGTTTGACGGAATCAGCCAGAAAGATATAGAGTTCCTTTTCGGCCCTGGTGCAGGCAACATAGGCATTGTTGAGCTCGTCGAGGAGGAATTCGCGCTCTCTTTGCCTGTAGATGTCCTCAAGGGCAGGGGAGACCTGTCTGTAATTTTTTTTAATATAAAAAAGCTTCAGGTCATTGCCCTCGCTGACAACGATCTTATTTTTGTCCCTGCTGTCGGACGCGCCGAATGTGGTGAGCTTAAGGAAAGGAAGTATCACAACAGGGAATTGCAGACCCTTTGCCTTGTGTATTGTGAGGACCTTGACGGCATTGGCGCCTTCAGTTGTATTCAGCAGGAATTGCTTCTCTGCCTCTGACGTCTCATCATAGGATGCGTCGGACGCCCTGGCGCAGAGCTCGAGAAAATCGGAAAGATTATTTCTGCCCGAGCCTTCCTGCATTTTAATGATCTCGCAGAGGTGGAGGATATAAGGAATATCTTCGGGAAAATTTTTAAAGACCCCCCATCTCTTAACAATGAGCGTGAAGAGATCATAGAGCGGCAGATAGCCTGTTCTTTTGAAGAGATGCTCAAAATATCCTTCCCAGATGTCGCTGTGATCTCTTTGGAAGATCTTATACAGGCGGTTGCCCCCGCTGTTTATCCTTGCTTCTGTGAGCCATTCGAAGATGGTTCGCTCAGGCATGGCAGCCTTGCTGTGAAATATTCTTCCGGTGATGAATTCAGCAAAAGCGAGGTCGTCATCGGGTGAGTTGAAGAACCTCATGAGGCTTAAGAGCTCTTTGACGAGGCCGTTGTTCTTTATGTTCACAGTAAACTCCGACTCGACGCTGATCCCGATCTCAAGAAGCGTCCTGACAACAAGCTCCGCCTCCTTTCTGCGGCGCACCAGTATTGCCACATCCCTGTATTCAAAGACCCCTCTGTCCTTGATGGAACGCATCACCTGGGTGAGTTTTTCACTGACTATCTGCTCTTTTTCGTCTTTAAGAAAACTATCCTTTTCCTCACCTCCCTCATCGCGTTCGACGATCTTCTCGATCCTCACATATCCGGCGCCGTATGCAGCGTCAACAGCGGCCTGCGTGGAACCGCGATATGCGTCCAGTATCTTTTCTTTGGACTGTTGGGGATGTGCGTCCGCGATCGCATCGATGAGGCTTCGGAGATTTTCTCTCCCGAAGACCGTGTTGTTGAACATGATGATATGCTCCCCGCTCCGGTAATTATTGCGGAGGACAAGTTCACGGACGCGGTATGCGCCGTAGCGCGATGTGACATGGTCGATCAGTTCGGCGTTCCCTCCCCGCCAGCGGTAGATCGCCTGCTTTTTGTCGCCCACAAGAAAGAGGGTGCCTCCTCTTCCAAGAGCTTCTTCAGCAAGGGCCTCGATATTCTGCCACTGAAGCTGATTCGTATCCTGGAACTCGTCGACGAGGAAGTGTGTATACCGTTCAGCCAACGCATAATATATCTCCGGTACGAACCCTTTTTGCCTGATGACGCCCTGCAGCAGTTTGTTGAGCTGCTCGATGAGTATAACCCTTTTCCTGAACGTTACCTCCTTCAAAAGCATCCTTTTGAAAAGCCCGTATGCCTCGACATAGGGCGCGTACTTTCCCTCCGAGAGCGTCTCAACAAAAATACGCCGTCCGTAAAGGACCTCATGCCACAGTTTTTCCTGTTCATCATCAGGGGACTTGCTCCGCTTTAAAATGGATTCGCCGAGAGATCGCCTTGAAAAGCATTTGCTTTCGCTTACCGTATTCTTTTTTAGATCCACTGCATAAGGAAGCGCGTTCCGGAGATCTGCCCTGAGCACGATGTCCGGATCTCCGTTGAGCGATCTCAACAGGGATGCCGCAGTCTGGTCGGTCTTTTTCCCGATATCGGTGAGCATTTTCCCGGTATCGCGGTAGAGGAATTCCTTGTTCTCTTTTGATTCTTCCCTCCAGAGGTCGCTGATCGTGTCCTTAAAAAAGCCCCGCGCAGTCCAGTTGACGTTCTCGCCTTCCATATCAATATAGCTTTCTATGAACCTGTCGAAGATGCGCCGTATCGCTGCGTTTTCGCCAAGGGACTGGAGGCATTCCCGGACAACAAGGTCGATCAGGGGTGTCGAGTCGGTGCTGATATCGAAATCAGGCGGCAGGTTCAGTCTAAAGGCAGATGCCTTCAGAATGAGATTGACAAAGCTGTCGATGGTGCCCACATTGAAGTCATAAAAATGCTTTAATATGTCCTCGAAGTCCGCCTCTATCGCCCTCCGGACCCTCGCCTGAATTGATTGCTCCTCTTTCTCCACGTTTGTTGCTCGATACTCGATACTCGATGCTTGATTCTGCTTGGATGAATCGGATTCCTCGTCTCCGGACCTTCGTTTCTCTGGTTTATCCGGTTTTTCTTGTTTGTAACCAGTATCCAGTATCGAGTATCCAGAATCATGTTCGCTTTGCATAGCCAAAGCGAGAATTTCATCGATCGGTTTTTGAGATGAATTGCGTAGCGGCAGGTCCAGGATGATCCTTTTCATCCAGTCAATGATGCGGGCCCGCATTTCCGCGGCAGCCTTATTGGTAAAGGTCAATGCAACGATATTCGGAATGCGGTTCTTTGCCTGCGTCCCTGATATCTGATCCATGACAAGGAGCCTCAGGTAATACTGCGCGAGGCTATAGGTCTTCCCCGCGCCTGCCGATGACCGGACGGTAATGATCTGAGGGGTGTCCATAACGTTAGTATATCTTACCCGACTGACAACAGTATGTCATGAATAAAAAGGTGAAAGGTGAAAGGTGTCATTGCGAGCGGAGCGTGGCAATCTCGCGAATGGGATCGCCGCGCCGCTTACGCTCCTCGTACCTTGATGCTGGATCCTCGATGCTCGATGCTTGTTTAAACCAGCATCCAGCATCGAGCATCAAGCCAGTTTAATTGTCTGTTGACATGAGATGATTTTCCGATTATATAGAAGAAGTGCCTGGGTGGCGGAATAGGTAGACGCAAGGGACTTAAAATCCCTCGGAGCCTCGCTCTGTACGAGTTCGATCCTCGTCCCAGGCATTATCTATTCCATTCTCGGCCATCCGGCATAAGGAAGACAAGCGGGATAGAGCACATGAGGGCAATGGCAAAAGAGATGAAGGCAACCCTGAATCCGATGCGGGGATCGGGACTGAGGTGAAGGATAAAGGTGATCACGGAAACGCCCAGCGCCCCCCGATGGTCCTGAATGTGTTCCTGAGGCCAACGATAGTCGCTACCTTATCCGGCATCAGCTCGATGCATGCGTTATTGGTGGCGGGAAACATGATCCCCATGCCTATTCCGGCAATCAATATCAGGAATGAGAGCATCCCCGCCGTTCCCCACCGCATACCCGCTGCGCCCAATAGGAGATCGTCCCCGAGAAGAATGGTCCCGATCGAGATGATGCTGAAGCCGAGCATCATAGGCCAGCGGTAGCCGTATCGCCTGAGCAGAAAGCTCATGATGAATGAAGCGCCAATAGTTCCCAGCGAGCGGGGGGTAAGGATCATGCCGCTCATCATTGTAGAGAGTCCGTGCACAGAGGTGGCGTAAAGCGGTATAAAAGAAAAGAGTCCAAAGATTACCGCTCCCAGGACCATATTCAGGAGATTTGCCGCAAGAAAAGGGGTCGATCTCAACAGGGTCAGATCCAGTATCGGTCTTGCTTCTTTCCTTTCCTGGCGGAGAAAGAAAAGGAAAAAAGAAAAGCTCAGCGCCAGAAAGACCACGGTGAGGAAAATAAAGACAGGGGAGAAGCCCTCGCTTATGATATTCAAGGCGAACATAAGGAAGAGAAGGCCGCCGCTCATCAAGGATGCGTCCGTAACGTCAATGTGACGCCGGGAAAATGTCCTTGAGTCCGAAAGCAGGATCATGATGAGGCCTGTCAAAACAAGGCCTATGGGCAGGTTGATATAAAAAATATATCGCCATGAATACCTGTTGACGATCAATCCCCCAAGGTTCTGCCCTATGATGCCCCCAATCGGGTATATGCTCGTAAAAAGGCCTATGACCCTGTCCCTGCTCTCCGGAAAAGCGTTGCTTACGATGCCGGAACAGTGGGAAGAAAACTTGACCCTCCTATGACCTGGAGGAATCTGAATCCTATCAACACGGGAAAATAGGGGACGTTGTTTCTGAAATTGCAAATCTCTTGACAATGGTCATAAAGGGAAAATAGTAAGAAAATAGGGGACGTAAGAAAATAGGGGACGTTGTTTCTGAAATTGCAAATCTCTTGACAATGGTCATAAAGTAAATTAAAGTCTGGCGTGCCACGTCAACCGCGACTTGATATCCCCGGTGCTTTGCATCATATAATGATAAGAGGAATCAACAAGGCAGATATTTTTTTTGACGACAGAGATAAGACAAGGTTTCTGGATACATTAAGTAAACATATAATCGATTCCGAATGTTCCGTATATGCTTGGGCGCTAATGAAAAATCACGTTCATATACTGTTCCGAAGTGGGCAAAAAGGTATATCATACATTATGAGGAGGGTCTTAACAGGTTATGCCCAGTATTTTAATCGTCGGCACGGAAGAACAGGCCACCTCTTTGCGAACCGTTACAAATCAATACTATGTGAAGAAGAGAAATATCTCTTGGCTTTAGTACGTTATATACATCTTAATCCTGTCAGGGCAGGCACAGTAAATGATATGAGGTCGCTGGACAGTTATCCTTGGACCGGACATAGTGCAGTTGTGGGGCAAAGGAGATATGATTGGATGGGAACCGATTACATCCTCGCTCAATTTGGCAAAAGAAAGAAATCCGCACAGACGGCTTATAGAAGATTTATTGAGGAAGGTTTCACAATGGGACAGAATAAAGAATTGGTTGGCGGTGGTTTAATTCGTAGCCTCGGAGGTTGGTCTCAAGTGGTCTCAATGAAACGTAAGGACGGAGTCATTCGATCAGATGAAAGAATTCTCGGTAGGAATGATTTTGTGAACACTATCCTTAAAGAGGCAGAGGAGAGACAGATCCGGCAATTAAAATTAAAAATGTCCCATCGGAATATAAAGAGTATCATCGGAGAAGAGTGCGCAAAAAGGAAGGTTAACCCGAACGAGCTAAAACATGGAGGCAGAAGGCGTAAAGTGAGTCAGGTACGTGACGCCGTTGCATTGAGGAGCACCATAGAGCTCGGACTCTCATTTGCTGAGATTGCAAGACACCTTGGAGTAAGTACTTCAACAATATCCAGAGCTGTAGAAAGGACAGAAATTAAAGCACGTGATAAATAATGCAATTTCAGTAACAACGTCCCCTATGATCCTTATTATCTATTATTATTTATCAGAGTATGAGAAGGTGGTTGTTC
>DLMV01000013.1:0-17228 GCA_002478225.1 Deltaproteobacteria bacterium UBA7527 | reverse complement strand
CCTTCTGACTCAGCCATAGCCGGCGCTGCCTGTAATCGGGCGCTATATTTTCTACAAATCTCCAGAACCTTTTCGAATGGTTTTTTTGTTCTATGTGGGCAAGTTCGTGTATTATCACATAGTCTATTACCGGATAGGGAGCCATGATAAGCCGCCAGCTGAAAGAAAGCCTGTTGTCCGCGGAGCACGAACCGTACCGGCTCTTTGCGCCTGTTATGCGCACCTCTACGGGCGGAAATCCTAACTGCCGCCTGTAATAGTCCACCCTCTCCGCAATGATCTCCTTCGCCCTCCCGATATACCATTTGACAAACAGTTCCCTTGCCTTTTCATGACCGCCGGCATCCATCTGGAAAGTGCCATGGATGAGGGCAAGCTGCTGCCTTTTGCCTCTGTCGCATATCTCCAGCGGATATGCATCCCCCAGATAGAGAAATGAATCACCGGGGACAAACCTTCTCGGCCGCCCGCTCTCCCGGTTTCGTTGACCTTGCAAGCGGAGATTTTTTTCTATCCAGCGCTGTTTTGCGCGGAGGAATGCAGCGATCTCGCCTTCAGGCGTCCGGTGCGGGACATAGACCACAACCCTGCCGCCATCGTCGATCCTGAGGCTTAGCGTCCTTTTTCTCTTCTTGCTTCGTATGAGCGTATAAGGGATGTTGGACATGTTCATAACCAGATGAAAAGTGATAACCTTGCCTCCCGATACTTGATACTCGATGCTTGTTCAAACCAGTATCAAGAATCGAGCATCCAGTATCCGTTTGTCATATCTCGATCTCTTCACCTTTGAAGGGAACGTGTGTTTCGAGGGCAAGTCTTTCCTGGACAATATGTTCGAATTGAAGGGATACCGATTCCTCGCCGTGTACTATGAAGACCTCTGGCTTATTGGTGAATGTATCCAGCCACTCCAGGAGCTCCTTTTGGTCGGCATGGGCCGAGAAGCCGCCGATCGTGTATACCCTCGCCCTTATGACCATCTCTTCGCCAAGAATGCGGGCAGTCTTCGCTCCGTCAATGATATGTCTGCCGAGCGTCCCCTGCACCTGGAAACCGGTAAATATGATGCTGCACTCAGGCCTCCAGATATTATGCTTGAAATGATGGCGTATCCTGCCGCCATCGCACATGCCGCTGCCGGCTATGATGATCGCCCTGGATTTGATCTTATTGATCTTTTGCGATTCCTCTACTGAGGTCGTAAAATGGATCCTCATTCCTTCACTGCTTTTGAACTTGAACAGGTTTACCGCTTGAGCATCGAAGAATTCCGGGTGGGCCATATAGATCTTCGTTGCCTTATCCGCAAGAGGACTATCGACATAGACATCGAGGTCTTCCAGTTTTCCCTCTTTCACAAGTTTATTTAAAATGTAGAGCAGGTCCTGCGTCCTTCCCACCGCAAAAGAGGGGATCAGGGCATTACCGCCTCTCCTGAAGGTGTCCTTGACCGCATATTCGAGCTCATTGATGCTTTCGTCTAAACCTTTATGCAGCCTGTTGCCGTAGGTTGATTCAATAACAACGTAGTCTGCCTCTTCCACGTGCTGCGGATCATTGATGATCGGATTGCCGTTCTTGCCGACATCTCCTGAAAATACGATCTTTTTTTCCTTACCGTCCTGACCATGGTACCACAACTCCAGGGTGCCCGAACCAAGAATGTGTCCGGCGTCGATGAACCGGTATTTGACCGTTCCATCTTTCAGCTCCTCAATGTTTCCATAGGTCTTCTTGTCAAAGAAAGGGATCACCCGCTTCACATCCTCCGTATCGTAGAGCGGCTCGAACTTGATATCCTTGCCCTGCCTGAACGACCTCTTTGTGAGCCATTCAGCGTCCTTCTCCTGGATATGAGCTGAATCGTAAAGCATGATCTCCACAAGCTCAGCCGTTGCGGATGTGGCAAGTATCCTGCCTTTAAATCCATCCGCCACAAGTTTCGGGATCAGCCCTGAATGGTCGAGGTGGGCATGAGAAAGGATGAGATAGTCGATCACGGCAGGATCAAAATGAAAAGGTTCTCTGTTGAGAGCGTCGGCATCTTTTCCCTGATGCATCCCGCAGTCAACGAGGATCTGGGTGCCGTCTGTAACCAAATGATAACACGAGCCGGTGACCTTCCGCGCCGCGCCTAAGAACCTGATCTTCATGAGCCGCTCCTTTTTTTGACCGCTCTGTGCTGCAAAAGATGGATCTCGTTGATTATACATGGCCGGCTCTGGTTTCGCAAGGAATAAGAAATGCGGCTCGCAGCTCATGGCTCATAGCTCACAGCAAATCCTAAATTCTAATATCTAAATCCTAAACAAATCCAAATGTTCCAATGTTCAAAATTCAAAACGTTTTGGAAGGCTTTTGTTTAGAACATTTGATATTTAAATTTTAATATTGTTTAGAGATTGGTGCTTAGAAATTAGCGCTTACATTTTGTATTGCCATGAGCTGTCAACGGTCTTTATCGCTGTCTTTTTGACATCCCCCTCATCCATATGATAATGTAATCAACCTATAGAAAACACATAAGGGGGTAGTAAATGAGCGTATCGAGAAGCCGCTTATTGAGATCGTTGGTGGTCGTTATTGCATTTGCGTTCATCTCTTTTATCATGCTGGATACCATAGCTCATGCACGCGCCGGCGGCGGCAGGTCTTCCGGAAGCCGCGGCTTCAGCTCCGGCGGGGGCTTTCAGAGGTCATCGCCCACGCGGACATCGCCGTCCTCGCAGCAGCCCGGCATGGCACAACGGCAGCCTGTTCAGCAGCCTCCCGCAGCAAGCCCGGGGAGAAGCTTTCTTTACGGGTTGGGCGGCGGCCTCATGGGCGGAATGATAGGGAATATGCTGTTCGGCGGCCGCGGATACGCAGGCGGCGAAGGATGGGGCGGCGGAGGGTTCGGTTTTGGCGATCTCATCATAATCCTCATCATTATAGGCATTATCTGGTACATAGTGAAACGCTATAAGGCGCGGAAGGAGATGCAGATGAGCGCCGCGAACGCAGGAGGCTTCGGCTCATACGCATACAACGAACCATACGAACAGACTTATGCGCCTTCTTCGCAGGATTCAGTGTCTGCGGGGCTCCGTCATATCAGCGAGATGGACCCGTCGTTCAATGAAAATACTTTCAAGGAGACCGTGGAGGACATGTTCTTCAAGATCCAGAGCGGGTGGACAAAACGCGACCTGAGCGGCGTACGGAACCTTTTGACGCCGCAGATGCTCGACATCTTCCAGGGGGACATCAATGAATACATTGCGAAGAGGCAGTTCAACCGCCTTGAGAATATTGCTGTCCGCCAGGTCGAGGTCGTCGATGCGGTCCAGGACCAGGGCGAAGAATACATAACGGTAAGATTTCTCGCGAGCCTCCTTGACTATACCACCGATGAAAAGACAGGGAATGTGATCTCGGGAAGCTCCACCGACCCAGTAAAATTTCTCGAATACTGGACATTCACGAGAAAGGTTGGCGGGAAGGACTGGCAGCTTGCCGGCATCACACAGGAGAAGGATTATTAAGAAAGTAAACTAATTTTCTTGACACGGTAAAATGCTTTGTGCTAAAAAAGGAACAATATGATGAGATCAGCCATAAGAAACAACTGGGCTTGGTGGTGGTTAATGTAGGTGCAGGACCGTAAATAACCGGCCACGGGCGGTCTTGCACCGTCCGTGGCTTTTTGTTTTAAAAAGGCCATGGATCATGCGATTCACGGCCTTTTTTAGTTTATGGATGCTCGATGCTGGTCAGATAATGCAGGTGAACGGAGCGATGAAATATCCAGCACTTTGATATTTGTTTTGAGTATTTGCCATGAGCTATGAGCCATGAGCTTTCTAAGCTAATAAGGAGGTACGGGATGGAAAAGAAGATCTTTTTAAGCGAAAGGGAGATGCCGAAGGCGTGGTACAATATCCAGGCAGACATGAAAAGCCCTCTGCCGCCGCCGCTTGATCCGGCAACGGGCGAGCCGATAACGCCGGATATGCTTGCGCCCATATTCCCTATGAACCTGATCGAGCAGGAGGTAAGCACGCAGCGATGGATCGATATTCCCGAAGAGGTCATGCAGAGACTTCTGATGTGGAGGCCGACCCCGCTCAGCCGCGCCTATTCCCTTGAGAAGTTCCTTGGCACGCCTGCGCATATATATTTCAAGAACGAAGGCGTCAGCCCTCCCGGGAGCCACAAGCCCAACACCGCGGTCCCTCAGGTGTATTACAACAAGATATTCGGCACCAGGAGGCTGACCACGGAGACCGGGGCAGGCCAGTGGGGAAGCGCCCTTGCGTTCGCATGCAACCAGTTTGGCCTTGAGCTGAAGATATACATGGTACGGGTGAGCTATAACCAGAAGCCCTACAGAAGGGTCATGATGGAGACCTGGAACGGGAAATGCATCCCCAGCCCAAGCTCTCATACGAGCGCAGGAAGAAAATTTCTCGAGAAGGACCCCGAGCATCCGGGCAGCCTGGGGATCGCGATCAGCGAGGCCATTGAGGATGCCGTTACTTCCCAGAATACGAAGTATTCGCTGGGGAGCGTCCTGAACCATGTCCTTATGCATCAGACCATAATAGGGCTTGAAGCCGAGAAGCAGCTTGCGATGGCTGGCGAATATCCGGATGTTATCATAGGATGCGCCGGAGGCGGGAGCAATTTCGCGGGTCTTTCATTCCCGTTCATCAGGGAAAAGATCAACGGGAAGGATATCAGGATAATCGCATGCGAACCAACTTCCTGTCCGACGATGACACGGGGGCACTACCTGTATGATTTCGGCGATACGGCGCAGACAACGCCGCTGCTCGCGATGTGTTCCATAGGCCACGGTTTCGTACCGGCCCCGATCCACGCGGGAGGACTCCGCTACCACGGGATGGCGCCGCTCGTGAGCAAGCTCTATATGGACGGGCTCATCGAGGCGAGGGCCTACAACCAGCTGGAAACCTTCGCAGCAGGCATTACCTTCGCGAGGACAGAAGGGTTCGTCCCCGCGCCGGAGACGAACCACGCCATAGCCTGCGTGATAGAGGAAGCGAAGAAGGCGAAAGAAGAGGGAAAGGAAAAGGTCATCCTCATGAACTGGAGCGGCCACGGCATTATAGATCTTCCGTCCTACGACGCATATATGGCGGGAAAGCTCCAGGACTACGCGCTGCCTGATGAGGAGATAGCGAAACTGATAAAGGAGCTGGATGCCTTCCCAAAACCAGAGAGAGCTCATAACCCGTGAGCCGTGAATCGTAAGGCGTGAGGGGAGAAAGACCGTGAGGCGTAAGGCGTGAGGCGTAAGGTGAGAAAAATCGTATAATGCACCACGCTGTGTCCTTCCGCCCGCTGCCTACCACCTATCACCTCTTACCCTTCACTTTTCACATTTCACAATATCAGCCGAAGGCTGATATTCGGAGGTTTATCATGGAGATCTATTGTTCCCAGCTTGGCATGATGATCGATATTTCCTATTGCATTTCCATGAATGACGGTCTGCCATGCAGGAATGCGATAGACTGCTGGCGGGAAAGGCTTGATATTGTGGCGTTCCTTAAGGCAAAATACAGTGACGAAGAGTTGAACAAGACATTCGGCGGATTGCCGAAGACAAAGCTCGACAGGATAATGGAGATAATTTATGCAAAAACCCGTAAGGCGTAAGGTGTGAGGCGTGAGGAGAAGAACCCTATAAAATGTTTAAAACTTTTTACGTTTCACTTTTCACATTTCACGCTATGAAGCGATAAGGAGGTTTTATGCTGCTTTCGGACAGGGTAATGAACATAAAGCCGTCGGGGGTGAGGAAGATATTTGATCTTGCCAACAAAGTAAAGGACCCCATCAATCTGAGCATCGGCGAGCCTGATTTTGATATCCCCGATGCGATCAAGCAGGAAGGCATAAAGTGGATACAGGCAGGATTCAACAAGTACACGCCTTCGGGAGGCATCCCTGAACTGCGGGAAAAGGTCCTCCGCCACCTGAAGGGAAAGGGGATCATATGCGACGATGTGATCATAACGGCAGGAGTGACAGGCGGCCTCCTCCTTGCCCTGATGGTTACCTTAAACCCGCTTGATGAGATCATCATCCCTGATCCCTGCTTTGTGCTCTACGAGTACCAGGTAGAGCTCCTCGGCGGAAAGCCGGTCTTCGTCGATACCTACCCTGATTTTACGATCAAGGAAGAGGCCCTCAGGAATGCCATTACGGAGAGAACAAGGGTCATCCTCATCAACAGTCCCAACAATCCGACCGGCATGGTCTGTTCCCGGGCTGAGCTTGAGATGGTCGCGCGAGTGGCGCGCGAGAAAGATCTTCTGGTGTTTTCAGATGATATCTATGATAGATTTATATACAAAGATGAGGCTGAGCTGGTGTATCTGGGCCAGCTCTACGGAAAGACGCTTACATTCGGCGGTTTTTCAAAGACATGGGGGATGACGGGATGGAGAATAGGCTACGTCGCGGGGCCGCAAGAGGTCATTCAATGTATGGTCACCATGCAGCAGTACGTGTTCAGCAGTATTAATTCTTTCGCCCAAAAGGCAGGGATCTTCGCGCTCGACTACAATATGGATCCATTCATAGAAAGCTACAAGCGGAAGAGAGACCTGATCTACGATGGGTTAAAGGATAAATACAATGTGGTGAAGCCGGAAGGCGCATATTTTATCTTCCCCGAAGTTCCCGGAGGCGACGGCGATGCATTTGTAGAGAAGGCCCTGGAGAAAAACCTTTTTATCATACCGGGAAGCGTTTTTTCGCGGAGGAAGTCGAATGTCCGCATCTCTTTTGCGGCAAGCGAAGAGAACGTGCTGAAGGGCATAAAGATCCTGAGGAGCATGGCATGAGAAACAACGTGAAATGTAAAACGTAAAATGTGAAATGTTAACTATCCAGAACTTTTCGCGTTTCACATTTCACCTTTCACGATATCAGCAGAAGGCTGATAAGGGGTTGCAGTATGCATGAGGAGATAACGAGGGTATTGGTCGAAAATGAGGCGCGGCTGGTCTACGCGACGAACCGGGCCGTTGAGAAGGGACTGCAGGCGCTGCAGGATGAGTTCCGGCGCTTCCATTACGAGCTTTGCACGAACGAAAAGATAGCCTACGAACTGGCGCTCGCGGGGGCCTACGCGTCGAAAAGGACCGTCTGCTTCATATCGTCCGAGGGACTGTATGAGGCCCTTGATCCTCTCATGAGCTCGGCATATACAGGCGCTGTCGGCGGTCTTCTCGTGGTCTGCGTCCAGGAAAATGATGTGGAGGCGACGCCGGTGGGGCTTTTTGCAAAACTGCCTTTCATCGTGGCCGACAGCATCGACGCATTCCGGTCCGCCGTCCCGTTCGGATATAAGATATCAGAAAAATATGAGACACCCGTTATCATCCAGGCAACGCCGGAAACAGCATCGAATTCCGATCATCGATCATCGACCATCGAGCATCCAGTATCCGCTTCTCCGGACGCCGGACGGGCATTCGCCCGTTTTGCCAGGGATCCCAACCGCTGGGCGGCTACACCGAAATTTCGTTACCAGCTACACCGTGAACTGAACGAGAAGATAGAAAAGATACGGAAAGAATTTGAAGAGTACGAAGGCAATCACGCAGCCATAAAGACGCAAACAGGGGTAATCACCGATCGGCTGTCGCATCTTGAGTTTTACGACGAGGACGGAAGCATCCTGAGGCTCGCCACTCTCTATCCATTGCCTGACAGGCTTGTCAGCGGTTTTATCGATCAGATGGATGTGGTGTTCGTGGAAGAGACATACCCTGTGATCAAGCTCCAGATCGCTGACAGGTCAAAGGTTCATGCGAACAGGATACGCGCATCGTATGGAAAGGAAAAGCCTGAAGAGATGATGTATGGAATGCGGGTGGTCCGCGATAAGCTTGGCCCCGCGTCGTCCATCAACATGGCGCACGGCATAAAGAAGCTGGAACCCCGCAAAAAGGTTCTTGCGATCACCTATGAAGATTTTTTCTTTCACTCCGGGATACCCGCATTTGTGAACACGCTTTACAATGATTCGCGCTATGTCCTGCTCATTATGACGAACAAGCGTGAGAACGAATTGAAAGGCATGCTCAAGGGGTTTGGCTTTGAGAACTGCCACCACCTTGACAATGCCTCCGGGATAGAGAAGTTCAAGGACGCGGATGCATTGACAGTGCTTTTTTGCAGAGGAATCATATGAGAACAGCGCAGAGCGCCGTTCTCGTGAGCGCGTGAGCGCGTCAGACGTGAGGAGAGAGGTATGAGAGCAACCGAAGATAAGAAGGGTTTTAACTTTTCACCTTTAACTTTTCACTTTTCACAGTATCAGCTGAAAGCTGATAGTGAGGTGTTGATTGAAGCTTGAGATCTTATGTGCAGGAATAGGGGGAAGAGGGGTTCTCCTGGCCTCTACCATACTCATCGAAACAGCTATTGCAGCGGGCTTGAAGGCCATGGCATCCGATGAGTATGGTATGAGCCAGAGGGGAGGGTCGGTCGTTTCCCTCGTAAAGGTCGGCGATTTCAAAAGTCCCCTTATCGGCAGGGAAAACGCCGATATTCTGATCTCATTTGAAGAGAGCGAGTTCTACAGGAACCTCATGTTCCTCAAGAAAGGCGGCACGGCAATAATGAACACGCACAAAAAGGCCCTCCCCGATGCGGTCATCGGCCTCCTCAAAGAAAGAGAAACGCGCTACGGGCTGCTTGATGCCGACGGCATCGCGAAGAGAAAGGGCATGATGCAGTCTGCGAATATGGCGGTGCTTGGCTTTTTCTCGCATTTTTCAGCAGGGCCTTTTACGTATGAGAATATCGAAAGGACGATACAGGCGAAAATACAGAAAAGATTTTTGGAAAAGAATTTAGAGGTATTCAGGGAAGGATATGAAGCAGCAGCAAACCCGTGAACGGATATTTGATGCTCGTTACTCGATGCTCGATGCTCGATGCTGGATGCTCGATGCTGGTATCGTCATCGCAATGACAGAAGGAAAGGGGCTTGCAATGACAACCCGAAGAGAGACCCGTCTGCTGACGACGGATGACTGCCTGCTGATAGCTGTTCGCTGATTGCTGGCAGCTTGATATGGAGGTTGTATGAAAAAGGTTCTTATTGACCAGGGCAGGTGCAAGGGCTGCCTGTTGTGCGCGAAATACTGTCCTAAAAAGATCCTCCTCGCAACCAACATGGTGAATCAGGACGGATACAAGGTAGTGGCCTGTGTTGACGAGGATGCCTGCATCGGGTGCTTAAGCTGCGCCAGCATATGCCCGTCGGCATGTTTTGAGATATACAAAGAGCAGCCCGTACTGGCAGGAGGTTGAGCATGGGAGTGATATATGGAAAGGGAGCAGAGATAATTGGAGAGTCGCTGTTTCAGCTGGGCGTGCATTCGGTCTACGGCATCCCCTATCCGCCGGTAAGCGAGCTCCACGAATATCTTGCAAAAAAAGGCATATTCAGGCCTGCGACATCAGTGAGAGAGATGGCGGCGCTCTCTCTCGGTCTTTCCCTCGGCGGAGAAAGGACGTGCATGGTCACGGCAGGGACGGGCATCTATGGCTGCATGGAGTCGATATCCTATGCCACCTCGTACGAGATCCCGCTCCTGGTCATCCATATCGGAAAGAGCATCCCCGGCTTTGGAAATCCTTATCCCTATCAGGGCGATCTTGACGCGCTGAGAGGAGGCGACTTTCCTCCGGCAGTGTTCAGTCCGGCTTCTGTTGAGGAGATCCCCGTGCTCATGGCGAAGACGGCAGAGATGGGCGAGAGGTTCTCGGTCCCCGCTGTCTTCTACATTGACAGCGCGCTGTTCAATATGACAGGCAGCGTCGAGGTGGAGATCGGATCCCCGAAAGGAGAATTCGGGTTCAGGAAAGGCGACAGGAGATACTATACCTCGGTATACCTTGATGTCACCGCGATGAAGAAGCAGACAGCATCGCTTATCGAGAAATACAAAAAGATCGACCAGGAGGCTCTGTGCGAGCTTTACATGATGGAAGACGCTGAATATGCGATCTGCGCATATGGGATAAGCGCCTATGTGGCGAAAAAGGCCGCCGACGACCTGAGGCTGTCCGGGAAAAAGGTCGGTGTGCTGAGGCCTGTCACGCTTTCACCATTTTGCAGCATAGGCAAAGAGATGAAAAAGCTGAAAAAGGTATTCGTCGTGGAGATGAGCAATATGCAGCTTGCCAGATTCATCAGGGGGCAGCTCGACGCGAAAGTAAAGATCGAAAGCTATGCCACCCACGGCGGCCTCCTGCCCGAAAGGAATGACGTCATTCAATTTATAAAGAGGTTGATCTGATGGAAATAGAGCGTAAGACTGAGAAGGCATATGGTTATCCGGGACTTTTGACAGACAGGAAAGAGCATTTCTGCCCCGGATGTTCCCATGGGATACTGTCCAAGGTGATCGCCGAGGTCATTGCCGGGATGGGCTTCCAGGAAAGGGCTGTCGGTGTGTATGGCGCAGGCTGCGCTACGATCATGTATGAATATATCGATATTAAGGGCGTCGCCGCTCCGCCGGGGAGCGCCGTGGGGATAGCGGCAGGGATCAAGGATGCGATGAAGAACGCCCTCGTGTTCGTGTATGCAGGCGATTCCGACATCATGTCCGATCTTTCTGCTGTCCTCGGCGCTGCCATGAGAAATGACAGGATCACCATTATCTGTGAGAACAATTTTAATATGGGCATCTCGGGAGGGGCGATGAGCCCCACAACGCCGCTCGGCATTTCAACGACCACATCGCCGTCCGGCAGGAGCTTTGCAGGACAGGGCAGCCCGCTCGCTGTCTCTGAGCTGGTCAGGGGAGCGCAGAGAGCAGGATACTGTGCGAGGGGGTCATCCCATTCGCCGGGCGCGGTGAAGAAGGTAAAGGCCATGATAAAGAAGGCGTTCATGGAGCAGATGTTCGGGAGCGGCATGGGCTTTGTGGAGATTGCGGGGATGTGCCCTACGAACCTCAATCTGCCGCCTGTCGAAGCGGCGATGAAGATAAAAGAGATACTGGAAGACCTCCCGACAGGGGAGATGAAATGAAAAATAACGTGAGGCGTGAGGTGCTCCATCCTTACTGTCATCGCGAGGAGCGAAGCGACGCGGCGATCCCAAAAGGGTATAAACTATTGGTGAGATTGCCGCGCTGCGCTCGCAATGACCTATCACCTATTACCTTTCACCTTTCACCTTTTACGAAATCAGCGGTAGGCTGAAGATATGCGTGAGATATTTTTTATAAAAGACCGTTGCGTCGGCTGTGGGGCATGCAAGACCGCATGCGCAGCGGAACATGCAAAGAACCACCACCTTTACGATCCGCTGTCGTCCGTCCCTATGGGAAAAAAAAGAAGGACTGACCGTTATAAGCAAACGCCCGGCGACGAGGTGCCGCATCCCGTCAGATGCCTCCATTGCGATGAGCCGTCCTGCATGGAAGGGTGCATATCAGGCGCGATAGGCAAGGCTGACAGGGTATACAGCAGATGGGACGCCTGCGTCGGCTGTTTTATGTGCGTCATGAACTGCCCCTTTGGAGCGGTGCTGCCTTTCCTCAATAAGGCGGTGCGGTGCGACCAGTGCCTTTTTACGGAAAAGCCTGCCTGCGTGAGGGCGTGTCCCCAGAACGCGATCGTCTACATGGAATCCAGCGAATTTGCGGAAAATGAAAAGAAAAAGCGTTGGCGCGACAGAGTACAGAAAGAAATACCGCTTTTAAAAGCAAAAGCATAAATGATATATTGTTATCGCGGGTCCCCAAAGGGCTCTGCAATGACAATTATCGTCTATGAAGGCATATAGATACCTTATCATCGGAAATGGTGTGGCCGGAATATGCGGTGCTTTTAATATCAGAAAGCTTGACAGAGAAGGAGAGATCACTATCGTTACGAATGAGAACTATCCGTTCTATTCAAGGCCTCTCATTACCGACGTGATGACAGGCAAAAAGCGGGCCGGAGAAATAACCCTTTTACCTGAGAACGAATATAAACGATATGGTTTCACATTGATGAAAGGCGTGCAGGTTGGGAAGCTTGCTCTGAAGGAACGCTCCGTATCGACAGCAGAAGGTAGACAACAATTCGACAAACTTTTTATCGCTACCGGCGCTGTGCCCAAGAAGATCCCCTTCGAGGGGGAGGGCATATTCTCCGTGAGAACGATGGAAGACGCGGAAAAGATCCGCGCCTATCTGCCGAAGGTTAAACAGGCGATCGTCTTCGGCGGCGGCCCCATAGGGATCAAGGCTGCATATGCGCTCCTGACGGCAGGCATACCGGTGAATATCATTATAAGCTCATCGCAGATGCTTTCGCGGGTCCTCGATGAAAGGTCATCGCAATATTTTCGGACATTATTCGAACAGAACGGCGCGCGCTTCTTTTTCAACAGCGACATAAAGGAGATCGTCCGGAGCAAGAGAGGCTTGAAGGGAGTTGTCACGGATAAAGGAGAAATGGTCCAGGGCGATATGCTCATTGTCGGCAAGGGAGTAAGCCCCGATCTCGATATCGTTCGCGATGCGGGACTCCGTGTTGACAAAGGCATCCTCGTTGATGACCATATGGAGACGAACCATAAAGGGGTCTATGCTGCCGGCGATGTCGCCCAGGCAAAGGTGATAACCCTCGCACCTCGCCACTCGTCAGCATCGAGCATCCAGCATCCAGCATCCAGCATCCAGCATCGAGCATCCAGCATCGAGCATCCAGCATCGAGCATCGAGCATCCAGCATCCAGCATCCAGTATCCAGTATCCAGCGATCGCGATGTCCTACCGCTTTGGCCTGTAGGGGCGGAACAGGGAAAGATCGCCGGACAGAACATGGCAGGCGCAAAGAGGGCGTACAGCGGCGGCGTCGGCTCGAACAGCATCGAATATTTCGGCCTCAAGGCAGTTTCCATGGGCATCACGAGAGACGATGGATGCGAGGCAGCGCTGTTTGAAGGGGACGGAGTATACCGTAAGTTCCTCTTCAATGAAGAAAGGCTTGCGGGCGCTGTCCTGCTCGGGGATATCAGCGACGCCGGCGTCCTCCTCCACGCCATCCGCAACTCCCTTCCTGTGAGAAACGTGTTGACTTCAGCCGTTAGTCGTCAGCATCCAGCATCCAGCATCGAGCATCCAGCATCCGACTCTCAGTTCTCAACTCTCCGCTCTCAGCTCTCTCTGGAGGTTCTCTTTTGAAAACGCATTCAGAAGTGATGGTCGGCAACTATGCAATTGCGAGGGGTTTTGTCGAGGCAGGCATCGACCTTGCCGCTGCTTACCCGGGGACGCCAAGCTCTGAGATCCTTCCGGGGATAATAGAATTCAAGAAACGGGAGAAGGTGAATATTCACACAGAATGGTCGACGAACGAGAGGTGCGCCCTTGAGGTTGCCTTTGGCGCCGCGCTCAACGGAAAAAAGACCGTATGCCTCATGAAGCAGGTTGGTCTGAACGTTGCCTTCCCCGGTCTCATGAAGGGCAGGAAGAAGATCGTAAAAGGCGCCTTCGTCATAGTCTCCTGCGACGATCCCGGCCCTCAGTCATCCCAGACAGAACAGGATACAAGGCTCCTTGCAGCGCTCTTTGGGATCCCGGTCTTTGATCCGGCCTCTCCGGCAGAGGCTGCGGACATTGCGTATTACGCTGTTCAGTACTCAGCGGAGCACAGAACCCCTGTTATCGTACGGTCCACCCACAGGGTAAGCCATGCGCGCGAATCCGTCCCGTTCTATCCCATTGGCAAGCGCAAGGTCACACTGCAGGAAGGAATTTTTCGCCACCCGCCGGCATCCAGCATCCAGTATCCAGTATCGAGTTCTTTAGGCGTTGTCGCCTCCGGCATGTCCTATTCCATTGCCATGGACGTCCTCTCCGAGCTTGGCCTCGCCGACACCGTCCCGGTTTATAAAGTAGTACAGCTGTCAGCTCTCAGCGATCAGCCATCAGCATCAAGCATCGAGCATCCAGCATCGAGCATAGGGCTCTCCCCCTCACGCGTTCCGCCTCACGCCTTACGGAGTTTCATTGATTCTGTTGATAAAGCTCTCGTCCTCGAAGAGACCGATGCCGTGATCGAAGCGCTCATAGGCGATGCAAAGAAGATCTTCGGCAGACGGAACGGTTATGTGCCTGGGGCAGGGGAGCTTACCTATGATGTCGTCAGGGGTATAATCATGAGGGTCGCGAATGAAACAAAGACGGCAAAGATGCAATTCGTTCCCGACCGCGCCATCGAAGAGACATTAAAAGGGGTGCGCGTCCAGCCGCGGCCTCCCAAGCTTTGTGCAGGCTGTCCCCACAGGGCATCGTTCTATGCGATGAGATACGCCTTTCCCGGGGCGGTCTTCCCCGGCGATATCGGGTGCTACACGCTTGGCATTGCCCAGGGCGCCGTCGATACATGTCTCGACATGGGGGCAGGGATCAACATTGCATCCGGTTTCTACGATACCTATATCCAGGACGGCGCGCTTGTCCCGATCATCGCCTCCACAGGGGATTCCACGTTTTTCCATGCCTGCCTTGCCTCTTTGTACGATGCGGTGAAGAAGCAGAAGAGGTTCATCCTCGTCATTATGGATAACGGCACCACGGCGATGACGGGGATGCAGCCGACCCCCCAGACCGGCGTAACAGCAGACGGCTCATATACCCACGCGATGAAGATCGAGGACGTTGTCAGAGGTTTAGGTGTAGAATTTTTAAGGATCCTTGACCCATACGACATCCCGCTGATGATCTCCACGATCAAAGAGGCCTACGCATACCTCAGCGATCAGCCCCTCGCACCTCGAACCTCTTACCTCTCACCTCTCACCTCTCACCTCTCACCTTCGCTCGGCGCTCCTGCCGTTATCATCGCCCGCAGGGAATGCATCCTCTTCGCAAAGGACAAACGGAAAGATATGCTTGAGCGGGTGCCGATAGAAAGGGATTGCATTGGCTGCAAGAGCTGCATGACCTTATTTGATTGTCCCGCCATGTTCTTTGATGATGCTGACAACAAGGTGAAGATCGATGAAGGTCTCTGTGTCCGGTGCGGCATGTGTCTTTTTGCGTGCACCATGAACAAACAGGGCAAGGGGCTCTTCAGATTCCAGGACACCTACTTCATCAAGAACCAGCTATGAGAATAATGTAAAAGGTGAAAAGTGAACGGTGAAAGGTAAAGAAAGATCTCGTAAGTCGTTAGGCGTAAGTCGTCAGGGGTTAAAATCACCTCACGCCTCACGCCTTACGCCTCACGCGGTTTTCGCCAGTATCCAGCATCGAGGCGCAGGTTAGCCATGCTGTCCATCGTCATCATCACCAGAGATACAAAGGAACTTCTGGAACAACTTTTGCGTTCTATCGAAAAGGATGGGTCCCTCACCGTGTCTTTGAAAGAGGCCATTATCATCGATAATGCCTCTGTTGATGGAACAGGGGACATGGTGCGCAGTGAATTCCCGTGGGCAACCTATGTGCGGAACGACAGGAACTTGGGCTTCGCGGCGTCGGCGAACCAGGGGATCGGTCGGTCGACGGGAAAGTACGCACTGCTTCTCAATTCAGACACGATACTCATCGAAGGCGAGATCATGAAGATGCTCGCGTTCATGGAAGCGTATGACGACGTCGGGATATGCGGCCCGCAGCTTGTATTCCCTGACATGCGCCCTCAACGTTCATCCGCCTCCATCCCGTCCCTTCTCACCGAACTCCTCCCATTCCTCGCCCCTCGTTCCTCGCCCCTCGTTCCTTGCCGCCAGCATCCAGCATCCAGCATCCAGCATCCAGCATCAAGCATCCAGCATCCAGCATCAAGCATCAAGCATCCAGCATCTCCCTCTTCTCCGCCCTCCGGTTCTTCCCCTCACGCCTCACGCCTCACGCCTCACGATCCTTCGAGCTCTCTGCTCTCAGCTCTCGACGTCCCGTCGATCATCGGCGCTGCCATGATGATCAGGAGGTCATTATTTCAGGAACTCTCCGGTTTTGACGAACAGTTCTTCTTTTTCCTCGAAGAAACGGACCTCTGCCTCCGCGCACAACAGCAGACAATAGACAGTCGCCAGTCGTCAGCAGACAATAGTCGGCATCCAGCATCCAGGATCGAGCATCCAGGATCGAGCATCCAGCATCGAGCATCAAGCATCCAGCATCCAGTATCCAGTTCCCCGCCCTCCGCCTCACGGCTCACGCCTTACAGGGTCGTCCTCCTCCCCGACGCAAAGGTCATCCACCTCCAGGGAAAGACGGTGGGAAAGAACTGGATCAAAGGCAGGATCGAATACAACATCTCGCTCTACAAGTTCATCAGAAAGCACCACAGCCCCCTTTATTACCGGTCCTTCCAGGCCGTGCGCCTCTCGAAGTCCTTCACCGTGATCCTCGTACTCTCCCTCCTTCCTTTTCTCCTCATCGGCACGAAGATCCGCAGACGCTACGTCTATTACTGGCAGCTCTTCCTCTGGCATCTCGCCGCCTGTCCCCCCACAGCAGGGCTGCGTAGTTAAACAAACGATACTCGTTGCTTGTTCCTGGATGCTCGATTGTAATCGTTCATTTCTTTGAACGATGTGAATATTCAACCGATTGGATGAAACGATTGATTTTGCGTCCTAAACCTTCCACTATATTCATCGAGATAGACTTAGATGCTCTACGAATTTGACTTCCGGTTTCGTATAATTCATATTTTGGAAGTTGAAGTGAGAATTGATGAATTTTAATGCCCAAAAAATGAGCAAGTTTATAAATCTCTAAATTTTTATATCCCCCCATTATTTTCTTGTCCCTTAATTTATAATCAATTATCCAGCAACCAGCATCAAGTATCGAGCATCCAGGAAGCGCGTAGTGCTTTAGCTCTCCAATATAAAGATCACCTCTAAGGTTACCCTGTATTCGGCGATCTTGCCGTCCTCTACTCGGGCACGCTGTTCTCTCACGCGAAGACCCGTTATGCCCCTCAAGGTCTTTGATGCTCTTTTAAAGCCGACCAGGATCGCATCTTCGAAGCTTTTGGGAGAACCAGCAACAATCTCTGTAACCCTTGCTACTCTGCCTTCGGATCTCATACACTTCCCTCCTTATAATGCGTGGTGTTTATTAAGAAATAACAGGAAGGACAAAATGTGTCAACTGTTTTCAACAGACACCAGCTGCCAGCCGTCAGCCATCAGCCGTCGTAACCCCTTACGCCTTGTATGTTATATG
>DLMV01000077.1:9234-14368 GCA_002478225.1 Deltaproteobacteria bacterium UBA7527 | reverse complement strand
CTTTTGCTTTATGAGCTATGAGCCATGAGCTGTAGTGCCGAGGGTCTTCTCTATTGTTTCTATCAGCCGTTCAATACCCTCTTTTTTTGTACATGAGATCGAGACGGCGTGGTGTCGCTGTTCGACATAGTGGAGGCATGTCCTGTCCACCCTGTCAATCTTGTTGAAGACGATGATCCTCTGCTTGTTATCCAGCCCAAGCGCGTGCAGCGTTTCTTCAACAATGCTCATCTTCTCCTCGAAATCCGGCGCACTGATATCAACAAGGTGAATGAGGAGGTGAGCGTCCCCGAGCTCTTCCAGCGTCGCAATAAAGGCCCTGAGAAGGACCTGCGGCAGCCTGTCGATAAAACCCACAGTGTCGGTGACGATGATCGCCTTCCTTTCCGGATACTTGATCGTCCTGGTCGTGGGATTCAACGTGCTGAAGGGTTTGTCCTCAACCTCAACAGCGCTCTTTGTGAGGAGGTTCAGGAGCGTTGATTTGCCGGAATTGGTATACCCCACGATCGACACGATAGGCATGCCTGAGAACCGCCTCTTCTCTCTTTTTTTCTCCCTTACCTTTCTGATCTCGATCAGCTTCTTTTCCAGGAATGATATCTTATCCCTTATGCGCCGTTTGTCGACCTCGAGCTTGGTCTCTCCGGGGCCCCTTCCGCCGATGCCCCCTGTGAGACGCGAAAAGGCGGTGTTCTTTTCTGCAAGCCTCGGCAGGATGTATTTCAGCTGTGCCAGCTCTACCTGTATCTTGGCTTCATTGGTGTTCGCCCGGCGAGCGAATATATCGAGGATGAGCTGATTCCTGTCGATAACCTTCAGTTCCGTCATCGATGAGATGCTGTTGATCTGCCCGGGCGTCAATTCCTCATCAAAGACAAGGAGGTCAGCGCCGAGCTGCTGGCACCTCATTATGATCTCCCCGATCTTCCCTTTCCCCGCGAGATATCTTGGATGCAGTTCCTTCGGTCTCTGTGTGATCGTATCCAAGACCGTGATACCAGCCGAATAGCAGAGGTCTTTCAGTTCGGCAATATGATCCTCCATATTCTTCCTGCTGTCGGGAGGAACAACGCTGACGATAACACACCGGTCTTTGTCCCCGCCTGTAATGTAAAACCTGCCGCGGGCACGTACAAATTCATTTTCCAACTCGGTAATGAAAGAAACAAAATCAACATCAAGGTCCTGTATGCTGACAGGATCCATAAATGCCCACGCCTTTCCTTCTCTGTTCTCCGGAACAAGGTAGCCGATATGGACCGATCCCCCCTTTTCGCCTGTCCTTTCGGTGATGCAGGCAACAAGGTCCAACTGGAGGATCGCCAGGTCTGTCAGGTCTTCCCTGGAGAGCAGCTCCCCATTTAGATGTGTGTGGATGAACCGCAAACCCCTGAACCGCGCCCTGCCCACCCTCTCCGTGGAGAGCCTCGGTATCTCTATGCTCCTGTTATCGCCAACGACCACGTATTCTATAAGGCCTCTTCTGTTGACGAGGATGCCTATCTGGCGCGATGCCTCCTTTGAGAGCTGCATGATCTGCCGGGCTGTATCAAATGAGATGACGGCGGATGGTTCGACCCTTTTTTTGTAAAGATTGATGAGCCTTCGTTTGATGAGGTAATGCAGTCCCTGTATGTTCCCGTAAAGTTCTATAACTACTCCTACAGTAACGTAAGGCGTAAGTCGTCAGGCGTTAGGCGATTAAACCCCTGACGACTTATGATTTCGCCGGCATCCTGAGTCTTCTCGTTTTTTCGTCCCTCGTCCTTCGGTTTTCCCCCTCACGCTCTCACGCCTCACGACTAACGGCTTCCATTCGGTCAGTTGGTGCTTGTCAGCAGGTCCCTGTCTATCTCCATCCTGGCGTAATAGTTGACGCTGTCGAGGAGAATGGCAACTCGCTCCTGGCCGTCCAGCGTCTTTTCAAATATCCCTGTCAGGCCCTTGAAAGGCCCGTCCTTGATAAAGATCTTCTCGCCTCTCTTAAACTCCTGTTTTTTGACCGTCGCAACGCCGTCCTCAAGGCGGCCCGCAATAAAGGCAATGACCTCATCCTGGAGGGGAATTATCCTGCCGTTGAAATTAACGATCGTCTTTACGCCGCGAGTGTATTTCACGAGCCGAAAATCGTCGACAGGGTGGAACCTTACAAAGATATATCCAGGGAACATTGGCTCTATATAATTGACAAATCTGCCTTCTTTGTATTTTCTCATTCGAAGTTTGGGGGAGAGCGCCTCGATGCCCCCGCCCATAAGATTATTTGCGGCGCGGTCTTCGTTCCTTGGTTTTGTGTTTACCACATACCACCGCTTCATACCTACTATTATCAGGGAAAATATGCGATTTTGCAAGACAAACAGTCGAGAGGTAAGGTTAGTGGCTCATAGCTCATAAAAAAACCGTTCAACGTTCAAGGTTCAATATTCAACGTTGCAAACGAAACGGACCGGCTTCTTTTACCATCAGCCATGAGCTATGAACTATGAGCCGCCTTTTGCGCTATTCGCTTTCCTTCTTCGACAATATCGCGTACTCGAACCCGTCGAGCAGCGCCATGAAGGACGCCATGTTGATGTTGTCGGAGATCTCGGTGACGCTCCATATCTCTTCGCCGTCAGTGAACACGATGGAGACCTCGACCTTTGCAGAAGTGCCCGACTTTGCGTCGTGCACCTTTGCCGAATAGTCTATGAGCTTTACACCCTGGATCACGGGGAACATGGAAGAGAGGGATTTTTTTAGCACATTTGCGAGGGCATCAACGGGGCCGACGCCGGTCGCAGCCTCGTGCATCTCCTTGCCGTCTGCCTTGAGGATGACGGTCGCCTCCGGCCGTATGCCGTCGTCGATGAGCCTGTAGGTGCCCACTACCTTGAAGGGACGTTTGTAACTGCCCAGAGACCTCAAGATATTCAGTCTCTTTGTTGCATTCTGGATATTGAAAGCCCTTTTCACCGGTTCTTCTCCTCCTCGATAAGCAGTTTGTAATCGATGCTGTCGACGAGCGCCCGCCAGCTTGCTTCAATGATGTTCTCGGACACGCCGACAGTGTTCCAGGTCCTCTTTCCGTCGCTGCTTTCGATAAGCACCCTCGTCGGAGCACCGGTGCCCTCTTTCGTGGACAGCACCCTGACCTTGTAATCGACAAGGTCCATGTCTTTAAGGAGAGGGTAAAACTTGTGGAGGGCCTTCCGCAGCGCGTTATCAAGGGCATTGACGGGGCCTTTCCCGAGGGCCGCAGTATGCTCCACCCGGTCCCCGACCCTGACCAGGATCGTTGCCTCTGTCACCGGGTGCGCCTTCTCCTTCTTTTCGACGATGATCCTGAAACCGATAAGATCGAAGTAGTTCCTGTGGATCCCGAGTTTCTTTTTTATGAGGAGTTCGAGGGATCCTTCAGCGCCTTCAAACTGGTAACCGTACATCTCGAGGTCCTTGACCTTTTTGACAACCTCCTTCGCGATCTTTTTATCTTTTCCAATATCGATATTGAATTCTTTCGCCTTATAAAGGATGCTGCTCTCACCGGATAGGTCAGAGATCAGCACGCGCTGGGTGTTGCCGACCTGCTCGGGGGCTATGTGTTCGTATGTCTCGGGATTCTTCCTGATGGCGCTGACATGGATGCCGCCTTTATGCGCAAAAGCGCTTTCACCAACATAGGGCTTATGTTTGTCAGGGATAAAATTTGCCATCTCGTCGACGAACAGGCTCAGGTCGCGGAGCTTCTTCAGGTGTTCTTTCGGTATCCCTTCGTTGCCCATCTTTAAGATAACGTTCGGTATGATAGAGCAGAGGTTCGCATTGCCGCACCGTTCACCGTACCCGTTTATAGTGCCCTGGACGTTCTCGCAGCCTGCCCTCACCGCCATCAGCGTGTTTGCGACCGCAAGCTCTGTATCGTTGTGGGTATGGATGCCAAGCTTGACCTTCATCGTCTTTTTGACGCTCGCCACCGTGTCGTATATCTCGTAAGGCATGGAACCGCCATTGGTATCGCACAGGACAAGCACGTCTGCTCCGGCATCGCGGGCAACGCTGAGCACCTTCATTGTATACTCGCGGTTCTTTCTGTATCCGTCAAAAAAATGCTCGGCATCGAAAAATACGTGTTTCCCTTTTTTCTTCAGATGCGTTATCGTTTTCTCTATCATTTGCAGGTTCGCATCAAGGCTTACCTTCAACGCATCCCTGACATGGAGGTCCCAGCTTTTGCCGACGATGGTCACCCACCCGGTATCTGCATCCAGGATCGCCTTCATGATTTGATCTTCGTCGGGTTTGCTTTGGGGTTTGATGGTGCTGCTGAAAGCTACTATCTTCGCTGTCTTAAGGCGGAGCTTTTTCACTTCCTTGAAATACTGGAGATCCTTCGGGTTGGATCCCGGCCATCCGCCTTCTATGTAATGGATGCCGAACTCGTCAAGCCTCTCGGTGATCCTCAGCTTATCGTTGAGGGAAAAGGCTATATCCTCTGACTGAGAACCATCCCGGAGCGTAGTGTCGTAGAACTCGACCCTCACTTCTCCTCCTCAACAGCTTTATTGTCAAGACCGAACGCAGCATGAAGCGCCCGGACCGCAAGCTCACCGTATTTCTTCTCAATAACGCAGGATATCTTGATCTCTGATGTGGTGATCGCCTGAATATTGATCCCTTCTTTTGCAAGCACTGAGAACATCTTCGAAGCAACACCGGCATGCGACCTCATGCCGAGCCCGACAATGGACACCTTGGCAATGTTCTCATCGATGCCTGCCTTCTCGGCGCCGACCCTGACCGCTATCTCTTCCATAAGCTTATAGGCCTTCTTCCCGTCCGCGTTGGCAACGGTAAAGGTGATATCGGTAAAGTTGTCGCGGCTTACGTTCTGCACGATCACATCGACAACGATATGCGCATCAGAAAGGGCCGTAAAGATTGCTGATGCGATGCCCGGCTTATCGGGAACCTTGCTTATCGTGATCTTCGATTCACTCTTATTATACGTAACGCCTGTAACTTCCATTTTTTCCATGTCAGCAACCTCCTTACAAACGAGTGTTCCTTCGCCATCGGTGAAGGAAGATTTTACAAGAATCGGCACATTATATCTTTTTGCAAACTCAACGGATCGTATCTGCAGCAC
>DLMV01000077.1:0-9101 GCA_002478225.1 Deltaproteobacteria bacterium UBA7527 | reverse complement strand
GTATCTGCAGCACCTTCGCTCCAAGGCTCGCCATCTCGAGCATTTCCTCGTAGGAGATCCTGTCAAGCCTCCTTGCCCTCTCGCAGATGTTGGGGTCCGCGGTGTATACGCCGTCCACATCCGTATAAATCTCGCATACGTCCGCGTTCAGGGCTGCTGCCAGTGCAACGGCCGAGGTGTCCGAACCTCCCCTGCCCAGTGTTGTGATGTTGCCCTTCTCATCAACGCCCTGAAAGCCCGGGACAACAACTACCTTCCCTTTGTGAAGTTCAGAAACGATCTGGTCCTGCTCGATACGGGAGATCCTCGCCTTCGTGAAACTTGAATCCGTCACGATCCTTACCTGATGTCCAAGGAGAGACATGGCGTCGCAGAGCATATTCTTCAGCGTTATCGCGAGCAGCGCCGAGACCACCTGTTCACCGGTAGAGACAAGAACATCGAGCTCCCTCTCGTCAGGGAACTTACAGATGCTGTGAGCCATGTTCAGCAATCTGTCTGTCTCGCCTGCCATGGCAGAGACAACGATGACGAGATCGTTGTCCCGCTCTCTGTAGCTGATGATCCTCTTTGCAATATTAGCGATCCGCTCAAGATCCGCTACTGAAGTTCCTCCATATTTCTGCACAATAAGCATGGTTATCCTCCATATATAAAATCTATAGGATCTCCGTCAGTCGTCATTGATCGAACCTCTGCCGCATGCTGGGGCTGATTGCTGACGGCTCATGATCTCGTAACAATGATCCTTCTCTCTCCCTCGCTGATGGCGTCAATATACACCTTGATGGTGCCGTTCCACCAGGTATTTCTTTCCGCCCATTCAACAGCTACGATGCCCTGTTCAAGAAACTCCTCGATATTGAGGCTCTCAACATCATACCCTTCAATCCTGTAGAGGTCAACATGACAAAGGGTGCGGTCACCTTCGTAGACATTCATGATGGTAAAGGAAGGGCTCGCAACATACTGCCAGTCCAGGATGCCAAGACCCCGCGCAATGCCTTTAACAAGCTGGGTTTTGCCTGTGCCGAGCTCGCCATAAATTGCATAGAGTTCACCCCTCTTCGCATTTCGCCCGATACGTTCTCCTATATCCCACGTCTCAGAGGGACTTTTCGATATATACTCTATCCTTTCCATCCCTGATCTCCTGAATCGCCCTTCCTGCCCCGGCAAGAAGATCGCAGGCGAGCATATCGAGATCGATCCCATTCTCAACCCACGTGTCAGCAACATAGCCATGGATATATGCGGCCAATATCGTTGCCTCAGCCAGTGAATAACCTTGCGCGATGAAACCCCCGATAAATCCCGTCAGTATGTCGCCGCTTCCGCCTTTTGCAAGGGCAGGGTTGCCGGTGGGGTTGATGATCATCTCTCCGCCGGGACTAAAAAAAATGCTCCGGGCTCCTTTCAGAAGGAGATAAGCGCCGTATTGCTCTGTAAATGACCTCCCTGCCCCTATCCTGTCGGCATTTATTGCCTGCGGCGTAATGCCAATGATGCGCGCCAGCTCGCCGGGATGGGGCGTAAATACAGCCTCATGCTTTGAGGTCCTGATCATATCGGGGTTTTCCTGAAACGCGTTGATCCCGTCGGCGTCGATTACAAAAGGCTTTTGCGCGTTCCTGTGCAGTTTCCTCACAAGCTCCATTGTTTGCTTGTTCTGTGAAAGTCCCGGACCCACGATGACAACATCTTTATCCTTAATGAAATCGGTGATCTCTTTGTATGCTGAGAGAGGGAGGCAACCCTTCCCCTTGTCTCTCACGGGATATGTCATCACCTCGGTGAGTTTTGTCCCCATGATGCTGTTCAAGCTTTCCGGAATGATAAGCGTGACAAGTCCTGCTCCCACCTTCAGGGCAGCAAGCGAAGCCATGTGGGCTGCGCCGGTCTTGCCTGTTGACCCGGCGATCACCACGACATGGCCGAAGGTCCCTTTGTGGGACCAGGGCAGTCTTTTCCTTAAAAATCCCCGCAGCATCTCTCCGTCAGCGACAACGCCGTCGGTCCCGATCTTGTCTTCGATGAATGCCGGAATGGAGATATCAACAACCGTCAGCCTGCCGGCGTGGTATGCACCCGGAAAGAGTACCTGCCCCAGTTTCGGATATCCGTATGTAAATGTGTGGGTCGCCTGCACCGCGGCGCCGAGAGGCAACCCTGTCTTTCCATCAATGCCTGATGGAATATCGACTGAGATGACCGGCCTTCCGGAATCGTTCATTGCTTCTATCGCGAGTTTTTCATTGCCTCCTGTTTCCTTCGAAAGCCCTGTGCCGAAGATAGCATCCACCAGGATGTCAGCCTCCCGTATGCCTTTTCTCAGTGCATCAATGTCTTTCGCACATTCAATGATCTCCCCGCCGATCGATGCATAGAGCTCCATATTGAGCCCGGCGTCGCCTTTCAGTTCCGTCCTCTTGCCGACAAGGAAGACCTTTGTACGGAAGCCGTCCCTCAGCGCGTATCTCGCTATGACGAACCCGTCGCCCCCGTTGTTCCCTCGGCCGCAGATGACGGCAATGGCCTTGACGCCTGGCAGATACCGCTCCTTCATAAGCCTGTAAGTATTGCGACCGGCGTTCTCCATGAGCACCGCGGAAGGGATCCCCCATGTCTTTATGGAATATTCATCGTATTTCGCCATCCTCTCCGGTGAGAGCACCTTCATATTACCTCCCGTCTTGTAAACATGTGGACGCGTAGAGGCGTAGACGCGTCAATGCGTAGCAAACAATAATACAACAACGAAGTGCATATTCGCTTTTACGCGTGTGCGCATTCACCGATCTTTTCATGGGATCACCACCACTGAAATGGCATACGCCCGTTCGTGGGAAATGCTTACTCCATGATAAAGAGTATCCTTATAGCAGATATGGGGTCGCGCATCAACCTGCGATATCTCTATTTCTTTCCATGACAAGCGTTTTCCCATAGCCTTCATAAAAGCCTCCTTTGCCGCAAACCTCCCGGCAAAAGACTCCTGCGCCCGCCTTTTCCCTTTCGCGTACCGGATCTCTTCAACGGTAAATACCTTGTTGAGGAACCGTTCGCCATACCTCTCCATCACATCCGCTATTCGTTCAACATCAACTATATCAATACCAACCATTGTTGCTCCAGTTTATGGCCGATTGGAGGAGCATTTGCTCTCAGCTCTCAGCTTATCAACGCGATCATGTCCCGTATCGCCAGATCAAGGCCGACAAAGACCGCCCTCGCGATGATGCTGTGGCCTATGCTCAATTCATCGATCTCGGGTATGACCGCGATCTCTCTCACATTATGATAATGCAGGCCATGCCCTGCATTCACGCCAAGGCCGAGCTCCCTTCCCTTCACGGCGGAGCGAATAACCTTTTTTAATTCCTCTTTGCGGATCGTCTCTGTTCTGGCATCGCTGTATGCTCCGGTGTGGATCTCGATCATATCAGCTCTTACCTTGTGCGCCGCCATTACCTGCGCATCCCTGGGGTCAACAAAGAGGCTTACCTTGATCCCTCTCTCCTGTATCCTTGGTATGATCTTTATAAGCCTGTCATGGAATTTGACAACATCGAGACCGCCCTCTGTTGTCAGCTCTTTTCTCTTTTCAGGGACAATGGTCACCATGTCAGGTCTAAGGTCTCTGGCGATACCGACCATTTCATCCGTGGCCGCCATCTCGAGGTTCAGCTTAGTCGTCACAACCTCCCGCAGCAGCTTTACGTCCCGGTCATTAATGTGGCGCCTGTCTTCCCGCAGATGTACGATTATACCTGCCGCGCCTGCCATCTCCGCGATCCCGGCGGCAAAGACAGGGTCAGGATAATGGGCGCCTCGTGCCTCCCGCAGCGTTGCGATGTGGTCTATGTTCACCATAAGTTCCGGCATGTCATTCCTCCAAGCGTTCTTCTGTATCCCTTCTGCTCCGATGGGTTTCTTTCAATCTTATTGCCTCCTTAAGATAACCTTTACAGCATTTGGCCTCAATCTCTTTATAATCATATTCTTTGGGTTCAGCGCAATCAGAATCTCTTCTTCGTCTGCCTGAAAGTTCCCGTCTACTGTCTGTGTTTCAACAACAGTCTTGTCCGCCAGGGAACTTCTTGCCCCCTCAGCAATAACAAAGGTGGGACTCCATGATTTTACCTTATACTGGCCGGTCCACTTTTTGTCCAATTTTATAATGGTTTTTAACCTCTTCTCTATAACGGGTTCTATCTCAATGGATACGGAATCAGGCTTAACCTGCTCTACCTGAACGCCCTTCGGCACCTGGACACTTTCTTTGAGCAAGTCAAATACATGTTTGCCTTCTTTAAGGTTCGATAGGTCGATGTTGACCCTTACATCCCCTGCCTTCATATTCTTCAACGTTGATACAGGACCATTAATAGTGACGAAAACGTCTTCGCTGTCCATTGCGGTCACCATATACGCCTCCCCCGGCTTGCCTGTGGATACGGGCACGCTGAAACTCATCTTTGACTCACCGATATACGAGACGGCAAACCACAACAGGAGAGCGAGAACAAGCGAGAGCAGTTTGAGCTTAATGTCGTTAAGTATATATTTTCTCAGCAGTCCCATATCCTATCCTACAAACAGCTAATACAAAAATTCCGTGAGACGTGAATCGTAAGTCGTAAGGGGTAAGATCGCCTAACGCATAACGCCTCACGTTCCGTTTCGTGCTTCATCACGCCAGCACTTCCTTTAATACCTTCTTCAATGCGTCGGCGTTCACCTTCGTAAAGAATTCACCCTTGTATGAATACGAGATAGTGCCGTGCTCTTCCGAGACCACAACGGCGAGAGCATCCGTTACCTCCGTAATCCCGATCGCTGCCCTGTGCCTTGTCCCCAGGCTCTTGTCAAGGACTCCATCTGTAGTGAGCGGCAGGACACAGCCGGCAGCCCTGATCCTTCCTTCACGGACGATCATTGCGCCATCATGGAGCGGAGACGCGGCCTGGAATATACTGACGATCAGCTCCGTATTCACCTCCGCGTCCAACCGAATGCCCACCTCCATAAACTCTTCAAGCCCAACCTCGCGCTCTATCACGATCAGCGCCCCGATCTTCCTTTTCCCCATGACCGTGCAGGCGTTCGTCAATTCATCATAGAAAAGGGTCTCCTGTACATAGGTGATCTTCTTGAAAAATGGGCTTCTGCCGAGCGCTACCAGCACCCTTCTGATATCGCTCTGAAATATGACAACAATGACAAGGATTATGGAGCCGACGAAGCTGTTAAAGATCCAGCTTAAGGTAAAAAGCTCGAGTTTTTTTGCGAGATAGAAGACAAAAAAAACTATGATGAAACCCACAATGAGCTGGATCGCCCTCGTTCCCTTGATGAGCAGGAAGGTTTTGTAGACAATAAAGGCAACAATGAGGATATCCAGGATATCCTGCCAGCGAAAGTAGGTGATCATGATTCTCTCACTGCATGAACAAGATTGAGCACCCTGTGAGCCCTTTTCACATCATGAACCCGCACAATATCCGCGCCGTTCCAGAGTGAGATCGCGATGCTTGCAAGCGTCCCGTCGATCCTCTCCTCTATTTCAGCATCGGTGACTTTTCCAATAAAGCTCTTCATCGATGTGCCTACCAGGATCGGCCTTTCGATATCCTTTAATGCGCCAAGCATCTTCAAGATCCTGAGGTTATCCTCAACCCTCTTTCCAAAACCGATGCCCGGGTCAAGGATGATGTTGTCCTCCTTTACCCCATGGTCCTTTGCAAAGCGGATCCTCTCGATGAAGAAATCCTTTATCTCTGATATTACATCTACGTAAAAAGGTTCTTTCTGCATGTTCCGGGGAGTCCCTTTGATATGCATGATCACCACATAGGCGCCGAGATCGCCCACTGTATCTGCCATGTCGTGATCAAAGGTTAAGCCGCTAATATCGTTTATCATGTCGGCCCCTGCGCTGTATGCTGCTCTGGCGGTTTTTGCTCTGTAGGTGTCTATCGAAATAAGGGTGTCTGATTGAGCCCGTATTTTGCTGATAACAGGCAGGACCCTTTTCATCTCTTCATCAGCAGAAACAGGTTCTGAATACGGTCTTGTTGACTCGCCGCCGACATCGATAATATCTGCTCCGTCCTCTACCATTCTCAGGGCATGTTCTACGGCTTTTTCAATATCGAAAAACCTGCTTCCATCAAAAAAGGAATCCGGCGTTACATTCAGGATCCCCATTATCAACGGCCTTTCCTTACATTGCAGCTCCCTTTTCATCCATGCTTTCCCTGATAATGAAATCGATCTCCTGGCCGTCAAGAACCTCTTTCTC
This sequence comes from Deltaproteobacteria bacterium UBA7527, assembly GCA_002478225.1. Lineage (GTDB taxonomy): Bacteria > Desulfobacterota > Syntrophorhabdia > Syntrophorhabdales > Syntrophorhabdaceae > UBA5609. Next base: position 2,797 of record DLMV01000077.1, on the reverse strand, counting down.
TAAAAGCTTTCCTGCTATGCCATGGAGGGCGTTCATGTTTCCGTTGAGCAACGCCTTTGCCCTTTCATAACAACCCTGTACTATGCTATACAGTTCTTCATCGATCTCCTGGGCGGTGCTTTCACTGAAATCCCTCTGTCTTCCTATCTCTTTACCGAGAAATATATGTTCCTCATTCTTTCCGTAGTTCAAGGGTCCGAGCTTTTTGCTCATGCCCCATTCACAGACCATCTTTCTTGCGATCGCCGTTGCCCTCTCGATATCGTTTCCGGCCCCGGTCGTTGAGTGATTGAGGACAAGCTCTTCCGCAGCCCTGCCTCCAAGCAGGATCGTTATGTTGTTGAGGAGATACTCTTTTGAGTAGGTGTGCCGTTCATCTATGGGAAGCTGCTGGGTGATCCCGAGCGCCCTGCCCCGCGGGATGATGGTAACCTTATGGATAGGATCAGATCCGGGGATCATCTTCGCCACAAGGGCATGACCTGCCTCGTGATATGCGGCGTTCTTCCTCTCCTCAAATGGTATGATCATGCTTCTTCGTTCAACTCCCATGAGGACCTTGTCTTTTGCGTGCTCGAAGTCGTCGCTCTCGATGGACTTCTTTGCTCTTCTGGCGGCAATGAGGGCAGCTTCGTTGACGAGATTCTCAAGGTCGGCGCCTGTAAAACCAGGTGTTCCTCTCGCGATTATCGATAGGTCAACATCGTCTGAGACCACTGTTTTTCTTGTATGGACCTTCAGGATCTCTTCCCTGCCCTTTACGTCCGGCGTGGAGACGACGATCTGCCTGTCAAACCTTCCCGGCCTTAAAAGCGCAGGGTCGAGCACATCAGGCCTGTTCGTCGCAGACATAACGATAACCCCTTCATTCGATTCAAACCCGTCCATCTCAACAAGGAGCTGATTGAGCGTCTGCTCCCTCTCGTCGTGGCCTCCACCGAGACCTGCGCCCCTGTGCCTTCCGACGGCATCTATCTCATCGATAAAGATGATGCAGGGTGCATTCTTTTTCCCTTGATTGAACAGATCCCTCACGCGTGAAGCGCCGACGCCGACGAACATCTCTACAAAATCGGATCCGCTTATGCTGAAAAAGGGCACGTTGGCTTCACCGGCTATCGCCCTCGCCAGCAATGTCTTTCCTGTTCCCGGAGGACCGACGAGGAGAACTCCTTTGGGTATCCTTCCGCCCAGCTTTGTAAATTTCTTCGGGTCTACCAGAAAATCTATGACCTCCTGCAGCTCTTCTTTCGCTTCATCGATACCGGCCACGTCCTGGAAGGTTACCCTGTTCTCCTTGCCGGTAAAGAGCCTTGCCTTGCTCTTGCCGAAGGCCATCGCTTTCCCGCCACCGGCCTGCATCTGCCTCATGAAGAATATCCATACCCCGATGAGAAGCAGCATCGGGAGCCATGATACGAATATGGATTGCCAGAAGCCTGATTCTTCATCAGGCTTTGCGGTAATGCGCACGCTATAATCACGAAGCACCTTCATAAGCTCCTGGTCTTCAGGGGCATAGCTCTTGAACTCTTTGCCATCTTTGTACACGCCGATGATGTTCCTGCCCTGGATAGTAACAGAAGAGACCTTGTTTGTCTTGACGGCCTCTATGAAATCGCTGTAGACCACGCTATCGAGGCTCTTTTTCGGCTTATAGTAGATATTAAAGATAAAAAGACCAAGGAGGACGACAAGGAGCCATACGAAGATATTTCTGTTCATTGAATTTGGATTTGTCATTTTCTGCATGCATCCTATTTACCATAAAAACCCCTTAATTATCAATCATTTTTAGCAATCGTTGACCGTTTTCCATTGCATTCAGGCCGCAATTATGGGATAAACAACAAGACCACCTCGGGCGCGGCGCAATGAGAGACACGATTGAGAACACTAAAAGGATCTTGGGTCTTATCGGTTCCCCGCGAAAGACCGGTAACTCTGAGCTTGTCACCAAGGAGATCTCGCGACACATAGCTGCCCCGCACACGCTGAGGCTTATCCGGCTGCCCTCTCTCAATATACTCCCCTGCAAGGCTTGCTACGGCTGCGTCATGGACAATCCATGCCCGCAAAAGGATGACATGGGCCTCATCCTGGAGGAGATTGTCCACGCTGATGCAGTCATTGTGGCCTCTCCGGTCTATTTTCTCGGCGCCAATTCGATATTCAAAAGGATCCTCGACAGGGGCTTTCTCTTTTTTAATATCCTCCAAAAGACCTATAAAAAACCATGCGTGCTCGTCAATCTCTACGGGATGAGAACGAACATAGGAGCGGCGCCGCATACGCTTCTGACCTTCGCATCCTTTCTCGGGCTTGATATAAAGGCAAGCATCGACCTCCATGCGGCGCTGCCCGGAGAGGTCATCATGGATTCGCATAATATCAACGCTGCAGAACGGTTGGGAAAAATCCTCTTTTCAAAGAAAAAGTCCGGTGCCGGCTCCGGCTGTCCTTTCTGCGGATGTGAGTTCGTACGGATGAAAAGACATACATTCGTCTGCACGCTCTGTCATGGGAAGTTCTCGATCGACAAGGAGGGCATCCGGGTCAGAATAAAGGAAGGCGACATATTCGGCACACCGGAGCACAGGCTTCTCCATAAGGAGTGGCTGAAGGGAATGAAAGACCGCTTTCTCAATGCAAGGAAGGAGATCCTCCGGGCCGCCATGCAGTATAAAGATATTGGAGAATGGATCGTACCGTAGCAAGAAAACTGCTCATAGCTCATAGCAAGGCGAGCACGAAATCCTAATTTCTAAATCTTAAACAGGTACTGTCAAGAATCTTT
>DLMV01000083.1:53903-54023 GCA_002478225.1 Deltaproteobacteria bacterium UBA7527 | reverse complement strand
ATAGGCCGCCTTACGCCCACGACTTACGGGTTCTCTGCTTTTAATTATTTGGCGGCCTTCTTTAATGTTTCCCGGAGCCGGGCCGATCCCTTGTTACTTACCTCGTTCTTGACAATGATC
>DLMV01000083.1:48462-53716 GCA_002478225.1 Deltaproteobacteria bacterium UBA7527 | reverse complement strand
CAGCAGGTCTTGTTTCCCTGCCGTAATAAGCATTGTTGAGGCCATTCCTTACCTTAACGACCGAACCTTCGAGGTTTAATCCGGCATAGATGCCTTTGGATTTTGCAAAGGAGATGATATCCGCCGTAACAGCCCCTTTTGCGCCGGTGCCTACAGGGCCGAGGGCTATCGATGTGTCCCCTCCCAGCTTGACGGATGTGGTGAGGAGGGAGTCAACGGCCCTCTGGCTCATGATCATCATGATGACCTCCGCGGCTTCACCGCCTATCTGGAGCCCAAAACTGACGGCGCCGATGGTATAAAATGCCGGCTCGCTCCAGTTGCCGGTCTTCGGGTCCCTTGCAACGAGGACACCGGTCCCGCCGGAGCCGCCAAGAATAAAACCGGCCTTGAGCACCTGGGGGAAGATCAAGAGGCCCTTGACGTTCTTGAGGTTATCATTGAGATACCCGTAATGTTCGTCCCTCGCAAAAGAGCTGAAGGTTATCCTCGCCTTGTCGACGATTGCCTGCGCATCATCGGCATCCGACGCCCCCACGGGCAAGACCGCCGCAATAAACAGGAGAACAGGCATTAAAAGCATCATGAATATTCCGGCGATCTTGATCTTCGGTCTTTTAAGTTTCATTGTTATCCCTCCTTTATTCAGTGAACAGCAATGTTGTTAAACGTGAAAAGTTGAATTCGTCCCTTGTCCTTCGGTTCTCCCTCTCCTGTTTACGGGTTATAGTGCTATGCGCCCTGCGCTATGCTCCAGCATCAAGCATCCAGTATCCTCTATTCTCCTTCACAAGGGGACAAATTTCAAGCGAAATAGACCCCATGGTGTTTGCTGAAATTGCTTGACAGAAGCAGTGCGGTTCATATAGTTATGAGAGGAAAGGCAACGACGCATATGTTTAACAAACACCCTATCATGAAAGCAATCGTCGAGGAAGGCTGCAGGCTCCTCTTCAAGATCTACTTCTTCCTGTTCCACAGGGTAAGGGTCAAAGGCATGGTGAATGTACCGAAGGAATTCGAAAAGCTGATCATCATCTCAAATCACGAAAGCCTTATCGACGGGGTACTGCTATGGACGTACCTGGATCTTGACCTCAAGATACTTGTGAGCAGAGCGAGGGCTCAGGAGTGGCGATTCAAATTTTTCATGCAGAACGATTACACGGTCCCGCTGGATACGATGAACCCCTACTCCCTGAAAGGGATCATTGACAGGGTGAATAAGGGCACGCCGCTTCTTGTCTTTCCGGAAGGACGGATGACAAGAACGGGAAGCCTCATGAAGATATACGAGGGGACAGGGTTTGTCGCTTACAAGACAGGAGCGAGGATACTCCCTATTTATCTCAGCAACACCTACTCGACAATATTCTCTAAAAAGAAGGAAGGCCGCAGAAAGATCTTCACGCCCATCACGGTTACCGTAGGAAAGGACCTCGAGCCGATCATTCTGGAAGATATGCCGCCGAAAAAACGAAAGAAGCAGGCAGCGGCGATCATTTACAAGGCTCTATGCGACATTGCCTACGAGGCAAGGAACAAATCTGCAACGCTTGCCTGCGAATTAATCCGGCTCTGCAAAGAGAACAAAAGCAGGATGCTGTATAAAGACTCGACAGGCAAGGAAGCGAGCTATAAGAGATCACTGGTAGGCGCATTTGCTCTGGGGAGCTGCCTGTCGAAAGTGCCTGATAAGAACATCGGGATTCTCCTGCCGAACCTGACCATCACGGCCCTTATCTTTATGGGATTACAGCTCTTCAGGAAGACGCCGGCCTTTCTCAATTACTCCACAGGCCCCGCCGCGCTGCAGCATGCGATGGAGCTTGCCGATCTGACTACTATCATTACGTCGCGGCAGTTCCTCGACCGGATCAGGATCAGCCAGTCTGTCTTTGAAGGCAAGAAGGTCATTTTTTTAGAGGAATTGAGAGAGGAGATAGGCCTGAGGCAAAAACTTACAGGCATAATGCGCAGCATCTTCCCCGGATCCTATTCACAGATGAGGCCGGGTGAAGAGAAAGAGACAGCGGTCATCCTTTTTACCTCCGGCTCCGAAGGCGTGCCCAAGGGGGTCTGCCTGTCACACGAGAACATCATCTCAAACATCCACCAGGCGCTTATAAAGGTTGATGTGCGGGAAACGGATTATTTCCTCAACGCGCTGCCTATCTTCCATAGTTTTGGCCTGACCATCGGGACTATACTGCCCATGTTCGCCCATGCAAAGGTATTTCTTTATGTGAGCCCTCTCCATTACAGGGTGGTGCCCCAGATTGCCTATGATGAAGGGTGTACCATTTTTGTGGGGACCAATACATTTTTGAACGGCTACAGCAAGAAGGCTCACCCCTACGATTTCTATTCCATGCGGTACGTCTTCTGCGGGGCCGAGGCATTGAGCGACAGCGTGTTCGAGCGGTATGCGAAGGTCTATGGCATACGCGTCATGTCAGGATATGGCGCCACGGAATGTTCCCCTGTCATCAGCATCAACAATGCCCTCGAGCACGAATACGGAACCGTAGGAAAGGTATTGCCGGGCATGGAATACAGGCTCGTGCCCGTTGAAGGCATCGACGACAAACAGGGAAGGGTAGGCAAGCTCTACATCAAAGGAAAGAATGTGATGACAGGATATTTGAAGAACGAAAAGGCGAACGAAAAATTTCACGTGGAGGATCGGGGCTGGTATGATACGGGCGATATCGTGGAGATCACCGATGACGGTTTTTTAAAGATAGTGGGCCGGTTGAAGAGATTCTCTAAGATCAGCGGCGAGATGATCTCACTCACGGCGGTGGAGGAGGCGCTTGCCGGGCAGTTCGGCGAACGCAAGGAGGCAGCTGTCATGGCTGTTTCCGATGAACGGAAGGGCGAGAAGATCATCCTTGTCACGAACAGCAGGGATGCCGAGCTAAAGACCGCAAGGGAGATCCTGAAGGCTAAGGGCTTCTCAGACCTTGCCTGCCCGCGTGAGATCAGGTACATGAAGGATATGCCCAAGCTTGGCACCGGAAAGATCGACTACGTGCGGCTGAAGGAACTGCTCAAGGCAGTGAATAGTGAAAGGTGAAAAGTAAAGAAGAATCTCGTAAGGCGTAAGGCGATAGGCGATTAAACCCCTTACGACTTACGATTCACGACTTACGGGTGTTTTCTGCCATGAGCCATGAGCTATCAGCTATGAGCCGCCTTTCATCGTTTTCCCTGGCAGATATAGTATACCTCGGAGCTGACGCTTCGCGATGCCGCTGGTTTATACGCAGACACCTTAAGGAAATTTTTTTGAAGTTTTTCCATGATGCCCTTCTGGATGCCTGTGAAAAAGGACTTGATGATAAAGTGGCCGCCGGGCTTGAGCGCCGCCTCAACGGTTTGAAGAACAGCGCCGAAAAGCTCTTCGATCCGTGCGTCATCGACCTCGCGGATGCCCGACAGGTTGGGGGCGATATCGCAGGTAACAACATCGAACGCATCAATAGCCTGTTCGGAAAGTACGCCCCTGATATCTGTCTTTCTGATATCTGCCTTGATCGTTGTGACGTTTTTTGCGGAAAGCGGCGGCGCGGGCAGGATATCGATGCCGACGACCGAACCTTCCTCGCCGACCATCTCGGAGAGGAACTGCAGCCAGCTTCCCGGCGCGCATCCAAGATCGAGCGCCCTGTCGCCTTTTTTGATGCTATGGAACCTGTTCTGGATCTCCTGGAGCTTATAGGCGCTTCTCGCCCTGAACCCTTCCTGCTTTGCCTTTTTGTAAAATGTATCTTTAAGGACGAACCGTGCCATAGGGATTTACGATGAGGCCGTCTTGTGGTTTTTCTTCCGTCTCTTCAAGAGAGCGTGCCACAAAACGGGATAATGCCTCCTGCGGGGAGGTTGTGTTCTTAAGATATTCCGTCAATCCTTTGTAGTAAGGAAAATTGTTCATTGCATGGAAGAGATAAGCGTAATCCTCCATGAGCCGTTTTATACGGGGGACGTAAGACGCCAGGGGATCTCTGGCAATAAGCGACCTGACATATTCTCGTTTTTTTTCTTCCACCATATATGGAGGAAGGACGATCGTTGATCCTCCCAATCCCGCATATTCTTTCCGGTCGTCGCCGATCGTTGCCCAGGAGACCTTGAAGGGCGAGAAGAGGTCGTGGGCAAATATCATTTGAGGGGAGACGCTGTTGGTGCTCTCCGGCACGGCGAGCTCATAGATATCCGCTGCCTTCTGAACGCCTTTCTTCAAACGGGCATTGAGAGGCTTTATCTGTTTAATCTCTTCAACGAACCTGCCCGATGCGATCGACGCCTCCTCGATGAGAAGGCTCGCGTAACGCGGAGAGATCTCCATGAAGACGATCTGCTGCGGTGTGCTCCGGCGGTACTCGTTGATGATCGCTTCAAGGTCCTGCTTATCGACAGGCGCAGTGTTCAATTCGAGGAGGCCTTCTGCAAAGTGACTTATCGCGTTGAGGAAGATGAAGCTATTCTTTTTTATGCTGAAGGCGAGGAAGACAACACGGGTTCCCGTATCATCATAATTAGACATGAAACCGCTGTGCTCGCGTTCCTCCGTAACCTTTCTAAGAACGGGCTCGCCGGTTGCCTTTGGTTCTTCAACCTTGATGCCCGCAGACCTGAGGCGGAAGATGGATCTCCTGATGGCCTTCAGGACATCCTTGTCCATTTCGCAGGGATATACAGCATTGAGGAACTGACCGGATAGCTCTGACCTGAGCCCGGTGATCTGCTCAATGACGACAAGCTTCTCCTTCTTTGCAAGCGCCGCGAAGGCTGCCGCCTGTTTATCAATGTCACCGCCGCTTCTTATCTCCGCAATTATCTCATCCATGTCCTTATCCTAAATCCGTAAGGCGTGAATCGTAAGTTGCAAGGGGTTAACGACTCACGCCTTACGCCTTTTATTATTTTGTTACTTTGTATCCTGCCTTCTCAATGGCCGCCTCGATGTCTTTCTGTTGTGTCTTTGCGTCATCGTACTGCACGGTCGCGCTTCCGATCTGCACGTCGCTTCCGACCACACCGGGAACGCCGCCGAGCGCTTTTTTAACTGCCATTACGCAATGCTGGCAGCTCATCCCTTCTATCTTCATTATTGCCTTTGCCATGATCGCCTCCTTTTTGAAAGCTGACAGCTGTCAGCAGATAAATAATAGCTCATAGCTCATGGCTCATAGTAAGATCAAGCACGAAATTCTAATACCTAAATTCGAAACAATATCAAAATTCAAAT
>DLMV01000083.1:38711-48317 GCA_002478225.1 Deltaproteobacteria bacterium UBA7527 | reverse complement strand
GTTCTAAACAAATACCCTTCAATATGTTTTGAATTTTGAACATTCTAATTTGCTTCGTGCTTCGATATTCGAATTTAGAATTTGCCATGTTCGCTACAGTATAGCATGAAAATATACGCCGCGGTAGAGAACACTTCTTTCAGCTGGCGGGGGGGCCCGCTATTCTTCATCGATGCCGTTCACGAGCTCGGCGATGAGGCGGCAGTGGTCTGATATCCTCTCGAGGTTGACGAGCATATCAACGTAGATCGGGCCCGCCTCCGCGACGCAGAGCTTCTTGTAGAAACGTTCCAGGTGTTTTTCAATGGCGTTCTTGATCTTGACGTCGACCCTGCGTTCCCGCTCAAAGACGACGCGTATGCGCGCGAGGTCCTTGCGTTCGATGAGCAATGCCGCATCGGACAGGTTCTCCATGACAAGGGTCCCAATGTCGCGGAGCTCTTCTTTTGCCGCCTCAGTAAAATGCGCCTTGCGCTTGTACTTTTGTTCGGCCAGCTCGGCGAGGTTGACTGAGCGGTCGCCCATACGTTCTATGTCATAGGCAAAGGAAGAAAAGGCAAAGAGCCGTTTCGTAAGCGGCTGGGAAAGCTCACCGCAGGAAATGCTCCAGAGGTACCTGGTGATCTCTGCCTGGAGATTGTCTACGACAAGCTCCATGTACATAATATTGCGCTGCCTGTTCTCTTTGTATTCGTAGGCAAGGTCCAGACTTTCCTTCAGCATCTTCTGAGCCAGCATGATCTCCCGGCTCAACTCGTTCTTCACGCAGACGAGGGCGTCATTGGGGTTGACGAGGGATTTTGCGTCGAGGAACTCCGGCCAGAGAGTAAGCACCTTTTGGTCGCCGGGGATGATCTTGCTGACGAGATTCGAGAAAGGCGTGAGGATGAAGATGAACAGGAACACTATGATAAAATTGATAAGAAAATGACCGAAGGCGATCTGCTGGGCAATGCTGGACGAGAGCGCTTTCAGGATCGAAAGAAAGAGCGGAAGAAGGACGAGGCAGATGATCGCCCCGGCGCACTTGAAGAGAAAGTGGGCAAGCGCTGTTCTTTTGCCGTTAAGGTCGCTTGCTATGCTGCCGATGATGGCTGTGGCCGTTGTACCGATATTCGCTCCGATGACGATCGGGATAGCGTTGTCGATGGAAACAAGTCCCTGCTGGCCGAGGATGACAAGCACGCCGATCGGGATCGCGGATGCCTGGACGATCGATGTGAAAACAATGCCGATGATGAGACCCATAAACGGGTTTTGCGTGTTGAGGAAATACTGGGTAAAGAGGGGACTGTTTTTAAGCGGTACTGCAGCCTCGCCAATGAGACTGAGCCCGTAAAATATTGTCCCAAAATAAAGAAGCGCCTCGCCGATGACCTTTAGACGGCCCTTTGCGGCAAAATAAAGAATGATGCCGCCAAAGAGGAAAAGCGGTGAGGCATCGGTCACCTTCCAGACGACAAGCTGTATGGTAAGCGTTGTGCCGATATCAGAGCCAAGTATGATCCCCAGGGAGTGATAAAAACTGATGAGGCCCGCGCTGACGAGTCCCATGGTGAGAAGCGTTGTCGCTGAACTGCTTTGAAATATGATGGTGGTAAAGAGCCCGGTGATGAGACCGTAAAAGGGTTTCTTGACAGAGAAACGTATGTACTCGCGGATGCGGGAGCTGAATACGCTTTGCATCTGAGAGCTCAGTTTCAGCATGCCCAGGAGAAAGAGGGCGATGCCTGCGAGGAAGAGAAATATGCTATGCATCATACATCAGCTCACGACAAAAAACAGGGGAAAATAGTAGGCAGTAAGCAGTATGCACGGAAATCTTTTTCTGCATACTGCATAGTGCATACTCTCTGTTGCTCTTGCTGGTTTGCTGTAAGCTGCATCTCATGATATCTTGCTGCCGTTGGGGATCGCCCTGTCCAGGGTGAGGAGCACCACTGACGACTTGTCCTCATTGGACGCCGCGAGCAGCATCCCGTGCGACACGACGCCTCTCACCTTTCGCGGCTCAAGGTTCGTCACAACAGCGATCTTTTTCCCGATAAGCTCTTCTTTCGTGTAATACTGCTTGATGCCGGCGACGATGAGGCGCTCTTCGCCTACGTCGATCGTGAGCTTGTAAAGCTTGTCGGCGCCCTCGATGTCCTCGCATGCCTTGATCTCGGCAACCCTTAGGTCTGTCTTAAGGAATTCTTCAAAGGTGATGTTGTCCATGTTCCGCTCCTTTATAAATTAGCTGTAAACCACCAACCGATATCGTGAAAAGTGAAACGTGAGAAGTGAAAAGTTTAAACCTTTCACCTTTTACCTTTCACATTTTGTGTTATTCTGCGCTATTACTTTGTTCTTCAGTATCCCGATGCCTTCTATCTCCACTTCGACCTCGTCGCCCGGCACAATGGGGCCAACGCCCGGAGGAGTTCCCGTGATAATGATATCGCCCGGCAGGAGGGTCATGATCTCCGAGATGTAAGAGACCAGATAAAAGACATTAAAGATCATATTCCTTGTATTTGAATGCTGTTTGGCAGCCCCGTTGACCCTCGTTGTGATATCGAGCTTCAGGGGGTCAATGCCGGAAACGATCCTTGGACCGAGAGGGCAGAAGGTGTCGAATGATTTTGACCGCGTCCATTGTCCGTCGATCCTCTGCATGTCCCGTGCAGTAACATCGTTGGCGCAGGCATATCCGGCTATGTACCGGCCGGCGTCGTCTTGTTTGACGAATCGTGCCGTGTCCTTGATGACGATGGCAAGTTCCCCTTCATAATGGACCTCTTTGCTCTGCGGGGGATACAGGATATGGTCGCCGTTCTCGATGACAGATGTGGGGGGCTTCATAAAGATGATGGGGTATTCAGGGATAGGCATGTTCAGTTCTTTTGCGTGGTCAATATAGTTCAAGCCAATGGCGATGATCTTGGTCGGATGAAAGATGCCCATCGGCACCTCCTTTGAAGTTTCTTGATGCAGCTTGCATATTCTACGCTTTCCCTGCGAAATAGTTCAAGAAAAATGAACGACATATGAGGCGGCGAACACCTTATCGAAACTTGACAAACAGAGATAAAAGGATAAAATAATTGATATATGCGGGAGGTGAACATGAGAACCATGCGGCTTATACTGGTGATCCCTCTTCTTTTTCTCGCCTTCACGCTCTTTGGCAGCTGCGCGGTCAACCCCGTGACCGGCCAGAGCCAGCTGATGCTCGTCTCCGAAGAACAGGAGATCGCCATGGGCAAAGAGCTCTACCCCAATGCGCTCTGGGGCGGAGAAGGCGGCGGGGGCGAGTACCGGGATGAACGGCTCAAGACATACTTAAAAGGCATTGTCGTCAACATCCACAAGGCGTCGCACAGGCCGAACCTGCCGGTGGATTTTGCGATACAGGATTCCTCGGTCCCGAACGCATGGGCGATCCCGGGGTACGTTGTGATGACGCGGGGTCTGCTGGCGAATCTCAACAATGAGGCAGAGTTCGCATACATTATGGGCCACGAGATGGGACATGTGGCTGCGCGCCATTCTGCAAGCCAGATGTCGAAAGGCATGCTTGCGCAGGTACTCCTTGGCGGGGCAGGCATAGCCCTTGCAGGAAGCGACTATTCTGAAGCGGCATTGACCCTCGGTTCTATTGGAGGCAGCCTTCTCCTTCTGAAGTACAGCAGGAGCGATGAACTGGAGGCCGACCGGCTTGGCGTCCAATACATGACAAGGCTCGGATATGATCCCCGTAATGCCCTCAATGCCCAGAAGAATATAGAGAATATCAGCAACGAATACATAAGGTCGCTCGGACAGGAACCAGGCGAAAGGGGATTTTTCGAGGACCTCCTCTCAACTCATCCAAGGACTTCGGTTCGCGTCGAGGAGATGCAGAATATCATCAATACGATGCCCCGACAGCCGATCCGCGGAGACGGGACGAACAGGCAGCAGTTCCAGTCTGCCACAACAGAGATACGAAAGACACACGCTATCTATACAAATTACTATGATAAAGGGGTACGGGCCTTAAAGAAAGACAACCTTCCCGAGGCTGCGAGCTTCGCGCAGATGGCGCTCGCGCAAGACCAGAAAAGGGCCCCGTTCCATACCCTCAACGGTTTTATCATGCTGAAGAAGAAGGATTACAGCGGGGCAGAGCGCTCCTTCCAGCAGGCGCTAAGCATTGACCCGAACTATCAGCCTGCGGTGAGGGGGATGGGGGCCAAGAGTTATTTTCAAGGAAAGTACACTGAAAGCATTCAATATCTGCGCAGGAGCCTGACGCTCTTTCCGGGAGATCTGCCTTCATTCTATTTTCTCGGGATGGGCTATTACAGGACGAAGTCATATAGGAACGCCATTGCCTACCTTAAGCCGTTTGCAGATGCCCAGCCCAAGCATCCGAGGGTCCACGGCATCCTGGGCATGTGCTATGAGAATGTGGGTGATGTTAACAATGCATACAACGAATACGTGAAGCAGGCAAAGATAGATCCTAACAGCGATGTGGGAAAGACCTCGGTGGAACGAGCGCGTTCTCTCCAGCTGAAGTACGGAAGATAACCTTACAACCCGATAGTAAAGCCGTAAGGCGTCACGCGATTAAACCCCTTGCGCCTTACGGTTCACGCCTTACGACTTACGACTCACGGATTTACTTCATGTCTTCAGCTTTTTCCCCACCTTCTTCTCTATCGACGCGATCTTCTGCGCAAGCCTTCCCTTTTTGCCTTTCCGGATATCGAACTTGATCGTCGAATAGATCCTGTTGCAGTCGGGCTCGAGCTCTTTATATGCCTGCTTGATGATCTTCAGCGCGGCATCGAACGTGTCAACTTCAATGACGGTGCCCATGGGCGTGAGCTTGTATGATGCAGCGCTCTTGTCGATGACCTTGAGGAGCCTGCTTACATATTCACTAACGCTCTCTCCTTTGTCCGTCGGGAACATGGCAAACTCGAACATCACAGACATTGTTGACCTCCTTTTGATGTTATTATATGGATGAAGCTATTCCATTTCAAGCACCTCATGGCGTATATTATATGCAGACAGGGATAACGGGAGGGTCATCATGAAAAAGAAGGGATTGAAAATAGTTCTCATCGCTATCGTCGGGATAGTGATCATACTTGTGGCGACCGTTGCGGTCCTTATCACACAGGCGAACAAGCTCATCAAGGCAGAGCTTGAATCCATGCTCGGCAAGAACTTCTCGATACAGAGATTGGAGCTCAGCTGGGGCAAGGTAGAGGGCGCCGGCATCAGCTTTAAGAGCCTTGCCGGCAAAGAGATATTAAAGATCGGCAGCGCAACTATTGAGGCGGATTTTCTTGGGTTTCTCAGAAATGAATACGTTATCTCCAGCGTTCTCCTGAAAGACCTTTATATGCTGATAGAGGTCGACAAGCAGGGCAACGTTGTCATGCCTGCGCTGCCCGCAGAAAAAGAGAAAAAGGAAAAGAAGGAAACAAAGGGGTCCCCGCCTGTTTTCATCAAGAATGTCGGAGTGAGAAATGGATCCATCGATTACCTTGACAGGAAGACGGGAAAATCGCCTATACTGACAAAGATACGCAATATCCAGCTTGATGCAAAGGATATTGCTGTCCCCCTGGGCACAAATTTCACACCCTACACCCTGAAGGCAGAAGTCCCCGGCAATATGAGCACCGGCACCTTGATGAGCAAGGGAAAGGTAAAACTGAAGACACAGGATGCAGATTCCAGGGTGGAGACCAGGAAGCTCGATATTACGGCAATGAAGCCGTATTTTCAAAAAGAAGGAAGCGTGAATGTGACAAAGGGCTTCCTTGATCTTGATATGGATGTGAAGATCGCTTCACGGATGATCCACGCACCGGGCAATGTTGTTCTCAAAGAACTTGAATTCGAGAGCGGCTCCGGAATGGGCTCCAGGTTCCTCGGAGTTCCTTTGTCCCTGGTGATCGCCTTTATGAAGAACAGCAATAATGAGATCCCCTTGAAGTTTGTTGTCGAGGGATCTCTTGATAACCCGAAGTTCAGTCTTACTGAGAGTCTCAGCGCCAAATTTTCTTCGGGTCTTGCGGAAAAGCTCGGTCTGCCGTTAAAAGGCATAGGAGGATCAGCCGTGACCCTCGGTTCCGAGGGGACAAAAAAGGTAGGAGACGGGATCAAAGGGCTGACAGACGGGATCAAGAAGAGACTGGGGAAATAGAAAGGCGGCTCATGGCAACAGCAAGAACCGAAGTGGGCAGTAAGCAGTAGGCAGTGAAAGATTTTCGTGCATACTGCATACTCTCTGTTGCTCTTGCTGATGGCTGTGTGCTGAATGCTGACGGCTGTATTTGAATGAGATTGCCGCGCCCTGCGGGCTCGCAATGATACTACGCTTCACCCTGTGGCCTATCACCTTTCACCCATCACCTATTACCTTTCACAGGGTTCGTCCAATTACGAATTACGATTCACGAATTACAGGTGTTCTGCTTTCTTTCTCCCCTCACGCCTAACGACTTACGGGTGTGTTGGCAGGTATCCTGCTCTCGCAGGGGACCTTTGTCTGACAGAGGCCGCACCCCGGTATTGTGACCCCGTATTTTTCGTTCACCTTCGGATAGATCACCTGGCGCATGTACTGGTGGCACGCCTCCTTATCGTGGCCCTTTTCGGTTATGGCCCCTGCGGGGCAGCGTTTGATGCAGGCGCCGCAGGTATTTGAATTATATTTCAGGCAGTAATCATAAGGGCCCTGGTAGGGTCTTGCCGTCGGTTCTATGACGAGTTCGGTTATGACAGACCCGGCGCGATGGGCGATCCCTTTCCGGGTAATAAGGCCGTCGCTTAGGCTGAACGTCCCCAGTCCTGCCGCATATGCGGCGTGCCGCTCAGACCACGTTGAGGCATGACCCGCCTCCGGCGATTCGACGCGCTTCCACTGTGCTGCCAGGACCGGCGCCAGAGTACGGTATCCCCTGGTGCGGAGGAGCGCGACAACATATTTACGCAATGACTCATTAAAGAGCTCACCAAAATAGCGAGTGTGCGACCACTCAAATGAGGGGATCTTTTTTCCTTTTCTGTTGCTCCTCCGGACGGCCAGGCTGACAGGCAGGATCCATGATACGACAGTGCCGCTCCGCGGATATGCCTCGCCGTATTCAGCCTCGAGGAATTCCACAGGGGTCAGATGGAAATCGCCGACGATAGTTTTATATTCGGAAAAGAGCGGATCATTGATGTCCGCATATCCGATCATCGGTTCAGCAAAATATCGTTCATCAGAATCTTTTAACTGATTCGACGGCGACGTGCTGACAAATCCTTTTATTGCCTTCTCGAGCTCTTTTTTCAACGCATCCTCCTTTTTAACTATCAACCATCAGCAAGAGCAACGGAGAGCATGAAGTATGCACTACGCACTAAAATCTTTCACTGCCTACTGCTTACTGCCTACCCTGTTCTTGCTGTTGCCATGAGCTATGAGCCATGAGTTCATCTAAGTTCTTTTGAACTTCTCGTTCAGCGCCCGCTTGAACCGGGGCGCATAGATAATGTCAAACGCATCTTCCTTGCCCGGGAAAAGCTTCAACGCCTGTTTCTTTACCCCCTCGACGATCTTTATCGCATGGTCATGGTCGATATCCTGAGTGAGGATAAACTGGAGCGCAAAATCGACAATGAACCGCAGCCGCCTCAGCTTCTTTTCCTCTTCTAACAGATCATCATCCATCATTTTAGCTCATAACCCCTACCGTGGAACGTGAAAGGTAAAAGGTGAGAGGTGATAGGCGATAGGTGATAGGCCACAGGGTGAAGCGTAGTGTCATTGCGAGCGTAGCGCGGCAATCCCACTAATAGTTCATACCCTTTTGAGATCGCCACGTCGCTTCGCTCCTCGCATCTTTCTCCTTGTTCCTTGAATAGAATCTGGCCAGCATCAAGCATCTGTTTTTTCAAACCTTGAACGTTGAACATAGAACATTGAACAGGTCTTCCCTCACGCCTTACGCCTTACGGGTTTATCCCCTTGAGCCGGCTTGTTATGGAACAATTCCAGGAACAGCCACAGGCAGATCCCGAAGGTGATCGATATGTCGGCAACGTTGAACGCCGGCCAGTGGTACGTGCCGTAGTGGAGATCGAGAAAGTCGACAACGCTTCCGTATAAGACCCTGTCATAGATATTGCCGACAGCGCCGGCAAGAATGGACGTGAGGGCAAACCGTTTCGCAAAGGCCATTTTAAAGACGATGAGCGTCACGATAAGGATGGCGATGATGAAGAGCGGGAGATAGGTAAAGATGGTCCTGGCAAACTCGTACTGCGAGAGGAGACCGAAGACCCCTCCATAGTTCTCCACATATACGATGGAAAAAAAAGAGGTGACATGGATGGAACCTCCCGGGCTAAGATGCTCTATGATGAGAAGTTTCGTCCACCTGTCAAGGAGAAAGACAAGGGGTACGATCAGGAAGATAAGGTATCTTCGCATCGCCTGCACACGTTGGGGAATCTGCCGGTTGTACGGATGTCTGTGTCGTATTGCCAGCACCGCTCGCATTTCGTTCCTTCTGCCTTTGCAACCGTGACATCGGGTTCACTTCCAACCTGCAATTCGATCTGTGAAACGATGAACACATCCTTCAATTCATCGCCGAGCTTTGCAAGGAGATTATATTCTTTCTCAGGCACCCGGACGATGATCTTCGTGTCAAGGGAATGTCCAATGACCTTGGCAGCCCTTTTTTCCTCGATCTTTTTGTTCGCTATTTCCCGCACGCTCCATACGCTCTCCCATTCTTCTTCGAGCCCGGCATTGATCCATTCTTTTTTTGGCAATGGGAAGTCAGTAAGGAGGACGCTCTCTTCCTTAACGAAATCCTTGAGGTACGACCACATCTCATCTGCGGTGGAAGATAGGATGGGGGCTATGAGCTTCAGAAGCGTTATCAGCGCCTCGTAGATGACGGTCTGGGATGCCCGCCGCTTCACGCCGTCTTTCTTCTCCACATAGATCCTGTCTTTCACGATATCCAGGTAAAGGGCGCTCAGGTCAACAGTGCAGAAATTGTGGATGCTGTGATATATGACGTGGAACGTGTAGTTGCTGTATGCATCGGTGACCCTTTCAATGAGCCGCTGGAGTCTCGATAAGAGCCATTTGTCAAGTGGGGATAGGCGCTCATAGGATACACTGTCGCGTCGAGGGTCAAAGTCGCTGCTGATGTTGGCATGGAGGAAGCGCAGGGTGTTCCTGATCCTGCGGTATGTCTCGACGAGCCTGTTGATGATGTCCTTTGATATCTTGATGTCATCCCGGTAGTCTTCGTAGGTGACCCAGAGCCGCAGGATCTCCGCACCGTACTTTTCGATGATCTCATGAGGCGCGATGATGTTGCCTAAGGACTTGGACATCTTCCTGCCGGAGCCGTCGACGACGAAGCCGTGCGTCAAAACGGCGTTGTAGGGCGCCCGGTCCTCGTTCCCCACCGAGGTGAGAAGCGAGCTGTGGAACCATCCCCTGTGCTGGTCGCTTCCTTCGAGATAGAGGTCTACAGGGAACTTAAGCTCTTCCCGCTTCTTGCAGACCGCCGACCAGCTTACTCCCGAGTCGAACCACACGTCGAG
>DLMV01000083.1:9448-38539 GCA_002478225.1 Deltaproteobacteria bacterium UBA7527 | reverse complement strand
GGAGGAAGAAGGAGGCGTCCTTTTCGAACCAGATATCGGCGCCGCGCTCTCTCACTGCCTTGACGACGTTTGCAAAGGTCTCTTTGCTCCAGTAAGGCTCCCTGCATTTTTCGCAGTAGAAGATCGTGATCGGGATCCCCCAGGTCCTCTGCCGGGAGATGCACCAGTCAGGCCGCACCTGGAGCATATTGTAGATCCTGTCCCTTCCCCACGAAGGGATCCACTTCACCCGGTCTATCTCGTTGAGCGCCTTTTGCCTCAGGTTATGCCTGTCGAGGGATATGAACCACTGTTCCGTCGCCCTGAAGATGACCGGCTTCTTGCATCGCCAGCAATGAGGATAGGAGTGCTCGATCTCCTCTTTATGGAGAAGGAGCCCGAGCTCTTCAAGTTTTTTTATGACCTCGGGGTTGCTCTCAAAGACGTTCATGCCCCTGAAGAATTCAACGTCCTCAATGAACTGGCCCTTTTCGTTGACCGGAGAATATACGTCGAGCCCGTATTCGATGCCTGTCTCGTAGTCCTCTTCGCCGTGTCCCGGCGCCGTATGGACCGCGCCGGTGCCCGTATCGTTGGCGACGTAATCAGCATAGACGATAAGGGACTGCCTGTCGATGAAGGGATGCTTGAAGGTGAGCCCTTTCAGTCTTTCAGGCCTTATCTCTTCGATCACCTTATGATCCCCGATGCCCGCCCTCTTCGCGATGTCCTCGACGAGCTCCTTGAGGACGATGTATATCTCTTTCCCCGCATCGACAGCCGTGTAGGTGAGATCAGGGTGGATGGCGATGGCGAGGTTCGCCGGGAGCGTCCATGGCGTTGTGGTCCAGATGAGCATATAGATGGGCTTGTCGGGGTAGCCGGCAAAGACGCCGTCCCTCTTTTCAGTGAAGGGAAATTTAACGTAGATCGAGTTCGATCTCTTGTTGTCGTATTCGATCTCTGCCTCGGCAAGGGCCGTCATGCAGCTTATGCACCAGTAGACAGGCTTCTTTTTCCGGTAGACCTCGTCCCTTTCGAAGAATTTCTGTATCTCCTCGATGATCGTTGCCTGGTAAGCATAATCCATTGTGATGTAGGGATGCTTCCAGTCGCCGACGACGCCGAGCCTTTTGAATTCGGCGCGCTGGATGTCGATGAACCCTGCCGCGTATTGTCTGCATGCGTGGCGGGTCTCCAGCTTGGGCATGGCGATCTTCTTTGCCTTGAACTCCTTTTCGATCTGGTGCTCGATGGGCAGCCCGTGGCAGTCCCAGCCCGGGACGTAATCCGCCCTGTGGCCTGTCATGAACTTCGATTTGACGATAATGTCCTTCAGTATCTTGTTGAGGGCTGTGCCGAGGTGGATATTCCCGTTCGCGTAGGGAGGGCCGTCGTGGAGGATGAACGAAGGGGCGCCTTTGCGCGCCTCGACGAGTTTCCGGTAGAGCTCTATGCTTTCCCAGAATGCGAGCATCTCCTTTTCTTTGACAGGAAGGTTTCCTTTCATGGGAAAAGGCGTCTTCGGCAGGTGCAGCGTGTCTTTGTAGTCCATATGTTTTGTCTGTCCTTTATAAATAGCGGTCAGCGATCAGCAGTCAGCAAACGCATCCATCACATTACCACAAAGCGTTTATCTGTTCAAGACTTAGGGGAGATCGTTGTGCGGAGCCGGTTCGACGCTTTCCTTGATGAAATCGACGATCTCCTCTTCCTTCCCCCCGTAGAAATGGGATGTGGGGATGACCTTGAGGTACTTGTCGATGACCTCGAGGTTCTTGTAGAATGCGAGGAGGTCATCGAGGGGGGCGATATCATCATACGTCCCTCCGATGAAATAGATCTTTTTGCTGAAGGCCTTCAGGTGGTCGCCTTTGTAGATCAGGAAGGGGTATGAGACAAGAAATAACCCGTCCAAACCCTTGACCTGGAGCGCTGCCCTGCTTACTACCCAGGCGCCGAATGAATAACCGGCGCACATGATCTGCCCGTCGGGATGGAGATATTGCCGGAGATGCTCTGAGGCCGCGAGGGCATCCCGGACCTCCCCCTCCCCTTCGTCGTATTCTCCTCCGCTTCCGCCGACGCCGCGGAAATTGAATATAAGGGTCGTGTAGCCTTGCTGGGAGAACCCTTCTTCCATTGCCCCTACGACGTTGTTGCGCATGTCGCCGCCATAGAGGGGGTGGGGGTGGCATATAACAACGCCGGCGTTCCTGCTCCCGGCCCGCAGGACCCCTTCGAGTGCGTGATCCGATCCTATGGTGACCCTTTTTATTGACATGCTACCCTTATTTTGGTAGTTTTGTAGCAAAAATTCAACAGGAAAATCATGGGTTTTTTCAGCAGAAAAGATAAAGAGAAGAAGCCGCACAAAGAGATCGACATCCAGCGTGAGATCAAGAAGGCCGAGAAAGACGAATCTCTCTGGATCAAGTGCAGTTCCTGTCAGGAACTTCTCTACAGGAAAGAGGTGGAGAGAAACCAGCACGTATGCCCCAAATGCCTTTATCATTTCCCCATAAATGTCGATGTAAGGGTTGATCTGATGTTCGATAAGGGGAGCTTCATGGAGCTCTATACGGATGTGGAGCCCGTTGATTTTCTTAAGTTCAAGGACACGAAGCCATACAAGGTGAGGCTCGTTGAAACAAAGGAGACGACCAGGAGAAGCGATGCAATGATGTGCGGAAAGGCTGCCATTAACGGCCTTGATGTGCTGACGGCGATCTTTGATTTTAACTTCATGGGAGGCAGTCTGGGGTCGGTTGTAGGCGAGAAGATCACGAGGACCCTGGAACAGGGGGTGCAGGACAGGCTGCCGGTCATTCTCTTCTGTTCATCGGGCGGCGCAAGGATGCAGGAAGGCATCATGTCCCTTATGCAGATGTCCAAGGTCTCCGGCGCTATCTATAACCTCAAGTCCCACGGCATCCCTTACATAACGGTTCTGACCGATCCGACGCTGGGCGGCGTCACAGCGAGCATGGGCATGCTTGGCGATGTGATCATCGCGGAGCCAAAGGCAATGATAGGGTTCGCAGGCCCGCGGGTCATTAAAGAGACCATCAAAGAAGAGCTCCCCCACGGGTTCCAGAGGGCAGAGTACCTCCTGGAGCATGGCATGATCGACATGATAGTGCCGAGAAAGGAACTGAAAAAAAGACTCCACACGCTGCTTTCGCATATAACATGAGAGATTACTCCGCTGCCCTTGAGTACCTCTACGGACTCGAAAGGTTTGGGATGGTATTCGGGCTTGAGAATATTTCATGGATACTCGGCATCATGGGAGATCCCCATAAAGCACTGAAGACGGTCCATGTTGCCGGTACGAACGGAAAAGGGTCCGTGACGGGCATGGTCGCCGGCATGCTCGGGGAAGAAGGATATTCTGCCGGCGCCTATACGTCGCCGCATCTCGTGTCGTTTACAGAGAGGATCGCGGTGAACGGTGAGGAGATCCGCGAAGAAGAGGTTGCCGAGATCACAGAGCATATCAGGGAAAGGGTGGAGAAAGAAGACAGGGACAGGTTCTTTACCTTCTTCGATTTCACCACAGCCCTTGCATTTGAATATTTCAGGAGAAAAAGAGTAGATATTGCGGTTATCGAGACCGGGCTCGGGGGAAGGCTCGACTCGACGAACGTCATCGAGCCGCTGGTAAGCGTTGTTACCAATGTCGCCCATGACCATATGGAATACCTCGGCAGTACCATCGAAACGATTGCCAGGGAGAAGGCAGGGATCATCAAGAAGAGGATACCGGTTGTGACCGGCGCGGCAGAGGTACCGCTGACTGTTATCGAGGGTATTGCAAGAGACCTTGAAAGTCCTGTTTATAGTCTCGGGAGAGATTTTTCGTATGAGAAGAAAGGTGAACAGGTCATGTCTTACCGGGGTCCGTCAAGAACGCTCGAAGGCATCCGAATAAACCTGAAAGGCGACCACCAGCTTGCAAACGGCGCCATTGCGCTCTGTGCCGTTGACATTCTTGCGGCCCGCGGTTTTCCGGTGGGAGACGGCACAATATACGATGCCCTGTCCCGCACCCGCTTACAGGGGAGGCTGGAAGAGGTGAGGCAAAGACCGACGATCCTTATCGACGGGGCGCACAATCCCGACGGCATCCATGTTCTCACGGAGTTTATTAGGGCCCGCTTCGGAGGCAGGAAGAAAATACTCATTTTTGGTGTCATGAAGGATAAAGAGTATGGTAGAATGCTTCAAGAGATCGTACCATCCATGGACACTATAATATTGACAAAGCCTGATATGGAACGGGCGTTGGCGCCCTCACTGATGAAGACCTATGCAGAGGATGCGATAATCGCAGAAGACACAAGGAGCGCTTTAAGGATAGCAAAGACGATATCAGAAGAAGATGACCTGATCTTGATCACGGGTTCTTTTTATACGATCGGCGAGGCAAAGGCAGCTGTCAATGAGATCTTTTAACGGGAAAATCATCGCCCTTCTCTTTCTTTTTGTTCCCCTCTGTCTCTATGGGAAGCAATTCGATTACAAGGCCCCTATCGAGGTGCCGATCGACATAGCGGCTATGTTCGTTGAGTATAACCGTGAGAAGAATACCTATGTTGCCAAAGGCAAGGTGGATCTCAGAGAAGGGAAAAGGATCCTCAATGCGGACTACGTGCTTTACGATGAAAATACTAAGGACGTCTTCGCGGAGGGGAACGTCGTCTTTCAGGATGAAGGCGATCGCATCGAGTGTCAGAAGCTGCAGCTCAACCTTATCTCTAAAAAAGGCAGGATAGAAGGCGGGAAGATCTACCTCCAGAAAGGCAATTTTCACATTACCGGTGAAGAGATAGAAAAGGTCGGCGAGGCGCAGTATACGCTCAAGAGAGGAGAGTTCACTACCTGCGGTTGGGAGAAGCCTGCCTGGAAGTTTTCATCGCGGGAGGTGGATGTCACCGTTGAAGGGTATGCAAAGACGAAAGACACAAAATTCTATATCAAGGATTATCCTGTTTTCTACCTGCCCTGGGGCATCTTCCCGGTCAAGACCGAGAGGCAGTCCGGTTTGCTCATGCCGGGCTTTGCACTCTCTTCAAGGAACGGCATGCTCATCAATACGTCCTATTTCTGGGCAATATCGAAAGACAAGGATGCCACGTTCTTCCTTGACTATCTCGGCGACAGGGGTTTCAAGCCCGGCGTGGAGTTCAGGTATGCCCCCAGGGAAGACATGAAGGGGGTATGGGATTATTCCATCATCAGCGACAAACAATATGACGGCACGCGCTGGCAGCTGCGGGGCCAGCACGAACAGGTGTTCATGAACGATATAACCTTCAAGACAAACCTCCGATTCATCTCTGATAACGATTATCTTAAGGATTTTGGAACGACGTTGCCTGAGAGAAGCGAGACATTGATAAAATCCACGGCATTTGTGGAAATCCCCACGAAGAAGTCCCTCCTCACGGCGGAGGTGGCCAACTTCAGGAACCTTCTTTCAAGCAACAATAATAAATCGACCTTTCAGTACTATCCGCATGCTTCCTTTTTCACGGAGTATATCCCGTTCTTTGACGGGAAGCTCTACACGGATTTCGTCACGGACTATACATCATTCTACAGGGACAAGGGTGATAAAGTTTCACGTATGGGTATCGAGCCGAGGCTCCGCCTGCCTTATTCCTGGAACGGGATCAACTTCCTTGTCAGCGGCACCCTGATAGAGACGGCGTATCTTGTCAACCGGGTCGACGGCAGCAGCAATGATACGGAATACCGCCAGACATTCAGGATCGCGGGAGATGCGAACACCCAGTTCATGAGGTATTACCATACCGACTTCCTCAACCTGGGTGAGATGCATAGCGTGATCAAACCGATCATAAAGTATAATTTCATCCCCAACACATCTTTTGCCAACCTTCCCAACATAGACCCCTATGACCGGCTGTACCAGACCAACACGATAACGTACTCACTGAACCATTACCTGAACACGACCTCCGCAGAGTGGCAGCGGGAGCTGTCCCTTTTTGAGATATCGCAGACATACGGGATCTCAGGAGGCCTGCGCCCCTCTGAGCTCTATAAAGGCTCCGGCGGCAGGTTCTCTGATGTCGACGCGAGGCTGACCGTATATCCGACAGAAAATCTGAGCTATACCAACGAGGCGCAGGTCAGCACCTCAGGAGAAGGATTGAAGACCATTAGAAACAACTTCAGCTATAAGAAACCCAACGCGTATGATGTGAGTCTTTCCCATAATTACACGGCAGATCTGAACAACGAGGTTTTTTTTGATCTCGGCGGTACGTATAAATACTTACAGGGAAGGTATCAGATACGTTACACGTTCAAGGATTCCGAGTGGATCGATACCCTCTATCAGCTCAGGTATATGCCTGGCTGCTGGGGCACAACATTAACTCTGATGCAATCGAAACGACCCCGTGACACAACCATCAGGATATCCTTTGATCTGACAGGGATCACGACGAGATAGAGGGAGGGCGCATATGAAGGGAGTTATCCTTGCCGGCGGGCTTGGCACGAGACTGTATCCGCTTACGAAGATCACCAACAAGCACCTTTTGCCCATATATGACAATCCGATGATCTTTTATCCTATCGGGACGCTCATCAATGCGGGCATCACCGACATTATGATCGTAACCGGAGGGAGCTATGCAGGGGATTTCTTAAGGCTCCTGGGCAATGGCAAGGAGTTCGGATTGCGGCATATCAACTATACCTATCAGGAGGGAGAGGGCGGCATTGCCGCGGCGCTTTCGCTGGCGGAGTATTTCGCGGAAGGCGATCCGGTATGTGTGGTGCTCGGCGATAATATCATCGAGAAGAACATCATAAAGGCTGTACGCGATTTTGAAAAACAGAAAAAGGGCGCCAAGATACTCCTCAAGGAAGTGCCTGATCCAGAGCGGTTCGGGGTGGCAGAGATCGTGAAAGGCAAACTGGTGAATATCGTTGAAAAGCCGAAAAAACCAAGGAGCAACCTTGCCGTCATCGGTATATACATGTATGATGGCCGCGTCTTTGATATCGTAAAGACCCTGAAGCCTTCCGACAGAGGAGAGCTGGAGATCACTGATGTTAATAATGCCTATGTGAAGGAAGGGACCATGACCTGGGATATGCTTGACGGATGGTGGACGGATGCGGGCACCTTCGAGTCGCTGCTGCGGGCAAATATCCTGGTTTCGCAAACAGGAGCGAACAATGCCGGCTAAAAGGACGCAATAGCCGCATTACGACTCACGACTTACGGGTTCTGTATTGTTTTTTCGGATTTAGTATACGGGGGTGGATATGATAAAGGATGTTGTTGTCAAACAGTTAAAATATATCCCTGATGAACGGGGACGTTTGATGGAGATCCTGCGGAACGACGATGACATGTTCGCCGGCTTCGGTCAGGTTTACCTTACCACCACGTATCCACAGGTTGTTAAGGCGTGGCATTATCATCAGGGGCAGGACGATTTTATCGTCTGTGTAAAGGGGATGCTCAAGCTCGTTCTTTACGACAACAGGGAAGGTTCGCCGACCAGAGGAGAAGTAAACGAGTTCTTTATCGGCGACTTCAATCCCATGCTTGTCAAGGTGCCGAAGATGGTCTACCACGGATGGAAATGCATTAGCGAAGATGAGGCGATCATCATCAATATCCCCACAGAACCGTACAACAGGACAAAGCCTGACGAATTCAGGATCGATCCCCATGTCAACGATATACCCTATGTATGGGACAGAAAAGATGGATAATACCCACATTCTCGTTACAGGCGGCTGTGGTTTTATAGGCTCAAATTTTATACGGTATATGCTGTCGCAGCACCTGCATAATATTGTAAATCTGGACAAGCTGACGTATGCAGGAAATCCTGAAAATCTCGAAGGCATTGAGAGGGACAGCCGTTACAGATTTGTAAAGGGCGATATCGGCAGCATGTCAGATGTCGGGAGGGCATTTGAGTCCCCTATCGAGGTTGTCATCAATTTTGCCGCCGAGTCCCACGTTGACAGAAGCATTATTGATCCTGACGCGTTCATCAAAACCAATATCAACGGAACATTCAACCTCCTCGAGGCGGCGAGAAAAAAGGGAACGAGGCTTTTCATCCAGGTCTCCACCGACGAGGTCTACGGCTCTCTCGGTGAAACAGGCAAATTTCGAGAGGACACGCCGATGGCGCCCAACAGCCCCTATTCCGCATCAAAGGCATCGGCGGACATGCTTGCCATGGCATACTGCAAGACATACGGGATGCCGGTCATCATCACGCGCTGTTCGAATAATTACGGCCCGTATCAGTTCCCGGAGAAGCTCATCCCGCTGATGATAACGAATGCCCTTGCGGATATGGAATTACCCGTGTACGGCGACGGCATGAACGTCAGGGATTGGATCCATGTGGAAGACCATTGCCGCGCCATCGACACGGTTTTCCAGAAAGGCGTTCCCGGCAATGTCTATAATATCGGCGGCGAGAACGAGAGGACGAATATCGAGATCGTGAGGCTTATCCTAAAGATTCTCGGAAAACCTGAGACGCTCATTCGTTTTGTTACCGACAGACCCGGTCATGACCGCAGGTATGCGATCGATTCGACAAAGATCAAACGTGAATTGGGCTTTCAGACAAAAACAGATTTTGCCGACGGCATGGAGTCAACAGTGAGGTGGTACATCGACAATAGGAGATGGTGGGAGAGGATAAAGAGCGGGGCCTACCTGGAATACTATAATGCGATGTATGGAAATCGATGAAGGTTCTTTTCGCCGGCGGCAAAGGTCTTCTCGGAACCAGTATCACCCCCTTTTTTAAAAAAAGATTTGATGTCGTCAGCCTCGATATCGATGAATGGGACATCACAGACCGCGAGGCGGGTGAAGCGATCGTTGCCCGCGAGAAGCCCGATGCGCTGATCAATTGCGCTGCCGTGACCGATGTGGACGGCTGCGAGGACAGCAAGGAGCTTGCGGAAAAGGTAAACAGCCGGGGAGCGGCGATCCTCGCAGATATTTGCAGCAAACAGGGCATCAGACTTGTCCATATCAGCACCGACTATGTCTTTGACGGTGCGAAAGGCTTCCCGTACACTGAAGAGGACACGCCGAACCCGATCTCCTTCTACGGCAAAACAAAATTATGGGGCGAGGAGCAGGTCCTCGCAAAGGCCCCGGCGTCGCTCATTATCAGGAGCCAGTGGCTGTACGGAGAGGGCGGCCAGCATTTCATATCGAAGATATTGAAGACTGCAAGAGAAAGGGGCAGTCTCCAGGTGGTCGATGACCAGAGGGGATCGCCGACATATGCGATGGATGTTGCTGGGCCTCTTGCCATACTCATTGCAAATAAAGAATCGGGGATATACCATATCTCCAATAGCGGCTCCTGTACATGGTACGAGCTGGCGCAAGAGGTTTTTTCGACGCTCAGGATGGATGTCAGGGTGGCGCCGATCTCTTCGCAAACGCTCAACAGGAAGGCAACACGGCCGGCATATTCTGTCTTTGATATAAAAAAGGTTGAGAGAGCGACAGGCGTTATTATGAGAAGCTGGCAGGAAGCGCTGAGGGAATATCTGCAAAGATCCCAAACCCGTATAAATTCCGTAAGGCGTCAGGCGTGAGGTGCGAAAGATTAAACCCCTTACGCCTTACGACTCACGACTTCCGGGTTTAAATGGTATTTAAGATATGAAGCTGATCTTTTTTTCTGATGCTCACCTTACAGACAGGAGTTTTGACAGGATGAGGCTTGTCAAAGGCTTCATCAACGATGTCTGTGAGAACGCCGACAAGATATTTGTCCTTGGCGATCTCTTTGAATTTTATCACGGATACGAAGGGTATATCTACCCGTGGTACGCAGATATTATCGGTTCGCTGAAAAGGCTTGTGGAGAAAGGAAAAGAGGTGTATCTGCTCGAAGGCAACCACGAGTTCGAGATGGGAGAATTTTTCGAGAACCACACAGGCATCGCCTGTGCAAAGGAACTTGCTGTGGATATTGAAGGAAGAAGAACATATATAGCGCACGGTCACAGGTTTGACCGGTTCTGTCTGGGGAATATACTGAAATCGCCGTTCATTTATGCGGTCATGGATCGCTTCGGCCCGGCGCTGACGTGGAAGATAGCCATGGCGATGAGGATATTTCTCTCGAGGAAGCAAAAACCATACAACGCCAAGGTCAAAGAGGCCTTTAGAAGGTATGCGCGGCAGAAACAGGATGAGGGGTTTGACGCGGTTGTCCTTGCGCATTCGCATATGCCGGACCATGCTTTTCTTGCCGGCGGAGACAGGGAAAAGGTCTATGTGAACACCGGCGATTTCATAGAGCACGGCAGTTATGTGGAGTATGCAACAGGAGAAGGTTTTCAGCTCAGGCATTATGGTTGATATTTTCCTTCAGGGATTGCCCAGAAAGGAAATATTCACTCAGGAAAGATACAAAGGAGGGTACAATGAACATATTTCAACCGGCCGATATTTTTCAGTTTGCCATCAGGATCGAAGAGGACGGCGAGATCTTCTATCATAAAGCTGCGCTCATGGCGGAGGATGCAGGCGCAAGGGACATCTTCAATCGCCTTGCCGATGAGGAGATACGGCATAAAAGGATATTCACCGACATGCTCTCAAAGATAAAACAATCGAGCGTGCCGGAAACATACAAAGGCGAATATCTCGCGTACCTCAGGGACTACATCGATGGCAAGGTGATCTTCAGGAAAGACCTCCGTGATGCGGCATTGCCCGAAATAAAAGATACGCTGTCGGCAATAGATTTTGCCATGGCGCGGGAGATGGACTCCATCCTCTATTATCAGGAGGTGAAACAATTTCTCGCAGAGAAAGACCGTGTGGAGATCGACCTGATAGTCGAAGAGGAAAGAAGACACTTCATAAAACTGGCAGAGGCGAAGAAGAGATACGCCGCATGACGGCTATGGGTTAAGTATTATCTTCCCCTTTGGTCCTGAGAGAAATTTTCCTATGACCCAATAATCAACTCCCAGGTCTGCTGCGTTCTTCTCAAATACCGGTAGATCTTCAGGCGCAACGGCGAAAAGCAGACCGCCCGATGTCTGGGGGTCAAAGATGATATCGTAGAAAAAGTCTTCCGCCTCGCTTACGACATACCCTTTATAAAAATCCCTGTTCCTGTATAGTCCGCCTGGCACAAAACCGGATTTCACGAGATCCACCGCCTCCGTGAAATAGGGGATCTTGTTCTTGAACATTTCCACGCCGATGGATTCTCCGATCATCTCTTTGAGGTGGCCCACAAGTCCAAAACCGGTCACATCGGTGCCCGCATGTGTGTTAACGGAGAGCATCGCCTCCGATGCCTTTCTGTTGAGCTGCGCCATTATCCCAACCAATTTCCGGATGGAGCCTTCGCTGAGGACCTTCCCCTTGATCCCTGTGTTCAAAATGCCGGTGCCAAGCGGCTTCGTCAGGATCAGGACATCGCCGGGGAGAGCCCCCTGGTTCAAAATAACCCTCCGGGGATGGACAACGCCGGTTACTGAAAGGCCGTACTTGATCTCTTCGTCATCAACGCTGTGTCCTCCCAGGAGACTCACGCCTGCCTCCCGTATCTTGTCGGCACCTCCTCTGATGATCTCCTTGAGAACGGCTATATCAAACTTCTTCAGGGAAAAGCAGACTAAGTTCAACGCCGTCTTCGGCGCGGCCCCCATGGCGTATATGTCGCTCAGGGCGTTCGCTGCGGCGATCTGCCCGAACCAATAAGGATCGTCCACAATGGGCGTAAAAAAGTCTACGGTCTGGACAAGGGCGATCTCGTCGGTGATCTTGTAGACGCCGGCGTCCTCAAAACCCTCTATGCCGACTATTACGCTCTCGTCCCCTGGAATGTCTATTCCGCAAAGGATGTTCGTAAGGTCGCCCGGACCTATCTTTGACGCTCACCCTGCCCCACGGACATGTTTTGTCAATTCGATATCCATATATCCCCTGTTATTATGCATCAGGCTACTCTTTGCCCTTCATCAAGGCCTTTCTTGCCGGCCTGGGATTTCCGTTCCCCCTGTCCTCGCTGAACTGTATTGTGTGCCTGCGGTCATCGATCTTTTCTATGCCCGCATAGTAGCAGCAACCCCCGCTTTTAAAATTATTGTCAAACACCCGCAGCTTCCCATCCTGAAAATCTATCCTCACATAACAGAAGCCGCCGGGGAGCTCAGACCTCCGTTCTTCAACGACAATGCCGAGACCCCACCTTTTATAATACTTGTGGTATACCCTGTCCCCGACACGCAAGTAAAGCGAGTAATCCTTTACCATAGTGTATTTATAGCACACCTTCACACCATGCAACAACGAAAAGAACTGCTATGAATAAAAAAACGGGGACCGAGATCCCTGCCGGATATGCAACATATGAGCAGAAGATCAACGTTTTGCCTTTTTGCGCTGTTCGTCCTGTTTTTGTTTCGAGATATCCCTGCTAAGATTGTCAAGCTGGCCGTTGATCGCTTTTGTCTCCTGCGTGGCTAATGGACTCTTTTTTGCATTTTCAAAACGGTTCTTAATGGCATTAAGCCTTGACTGCAGCGTTCTTGCCTCATCGTCTGTAAGCTGTCCTGATTTTGTTCCGCTGTCTATCTTCGCCTGCAAGGTATTGATGCGGTCATTTATTCTTTTTTCCGCAGATGGGTTTGCGGCTCTCTGCGCATCGTGCCTCTCTTTCGAGATATCCCTGGTTAAGACATCAAGCTTCTGATTAATAGATGTCACTGAGCTTGGAGGCAGATTCCTGCCTTTGGCCTTTTCAAAGCTGATCTTTATATTATCAAGTCGTTTCTGGAGGCTTTTTGCCTCAGGCTCGGTGAGTTGACGGTATTTAAGCCCGTTATCGATCTTTGACTGAAGATCATTGATGCGGTACTGTATCGTGTCGGCAGGCGAAGCATTGAGCGTTCCCGCGCATACAGAAAGAATAAGGAACGCCAGTACAGAAAAGACTGTGCTTTTCATAACCCCTCCTTTTTGCCGCATAGCGGAATATAATTTCCCCCGTAGAAAACAACGGGGGCATAAAAGCCCCCATTGTTTTTTTTGCATCAGTTATCTTACTGGTGATCGCTCCATTTTCCGTATCTTTCCCTCAGGATCCTGTGGAGGATCTTGCCGGCGCCGGATCTCGGCATCTCTTCGTCTTTAATAAAGATAACGTTTTTCGGAACCTTGAAGCCCGCGATCTTTCCTTTACACCATGCGCTGACCTCTTCAGGTTTCATCGTCTGGCCCTCATGCAATACGACGACTGCCGTTACCTGTTCGCCCCACTTCTCATGCGGTACGCCGATGACCGCAACGTCTTTTACCTTCTCGTGACTACCGACAACATTCTCCACCTCCGATGGGAAGATGTTCTCGCCGCCCGAGATGATCATGTTCGCCTTTCTGTCGACGAGGAAGATGTAACCGTCCTCATCCCTGTATCCCATGTCGCCTGCGCTGAAGTATTCGCCTTTCATGGCTGCCCTTGTCTTCTCGGGTTCTTTCCAGTATTCTTCGAAAAGCATCGAGCTTCTTGAATAGAGCTCTCCAACAACGTTCGGCTGCGTAATGAGGTTGCCATCTTCATCATAGAACCTGATCTCATCAGTCCCGATAACCTCACGTCCGCAGGAGCCAAGCTTCGTAAGCTGTTCATTGGGCTTCAGAACGGTAACGATGCCTGCCTCTGTCGAGCCATATGCCTCATTCAGCTCAGAGTTTGGGAACATCTTCAATACGCCGAGCTTCGTATCCCTTCTTGCGGGCGCCGAAGAGATGAGGAGCTTTTTCACGCTGCTCAGGTCATATTTGGCCTTTACCTCGTCTGGAAGCGCGAGCATCATGATGTAGTGCGTCGGTACCAATGAAGTAAAGGTTACCTTGTGGTCCTGGAAGGTCTTCAGGAGGTTCTCCGGGTTAAAGCTGACCATATTGTAGCACATGACCGTGCCGCCTACCCAGGTTGCCACGAATGAATAGAAAAGCGAGTTGACGTGGCAGCATGGCATGACAAGAAGGTTGCAGTCATCATAGTTGAACTGGTGTTCATAGATCATGATGAAGTACTGGGCAAAGAGGTTGAGGTGGCTCTTCACAACACCTTTCGGCTTGCCTGTTGTCCCGCCGGTATACATGATCACCCATGGGTCATCAGCGTCAACAACCGTCGCAGGCTCTTCCGGGCTCGCCTTCGCGAGTATCTGTTCGTAGTTGATATAACCATCGTAGGATGGGCTGTCCACGGCAAAATTGATATACTTTTGTACCGTAGGGATGTTCTTCTTCATCCCGTTAACCTGCTCGATCCAGGGAAATTCTTTTCCGTCTGCCGGATCTTTGCCGGACTGTACGATAAAGATCTTCGCCTCGCAATGATTGATGATGTATTCCATCTCAGCCGCTGCAAGTCTGAACATAAGAGGAACACAGATAAAGCCGCCTTTCGCCGCCGCTGTATAGATCTCCATCCACTCAACACAGTTGTAAGCAAGGACCGCAAACCTCTCACCTTTCTTCAAACCCAGGTCCGCAAGGGCGTTCGCAAGCCTGCATGAACGCTCATTCCACTGCTTGAAGGTATACTCCTTGTACAGGTCCTTGCATCCGATCTTGTTAGGGTACTTCTTTGCGTTGACCCTAACCACGTCTTTCGCCGTCATCCAGTGACCGTTCTTCATGGTACATCCTCCTCAAATATTTTTTTAATAAACTACCTTTACCCCACAGGTGCCGGAAGGCTATAAACCTTCTGAGACGCCTTATTCTGCAAGCATTATCGACAGGACCTATCATTCGGTCCAGGCGAGCTAATGCGCCCGTGCACACTCATGTTGTCTTGATGTCAAGACGTTGTCTGTCCGCTTTTTCTTTGTCAAGTCGTAGTGGTAGGCGCTGAAGGATCCGGCTATGTTGCTTTGTTGACCGGTTACGCGCTTGCCCCGACTATAACCCTGCTTTTTTTATATCTTTTTCTTGATGATTTCGTCAAGAAAATATGAACGATCCTGCTTCGATGGCGTTCTGCATTGTGAACGCTTTTACCCTACCACAATCCTGTTGCATGCAAACGGCTGACATGATAAGTAGTACATGAGTCCGTTAGTCGTGGATCGTAAGGCGTAAGGGGAAAAAGGCAGCGAATTACGCCTCACGGGTGTTCCGTTGTGAGCTGCGTTTATGGCCGTCGTTGAAACGATAATACCTATATTTCTGATCATTGCCTTCGGATACATTATCCAGAGAAAAGGCTTCCTCAAGGAGCATTTCATACAGGAGATGAACAGGTTCGTATTTCTCTTCCCGCTTCCGGTCCTGATCTTTACCGGGATCGTCAAATCGAATCCCGGGGACGTGGAGCTGACCCATATCTTTTCGGTCATACTCCCGACGATCATAGTACTGTGCGTATCTCTCATTGCCGGACTCACGATTGGTCTAAGGCAGGGCAGGCTTGGCAGTTTCGTTCAGACGACATTTCATGGGAATGTTTCTTACATCGGCTTAGCCGTTCTCTTCTATATGCTTGGCGAGGAAGGGTTGAAAAGGGGCAGCATCCTTATCGGTTTTCTCATCCTTGTTAACAACACCCTTGCGATAGCAGTGCTTTCCTGGACACAGCATCATCATAAGAACATCCTCAAAGCATTTCTGCCGGTCATCAAGACGCCGGTCATTGTTGCCACGTTCTGCGGCATCGCCGTCCTTTACCTCAAGATATCCATGCCGGGCGTTCTTTTGAGAAGCATGGGTATTATAGCAAATATTGCTCTCCCTATGGCGCTCATTATCATCGGCGCGTCAATTACCATAGGCACGATCCAAAAGTCCTTCGCCCTTTCAGGCACTATCTCGTTCCTCAAGCTCGTTGTGCTGCCGGCGTGCTCGCTTTTGATCTGTAAGCTTTTAGGTGTTCCCTTTAAAGAGATGCTCCCCGGCATCATACTCCTTGCGACTCCCACCGCTACCACATCATACATTCTGGCTCGTGAGATCGGCGGCGACACCGATATTGCCTCAGGGGCTGTTACCCTGTCGACCCTTGCATCCCCCCTGACGTTCATCTTCTGGGCATCGGTATTGCAGTAATTGCAGACCAACACGATAAACTAACGTATATCGTATATCGAGATTTAAAAAAAGCCGTTCGGCGGGCAATACAGGTCATAGCTGACAAAGTAAAAGGTAAAATGAGAAAGGCGAAAGGTTTGAACATTTTACATTTCACTTTTTACATTATGGAGATCCGGGGTTAAATAGAGATGGCCTTGAGCCTTTCAAGCACAGGTTCGATGCCGCGTTCCTCTATCTCAAAGCTCTCGACAATGACCTTTCTGTCATAACCAAGGTCCTTGAGGCCGCTGATGAGCCTATTCATATCGATGTCCCCTTCGAGGAACAGGTGCTCATCCTTCTCGCCCGCATTGTTGTGGAGATGGACGTGCAGGATGTTCTCAATGCCGATAGTGTGTATATCGGTCAGGATCTCGCCTTCGGGGTCCTCAGAACCATTAGCTCGCTTTGCAAGATAGGCATGGCCCAGGTCCAGGGCCATGCCTATGCCGGGCGCCAGCCGCTGCAATTCCGGGAATTCCTTGAGGTCACAGAAAAAGAAATAGGGCATGTGGACATTCTCGAGGGCGATCCTTACTCCCTGGTGATGTGCAAAGGCGATGATCTCCCGCAGATCCTCGATAAATGATAACCTGAGCTGTTCCTCCAGCTGCCTCACCCTATTTGTCATGAAGGAATAGCCGGGGTGGACAACGAGAGGGTCGCAGCCGATCTTCGCAGCCATGACGACAGCGTTTTTATTCCGCTCTTTCGATACCTTTCTTACCTCATCGATATAGCTTCCGAGGTTGATCTCGAAGAAAGGGCCGTGCATGGAGAACGCCACGCCGTTCCCCCGGAGTTCTTTGACCTGCGCTATGAACGTTTCATCCATGCTCAGGACATGGGGAAGCTCATAGGATAATTCGACCGTCCTGACCCCCCTTTTGACGAGTTCTTTGACGATCTGCCCGATGGGTTTGCGCATGCAGAAATATGTAGAAAAACCGAATTGCATGGATAAAAAGGGTTATAGGTTATAGGTCATAGGTGATAGGTCATGGGTCATAGGTGATAGGGGGATCGAGAAAAAGGATTCCTCTGGGATCCGGGACCCCTTTTTTTCCCATCACCCATCACCCACGACCTATCACCTGTATCTTATTTCTTCACCGCTTTCTTTATCTGATTGACGATCTCTTCGCTGCTCAATGAACTGATGGTTGTCACGAGACCTTCCTTCTTGTAGAAATCGATGAGGGGAGCGGTCTTTTCGTTGTATGTCTCAAGGCGCTTCGTGATGGCTTCCACCGTCTCATCAGCGCGCTGAACAGCAGGTGATCCGCATTTCAGGCAGGTTCCGTCCGGTTTCGGCGGCTTGCTCTTGATATTATAGATCTCCTGACAATCAGGGTTGGAGCAGGTCCTCCGGGTCGTCAGCCTGTCCAGTATGACATCCTTAGGAACGTCAAGGTTGATAACCCTGTCGAGCTTAAGATCGATCTTTGACAGTAATTTCTTCAGCGCCTCGGCCTGCGGGATCGTTCTCGGAAAACCGTCGAGGAGGAAGCCCTTTGCGCAATCCGGCTCCTGCAGCCTTCCTTCCATGATATCCATTATGAGGTCGTCAGGGACAAGCTCGCCCCTCTCCATAAATCCCTGTGCCTTTTTGCCAAGCTCGCTTCCCGCCTTGACAGCGTTTCGCAGGATATCTCCCGTCGAGATCTGTACCGAACCATCATAATCCGTCAGCATCTTTGCCACTGTGCCTTTTCCGGCCCCAGGGGCTCCCAATAGCACGATTCTCATGTTGCATCCTCCTTGGATTAGAAATACTATTTGTTCTTCTTTTCGAGTTTTTCTTTTCTCTTTTCCTTCAAGGTCTTTTGCGGGGCTTTTTTCGTCTCCCTTTTCTGCTTATTCTTTTCCGCCATAATTACCTCCTGTGAAGGTATTTGATAGTTCATGGCTCATGGCTGATAGCAAAAGTCAAACAAAATAAGCAGTAGAGGGTTGGCAACAAAATATTTTTTCGTATATTGCCTATTCGGTTCTCGTTGTTGCTTTGAGCTATGAGCCGTCAGCCATGAGCTGATTTTCAAGTATACCAAAAAAAGTGAAAAAAATCACCGATAAAACGAACAAATATCACCGGCAGAAAAATGAAATGAGTTGACGTTTTCGCGCACATGTGCAAAATATCAAAGAGAGTGTTTCGGTGGCCATTCGACTGAAAAGACTTGTCTTGCAATATCTGGTGATCATCTGCATCGCCCTCATAATAATCCCGCCGGCCTCCGGTAATGACGCAAATAGACCGGTCAGGTTGGCATATCTCCAAAACGACATGCATGGCCTTGCCGCGTTTATAGCATTGGAAAAAGGTTTTTTCGAACAGGAAGGCCTTAAAGTAAAGATTGAAGGCATCTTCAAGGCCGGCCCGGAAATGATGAATGCCTTTGCCGCCGGCTGCCTTGACGTTGGATACCTCGGGGAGGCCCCGGTAATAACGGCCATGGCAAATGGAACGGCAAGGGTGGTTGTCCTCGCCCAGGCAAACGGGGAAGGTTCGGCGATCGTGGTGAGGAAAGATTCGCCGATCACGGACATTTCCGGCCTCATCGGCAAGACCGTTGCTGTTCCGGGATATGCGCAGATGCAGGAGTTTCTCATTCAAAAAGCCCTGTCAGACCATCATATTGCAATAAAAAGCGTCAATATCGTTGTCTTAAGACCACCTGAAATGATAAGCGCACTGAAAACCTCACGGATCGATGCCTTTATTGCGTGGGAACCATACGTAGCCAAATCCGTTACGATGGGTATAGGTCGGATATTGCTTGGCTCCGCCGATATCTGGAAAGGGCACCCCTGCTGTGTTCTGGTTGTCGATTCGCGATTTTTCAACAAACACAAAGATCAGGCCAAACGCATTGTACGCGCCCATGTCAGGGCAACGGATTATATCCATACCCATAAAGAAGAGGCAATCAACATTGGGGCCAGATACACCGGAATGGATCATGAAACGATACAGGCCGCCATTGAATACACGGAATATACGTATGATCTTAATGCCCGCCATGCTGTTGAATATGTTCGTTTCCTCACAAGACTTGGCTATGTAAAGGTCTCCGATCCATATGCGTTCATAGATAGTTTTTTTCATGATGAGATTCTGAGATCAGTTGTCGGGAAATGAAACGTATCAGGATATATATCGCACCCCTTGTGCTGATCGCCATATGGCAGTGCCTGTCCTGGTCCGGGATTATCCCTTACTTCATGCTGCCGTCGCCGTTCAATATCATTGCTGCCTTATGGGACATCATATTTACCGGCGTCCCTCCCGGACACCTGCTCCACGACCACCTGCTTTACAGCCTTTACCGGGTACTCCTGGGATTTGCCGCAGCGGTCATCGCCGGCGTGCCCCTGGGGATTCTCATGGGATGGTCCACGCGCCTGCGTGAATTCGTAAGCCCTCTTGTAGAGATGGTCCGCCCCATTCCTCCACTCGCATGGGTACCGATAGCGATCCTGTGGTTCGGGATCGGGATCAGATCGGCTGCCTTCATTATATTCCTGGGCGCCTTCTTTCCTGTACTGCTCAACACCGCCTCAGGGGTCCATTCGATAAGCCCGATACTCATCGATGCGGCACGCACCTTAAACGCAACGGACAAGGACATATTCTTCAAGGTCCTTGTGCCAGGCTCTGTACCTTCAATCTTTACCGGCATGAGGGTCGGGGTAGGCGTGGCCTGGATGACGCTGGTTGCGGCGGAATTTGTCAGCGTTGAGAACGGTTACGGACTGGGGTATATGATCATGGTTGCCCGGGACATTCAGAGACCCGATGAGATACTTGCAGGTATGGTTATTATCGGCCTGACCGGACTTGTCATAAACATTTTGCTGCGATACGCGGAATCATGGATCGTCAGATGGAATTGACAATAGAGGAGGTTCTCTGGGCTTAAGGGTTGCAGGGTTGAACAAGACATATATGCCCGCAAGGTCGACGGCTCCTGTGGATGTTTTCCGCGATATCAGCTTCACCGTCGAACACGGGCAATTCGTCTCTATTATCGGCCCCAGCGGATGCGGCAAGACAACAATCCTCAAGATTATATCGGGTCTGGAGAAGGCATCGGAAGGTGAGATCTATATTGACGACAACCATCTTACCGGGCCCGATAAGATGGTCGGCCTTGTCTTCCAGGAATACGCACTCTTCCCGTGGAGGACGACGCTGCAGAACGTGGAATTCGGACTGGAAATAAAAGGGATGGAGAAAAGGCGCAGGAAATCCGCCGCCGGAGATTATATAAAGGCATTCGGCCTTGATGGGTTTGAAGACAAATATCCCTTTGAGCTTTCAGGCGGCATGCAGCAGCGTGTTGCCATCGCGAGGACCCTCATCAATGATCCGGCGGTTTTGCTGATGGATGAGCCCTTCAGCTCCCTTGACGGCCCGACAAGGAACTCCCTTCAGGATTTTCTTCTGAAGATCTGGCAGGAAAGAAAGGTGACAATACTCTTTGTCACTCACAGCGTTGAAGAAGCAGTCTATCTGAGCGACAGGGTCATCGTGTTGTCCGGAAGACCCGCAAAAATCGTTAAGATCATTGACTTAGATTATCCAAGACCACGGGGCAGGACAGCGATCAGGTCAAGCCCGGCAGCAAAGGAGATCTTCGATCTGCTGACCGATGAAACCATTCCGGTCCATATGTGATCATATCGGAAATCGTCAATGATCCCTCTCCACCCCCGGTCAAGACCTGTATTTAATAAGCTTTCAAAGAGGCCTTGCCCGAATTACAGGAAGATATTCTCCGAGGTCTTGATGTAGAAATGGACATGGATTATCCGGTGCGAATTGCGCTATACGATATACTATATACGACAAACGGAGATACGTTTCTTGACTTACGGCAGTCCATGCAGGATAATGTTACGCCGATGAAACGATATACCATCCACAGGGACACAGCCCCGACGACGCCCCGCATAGACTATGAGAAGGAGCTTAACGAAGAGCAGCTGAAGGTCGTCATGAGCGAGGACGGCCCCATACTCGTCATCGCCGGGGCAGGCAGCGGGAAGACACGGGTCGTTACCTACAGGGTCGCCAGGCTTCTCGAAAGGGGCATATCCCCCAACGGCATCCTCCTCCTCACCTTTACGAACAAGGCAGCCCGGGAAATGCTCCACAGGGTGGAGCACCTGCTGAAGATCGACACCCGGTACATCTGGGGAGGGACGTTCCATCACATCGGGAACATGATCCTGCGGCAGAACTGCGAACTGGCCGGTTTTAAAAAGAACTTCACCATACTCGACAACGAGGACGCAAAGGACCTCGTCGAGGTCGTCCTCAAGGAATCAAAGATAGACACGAAGGCGCGGATGTTCCCGAAGGGCGGGGTGCTGAAGGAGATATTCAGCTACTGCATCAACACGATGAACAGCATCGAGGACTCGATCAGGGAAAAGACCCCGTATTTCTACGACATCGTCGATGAGATATCGCGGGTCTACCGGCTCTACACGGAGAAAAAGAGGCTCACGAACGCAATGGACTTCGATGACCTCCTCTATTACTGGCACAAGGTGCTCTCTGAGAACGAGCACCTGCAAAAGCTCTATGCGGGCACATTTACCCACATCCTCGTCGATGAGTACCAGGACACGAACAGGATACAGTCTGAGATTGTGGATTTCATGGGCCTCATCAACCGCAACGTCATGGTCGTCGGCGACGACGCGCAGAGCATCTATTCTTTCAGGGGAGCGAATTTCCAGAATATCTTCGACTTCCCAAAAAAATATGAAGAGACAAAGACCTTCAAGCTCGAGACAAATTACAGGAGCACCCCTGAGATACTTGGTCTTGCAAACAACTCCATATCACACAACAAGCAGCAGTTCTTCAAGGTCCTCCGGAGCATCAAAAAAAGCGGCGTCATCCCCGTCGTGGCGCCTTCCAGGGACGTTATCCAGCAGGCAGAATTCGTTGCCCAGCGCATCCTTGAGCTGCGGGATGAAGGCGTGCCGCTCGATCATATAGCAGTACTCTACAGGGCCCATTACCACTGTATGGAACTGCAGATGGAGCTCACGAGGAGGGACATCTCCTTTGAGATACGAAGCGGCCTTCGCTTCTTCGAACAGGCCCACATCAAGGACGTCGTCTCGTTCCTGCGGGTCATGGTAAACCCCGACGATGAGGTATCGTGGCTGAGGATGCTAAAGATATTCCCGAAGATAGGCAAGAAGACAGCGGAAAGGATCTATGCCTATATGAAGGCCTCTGAGAACCCTTTTGAGCTTTTGATCTCGAAAAAGATCGCCGACCAGTTCAAGAACATCCAGAAGGAGACTATCGATACATGGTCCGGACTATTCAGGGAGCTCTCGAGCCTCTATGAACAGGAAGCCCCTTCCGACATGATCACGGCTGTCCTTAAACACGGCTACACGGAATACCTGAAGTTCAATTATCCGAATTATGAATCGAGGCTCGAAGACTTGGGACAGCTCATCAATTTCTCCACAAAATACCAGTCGCTGGAAAGTTTTTTAAGCGAACTGTCCCTTATGAGCGGCATAAGCGGAGAGGAGATCATCGCTGCGGACAGGGACGACGAACGGGTCATCCTGAGCACCATTCACCAGGCAAAGGGTCTTGAATGGAAGGTGGTATTCATTATCTGGTGCGCCGAGGGGAGGTTCCCCAATCCGAAGGCCATCGAGGACGGAGGACTGGAAGAAGAACGAAGATTGTTCTATGTGGCTGCCACGAGGGCAATGGATGAGCTTTACCTCTGCTATCCCATGATTGTCTTTGACAGGCAGGTTGGGCACGTGATCCTCAGGCCTTCACGTTTTATCTCGGAATTAAGCGGCAGCCATTATGACGAATGGCAGATATCTGATTATTAGCAATAAGATTCTTCAGCAGTTCGTTCCTGCTGCAAGGTTTGCCGTTGTGATAGCCTGGTGCGCAAGGTCGATCGACTGGTCCAGCACATTCATGACCTGCGATGGATTATGAAAACCCATGCTGTTCTCGGCTGCCACAAAATCCCAGTACCATTGGGCCTTCAGCATCTGTGTATGTGAATCGGGGTGGAGCCAGTCGCCGGCAAAGCCCTTTGGCTTGTCGGTATAATAGGCGTAAATCTGTTCAGGATGGAGGCCTTTGTCCCAGGGAAAGACGACGCGGGTTGTTTCCGGCTCGAAGTAGTATTCCACATGACACTGGCCGCATACATAGCTTCTCATCTCTTCCCGCGTTGCCTTTTTCACATCAATGCCCCTTCTCTGCATTGCTTCGATACCCGCCATTTACTATGGACGTATTTCATGCTGTGACAGCTTGCACAAAAACCGGAGCTCCCGGCATAATGGTACCCGCCGAGAAAAACCATCATGAGAATCGCGCCGATAACGGCCCCGTATCCTACCGGCTTCCAGAAATCAGGGTCGAGTATGCCTTTGCTATGCCTGCCGATCTCGTCCATCCTTTCCTTTTCAGTGAGTTCTTTCAGCCAATTGCAGTAAAGCTCGTACTGTCCGTCAACTGAAAAACCCTTCCATTTGCCTTGCAAAGGGCCGCTGTAAGCTGGTATTATCTTTCTAATACCATGGAATTATTTGACAATGGCATCCTGCAGAAAGGTGACGCGGGGAAGCCCCTTGCGGACAGGATGAGGCCGAAGACGCTCGATGACTTTGTCGGGCAGGAACACCTCCTCGGCGACAATAAAATACTGCGTCTTCTTATAGCAAAGAAGGATATACCGTCCATGATCCTCTGGGGGCCGAGCGGTGTAGGAAAGACAACCCTCGGGTGGCTCATGGGACGATATATGAAGGTGCCGTTTGTTTCCCTGAGCGCGGTCAATATCGGCATAAAAGAGGTCAAGGAGGTCATGCAGAAGACGAAGATCCAGCGGATGATCCTCTTTATTGATGAGTTCCACCGCTTCAACAAGCTCCAGCAGGACACGTTCCTTCCCCATGTTGAGAGCGGCGCCATCATCCTCATCGGCGCGACAACAGAGAACCCTTCTTTTGAGATCATTTCGCCGCTGCTTTCGCGTATGAGGGTGCTCACCCTGAGCCCGTTAACAAAGGACGAACTGACAACGATCCTGAGGCGGGCGTTAGACACCGACAAAGAGCTGGTAGCTGCAAAATTAAAGATCAGCAATGAAACGATCGAAGAGATCGCCGTCCTTGCCGATGGCGACGCGCGACGCGCCCTTAACCTCCTTGAGGTCTGCTATAAGATGGTGCGAGAGACGGGGCAGAAAGAGCCTGTCGTTGACCACACTATCGTCAAGGAGGCATACCAGAGAAAGACCGCCCTCTATGATAAAAAAGGCGAGATGCATTATGACCTTATAAGCGCCCTCCACAAAAGCATGCGTGGCTCCGATGCCGATGCCGCCCTTTACTGGCTTGCGCGCATGATCGAAGCGGGAGAAGACCCGCTCTATATTTTGCGGAGGATCGTGCGTTTTGCGTCAGAGGACGTGGGGAACGCCGATCCCTTTGCGTTGTCGCTGGCGATGTCTGCCACAGAGGCATTCAGGTTCATCGGCCCCCCTGAAGGATACCTGGCCATTGCGCAGGCATGCCTGTACCTTTCGCTCTGCGAGAAGAGCAATGCTATTTATAAGGCATATAGCGCGGCGAGCCGCGATGTCAGGGATAT
Source organism: Deltaproteobacteria bacterium UBA7527 (assembly GCA_002478225.1). Taxonomy (GTDB): domain Bacteria; phylum Desulfobacterota; class Syntrophorhabdia; order Syntrophorhabdales; family Syntrophorhabdaceae; genus UBA5609. The sequence continues at coordinate 13,736 of DLMV01000083.1, read as the reverse complement.
GCCGGAATACCCTGTCCCCCTGCATATCAGGAATGCGCCGACGCAGCTCATGGAGGACCTCGGGTACGGCAAGGGCTACCTCTATCCCCATGATTATGAAGACGCCCTCGTTAAGCAGGCCTATTTGCCGGAGGAGCTGGAAGGGAGACGCTATTACCGCCCCACTGACAGGGGTCATGAGAAAAAACTGAAAGAGTTCATGGAGAAGGTGAAGAAGCTCGGTCGGGAAAAATAAGGATCAGGCTTGCCGGACGATTTATTTTAGTTGCAAAATATCTCATATTGAAAGACAATGATTACTTAAACCGGTCTTTCGATTAAAAGGTAAAAATAAAAAGATCATGTATTTTACCTTCATGCCTGACGGCACGAATCGTTCCTGTTGAAGAGCAATTGTTTTCTGGTGGGAAAACAAAGCAAAGAAAGGCATAACGATACATGGCAATTCTCTATTGCGGCGCAAAGCGCTTTAAGCAGGTCATCCTTGCAGGAGCGGATTGGGTGGTCAGCAATCGCAGCCACCTGAACAAGATCAATGTGTTTCCTGTGCCGGACGGCGATACAGGAAGCAACATGTCCATGACGCTCATCGCCGCTGTCCGCGAGATAGAAGCCCTGCAGGAGGTCTCACTGGAAACGACTGTCAAGGCTGCAGCATGGGGGTCCCTGATGGGGGCCAGGGGCAATTCCGGGATCATCCTGGCGCAGATCCTGGCCGGGATGGCCGAGGGGATAGAAGGGCGGGATCGCCTCTTTGCAGCGGACATCGTCTTTGCCTTTTCATGCGCCGTACAGAAAGCCTATAAAGCCATACTCCATCCGGCAGAGGGGACAATACTTACCGTTGTCCGGGAGACGTCGGAGGCTGCGGAGAGGGTTGTCAAGACGGAACAAGACCTTGCGGTCCTTCTCGATGAGATGGTCAAGGCGGCAGGCGCTTCTGTTGAACGAACACCGACCCTCCTTCCAAGACTTAAAGAAGCCGGCGTCGTTGACGCAGGGGGGCTTGGTTTTTTCTATTTTCTGGAAGGTATGGTGCGCCTGATCCATGGCAAAATGAATGCCGGCGAGGCAATCAACGACGAAGACATCCTCAGGGAAACGGAAGTTGAACCAACGGAACACCACTGGAACTACCGCTACTGTACCGAGTTCATCCTTAAAGGAAGCCAGATCTCAGGGGATGCCATGAAGGAGAACCTCATCCGGATGGGCGATTCCATTATTCTGGTAGGGGATACCCGCCTCGCAAGGGTCCACATCCATACCGGCCAACCCGACGAGGTCTTGCGTTATGCCTCTTCCCTGGGCCAGGTCTCATCGATCAAGGTGGATGATATGCTCGTTCAGCATACGGCTCGCTTTGTGAACCAGAAGAGCAAAAAGGCCACCTCTGTCGTTGCCATTGTCCTGGGAGATGGCTTCAAGGAGATATTCTACAACGCCGGCAGCGAACTGGTGATAGATGGCGGCCCAACGCAAAACCCCAGCACCTCCGACATTGTGTCCGCAGTAGAGGCAGTGGCGTCATCGAACGTGGTCATCCTGCCCAATCATAAGAATGTCTATCCTGCTGCGGTCCAGGCAGCGGGCATGACGTCAAAAGAGGTAAGGGTCCTGAGGACATCCTCTCCCCCCGAAGGACTGTCGGCGTTGCTGGCCTATATGGATGACGCTACGTTTGAGAAGAACATCGGCAACATGGAGGGGGCGTGGAAAGGCGTGAAAAGCGGGGAGGTGGCGCAGGCGTCAAGAAGCGTTACTGCGGGGGAAATTGAGGTCAAGGCAGGCGATTCGATCGGCATCTATAAGGGTGAGATCCGGTGCTCTTCAGGCTCTGCGGGAGAGGCCGTTATGGACCTCGTTGCGTCCATGCTCGATGCTGCCGATGAGATCATCACTCTTTTTTATGGTGATTCTGTCGGAAAGCAGGACGCGGAAGACCTGCAGGCAGCGGTGCAGCAGCGCTTTAAAGATAAAACAGTTGAGCTGTATTTCGGCGGGCAGCCCTATGCGCAATACATTATCTCGGTAGAGTAGAAAGAAAAAAAAGGGGGGGGTTATAAAGATCATTACAGACAGCACTGCCGACCTCCCGCGGTACCTGGTACAGGAATACGGCATAGGCGTCGTGCCGTTGACCATTCACCTGGGAGAAAAGAGCTGGAAGGACTTTTATGATATTGAACCCGATGAATACTGTTCACTCTTAAAAAAGTCAACGGACTTTCCGACAACATCGCAGCCATCACCCCAGGATTTCATCAACGCCTTTGCTCCTTTCGCGGCGCAGGGAGAGCCTGTTCTCTGCATCAATCTCTCATCCACGCTGAGCGGCACTTACCAGTCCGCGCTTCTGGCTAAGAACCATTTTGCCGACGCCCGGATAGAGGTGGTGGATTCCCTCCAGGCCTCCATGGGACTTGGGCTGATCATCCTTTTGTGCGCCAGGAAGGCCGGCCAGGGAACTTCCTTCGAAAGCGTGGCGGATTTTTCCAGAGAACTTGCCCGGAAGGTGCAAACCTACTTTTCCGTTGATTCATTGGATTATCTGCAGAGGGGAGGCAGGATAGGAAAGGCCCAGGCCTTCATGGGCACTCTCATGAAGGTAAAACCTCTCCTGCACTTGGTGGAAGGGGTGGTCCAGCCCGTCGAGAAGATACGCACAACCGAGAGACTGCTGAGCCGTTTTGTGGAACTTGTGGAAGAAGGAGCAGACGAACATTCTCAGATCCTGATGTCGGTTGCGGACACGGGAAACAGCGAAGCAGCCACAGAACTCCTGGAGAGGTCCAAAAAGATCCCCGGCCTTTCCCTTGTTTACCGGGGCAAGATCGGCGGCGTTATCGCATCCCACGTTGGTCCGGGAGGTCTCGGCGTGTCGTTCCTGAAGATAACCGGTGTGTAAGGTATGTTTTTTTAAAAAAAACTCTGCAAAAGGAGGGAAAATGGATTTCAAGACGATCAGATCTGTGCTTATCGGTGTGTTCTGCCTGGTGCTGGTATCGGCCGGGTCAGCATCAGGGGCGGGATTTGCCCTGATCGAACAGAGCGTAAGCGGCCTCGGGAACGCGTTTGCAGGAGGCGCCGCTGCAGCCGGGGACGCTACAACGGTTTTTTTCAATCCCGCAGGCATGACAAGAATACCAACACAGTTTGTTGCCGCGGCCAATATTATAGTGCCGAATTTTACTTTCAAAAATGAAGGTTCAACCCACACCACAGGCGCTGCCCTTATCGGCAACTATGGTGGCGACGCCGGCGTTGCAAAGCTTGTTCCGAACCTTTACTATGTTAAAAAGATCGACCGGCTTGCCGTCGGCATAGGCATCAACGCCCCTTTCGGCTTAGCTACGAAGTATGACAACAGATGGGTCGGCAGATACCACGCCATCGAATCAGATCTGACGAATATCAATATCAATCCCTCGATCGCTTACCGCGTAAATGAGAAGTTCAGCATAGGCGGGGGATTAAATATTGGCTACGTCAAGGCGAAATTGACCAACGCCGTTGACTTTGGAACCATAATAGTAGTAGCCCCGCAGAATGCCGATGGTTTTGCAAAGCTCGAAGGCGACGCATGGGGTGCGGGATGGAACTTGGGGCTCCTCTACGAGTTTACTAAACAGACGAGGGTCGGAGCGGCCTATCGCTCGAAGATCAGGTACACGCTTGAAGGAACAGCAAAATTTTCCAACGTCCCTGGTGCGCTCGCCGCCTTACCGAACTTCAAGAACGACGATATCAGGGCGCACTTGACTACTCCCGATTCTCTTTCAGTGAGTTTTTTCCACAGCTTCAACCCAAAGTGGTCGATCATGGGCGATGTTACATGGACAAACTGGAGCACCTTCGACGAACTTCGCATCCGTTTTGATAACGGGCGCTCAGATTCTGTCGTGACAACAGAATGGAAAGAAGTATTCCGTTATTCGCTGGGCGCGACATACACCCCGAACAAGGCCTGGACCTTCCGTGCCGGCACTGCCTACGATCAGGCGCCTGTTCCCAGCGACCGGAGGAGAACGGCGAGGATACCCGATGCGGACCGTTTATGGCTTGCTCTTGGCGCAGGATACGGGTTCACAGACGCATTAACGTTCAATATCGCCTATGTGCACCTCTTTATCAACGACACAAAGATCACCAAATCAACCGCTGACCCTGAGGATCGTCTGAGAGGAGGACTGAAAGGGACTTACAGCGGGTACGTGAACATCATAAGCGCTGAGCTGAAATGGGTCTTTTAGTCCGGCCCGCACTATCCGGTTCAATAAAGGCGGTG
>DLMV01000083.1:5933-9369 GCA_002478225.1 Deltaproteobacteria bacterium UBA7527 | reverse complement strand
GAATGGTCGATAGCAGATAGCCGGCAGCGTCGATTATCGATAATCGATCATCAAGCATCGAGTATCCTGTTCGCCCGCAGTATCTATTGATTACAGCCTGAAAATGCTTATAATTATAATAAGTATTTGAAGACGGAGGTTGAAATGAACCAGGCGAAGACATTCTTTTTAATGGTGGTCTTAACAATAATATTTGTCGCCCTTGGAAGTCTGATAGGAGGGAGCTCAGGCGCATATATAGCCTTTTGCATCGCTGTTGCTATGAACTTTGTCAGCTACTGGTTTTGCGACAGGATCGTCCTCGCCATGTACAGGGCGCGGCAGGTATCGGAGAGCGAGGCCCCGCAACTATACGCCACGGTTGCATCCCTTTCCCAGAAAGCATCCATACCCATGCCAAAGGTCTATGTCATAGAGAGCGACAGCCCGAACGCCTTTGCGACAGGAAGGGATCCGTCTCACGGCGTAGTTGCAGTCACGACCGGCATATTAAGGATACTGAGCAGGGATGAGCTGGAGGGTGTTCTTGCTCACGAGATATCACATATCAAACACAGGGATATCCTGATCCAGAGCGTTGCCGCAACGCTTGCAGGCGCGATCACGATGATCGCGAACATTGCGCGGTTTGCAGCGTTCTTCGGCGGTTCAAGCAGTGATGATGACGAAGGCGGCGGCAACGTCTTCAGCGTCATTATCTTCTCTATGATCGCAGCCTTTGCGGCTATGCTGATACAGCTTGCCATCTCACGGTCGAGGGAATATCTCGCTGATGACGGAGGCGCAAGGCTTTCAGGTAACCCGTTGTTCCTTTCCGGCGCATTAAAAAAACTGCACGCCGGCATTGCTCATAGCCCGATGAACGACGCCAATCCTTCCACGGCGCCGCTGTTCATTGTCAACCCCTTCAGCGCAAAGGGCGTCTTATCTCTTTTCAGCACTCATCCTCCAATAGAAGAGCGTATCAAGAGATTGGAGGATATGGCACATAGAAGATAATTCCGCAAACACCTCAAGGACGCTGTCTATCGGGATCATCAAAAAGGTTGAAGAGGGTTCATTTCTCGATGAGACTGTAGACTCTTTCTTCTCAAAACACCCCTTATCGGAATCGCAAAAGGGGTTCATATATGAGATGGCAGCCGGGGCGATACGGTGGAAATCCTATTTTGACTGGGTCATCTCCGTCTATACGAACAGGCCCGTTGCGAAAAACCTGCGATACCTGCTGCTGCTAAGCCTTTACCAGATATCCTTTATGAAAAAGGCCCCGTATCACGTGGTGAACGAGGTTGTGAACTACACCAAACAGGAGAAAGGGAAAGGAGCGGCAAATTTCGTCAATGCCCTCTTACGGCAATACCTGAGAGACAGAGATGCCCTTAAGGCAGGCAGCGGCTCACGGCTTGCCGCCGGCAATTTGTCAATAAAGCACTCGTTCCCCGAATGGATCGTAGAGAGGTGGCGCAAACGGTTCGGGACGGCGCAAACCATACAACTTCTTTCCGCCCTCAATAAAACGCCGGACTTTACACTACGGGTTAATCAGAAGAAGATCTCTGTTGGCGAAGCGGTCAGAGAGCTTGAAGAGGACGGCATAAAAGCAACAAAGGGTGTTTTTTCACCGGCGGCCCTGCATGTTGAGAAGCTGACACCGGTCTTAAAACACAAACTATTTAAGAATAACACGATCGTGGTACAGGACGAGATGTCCCAACTCGTCAGTCTGTCTCTCGGCCCGCAAACCGGGGATGCGATACTTGACGCTTGCGCAGGCTCAGGGACAAAGACACATCACATACTGGACATTACGGCGCATGGATCCGTTGTCTCCATGGACAATGAGGTCAAAAGGCTGAAACTTGTCCGCAACAAAGGGAACCTTGTTCTCGGCAGTGTGCTGGACCCTCCTTTCAGAGAGCAGTCGTTCGACACAATACTGGTCGATGCGCCCTGTTCATCGCTCGGGATAATACGGAAACACCCTGAGATCAAATGGCATAAAAAGGAAAGGGATATCAGTTCTTACGGCGATTTCCAGATAAAGCTCCTTACAGCCCTGTGGGATTTACTGAAAACAGGCGGCCGCATGGTTTACAGCGTCTGTTCCTTTGAGCCGGAAGAAACAGTGAATGTCATAGAAGAATTAAGGGGATCGGCAAAGTTTACCCTTGAAAAACCCCTCCCGTTCCTGTTTAATAAGGAATACTTTTTGTCCCTTCCGCACGAGACAGGCATGGATGGGTTCTTTATCGCAAAACTTAGAAAATTATGAAGTGGATTAAAAACTCCCTCTACTTTCTTATACCCGTATCAGTATTTGTTCTGTCAGTGTATCTTACCATAGATATTGTCCTCAAGCGGCAGGAAACCACTGTATGCCCCGATGTGAGAGGAAAAAAGGTCGAGGAAGCAAAAGAGATCGCCGGGAACAAAGGGCTCAGCCTGGCCATCCTTCGTTATGAACGGAGGAACGACGTACCATACAACCATATTACCGTACAAAAACCGGACGCGAATATAGCCATCAGGAAGGGGAGGGTGCTTTACGTCATTGTCTCTGAAGGACCGCAGCTTGTTGAAATACCGGCGCTTACGGGCCAAACACTGGAAAGGGCCGCCGAGATGCTCGGTGAAAAGCTTATCACTATTAAAAAGACCATATACGTGCCGCACGAAAAAACAGGGAGGGTCATAGCCCAGGCGCCAAGAGGAGGCACCACCATTCTCGAGCAGGGCGGGGTCATCCTTATTGTGGGCAGCGAACAAAAACCTTATTATATACTGCCTGTAATGAAAAACATAAACATAGACGGCCTTCTGGAAGAGATGGAAACGAAAAAGATCAAATATAAAATGGAATACGGGAGAAGCGAGCACGGAGCTGTAAAAACGGATGTCAGAACAACGATGCCGCCAAGAACCATTTTCAACAAAGATAATGAGTTGATCATCAATATAAACCCTGGAGGGCAAATATGGGTAGAATCTTTATAGCTCCTTCTATTTTATCATGTAACTTTCTTGCATTAGAGAAAGAGATACAGGACGTAGAACGAGCCGGTGCGGACCTGATACATATCGATGTCATGGATGGCCATTTTGTTCCCAACATTACTATCGGCCCTATGATCGTTGAAGCGGTGAAGAAGATCGCAACTAAACCGCTCGACGTTCACCTTATGATCGAAGACCCGGCAAAATATGCGGAAGATTTTATCGCCGCAGGCGCTGATATCGTGACGGTCCATGCTGAGGCCGATCACCATCTTTTCAGAACAGTTGACGTCATAAGATCAATGGGAAAAAAGGCAGGCGTTTCTTTGAACCCGTCAACCCCTCTTTCCAGGCTGGACCATATCATCAGCGAGATAGACATGGTGCTGATCATGAGCGTCAACCCCGGCTTCGGCGGCCAGAAGTTCATCCCCTACGT
>DLMV01000083.1:0-5807 GCA_002478225.1 Deltaproteobacteria bacterium UBA7527 | reverse complement strand
GCAGATGATACAGAGATCAGGGCGAAAAATAGACCTCGAGGTCGATGGCGGCATAAAAACAGAGAACGCAAAAAGGGTGGCTGATGCGGGCGCGAACATCCTTGTTCTGGGCACCGGCATCTTTCACACCAAGGATTACAAAAAGACCATACGGGAAGTGAGGAAGAGAGTGGGCAAATGAGGAAATGGGAAGATGGGGGAATGGGAGGATGAGAACAGATGCTGGTCGCTGGATGCTCGATGCCACTACTCCTGATACATTAAGTTAACTATCGTGTTGCTGCAAAAACAAAAGATATACAAAAAGGTCTACGAAGAGGCCTGTGAAAGGCTTCTCAATTCCGACATTGAGCGGCAGCTTAAAAACGCGGCCCTGCGATACGAGACCCGCGCCGGAGCATTCGCAATCACAATACCGTTCTTTGATGAAACGATATTACTCACAGTCCCGGGGATCGCCTTTAAAAGCGCAAAGGGAAGCAACGTAACCCTGGTAACAAAGATCATTCTTTTGCATTATATCAATACTGCGAACGGCAACCCGTCCGGGGACAAGATCGTGGCATACGAGGATATACCCGGCTGCAGGCATTACCATCCTGTTTTCGAAAAAAGGGTCACCAAGCCCTTGCAATCTGCATTCGGTCACGACAAGAACGCATTTCTTGAGGCAGGCGTTGCCCTCGGGGGGAAGAAGGAGGAACACGGCGATGCCTCGATCACTCTTTATGCCCTTCCGAGGGTACCGGTAACCTTCATTCTCTGGGAAGGCGACGAAGAATTTACGCCTCTCGTGAGGGCGCTTTTCGACCCCTCGATCACCGGCTACCTCCCCCTTGAAGACATTGTTGTCATATCGAAGCTTGCCGCAGCAAGGATACTGAAGACGGCAAGGAAACAACATATGGATGAAGAGCTATAGCCCATGGCTTAGGATGCGACTCACCTGAGCACCACATCATATCCCAGTCTGATGATCATCGCAGAAACGATGATTAAGAAGAAGACCCTCACGAAACGGTTTCCTTTCAGGATGGCAAGTTTTGCGCCGGCGACAGCCCCCAATATATTGAAAACAGCCATGAGCAAGGCAACTTTAAAGAAGATATTGCCGGTGAACCCGAAGTAGAGCACTGCCGAAAGGTTCGTGGCGAAATTGATCACCTTGGAAGACGCAGAGGCAGCGAGAAAGCTGAAACCGAAGATCCCTATGAACGCAAAGATGAGAAAACTTCCTGTCCCCGGACCGAAGAACCCGTCATAAAAACCGATCACCATGCCCGTTATGATGCTGACGGAGAGCTGCTTCATGCTTCCGAGCTTTGGCACATGCAAGGAGCCAAAATCCTTTCTTAAGAACGTATAGACGGCAATGGCGACAAGCATGACAAGGACAAGGGGCCGCATGACCGCAGGGTCCATGAGCGTTACGACCCTTGCGCCGAGGAACGAGAAGAAAAGGGCGCTAACCGTTGCAGGGAAAGTGGCTGCCCAATTGATCCTGATATGGCGCGCATACTGGATCGTGGCAATTGATGTGCCGCATATGGATGCGAATTTATTGGTGCCGAGCAGCATTGCCACGGGAAGATCAGGGAGAAAGATGAAAAGAGCAGGGAGCTGAATAAGCCCCCCTCCGCCCGCAACAGAGTCTATGAAGCCAGCCAGGAAGGCGAAAACGCAAAGGAATATCTCATTCATATCCTTAGAAGAATAACCAATAACTAAACATCAATAACCAATTAATATCCGACAACCAATGACCGAATACCCCAACTTACACCGCATGACCCCACTGTTTAGTTATTGGATATTGAGCAATAGCCCGCTATTTGGAGGATAGTTATGGGTGATTTGTTATTCAAGCAGTCCCGTTTCAGACCTGATAGCACCACCCGAATATATCCGGTCTTTCACCATACTGGATGCCGGTTATCTCATCGTAGAGCTTCTGGGAAAAAGGACCGATCCCGCCCTTGTTGATGGTGATCATCTCTCCTTTATGCTGTACCCAGCCTACAGGCGAGATCACCGCAGCCGTTCCTGTTCCAAAGACCTCCTGCAGCGCCCCTGACCGTGCCTTTTCGATGACCTCGTCAATGGATATCTTGCGCTCTTCGATCTTCACACCCCAGCGATTTGCAAGGGTGAGCACCGTATCTCTTGTGATACCGGCAAGAATTGATCCTTCGAGAGGCGGGGTAATGAGCGCGTCATCGATGAGGAACATGATGTTCATCGTGCCGACCTCTTCGATGTATCTCTTCTCGACGGCATCGAGCCATAAGACCTGGGTAAAACCTTTCTTTTTCGCTTCCTCCGCCGGTAAAAGTGATGCGGCATAGTTGGCAGGTGTCTTTGCTTCGCCAAGCCCGCCAATAACGGCCCGCGAGTAACCGCCTGACGTGATGAGCTTCACAGGATTGAGGCCCTCTTTGTAATAAGCCCCGACAGGCGATGTGAAGATAATGAATGCGTATGTCTTGGAGACCCGAACGCCTATATAATCGTCTGTCGCGAATACAAACGGCCTTATATAGAGCGAGTTTCCCCGCTTGTTCGGTATCCATGCCCGGTCGATCGATACGAGCTCCTTCAGCGCCTCCATAAACATGTCAAGCGGAACAGGCGGTATGCAGAGCCTCTCGCAGGACATATTAAGCCTTTCATGGTTCTTGTCAGCGCGAAAGAGGTTAACGCCGCCATCGGCCCGAAGGTAAGCCTTTAACCCTTCGAAGACGGCCTGGCCATAATGAAGCACGGTGAGGCTGGGGAGAAAAGAGAGCTTGCCGAAGGGGATGATCCGTGGATCGTTCCATGTGCCGTTTGCATATTCAGTGATGAACATATGGTCCGAGAACTGTTCGCCGAACTCGAGATGATCAAAGTCCGTTTCTTTGATCCTGCTTTTCTTTGTCCTTCTTATTTTTATCTTTGTCATTTTATTAACCCATTCCTGATCCTTGAGATTTTTTACGCCGTCAGTTATGAGCTATGAGCTCATTTGCATGGCCCCACCCATTTTCCCGACCAGCGGCTCTTCATCTGCATCGGCTCCTGGCCTTTCTGTTTTACCGTCGTATTGCTTATGCCCTCCGATGAATCGCCCTTATACGTTACTTTCCCATCGCTGTCGACTGTGGAATCTTTACTGCGGCACTGCATGGTCCAGGTAATGGTATCGCCGGTTATCTTTGAGCTCGTTATCTTGCACTCCTGGTTTTTTTCAGGTTTCTCCTGTGGAACCGCATCCTTCTTGGTGATACATTGCCGTACGGTCGAGGCAGGCATCTGCATCGGCATTCCTTTTATCTCATTTTTAAAGGTCATTTCCCACATGCCCTCTTTCAGGTTGAGTTCGGCGGCAGGCGCATGTCCTGTCCATCCCAAAACCGTCAGCATCATAAGAAGCAGCAGAGTCCTCTTCATCCCATTGCCCTCCCTTTTAACTTTCTTGTATCTTTTTTACCAAGACGGAAAAAAATATCATTAATTATCGGCGCCGGTCAAATAAAATATAGAACCTACAACAACCCTTTCGTTTTTAAGCTGATAAAGGCATCCTTTCCGATGATGATATGGTCGAGAACATCGATGCCGAGTATCTTTCCGGATTCCACAAGCCGCCTTGTGATCTTGAGATCCTCTTCTGATGGTTCCGGGTTGCCTGATGGATGGTTGTGTGCTACCACCACCGACGACGCGCTGTGTCTGATCGCGTCCTTGAAAACCTCGCGGGGATGGACGAGGCTCGCATTTAGGGTGCCTATGGAAATGGTGGAGAGGCCTATGATCTTGTTGCGTGTATTGAGGAGGATGAGCTTAAAGTGCTCTTTTGCCTTGTCCTTAATGGTCCCACGGACAGCCCTGACAACACCCTGAGGGTCCCCGATGTCATAACTTTCATAGAAGGCTTCCTTTTCAAGCTCCTGTCTTTTCCCGAGTTCAAACACAGCCTTGAGTTGCGCTGCCTTTGCAGTACCGATCCCTTTGATGCGTGACAGCTCCTCGATCGTCGCGTTGCTTATCCCCTGGATACTGCCAAACCTTGCCATCAATTCCTGGGCAATGGTCATTACTGATCTTTTTGGAACGCCACGCCCAATGACGAGCGCGAGAAGTTCCTGCGAGGAGAGCTTGTCTGCGCCGAGCTTGAGGAGCCTCTCGCGCGGTCTTTCAGACCTTGGGAGGTCGCGGACGGTAAAGGTTTTTTCTTCCTGCATAATCTCGTCCTTAAGCGCTCAAACAGCGCTTGAATCCGTAAGTCGTAAGGCGTAAGTCGTGAGGGGTTTAACCCTTTACGACTAACGCCGGATGCATCATGAGAGCATCGGCGTCGGGCTTCCCTTGAGCAAACCGTCGTGAGGCAAGGAAGCTCGGTCTTTTGCGTAAGCAAAAGCTCCGAAGCCGAACGCGAGCGAATGTAAGCCGCTGGAGCGTATGAGCGTGTTTGCCGGGAAAACCCGATACCGATGCTCGTCTCATTGTGTCTTCTTCTTCAGGATCAACGACCCGAAGGCCCCGATCAGCGAGACAACGGTAGCAAGGATGAAGGCATTCGTGAACGTTCCCGTTGAGTCTTTAAGCCACCCGCCAATCACAGGGCCTAATGCCTGGCCTATTCCAAAGAACAGGGTAATGAAACCCAAACCGGCCGGCGCCAGCCTTCCTCCTACTGCGTCACCGGAAGCCGCTGCCATAATAGTGGGGACAGACCATGCTGTAATGCCAAACACTATAGCGGATATATAAAAACCTGTAGGATCCTTCCAGAAGGAAAAAACGACATAGGAGAGGGCAAGCGTCAAATAAGCGAACATTGAGCCGTACCTTCTTCCGAGGACATCCGATATCCAGCCCCATATAACCCCGCAGAATATGCTGAAGACGCCGAGGACGGCAAATATCCTGCCTGCCGCAACAGGGGCAACGCCCATCTCTTTGGTAAGATATGCGACAAAGAAGGTGAGATAAATGATGTAGGAGAAGCCGTACATGAAATACACACAGCCAAGCTTCCATATCTCCGGTTCAACCACAACATCCTTGAATGCGGAAAAGAGCGTAACCTTAGGCCCCCCTTTCTGCTCCTCTTCGCCGCCGTACATGGAGAGGCCTTTCTCTTTCGGGTTGTTTCTCAGGAACGCATAACACACAAAGGCAAGAATGAACACGGCGATGCCCATAAAGAACCACGCATATCTCCATCCTTCCTTTCCAAATGCGGAAATAACCGGGGGAAGGATTATGCCTGAGAGGAAAAGACCGACGCCTATGCCGCCTGAGACTATACCCGTCGCCAGCCCTCTTTTTCTCATCACGAACCATGCAGCAGGCAGTGCCATAATGGGTATATAACTGCCCCCGTTGCCCATGCCGCTGATAAGCCTCATGAAGAAGGCAAATATAAAGGATTCTGAGAAACCTGTAAGAAAGAGGCTGACGCCTATAAGAAGAAGAGAGATAAAGATAATCCTCCTCCCGCCAAAACGGGCAGCGAGAAAACCGCCAATTATTGCAAGCGACAGGTATCCGATGAAATTCCCCATGGCAATGGAGCCCAACTGTGTATACGTTAGGGAAAGGCCATCTTTCATGGACGGCAGAATGACAGAATAGGACATCCTTCCAAAGCCATGAGCGAGAATAGTAACGAGGGTTCCTGTTAAGGCAATGATCCAGGCATAATGTATCATTTACTGCCTCCTTTGTATTCATTCTTAAATTTTAGTGAAATCTTGTCAATCGATTTTTGGGGCTTGCGTCGCCCCCTCCACGGGCAAAGCCCGTGGAGCCACCCCCTCTCG
>DLMV01000045.1:9776-11473 GCA_002478225.1 Deltaproteobacteria bacterium UBA7527 | reverse complement strand
TTTTGCCATGAGCCATGAACTATAAGCCGTCTTAGTCAGCGAGATCACTTACGCTTTCAACGCCTGCCGCCTCACCGAGATAGTCCTTAAGGCTGGGCTGGATAACAACCGGTTTTATAGATTTCTCAATATACTGACGGGTGCCTTTCATGCCCAATAGATCGAAGAGCTTCTTGAACTGGGACTCCCAGTCCTTCTTGATCGCTTCCTTGATCGAGGGCGCCACATTCCATGACTGTGTCTTGAAAGGTCCCACCGCATTTTTACGAACCTTATAATAGAATTGCTCATCGGTCATATCGCTCTTCTTCTCTGAAGAATGTTTTTCCCGCAGGTATGTATACATCTCGTCACGTAAACCATCAGGGATGCGGTCAAAGAACATGTTCATAAAATTCGTCGCCAGATGGATCTCGCAGGTTTCGATTTCTACGAACTTACCAAAGGCGTCCTCGGGCAAAGTGGATGCGCCATGCTGCACAGCTCCTCCCATACCATAATCCATGCGCGCAATCCGGCTTAAGCGATGCAATGTGTCAAAATCGACCTTGACCTTCGCGATCGATCCGTCCGGCAGCACCACGCCGCCATGTGATGTCCCTGTCTGGATACTGATCTTGCTTAAACCGGTCATACCGGCGCCCCGTTTATCCAGTGCCTTCCTGAACCCTTCAATGTAAGCGCGCAACTCTTCTTCGGTCGAGTTGCGTCCGCCAACCTCGCCGATCTCACCACCAACAGAAACGGTGATCCCTTTTGGCTCGGCCTTGCGGATATATGCTGTCAGTTCAGCGGAAAGCTCCGTGTTAAGCGCCTGCTGTTCAGACACAGAGGGTTTGCTCAGATCCACCAGCGTGGAGGTGTCTACGTCGATATTGTAAAAGCCTGCAGCGATTGATTCCCGTATCAGGTCTTTCACCGCCTGTACTTCAGCATCGGGGTTGGCGCCATATCGTTTGGCGGAGATCTGGAAATGGTCTCCCTGTATAAAGACAGGCCCCTTGTAATCCTCCGCGATAGCGGCGGCAAGAATAGAAGCAGAGTATTCCGTTGGGTGCTGAGCAGTATATCCGATCTCGGAACGGGCTATCTCAAAGATAAACGCCGCGGCATCCATGCTTTTCGCCACGCGAAAAATGACACGGGCTGCGTCAAAAGAGAGGGCGCGGAGGTTGATCGCGGGGACCGTAAAGACCGGCGGTATCTCGCCGCGACCGCGGGCCATATACAGGTCATGGATCGAGGTCGGGATGATCCCCAGATCCAGCGCTGCCGCACGCGTGAGATATCGTGCAAGCCTCTGGTTTTCCCCTGACCCGAGCGCCGATATCTCCGCAAGCTTTTGAACCTTTTCGCGAAATTTTGCAGGATTGTTTACCCGAACAGCCCCTTCTTTAACTTCCAGACTGTTATCAACCGCGTCCAGAACATCTTTGATCTTTACGTCAGCCATATGAACCTCCTTTTTATGTGCTCAGGTGTTATTATATGGTATGAAAGTATATCTTCTCCTAATATTAAACATCATTTTCCAGCCTTACTTCAATCATAATCTATTCCCGTCACCAATGTCGAGGCGGCAGCATCAGGTTATTTACAGAGACGATATGATCTGTTCCTTTTGCATGCTCAAAAGAGTGGACTTTTGCCCTGCAATCTTATATAGTTTTATACCATCGGGGCGTAGCGCAGCATGG
>DLMV01000045.1:9001-9609 GCA_002478225.1 Deltaproteobacteria bacterium UBA7527 | reverse complement strand
CAGGAGGCCGCAGGTTCAAATCCCGTCGCCCCGATTCTTATTTTGGCTGGTGTTCGGTTGCTCATCCTTTTAACAAATGACGACGGTGTAAATTCTGAGGGCATCCTGACCCTCAGGAAACATCTTCTCAAAAAACACGATATATGCATCATCTCTCCCGAAAGGGAAAGGACCTGCGTTGCGCATGCGATCACCCTCCACAAGCCCTTGAGGATAAAGGAAATTACCGGCGGGGTCTATTCAACGAACGGGACCCCTGCCGATTGCGTATATCTCGGGGTCAAGGTAATACTGAAACAGCCCCCCCACCTTATCATCTCGGGGATCAACAAAGGCCCCAACATGGGTCAGGATGTGAATTACTCGGGAACCGTTGCTGCCGCAAAGGAAGGCGCATTTATGCGGATACCCTCTTTGGCGGTATCTCTCTGTGCAAGGGATGGTTTTCGTTTCGATGACGCGGCAAAGATCGTTGAAAGAATAATAAAAAAGACCTGCGATATAGGCGCACTGGACAATACTTTCTTCAATGTCAACATCCCCAATATTCCTATGAAAGAGCTCAAAGGTTTTATGGTGACAAGGCTCGGCAAAAGGATATATAATGA
>DLMV01000045.1:8429-8837 GCA_002478225.1 Deltaproteobacteria bacterium UBA7527 | reverse complement strand
TCGGCAAAAGGATATATAATGATGCAGTCGTTGAGAGGGTCGATCCAAGGGGCGGTAAATATTACTGGATCGGCGGCAACGGCGAGAACTACGAGCACATCAGGGGAACCGATTTTTATGCCGTCGAGAAAGGTTACGTCTCCATAACTCCCATGGCCTTAGACATGACCGGCTTGCGGTCAATAAAAAGATATGAGGAGCATTTCAGGAACAGTTTATGAAGATCAGCCTTCAGCTTGCAGCAGACGGCTTCCAGCTTTTTGATGATTATTGTTGTGCTGATGATGGTGAAAGCTACGATGAAATTCGCTATTGAAAATTTTGGATGTCAGATGAACGAACACGACATGGAGAAGATGGCGTCTCTCCTTGTCGGTGAGGGGATGCAGCGGGTTGAGGATACAAAAG
>DLMV01000045.1:7925-8289 GCA_002478225.1 Deltaproteobacteria bacterium UBA7527 | reverse complement strand
ACGTCGTGATAGTCAATACCTGCTGCATACGGGAAAAGGCGGAACAAAAATTTTACAGCCTCATGGGCAGGCTGAGAACCGTAAAAAAGAAAAAAGGCACTATCATAGGGGTCACCGGCTGTATAGCCCAGATGGAGAAGGAGGACATACTTGTACGATTGCCGTTCATCGACTTCTCCCTTGGTCCTTCGAACATACACAGGATCAAAGAGGCGATCGATAAGGCGTTGCATAACGAACCTTTGCTTGATTTTTCAGAAAATGGGTGCAACGGCGCCCTCCTTGTAAGGCCGGAATACGGGAAAGACAGGGTCAAGGCTTACGTGACGATCATGAAAGGCTGCAACAACTTCTGCAGCTACTG
>DLMV01000045.1:7315-7817 GCA_002478225.1 Deltaproteobacteria bacterium UBA7527 | reverse complement strand
GCAACAACTTCTGCAGCTACTGCGTCGTGCCCTATGTGAGGGGAATGGAGTCGAGCAGGGACAGCCTCGACGTCCTTCAGGAGATCGCCGCGCTTGGAAACAAGGGAATAAAGGAGGTTACGCTTCTCGGGCAGAACGTGAACTCATATAATAACGCGAGGGATGACATCTCTTTTCCGGAACTGCTGAGGAAGATCAATTCTGTCGATGGCATAGAAAGGATCCGGTTCGTCACTTCGCATCCGCGGGACCTTTCCCCGGAGCTCATCGACTGTTTCGGAAGACTGGAGAAGCTCTGCGAGCATATCCACCTTCCCTTTCAGTCCGGATCGGACAAGATCCTTGATCTCATGAACCGTGGCTACACTTCAGGCGAATACATCTCAAAGGTAATGGCGCTGAGAGAAAGGTGCCGCGATATCGCCATCACTGCAGATTGCATCGTCGGCTTTCCCGGCGAAAACGAGGAGGATTTCAAAAAGACCATGGGTCTCATAGAAGT
>DLMV01000045.1:0-7180 GCA_002478225.1 Deltaproteobacteria bacterium UBA7527 | reverse complement strand
CATGGGTCTCATAGAAGATATTCAATTCGACGGCATATTCTCTTTTATCTTTTCTCCGAGGAAATTCACCCTTGCATCAACGCTGCCGGGAGAGGTGCCGCGGGCAGAAGCCCTCGAAAGGCTCCACCATCTCCAAACACTCCAGAGGGAGATAACGCTCTCGAAGAACAAGGCGATGGAAGGCAAAACGACCGAGGTGCTGACGGAAGACATGAGCAGGAACTCGACCGAAGAGCTTACGGGGAGAACAAGGACGAACAAGATCGTCAACTTTTATGGTCCGCAGACAATGATGAACAAGCTCGTCGAGGTTGCAATAGTAAAAGGCTATGCCAATTCTCTGAAAGGTGAAGCGCCGAAATTAAAGGAGGTGCAGGTATGTTGAAAGAGATGAAGATCGCGGGCATTACCGTTGACCCTTTTACAAATACCCCGATCGTTCTTTTGAAAGACCTGGAGGAAAAGGATGTCCTTCCTATATGGATCGGTCTCCTCGAGGCCTCGAGCATTGCAACGGCCCTTGAGAACATCCAAACCCCAAGACCAATGACCCATGACCTCCTTAAGAACATCCTCGATCAGCTCGGCATCAAGGTGATCAAGATAGAGGTGAACGACCTGAAGGACAACACCTACTACGCGCTGATACACATGGACGTGAACAACAAGCGGCTTACCATTGATGCCAGGCCAAGTGACGCGCTCGCGATCGCACTGCGGACCGGCGCCTCGATCTTCGTTGAAGAGAGCGTTATACAGAGATCTGCAAAGGTGGACCTTGCGCAAAAGGGCGACAAGGTCGTTACGGATACGACGGAATGGGAGGAGATCCTTGAGAATCTCTCCCAGGACGATTTCGGCAAATACAAGATGTAGTCATGATAGACCTGCACACACATACCCTCTTCAGTGACGGCGAGCTCCTGCCATCAGAGCTGGTAAGAAGGGCAAAGGCAAAGGGTTACAGGGTGATCGGCATCTCCGACCACGTGGATCCCACGAACATCGAGATGGTCGTCGCGGGGATCCTGAGATTAAAGAAAGACCTGAAGAACTACAAAGGCATAACCGTTGTCCCCGGTGTTGAGATAACCCACAGCCCCAGGGGCCTTATCAAGGAGATGATCGCCTTCGCGCGGAAGCTCGGGGCGTCCTATGTTGTCGTGCACGGGGAAACGATCGTCGAGCCCGTGGAGAAAGGGACGAACAGGGCGGCCATCGAGGGCAAGGCGGACATCCTGGCACACCCGGGCCTCATCACCGAGGAGGATGTTGTGATGGCGAAGAAGGGCGGCACCTTCCTGGAGATAACCTCAAGGAAAGGGCATTCGCTCACGAACGGCCACGTGGCGCGCCTGGCAAAAAAGATCGGCGCAAGGCTGATACTGAACACGGATTCCCACAGCCCGTCGGACCTTATTCACAGCGAGGATGCGAAACGGGTCGTGCTCGGGGCAGGCCTTTCTCTGCAGGACTTTGCGAAGATGCAGACGGACGCCATGGAACTCGTAAAAAGGATAACCGGACCGGAAACATGAAATTAACGATACATGATGACATTAAAAAGATACCCTATTATCCAAAGGCAATGATGTACGGCTATGATGAGGGCTGGGTGAGGCTCTCCTCAAACGAGAACCCCTTCCCGCCGTCGCCGAAGGTATTCTCAAGCATCCTCGACGCGCTCTTTTTCACCAACAGATATCCAGGCGGCGAGCTGGAATTAAAGTCTGCCATTGCAAAAAAGCTCGGGATAGCGGCGGAACAGGTCCTTATCGGGAACGGCTCGAACGAGCTTATCGAGATGACCCTCAAGGCAATGAAGCATGGGAAGAGAAACAAGGTCATCATATCCGATCCATCCTTTGCGTTCTACGCCATTGCGGCGCAAGTTTACGGCTACGAGGTTTGCAAGGTCCCCCTTGCCGATATGCATGTCGACCTCGGTCTCGTCGGCAAACAGATAGACAAGACCACCAGGATCATCTTCCTCAACAACCCCCTCAACCCGACGGGCACCATCTTCGAGCAGGAACATTTTGAGAACTTTATGAAGACCGTACCGCCTGAAGTGCTCATAGTCGTCGACGAGGCCTATGCAGAGTTTGTTGAAAGCGCACAATTTCCAAACACTATCAAAGATATCGGTGAGAGACCTGTTCTTGTTATGCGAACCTTTTCCAAGGCTTACGGGCTGGCAGGGCTGAGAATAGGCTACGGCATAGGAGAAGAATCGTTGATCGCCTTTCTGGAGCGGACCAAACAACCTTTCAGCGTTAATATGATGGCGCTCATCGCAGCGCAGGCGGCGCTCTCAGACGGCGCCTACCTCAAAAAGGTCCTCAGGAACAACAGGAACGGCAAGCTCTATTTCAGCAAAGCCCTGCAAGAGCTGTCTATCGAATCTGTCCCATCGGAGGCAAATTTCATTCTCGTAAAGCTCGGCAAGGATGCCGAAGCAATAACAAAAAGACTTTTTGAGGAAAAGGTCCTCGTGCGGTGGATGGGCGCTTACGGGCTGCCGGATTTTATCAGGGTCTCCGTCGGAAGGATGGACGAGAACAGGCGGTTCATCGAGGTCCTGCGGAGGGTCATATAACCCCGGACGATAGCTTTCAGCGATCAGTACACAGAGAAAACCTGTTCCTTGTCCCTCGTTCCTCGTATCTCGTTCCTTGCAATGTATCAGACCAGCATCCAGCAACAAGTATCGAGCGACGAGTATCCAGCATCGAGTATCTGTTTTTTTAAACGTTGAACAGGTTTTGTAAGGATACGGTAAAGGATGAAGAAGCACACAAGAAAAAGATTGATAATCACCATTGACGGCCCAAGCGGTGCGGGCAAAAGCACATTAGCCAGGATGCTGTCAAAAACCCTCGGTTATGCATATATCGATACCGGCGCCATGTACCGGGGGATCGCCTATGCCTTCAAAAACAAGAGGCGAGATATGGGGGTAGATGAATTCCTGGAGCATCTCTCCATCCGGTTCGATTTTACCGACAATACAAGGGTCTTCCTTGAGGACAGGGAAATATCTGATGAGATCAGGGCCCCCGAAGTCTCATTGCTCGCTTCCAGCCTTTCACAGAAAAGATCGGTGAGGCAGTATCTTACAAAGACGCAGCGGGAGATCGGAAAAGATGGCGGTATCGTGATGGAAGGAAGGGATACGGGAAGCATTGTCTTCCCCGATGCAGATATAAAATTCTACCTTGATGCCGATCCGGAGGATCGGGCCCGCAGAAGGCACCTCGAGTTCAGATCAAAAGGCATCGATACGGGGCTCGCGGAAGTAAAAAAGGATATGCTGCAAAGGGATAAGAACGATTCAGAGAGGAGCATCGCGCCCCTCGTTATACCGGAAGGCGCTGTATATGTCGATACAACAGGGATAGACATCCGGGGGGTCTTCGACATTCTTTTAAAGCATGTGAAGGAAAAGGGGCGGTTATGAAAGTTCTAAAAACAAAAAATATCGGCTTTTGCTTTGGCGTAAAAAGGGCAATAAAAATGGTTCTGAAAGAGGTCGAGGAAAATAAGAACAAGGTCTGCACCATAGGGCCTATCATCCACAATCCTCAAATGGTAGACATCCTTAAAGAAAAAGGGGTTATGCCTGTTGAGGATGTGTCCCGCATCAACGAAGGGGTTGTCGTCTTCAGAACTCACGGGATCAAAAAGGATGAGGCTGAATATATCGAACAAAAAGGGTTCAGATCGATCGACACCACATGCCCCTTTGTCAAGAGGGTCAGAAAACATGCGATGTACCTTAAGAAAAACGGCTATAAGGTTGTAATCATAGGGGATAAAAACCATCCGGAGGTGAAAAGTGTCTTGAGTTATTTGGACAACGATGGTATTGTATTGCAGGAACCAACGTTAATAGAGGCAAAAAAGGTTGGGGTAGTCAGCCAAACTACGCTCGATAAGGATACATTTGTCAATATTGTAAGGGAACTGGCTGGAAATGTACATGAGCTGCGTGTATATAACACGATCTGCGAAAGCACTGAGATCAGACAGAAAGAAGCGATCGAACTGGCAGGAAAGGTTGATATGATGCTCATTGTCGGTGGAAAGAACAGCGCAAACACATCAAAGCTCTGCAAGGTTGTTCACGAAGTGCAGCCGAGGACCTACCAGATCGAAACCAACAACGATATTAAACCGGAATGGTTCCATGGCGTACATATAGTTGGGATAACGGGAGGGGCTTCAACCCCGGACCTTATCATAGATACAGTGGAGAGGCATGTAAAAAATCTTTAGGGGGAAGGCATGGTAGACAGCGGTGATACAGCAGCTCAAAAAGAAAAAACACAAGAAGAGATGAGGATGCTTTATGAAACATCGATGAAAAGCCTCCAGGACGGAAATATCTTACAGGGTAAGGTGATCAATATAAATGGGGATAAGGTGATCGTTGACGTTGGTCTCAAATCAGAAGGCGTGCTTCCGATAAGCGAATTCGCAGGAAAACAGGGCGAACCCGTCGTGGAGGTGGACAGTGTAATTGAAGTAATGATCACAGGAAGAGACAGGGAGTCCGGCCTCCTTCTGCTCTCGAAACAGCGTGTTGATGAGATCAGGACATGGGAACGGATCGATAGATCTCTCGAAGGGGGAACCCCTGTCGAAGGCACCATCACCTCGGAGCTGAAAGGCGGCTTCTCTGTGAACATTGGCGTAAATGCCTTTCTGCCCATATCGCAGGTCGATATCAAGCCAGTCAAAAATCCTGCCTCCTTTGTCGGCAGACATCTAAAATTCAAAGTGATCAAGGTAAACAAAAGAAAAGGGAACGTCATCATCTCAAGAAGGTTGCTCCTGGAAGAAGAGCGGGACAAAAAAAGACAGGAATTCTGGAAGAACGCTAAAGAAGGCCAGGTGCTCTATGGGTTCATCCGAAATATAACAGACTACGGGGCTTTCGTGGATATCGGCGGGGTAGACGGTTTTCTCCATGTGAACGATATTACCTGGGGGAAGATCACCCATCCGAAAGAATATCTTCGCATCGGGG
The DNA here is from genome assembly GCA_002478225.1 of Deltaproteobacteria bacterium UBA7527. Classification (GTDB taxonomy): domain Bacteria; phylum Desulfobacterota; class Syntrophorhabdia; order Syntrophorhabdales; family Syntrophorhabdaceae; genus UBA5609. The sequence goes on along the minus strand of DLMV01000045.1, from coordinate 2,148 downwards.
ACGAGATAAAAGTGAAGATATTGAGCATAGACACTGAAAAGGGGCGCATTGCCGTCGGGATGAAACATCTGAAGTCGGATCCGTGGCTTAATATTGAAGAGAAGTACCAGGTGAAGAGCAAGGTGAAGGGGAAGGTTGTCGGCATCGTCGATTACGGCGTGTTCGTTGAGCTTGAACAGGGGGTAGAGGGACTGCTCCATATCAGCGAGATGAGCTGGGACAAGAAGATAAAGAACCCCAGTAAAATAGTGAGCAAAGGGGATTGGCTCGAGCTTGTTGTCCTCCACGTTGATCCGGAGAAAAAAAGGATATCCCTCGGGATGAAACAGCTTGCCCCTGACCCGTGGGAAGAGCTCACTGCGAAATATGCGCCCGGCTCGATAGTAAAAGGAAAGGTAAAGAACTTTACTGATTTCGGCATGTTCCTGGGGATAGGAAACGGCATTGACGGTCTCGTGCATGTTTCTGAGATCTCCTGGTCGCGCCGTAAAAAGATCATACCTGAATCGTTCAAGAAAGGAATGTTTGTAGAGGCCCTTGTTCTCAATATCGACAAGGAACAAAAAAAATTCTCCCTCAGCTTAAAAAGGCTAAAGGAAGATCCATGGAAAGGGCTTGCGGCAAAATACCACGTTGGGGATATCGTTGAGGGATACGTTACAAGCATCACTGATTTCGGCGCTTTCATCGAGATCGAAGAAGGGATCGAAGGGCTCATCCACCTCTCCGAGATGGATGACATACAGGGAAAACAGCTGGCAGAGGTCTTTGCGATCGATGATAAGGTAAAGGCAGTTATTTTGAACATCAATGAAAGGGAAAAAAGGATCGGATTGAGCACCAAGGTCCTCAGAAAGCAGGAGGATAAGGGTGGTGCAGAACCTTCATCCGAAGGAGAAGGCGCTTTTTCGACGCTTGGCGATATCCTTGAACCGGCCATGAAGCTGAACAATCCGGATAACATCTCTTAACAGGGAGGGAATATGCCCGTGAGCGAGGAACTCCTCCGAATCCTCTGTTGCCCCAAGTGCAAGGGCGACATAGAACTGAACGAATCAAAAGATGGGCTTATATGCAATGCCTGCAAGCTTCTCTATCCCATCAAGGACGACATACCGATCATGCTCATCGATGAAGCAATACCGATAAAACCGGCATAGGCATTTGTGTTCATAGACCTGATCCTCATCGCAATTCTCAAAACCCTTCAGCAGACGCTCCGTATCCTCCCCGAAGATCTTCAGCGGAATGCCGGCATCTTTTTCGGAAGGCTGGGGTTCTTCTTCCTGAAAAGCAGGAGAAGGGTCGCCATTGCCAATATCAAAAGGGTGTTCCGCGACTATGACGACGCAAGGGCTATCGCTACGGCAAAGAGCTGCTTTGAGAAACTGGGCACCAACTTTGTCGAGCTTATACTCATGCCATATCTCCCTAAAGAAGAATACGGCACACGGTTTACCATTGAGAACAGGCATTATTTCGATGAGGCCCTGAAGGTCAACAAGGGCATCATCGCCCTCACCTTCCATTATGGGAACTGGGAGATCATGGGGGTCGCGTCCCACACGCTAAAGCGGGATGTCATCGCGCTCGCCCGTCCCCTCAAGAAGCACGCAACGCTCAATAGATTTCTCAACAGCCTGAGGGAATCAACAGGCCTCACGATCATCCTCAATGCGAACACCAGCCGGGAGGTCATGAAGAACCTCAAAGAGAACAAGATCGTTGCCATTCTCGGCGATCAGCGCGAGAAACGTTCACACGGGGTCTTCGTGGAGTTCTTCGGCGAAAAGGTTCCTACGACCAGGGGGGTGGCCGCCATAGGGATGAAGACCGGTACGCCCGTCCTTCCCGTCTATCCTCAGAGAAAGGGCTTTATGCGGTATACCATCGTCTGCGGGGCGCCGCTTGATCTCCGGAGAAAAGGCGATATCAATGAACTTATCTATGAGAACACGCGCAAGATGAACGCCTTTCTCGAATCCATCATCCTGAAAAACCCCGATGAATGGTTCTGGGTGCACAGGAGATGGGGGAGAAAAGAGAAAGGCAGCTCATAGTTCATGGCTCATGGCAAAACCAGGCAGATCCGTAATTCGTGAATCGTAAGTCGTAATTGGACAAACGGTACTGTCAAGAATCTTTCGC
>DLMV01000040.1:5321-17304 GCA_002478225.1 Deltaproteobacteria bacterium UBA7527 | reverse complement strand
ACACAAGATATGATACATTGCCGTATCACTTCCCCTGTTGAAAAAAGGCAGAACATCCGGTATGCTTTAAACCGCCATGAGAACGATCACTTATTACAGCACGAACAACTATGATGAGCGGGTCAACTTTGAAACAGCGCTGCTCAAAGGGATGGCATCTAACTACGGGCTCTATATGGTTGCGCGGAAGGATGTGCCGATCCTTGCTCCGGAGCGCATCAGGGCTATGCGCCCTATGTCTTACGCGCAGATCGCCTTCGAGGTTCTCTATCCTTTTCTTGGTGCTGAAATACCCGCTGAAAGGCTGAAAAACCTCCTAGATGATGCATACCGTGAGGACAAGATCCCCACGACTGTTCAGCGGGTAACCGGCAAGACCTATATCATGTGGCTTACACAGGGACCGACATATTCTTTCAAGGACTATGCAGCCCGCTTTTTCGGCAGGGCGCTTAACTATTTTCTCGGAGAGAAAGGTCTCAAGAGGGTCGTGGTCGTAGCAACCAGCGGCGACACAGGCGGCGCCGTAGCGGACGCCCTCTACGGCCTTGACAACGTAGACAACATCGTCTTCTTTCCTTCAGGCTCCATCAGCGAGGGACAGCGGAGGCAGATGACAACCCTCGGGGGCAACATCTATGCCTTCGAGGTGAACGGGGATTTCGATGTCTGTCAGGCGCTCGCGAAGAACATCCTTGGGGATAAACGATTTGCCGACGAGCTTTTTCATGACGGCGAACGGTTCACATCGGCAAACTCGATCAGCCTTGGAAGGCTTCTGCCGCAGGCGGTATATCCTTTCTACGCATACTCGAAGATCGATGCAGGGGATGGGCCGTTCATCGCGAGCGTCCCGTCGGGCAATTTCGGAAACATGATGGGAACGGTCATTGCGCGGCAGATGGGGCTCCCTGTTGAAAAGCTCATCTCGGGCGTGAACGAGAATACCGAGTTCCCGGAATTCCTTGAAACAGAAAAGTATATCGTGCGGCCATCCGTCAAATCGCCTTCCTCGGCAATGATCGTATCCCATCCAAGCAATCTCGTGAGGCTCATCGATTTTTACGGCGGCCACATGTACGACGAACGCGATCCTGTTACAGGAACTGCAACAAAACCAGGCATCATTGACAGGATGCCGGATATGGATAGCATGAGAAGGGACATCGTCTCAATGGGGGTCACCAACCCCCTCCACTATGAGACGATGAAGCTCGTCTTTGAGAGATACGGGGTCATCCTTGATCCCCATGGCGCAGTCGGATGGAGAACGCTTGAGATCTATCTCAACGGTCAACATGACAGGCCGTCTGTGGTATATGAGACCGCCGATCCGGGCAAATTCCCCGAGGAAGTCGTTAGGGCCATAGGGATAATGCCTGAGCTGCCTCCGGGCATGAAGAAACAGGCCACGCTCAGAGAAAGGATCTACAGCATAACAAGCGAACCTGAACATACTCCGGGAGGATTGAAGCTCTCCGATGAACAGATCAAAGAGGCGAAAGATAAGATCAGAGAAATATTTTCGTAAACGCGTACATGCGTGAATGTGTATAAGCGCGGACATACTTAAGAGGTTGTGGAGCATTAAAGTGGGTCTTGCGACAACGTTAGGCAATAACACATGAAAGTAGTAACAAAATTAGTTCTTATATCGATCGCTTTACTCGTCCTCCTTCCTGCTGCCTGCGCTCTTGACGCCAATATAAAAAAGATCAATTCAGAAGATCTGAAAAAGCTTATCGCCGAAGCGCCGGGATTGCTCATCATCGACAACAGAAGCGAATTTGAGTTTTCTTACAGCCGTATACCGAAGGCCGTCAACATCCCCCAGGAAAAATTCCCCTTCCTTGCAACGCTCCTCCCCCAGGACAAAGATACTCCAATGGTATTCTACTGCAGGGGGCACAACTGAGACCCGAGCGAAAAGGCTGCGGTCGCAGCAAAAGATCTTGGTTATACGAACATCATGCTCTTCTCCGCCGGCTTTCCAGAGTGGATCCGCAAAGGATACGAGGTGGAGAAATAGCAACACGCCCGTGAGGCGTGAGGCATTAGAATCCGTTAGTCGTAAGGCGTCAGGCGGAAGGGATAAAAGCCGTGAAACGTGAAAGGTAAAATGTAAAAGGTTTAAACTTTTCACGGTATCTTTGCTTTACGGGCTGTTGCCTAAGTATAATTGTATAATGAGCAGGAAGGAACTTTGCGGCTCCTATGCAGTTCGCCGGGAACCGTTTCGCGAATCGCGACTTCGGGCATTTTTGTTGCCACCCGTTCCATTCTTCCACGGGTACCCGGCAGGAGGAACGTTCCATAGGACAATACGCACTGTCTGAGTTCTGCGCCTTATGCGGAACGAGTTTGCGCAATTGAGTGAACTTCGAGCCATTAAGTGGGTAAAAAGCGCAGCCAGGTACCCGCTTGCGGGTGCGTGAGCGAAACAGTGTTCCTGCGAAAAAAAGATTTGGCAACAGCCCGTTTATTCTTGACTGTAACACCCGTGCGGTCTATACTATCTAAATAGAAATAAATTCTATTTACGATATGGCCCCATGAATAAAGACCTTTACGTTGCGCTAAAATCGCTCAATCTAAAAGCCACTCCGAAACGGCTTGCCATCCTTGACATCCTTGTTGCCGAATCAGTATATCTGGCGCCGGAAGAAGTATGGCGGAAGATGAGAAAGCGCTTTAAGAGCATCGGCCTTCCGACGATCTACCGAAACCTCGAAGATCTCGCCAATGGCGGCGTCCTTATCAAGATCATCCACCCCGACCGCAAGCTTTATTACTACCTTTGCGCAAACGCCGATCACCATCACCACTTTATCTGCATCAACTGCAAAAAGGTCGAGGATCTCTCTTACTGTGGCGCAGAGGAGATTGAGAAAGAAGTGAAAAAGAACCTGAAGGGCCGTGTCATCTCACATCTTATGCAGGTGTTTGGCCTATGCAAGGATTGCTCCGTTTCGAGAACAATTGCAACGTGATGTGATCATATGGAGAAGAAATTATTTTTTTCTATAATTATCATTACCGCCATGCTCTTCAATGCAACTGCATGCCAGAAAAAAGAACAATCCTCTGCCGGACATTCAAAACTGCAGGTGATCACCACCCTCTTCCCGCTTTACGATTTTACAAGGAACATTGCCGGCGATGCGGCAAACATAAGCCTCCTCATGCCCCCAGGCATTGAGACACACAGTTTCGAGCCGAAACCGGGCGATATGGTCAAGATCAATGCAGCGGATATCTTCATCTATACGGGAAGATACATGGAACCGTGGGTAGAAGATATCTTAAAGGGCGTGGACAGCAGAAGGCTCATTGTCGTCGATACAAGCAAAGGGATAACGCTTCTCGAAGCAACAGAAGAAGATGATCACGATCATCATCATCAAAAAAAGGCGCGTCAGGAAGAACATAAACATGCACATGGGAAGGAAGATCCCCATATCTGGCTGGATTTTGCCAATGCCCAGAAGATGGTCGATAATATCGTAAACGCGCTTATCGAAAAAGACCCTCTCCGCAAGGACTATTACGTGAAGAACGCTGAGGCTTATAAGGCCAAACTGAATGAGCTTGACAAGCAGTTCAGGGACTCCCTGTCAACCTGCAAAAAGGATACCTTTATCCATGGCGGCCATTTTGCATTCAACTACCTTGCCAAACGATACAATATAAAGTACCTCTCGGCCTACCATGGCTCGCCGGATTCTGAACCCACCCCGAAACGGATCATTGAACTTAAAAAGAAGATGAAGGAACTCGACATACAATACATTTATTATGAAGAGCTTATAACCCCGAGAGTGTCAGAAGTGATCTCCAGGGAAACAGGCGCCACCCTGCTGCAGCTGCATGGGGCTCATAATATAAGCAAGGAGGACATGGATAAGGGTGCTACCTTTTTGTCGCTCATGGAACAAAACCTCAAAAATCTTAAGGCAGGTCTCCAATGCCGATAGAAATAGTTTCAGTGCAGGGGCTGTCCTTCCAGTATAACTCTTCAGAGATCCTGACAGATGTCTCATTTTCATTAACGACAGGGGATTACGTCGGCATCGTCGGCCCGAATGGTTCCGGCAAGACGACCTTGATCAAAGCGACTCTCGGATTTTTAGAGCCTTCAGGGGGCAGGGTCTCGCTCTTCGGGTATAGACCAGCGGATTTTCCCGCGTGGTACAAGGTTGGTTACCTCCCTCAAAAACTCAACACATTTAATCCCCACTTTCCAGCCACCGTAAAGGAGATCGTGGCCCTCGGACTCTTGTCAAGGAAAGGTTTCCCCAGAAGGATAGGCAAACCGGATGATATCGTGATAGACAACGCTTTGTCGTTGATGGATATATTGCCCATAAAGAATGAGCTCATCGGCGAGCTATCAGGAGGTCAGCAGCAGCGCGCTCTTATTGCAAAGGCGTTAGTAAGCGAACCTGAGCTCCTTATCCTCGATGAGCCGACAACAGCGCTCGACCCTGAAGCGAGAGAGAAATTCTTCAGCACCCTTCAATCACTGAACGAGCTCAAGAAGGTCACCATTGTTATCATCACCCATGACATCGGCACTATCGGCAAGTATGCATCGAGGCTTCTCTATCTGGACAAAAGAGTTATCTTTTACGGGACGTTCGATTCCTTCTGCCTGTCCACCGATATGACGGATTACTTCGGCGAGTATTCCCAGCACCTCATATGCCACCGGCATGATGCTGAAACGGTTCATGGTTGATGGTTGATAGCTCATGGAGAGGCAAAATAGAACTCTAAATTCGAATATCGAAGCACTAAACAAATTCGAATGCTCCAATGTTCCAAATTCAAAAAGTTTTAAGGTTTTTTATTGCAAACATTTGATATTTGAATTTTGATATTGTTTCGGATTTAGATATTAGGATTTTGTGCTTGGTCTTGCTATGGGCCATGAGCTAATATGATGGATATCTTCGACCTCTTCACCCACGGCTTCATCCAGAGGGCATTAATAGCAGGATCGTTCATTGCCGTCCTCTGCTCAACGCTGGGGGTCTTTCTCGTGCTCCGCCGCCTCTCGCTCATCGGTGACGGACTCGCACACGTTACCTTCGGAAGCGTTGCCGTAGGTCTTTTCCTCAGGACCTACCCATTCTACGTCGCCATCCCCATCGTCATGCTCAGCGCGCTCGGAATATTGAAACTGGTCGAAAAGGCGCGCCTCTATGGCGACTCTGCGATCGGGATCGTATCTTCACTGGGCATTGCAGCCGGTATCCTTTTCGCAAGCGTTGCAGGGGGGTTCAATGTCGACCTCTTCAGCTACCTCTTCGGGAACATACTGGCGATCAACAGAGCAGAGGTTTCGATCTCGATCGCACTCTCCGTTGTCCTTGTTGCCGTTATCCTCTTCTTCTACCAGGAGCTGCTCTCCATTACGTTCGACGAAGAGTCTGCGAAGGCATCGGGTATCAGGACAGAGCGGATCAACAAGATCCTTGTGCTTCTCACAGCGCTGACCGTTGTCCTTGCCACGAAACTAGTTGGGATCATGCTGATCTCAGCCCTCCTCATACTGCCGCCCGTAACAGCCTTACAGCTGGCGCGGGGGTTCAGGTCAACCATAATAATCTCATCCGTAGCCGGCATAACATCGGTCATCCTGGGCATCGTCGTCTCCTTCATCGCAAACCTCCCGACAGGGGCAACGATAGTGATCGTATGCTTCATCTTTTTCCTCGCTTCATTTGCTTACAGGCACCGGGGATAAAGGTCAGAAAGTCTTAAAAAAATCTGCTGTTTCTGCGTTGACAACCCCACGGTCGGGCATTATATTTAGTTAGTTTTGAATACAATCAGGAGGAATGAAAATGGCTAAAAAAGTTATAGGGATAGATCTTGGAACGACCAATTCCGTCGTGGCTATCATGGAAGGCGGCGAACCAAAGGTAATAATAAACGAGGAAGGCAGCAGACTGACGCCAAGCGTCGTCGCTTTCACAAAAGACGGTGAGATACTTGTCGGTCAGACTGCAAAAAGACAGGCGATCACAAACCCTGAGAATACCATATTTTCCATAAAAAGATTCATGGGAAGGAGATTCAACGAGGTACAGGGAGAGATCAAGACAGTGCCCTACAAGGTCGTCGGCGACCAGGATGGGAACGTGAGGGTCGAGGTGCGCGGAAAACAGTATACGCCTCAGGAAATATCGGCATTCGTACTTCAAAAACTGAGGAAGTCCGCAGAGGCATACCTGGGCCAGACGATCGATGACGCTGTCATTACGGTGCCCGCTTACTTCAACGATTCGCAAAGGCAGGCGACAAAAGACGCGGGCAGGATAGCGGGCCTGAACGTGCTCCGCATTATCAATGAGCCGACCGCGTCAGCTCTTGCCTACGGACTTGACAAGAAAAAAGATGAGACAATTGCGGTCTATGACTTCGGCGGCGGCACCTTCGACATCTCCATACTGGAGGTCGGGGACAACGTCGTTGAGGTCAAGTCAACAAACGGCGATACCCACCTCGGCGGCGACGACATCGATCAGATGGTCATCGACTGGATCGTGGCCGAGTTCAAGAAGGACCAGGGGATCGATCTTTCCAGGGACAGGATGGCCCTCCAGAGACTCAAAGAGGCTGCCGAAAGGGCAAAGATAGAGCTCTCCACAACGGTCGAGACAGAGATAAACCTCCCCTTCATCACCGCCGACAGTTCCGGTCCCAAGCACCTCAACATGAAGCTGAGAAGGTCAGAGCTCGAAAAGCTCTCCGATACACTGATCCAGCGGTCCATCGACCCATGCAAAAGGGCCCTTGACGACGCAAAGCTGACAGCCGGCAAGATAGATGAGGTCGTGCTTGTCGGCGGTTCAACAAGGATACCGAAGGTACAGGAAGTGGTAAAAGAATTCTTTGGAAAGGAGCCTCACAGAGGCGTCAATCCAGATGAGGTCGTCGCGCTCGGCGCGGCCGTCCAGGCAGGTGTCCTCGCCGGCGAGGTGAAGGACGTGCTCCTTCTCGATGTTACACCGCTCTCCCTCGGCATCGAGACGCTGGGCGGGGTCATGACGCGGATCATCGAGAGGAACACAACGATACCGACAAAGAAGAGCCAGATATTCACAACCGCAGAGGACAGCCAGACGAGCGTCGAGATACATGTGCTTCAGGGCGAAAGAGAGATGGCACGCGACAACAGGACCCTCGGGAAATTTCACCTCATCGGCCTGCCGCCCGCGCCAAGGGGCATACCGCAGATCGAAGTGACCTTCGACATAGACGCGAACGGCATCCTCCATGTATCGGCAAAAGACCAGGCAACAGGTCAGGAACAGAGCATCAGGATAACCGCGTCGACGGGATTGAGCGAGGAAGAGATAAAGAAGATGGTCAGAGACTCTGAGGCGCACGCTGAAGAGGACAGAAAAAAGAAAGAGGAGATCAACCAGAGGAACCAGCTCGACAACATCATATATCAGACAGAAAAGACCCTAAACGATAACAAGGACAAGGTGTCCGCCGATGACATCAAGCCTATCGAAGACGCATTAGGACCTGCAAAGGATGCCCTGAAGAGCGGCGAGACCGAACGGATAAAAAGGGCGATCGATGATCTGACGAAAGCTTCTCATAAGCTTGCCGAGATACTGTATAAGAAGACCGCCCAGTCAACCTCACAGGGCGCCGGACAGGAACAGCAGACAAGGTCGTCGCAGGGAGGTCAAAGAAGAGATGACGACGTCGTCGATGCCGAGTTTGAGGATGTGAAAAAATAGGAGGATCGATGGTAATCGGCTTTAAGAACGACAAGAGCATAAAAGACAGGATCTTTATCCCTGCCGAGCTCCCCATATTACCCCTTCGGGGTACCGTAGCTTATCCAGATCTCGTGATGCCTCTTATTGTAGGCCGGGAAAAATCCATACGGCTTGTGGATGAAGCAATGAGCAGGGATAAGATGATCGCCATCATAACGCAGAAAAATCCCGATATCGAAGACCCCGAGGTAGAGGACCTCTACACAGTAGGTACAGTGGCCACGATCATGAAGATGGTAAAGATGGTCGACGGAAGCCAGAGGGTCGTTGTTCAGGGACTGTGCAGGTGCAAGCTGGTAGAATTTACAGAAAGAGAGCCGAATCTCAGGGCAAAGGTCCTTCCTATCTTTGAAGAATACCTGAAGGATATTGAGATCGATGCCATGCATATCAATCTGAGGAACCTTTACAGAAAAGCGATAGAGATGGCGCCTTACCTCTCCTCAGAGCTTACGCAGATCGCAACAAAGGTAGAGAGCCCGGGGAATCTTGCCGACCTTATCGCCTCAACGATCAATATCAACGTCACCGAAAAGCAGGAGATCCTCGAAAAACTGGATCTAAAGGAAAGGCTTAAAAAGGTAACCATCTTTCTCAACAGGGAGGTCGAGACCCTCGAGTTAAGCAGCAAGATCCAGTCCCACGTAAAGGAAGGCATCGATAAGACCCAGAGGGAATACTACCTCAGGGAACAGCTCAAGGCCATTCAAAAAGAGCTCGGCGACACGGATGACAGGATGAGTGAGGTTGAGGAAGCGAGAAAAAAGATCATCGACGCAAAGATGCCTGATGATGTCCGCAAGGTCGCCGAAAAAGAACTGGACAGGCTTTCAAAGATGAGCACCATGTCCGCGGAATATACAGTATCGCGAACATATCTCGACTGGCTGACGGAACTGCCGTGGTCCAAGGCAACGGAGGACAATCTCGATATCGACAGCGCGAATACGATCCTCGACGAAGACCATTACAACCTCGTGAAGATAAAAAAGAGAATACTCGAATATCTCGCGGTGAGGAAACTAAAGGCCGATATGAAGGGACCCATACTCTGCTTTGTCGGGCCTCCGGGCGTCGGCAAAACATCGCTCGGCAAGTCCATAGCACGGGCGCTCGGAAGAAAGTTCATGAGGATGTCCCTGGGCGGCATACGGGATGAGGCTGAGATACGGGGGCACAGAAGGACCTATGTAGGAGCACTGCCCGGGAGGATCATCCAGGGGATCAAGAAGGCCGGCTCCAATAATCCCATATTCATGCTCGACGAGGTAGACAAGATAGGAATGGACTTCAGGGGCGATCCGTCCAGTGCGCTTCTTGAGGTGCTTGACCCTGAGCAGAACTGGTCTTTTAGCGACCACTACCTTGAAGTCACTTTTGACCTCTCGAAGGTCATGTTCATTGCCACGGCAAATATGCTCGACCCTGTTCCGCCGGCCCTTAAAGACAGGATGGAGGTCCTTGAGCTGCCCGGCTACACGGAAGAAGAGAAGCTCATGATAGCAAAACAATTCCTCATTCCCAAAGAGCGGTCTGAACACGGTCTTAATGAAGACCTGATCGAATTTGAGGACGAGGCGCTGAGGGTGATCATCCGCTCTTATACAAGAGAATCAGGCGTAAGGAACCTTGAGAGGGAGATCGCCGCGATCTGCAGATCAGTGGCAAAGGACGTGGCACAGGGCAAAACAGAAAAAAAGGTCATCACAGGAGAATCCATCCACGGCTACCTGGGGCCTGTCAAATTTTTTGCTGAAGTGGCGGAAAGGACAAAGTACTCGGGGGTCGCGACAGGCCTTGCGTGGACGCCAACAGGAGGAGACATCCTTTTCATTGAGTCCACCAAGATGAGGGGGAAAGGCTCCCTCTCGCTCACAGGCCAGCTTGGAGACGTCATGAAGGAATCCGCTCAAGCGGCACTGAGCTATATACGGAGCAAAGCAAACGATTACCAGATCGCCGAGGACTTTTTTGAAAAGAACGATCTCCATGTCCACGTGCCACAGGGCGCTATTCCAAAAGACGGGCCATCGGCAGGCGTGACCATGCTCGTATCCCTCGTCTCCCTTCTGACAGATAAACCGGTCAGGAACGATGTTGCGATGACCGGCGAGATAACACTCCGCGGGCTTGTACTGCCGGTGGGTGGCATCAAACAAAAGGTCCTGGCGGCAAAGCGTGCAGGGATAAAGAGCGTGCTCCTGCCGAAGCTGAACGAAAAAGACCTCGAAGAAGTACCGGAAAGCATTAAGGAAAATATGGACTTCAAGTTCATCGAGCGGATGGATGAGGCAGTAAATATCTGCCTTACTTCTCATTGATCGTAAAGTCTTATAAATAGGTAACAAAAAAAGGCAGGCCTCATACCTGCCTTTTTTTGTTTGCATTTTTCGAGAAATAACTAAAAAAATTGGTTGTAATGCATGAATCTTTTTGAGATAATGAAAACTGGGAGGGTTATCAGCGGTTCGGCTGAGGCAATAATAGCTCATCATCGACGTTTTTTAAAATGAGGTAAGGCTATGAAAAAGATCACTGACATAATCGGCAAAGAATTTATCATAGGGATCGTCATTATGGCCCTGACGATCGCGGCCTACTGGTTCAGGTGGACCCCTATCGAGGGACTTGAATACCGCTTTTACGATTTCGGAGTAAATCTTCGCACAAAGGCCACCACGGCTCCGCTGGCGGTCGTGGCGATCGATGACGTAAGCATTGCTAAGATGGGGCGCTGGCCATGGCCGAGAAGCTACATCGCAGAGATGGTCGATACGCTTAAGAATTACGACGCCAAGGTGATCGGCGTCAACCTCCTCTATTCTGAAAGCGACGCCAATCAAGGATTGTGGGAGGTGCAGGATATCCTCAAGAAGCTTGAAGGGGAAGCAGGGCAAACGAAGAATAGACAGCTTGGCGAGATATATAATGCATTGAAGGAAGCTGAAAAAAGACTCGACAATGACACTGCCTTGTCGTCTTCCATAGAGGCGAGCAAGAGGGTTGTGCTGCCCTTCTTCTTCACGCTCAGCGCTATGCCGGCGAGAGATGAGATCAAACTGCCCGAATATTTGAAGAACAACTCTATAAGTGTTACAAACCCGGATCATTTCTTCAGCGCCAAGGAGATCATACCGCCCATCACCGCTTTTGCGTCACACACTGCCGCGATGGGCCACATCAATGTTGTCCATGACAGCGACAGGGCTGTGCGGGGCGAACCGCTCTTTATCAACTTCGGGAACAGGCTCTTCCCCTCTTTCGGTATGCAGCTTGCCCTCCGGTATCTCAACTATGACCTCAAAGACGTAGCTATTTCGAACATGATACGGATCAAGAACATCAGTATCCCGACCTACGAAAAAAATATAATGCTCATCAGCTACAATAAAGGATTTCCGGTCTACTCTTTCGTGGACATCATCGACAACAAGGTGCCGGGGGTGCAGTTCAAGAACAGGATCGTTATCATCGCGCCTCATGCAACAGGGATCGGCTCAACCTTTATCACGCCGGCGGGGCCCAATGTGCCTTCCTGGGTGCTCGCTGCCAACGTGATAGATAATATACTCCTGAACAATCATATCGTACGCCTTTCCTGGGCATTCTATCTTGAGCTGGCGGTATTGATCCTCTTCGGGCTGTTCCTTGCCCTCGTTCTGCCGAGGATCCACGCAGGGATCACCGCCATCATATCAGCTGCGCTCTTCCTCGGATGGTCAGCCATCGGGTGGTTCTCCCTTGTGCAGTACGGGTACTGGTTCAAGGTCATGTACCCCGCATTTCTCCTTGTCGTCGGCTACATCGTAACCGTTTCTTCCCGCTATCTTTTTACCGAAAGGGCAAAGGAGCGCGTCGAGGCTGACAGCGTTGAAACGAACAAGATGCTCGGGCTTTCCTTCCAGGGCCAGGGCATGCTTGACATGGCCTTTGAAAAATTCAGGAAGTGTCCTGTCGAGGACGAATCCGTGAAAGACCTGCTCTACAATCTCGCCCTCGATTTTGAGCGGAAACGGCAGTTCAACAAGGCCGTTGCCGTATACGAACATATCAAACAGGCAGGGGAGTTCAAGGACATCTCTGAGAGGATCGGCAAGCTGAAGGCTGTCGGCCAGACGGTAATATTCGGCCCATCGGGCGGGAAAAAGGACGCTACGGTCCTTATCGATGGCGCCGAC
>DLMV01000040.1:0-5225 GCA_002478225.1 Deltaproteobacteria bacterium UBA7527 | reverse complement strand
GTCCTTATCGATGGCGCCGAAACGAAGCCCACCCTCGGCCGCTACGAGATCGTCAAAGAGCTGGGGCGGGGCGCAATGGGAACGGTCTACCTCGGCAAGGACCCGAAGATCAACAGGGTTGTGGCTATCAAGACGCTGCGATACGACGATTTCGAGGAAGACCAGGTGGCTGAACTGAAGCAGAGGTTCTTCCGCGAGGCAGAGGCAGCGGGCAAGCTCTCCCACCCCAATATAGTTACCATATTCGACGTGGGCGAAGATTACGAGATCGCCTATATGGCAATGGAGCTTCTCGACGGCACCGACCTTGCAAAATATACGCAGAAGGAGAATCTTCTCCCTTTCAAAGAAGTAACAAGGATCATATCCTCTGTGGCATCGGCCCTTGATTACGCCCACGAGAACGGTGTCGTTCACCGCGACATCAAACCTGCCAATATTATGATACTGAAAAATGGCGAGATAAAGGTTGCCGATTTCGGCATTGCGAGGGTGATGGCAACCTCGAGGACGCAGACCGGCGTTGTTATGGGCACGCCGAGCTATATGTCGCCGGAACAGATATCCGGACAGAAGGTAGACGGGCGTTCGGACCTTTTCTCCCTTGGCGTCGTCTTCTTTGAGCTTCTCTCAGGAGAAAAACCATTCGGGGGGGACAGCATCACAACGCTTATGTACAATATTACCAATTCGCCTCCGCCTCCGGTAAGGGATATCATGCCGACCGTGCCGGAGTTCTGCGAATCTATTATCACGCGCCTGCTCTCCAAGGATAAGGATCTCCGTTATCAACGCGGCAAGGAGCTGGTGAATGACATTGAAAAATACGTGGAGGCCCTCGGAGAATAAGAATGAAATTAGCTGTAAGCGGAAAAAACGACATAGGCACCGTTCGTCAGAACAACGAGGATAACCTTTACATTTCCGAGAACGACGGCCTTCTGCTCGTGGCAGACGGTATGGGTGGCCACGCATCAGGAGAGGTAGCAAGCAAGATCACCGTTGATATCATGCGGGAGTATTTCAACGGAGTAAAGGAAGGACAGCAGCTTCAGATCGGACCTTACCAGGATGACTTTTCCCAGGCTACGAACAGGCTTGGCTCAGCTATACGCCTTGCCAACCAGGCGATATACGAGGCGGCGAAAGGCAACCCCCTATGGCACGGAATGGGCACCACGATCGCTGCGACGCTGATCACGGGCAACAGGCTGAGCATCGCCCATGTGGGCGACAGCCGCGTCTACCTCATCAGGGCCGGCAGCATGGAGCAGCTTACCGATGACCACTCCTTCGTATCGGAACAGGTAAAGCGGGACATCATCTCAAAGGAACAGGCGAAAGCGTCGGACATGAAGAACGTTCTCACGAGGGCGCTCGGCGTTAATCCGGATGTTGAGGTTGATCTCGACGAACTGAGCCTCCTGGATGGCGACATACTGGTGCTCTGTACGGATGGTCTCACAGGGATGGTCGACGATGACGAAATCTTTGCCATCGTGAACACATTGCATGATCCTCCAGCAGCATGCGAAGACCTCATTACCCGCGCCAACCAGAACGGCGGCAAAGACAACATCACTGTTATTATCGCAGAGGTCGAGAAGAAAAAAGGATGGCTCTATCGCCTTTTACATTTTAAAGAATGGTCCAGGAGGTGACCTATGACAAAAATTCTGCTCAAATTCAAGGATGCAGTCATCAAGGAGCTCAAGCTTGAGCAGGAGACATACACCATCGGGAGAAAAGATACGAATGACATCGTCATCGAAAATCTCGCTGTCTCCGGATCTCATGCCAGACTTTTCAAGGAGGGTGAGGGATACATTCTTGAGGATCTGAACAGCACCAACGGCACGTTTGTGAATGGCAGAAAGATTGCCAGGCAAGCGCTCAAGAACGGCGATCTCGTCCTCATCGGGAGCCACACCATTGAGTTCATAACCGACGTGAAACCGGCGGAGGGGACAAAGACTGACATCCGCTCCCGCTCAATGGATGAAACGATACTCCTAAGCCCCAAGGACCAGGAAAAGATCATCACCCAAACGGAGAAACTGGAGGTCCTCGGAGGACTTCTCGTCATCGAAGGATCTTCCGACAAAAAGGAATACCTGCTGAAGGAGAGGATCACCACTATCGGCAAGGACGATAGCGCGTTGGTGCACCTGAAGGGCCTTTTTGCCCCAAAGGTCGCCGCGCTCATAAACAGGAGGAAAGAAGGGTACTTCATTACTCCCTCCGGCGGGAAGGATATCAAGGTCAACGGCAACAAGGTGGAGCAGCGGTACGATCTTAAAGACGGCGATGTGATCGAGGTTGCCGGATTAAAGATGCAGTTCTTTGTGAAGGAATAATACCGTAGCGATCTCTACGGCGAGAGGAGGACCTGGTCTCCGAATTTATCTGCAAGCGCTCTTGATAAATTGTCTACGTCTTCCTTGTCTTCAAATTCGACCATTAGCTCACCATTATCGCCGACAACAAGGCGGCCATACCTTTTAACAATATCGGATATCTCGTTAGGTTCAATGGTCCACCAGCCGCGGGTCCTGCGAAGCAATTCCTCGCCTTTCAGTTCTTGAGGTGTCACAAGGTCGATCGAACGGAACCATGCGTCCCACCCAACCTGCGCCGGAGACTTGAGCACCGGCGACACCGGGTCATGGTAGATGCGGCAGCGTCCAAAGAGGCGCAGGCGGATCATTTCAGGGCCTCTTTCAGAAATTTCTCTATTGCGGCGTTCTTCGGCAGCGCCCCGGCGGGGACATCGATGCCCCTCATTGACAATGCGCGCGCAAGGCAGAAGAGATAAATAACGGCGGCATCTTCCGCGTTCTCCGCAATGCCCCGCTGCATGGCCATCACCCATGTCTTTTCAAAGAGCTTCAGCGCTATCTCACGGAAGCGCCGGAGCCTCTCATCAAGAGGCTTGATGGAAAGCTTCAGCAGCAGTTCATTCTGCGCGCTTTCTATCAGCGAAAAGACGCCCCGCATATACCGGACCTGCGGATCCCGCCCCCAGGTATCGACTTCGACCATAACGCCTCCCTGCAAGATCGTACATAGTATATCGTAGGTAGTATATCGAAATATTCAAGAAATTCAAGTTCCCTCACGCCAAATCCCGATATTTGCATAGATCAAATGTGTTATTATCGAGTATCGAACAGCCGGTGCCAGATGAGATCGCCACGGCTACACCTCGCGATGAGAAGAAAAAGCGTTCCTCGCGATGACAATGGAAAGCTGACGGCTTTCATTAGAAGCTGTTCAATATTGCGATATACGATATGCGAACGACGATATACGGCATTTATATTTCCTCTTTACAAAGAAAAAGGGATTGCATTATATTTTTGTAGAATGAAAAACAGATCAAAAAGGGCGATACGCTTGTTTTCGATTCTTTTCATGCTGTTCCTTGGCCTGGCCCAGCCGGGCATCGCGGATTCGCAAGCGATGTCCCTGCTCGCTTTCGGGAGCGGGAAGATAAACGTAAGATTATATTCCGATTATTTTTGCGGGCCCTGCAGCGCTCTGGAGCCTAAGATAGAACACCCCATCCTTGACCTCGTCAGGACGAATATCATTACTGTTACATTCGTTGACACACCTTTCTATAAGTTCTCATCGCTCTATGCACGGTATTTTCTCTATGTGCTCAACGAGAAAAAGGAGCTGCGCCATGCGCTCACTGCGAGAACCGCCCTCTTTGAGGCCGCAAAAACCAATATCAACGAGCCTGAAAAGCTCGAGGCATTCCTCCGGGCAAAGGGGATCATGTTCAAACCATTCGACGCAAAGCCCGTATTCAATATGCTTCAGGGCTACCTGAGAGAGGACAAGATAAACTCAACCCCTTCCTGCGTCATACGCAACGGAGAAAAGAAGGAGGTCTACACCGGCGTGGAGAATATTGCCAAAGCGCTTGAAGCGCTGAAGCAGCAAAGGCCGGCTCATGGTTCGTAGCGCGTAGCTCATGACTGATGGCTCATGGCAAACGCAAAAAGACAGCAGGGTGCAGGGGGTTAATTATTTTATTCACATTCGAATGGGATGAGAATAAGGCAAATGAAAATTTAAAAAAACATAACATCAGTTTTAACGAGGCTAAGACAGTTTTCAATGATCCCTTTTCAATAACAATATATGATCCTGATCATTCAATAACCGAGCACAGGTATATCGATATCGGTTTATCTTCAAAAGGTAGATTAATTGTGGTATCATATGCAGAAAGAGGCAAGAACATACGCATTATAAACAGCAGAAAAGCAACAAAAAATGAACAAAGGTACTATGAAAAAAAGTGAAAAAATAAATGAAGTTAAAGAGATGAGAAAAGAGTATGATTTTTCGGACGGCGCTCGGGGAAAACATTTTAAGTCATACAGAAAGGGATATACTGTTAAGATTAAAAAGCAGGATGGAACCGTTGATGTACAGTATTTTACGGAAAAGGATGGTGCAGTAATGCTTGATCCCGATATTAAAAAACATTTCCCCGATTCCGAATCTGTGAACAGAGCCCTCCGTTCTCTTCTCGCAACACATTAGTACCCTCATGTCGGATATTAACCATCGATACTCAATGTTCTATAGCCAAATAAAACTTTTCCGGTACTGTTTTCCATATAGGTATTTGTCCTTTATTATTTGTTTTTGTTAGTTTCCCGGTCATGGATCAGGCCTGTTCTGCCTTAACGTTGAACGTTGAACATAGGACATTGAACGGATTTTTCTATGAGCCATTAGCTGTCAGCTATGAGCTGATCTGGAGGTTTTATGATACCCCAGGAAATGAAGGAAAAAGAGGTCCTTGAGCGATCAAAGGTGATAGCCGTGGTTGGCCTCTCGCCGGATGTAGAGAAACCGAGCAATATTGTTGCCCAATATCTTATCGCTCACGGCTACAGGGTTATCCCTGTTAATCCCGGTCACGACAATATACTCGGTCAGAAGACTTATAAGAGCCTCTCCGACATTCCGGAAAAGGTCGACATCGTCGACATATTCATGAGGGCCGACAGGCTCTTGCCTGTTGTCGAGGAGGCTGTCAGGCTAAAACCGAAGTGCATCTGGCTTCAGCTCGGCATCATCAATGAAGAGGCAAGGAAGCTCGCCGAGGAAAACGGCATCACCTTCTTTATGGACAGATGCATAAAGATTGAACACGGCAAGCTGATAGCCCCGATAAACCGTATATCGTAGTTCGTATATCG
>DLMV01000059.1:9804-19360 GCA_002478225.1 Deltaproteobacteria bacterium UBA7527 | reverse complement strand
CTGTTACTGCTGCCAGGAGATGTGTCCCGAGGGGGCGATAAAAATTTAACAAAGCCGCCGGCTCTCAGCTCCCTGCCGATTCATCACGGACAGAAATTATCAGAAAGGATGCCCGTAGTTGATTCAAGGTAAAACCTTATCCATGGCTGATCTTCGTATCTTTGCTCAGGCAATGCCTTGCCGCTTACTGTATCATACTCAACCAGGGCATGCGTTTTGTAGATCTTCGCGGCGCAATCTATCTCGATCAGCGATTTAAACTTATCGATTTCATCGGTGCCTGCCTGCTTCTCTGTTACCTTCTGCCATATCTTAAACGATTTCTTATCAATGCGTTCGAGGCTTGCGTTATCGAAATAGTATCGCTCTTTTTCATTTTCGTAGTAAGCCTTCCATTCCTGACACTCTGATATTGAATGGACTCCCGTCATGACCATGATCAGGCACAGTACTAAAAAAACTTTTACAGATACTTTCATAATAACCTCCAAACGATGCTATCAGTATCAGTGATATGGGAACGAATCAATGCCCCGCGTTCCGATTCCCGCGAAATCATCAGGCGGATAGCGCCGCAATGCTGAGCCCATAAAGCTCATCCAGATCGGCAGACACACCTTTGCGCCGCTTTCCCCCTTTCCAAGAGAAGTTCTTGCATCAAAACCAACCCATACACCGGTCGCGATATGCGGAGAATAGCCCACAAAGAGTGCATCGTAGTAATTGCTTGTGGTGCCCGTCTTTCCTGCGACAGGATATCCCATCTTCGAAGCGCCTTTCGCCGTACCGTATTCGGTTGGCCCTTTCAGGAGGGCGTTCATCTTCGCCGCTATGTCCTCTGTGACGGCGCGCTCTTTTTCTACGGCATTCTCTTCAAGGACATTCCCCTCGCTGTCAACAATGCGCTTCACAAAGAGAGGCTTTATCCGGTATCCCCCATTTGCAAAGACCGCAAAACCCTTTACGAGATCGAGAAGCGTCAGGTTCGATGTTCCCAGGGCAATAGAGAGGTTGTCTTCGACCTCAACGTTAAGACCAAGCTCTTTCATCGTTTCCTTCACGGGTCCAATGCCGATCTCTTCCAGAAGCCTCACCGTGGCCGCGTTCTTCGAATACGCAACAGCATCCCGTATCGTTATCTGACCATCGTACTTATTATCATAGTTCTTCGGCGTCCACGTCTTTCCGGCCCCGACGCGATATTCTTTCGGCTCGTCTATGATCATCGTGTCAAGATCATACCCTTTTTTTAATGCGGCTGCATATATAAAAGGCTTGAATGCGCTGCCTGACTGAAGTTTTGCGGAGACCGCCCGGTTATACGGACTCCGTTCAAAATCCCTTCCTCCGACCATTGCATAAACATAGCCCGTCTGGACATCCATGCAGAGCAATGCGCCTTCCACCTTCAAGCTCCGCACAGGCTGAAAGAGGTTGGTCTTCTTCTTGTCGACACCGGAATAAGTGCCTTTTACCACATCGCCCGGCTTGAACGGAAAACCATCAGTCTGCAGCACGCCTTTCCCCTTGCCCGCATGGATCAGGTAGCCGTTCTTCATCCTTTCCGATACAAGAAGATTGTATGTTTTCCCTGCCCTGAGCCCGTAGAGCTTTATGTCTCTTTCTTCAGCCTTTAAGAAATCATCCCACTTCCTTTTGTCCAGACGATAAACGATGACGTAATCCCCTTTTCGCTGCTCATACAGGTTCAATCCCTTCCTTATGGTTTCCTCTCCGAATTTCTGTAACTGCGCATCCACTGTCGCGTATATTTTCATGCCTTTTCTCGATATAGCGCCCTTCCCGTATCTTTCTTCCACATAACGAAAAATATAATCCTTGAAATAGCTGTCGGCGAATACACCGTGGTCCTCTCTTACGACGATCTTTTCCTTCAGCATATCTTTCTTGGTCTTCGCGCTTATAAAGCCCTTCTCTGCCATCTGATCTATCACGTATTCCTGACGCGCCCTCGCATTGCCGGGATGCCTCTTCGGGGTATACCTGGATGGAGCCTGCACAATACCCGCAAGGAGAGCGGCCTCAGCCCTCGATATCTCCCATACGTGCCTTCCGAAATAGACCTGCGATGCAGCCTCGACCCCGTATACACCGTGTCCCATGTAAATATTATTGAGATAAAGATTGAGGATCTCTTTTTTCGTCAGCGAATTTTCCAATCGGTAGGAAAGTATGGCCTCCTTTACTTTGCGCGTTATGTTCTTTTCGGGGCTAAGCATGAGCGACTTGACCACCTGCTGCGTTATCGTGCTCCCGCCCTGCACAACCTTTCCGTAGAGAATGTTCTTCCAGAGCGCCCTCACGATACTGACGGGATCTACAGCGCCATGCTTGAAAAAATCAGCGTCTTCAGCAGCAAGGAAGGCGTCCTTAACGTGTTTCGGGATCTTGTTGTAAGCGACAAAGATCCTGTTGTCAGGGACAATGAGATAGATAAGCTGATCATGATTATCGTAAACATTGCTGATAGGCTTGTTCTCCAGATGCTTCAGAACCGTAACAGAGGGTATGCCGCTCATAATATAAACAACAAAACTAACGGATAGGAGCACGCACGACAATAGAACGAGCACAATAAGGTAAAAATGAAGTTCTTTCTTCTTCAAGATATTGTTCCGCTCTTCCTTACATTATATGCCGCCGATGAAGCGACGCACCGATCCTTTTTTATCATTTCATAATCCTGTTTTAAAGCGATAATTGTTCATGCCGCCCTTGGCGGGATTGAACCGGACCGCCTTCCGGCGTCTCAGGAGATCGCACAGGTCACTATGGCTTTGGCTACCAGGGAGCCCTTCATGCTTTTTACGTCCACATCGGCCACTGCAAATCTTTTCCCCTTGTGCACGACCTTGCCTTCGGCATAGACAACAACATTCTTTACGGGCACAAAGTAATTTATCTTCATTTCAAGGGTGGCGATCTTTTCATCTTCACGCAAGAGCGTCAATACGGCATTGACGCCTGTTGAATCCGCAAGGCTTGCGATGGCCCCACCGTGAAAGTAGCCGAAGGGATGCGTCAGGTGGTCTTCGAAATTAAGCTGTAGCTTCGCATACCCTTCACCGATCTCAACGACCTCAATACCGAGATGCTCAAAATAAGGTGTGCCCTTTGCCAGTTTGCGCTGCAGTTCTTCTTTCATATCAAGTATCTGCTTACATTCTTATACTAAAACTCGCTTTTTATCAACATGATAATTGCCACAACTGCAACGTGGAAGGTGTAACGTAAAAGGAAAAAGGTTGAAAACCCTTCACTTTTTACCTGTTACCTTTTACAATATCAGCAGAGCAAACCAACAAGGAGGATTTATGAAGAAGATCGAAATAGGGATCGATGCTGTTTCCTATCCGATGCCGTGTTCGCTGGTTGGGGCAAACGTCGAAGGCAAACCAAACTATCTCACCGTAGCGTGGTTTAGCATGGTCAACATCAAGCCGCCTTACATAGCTGCTTCGCTGGGAAAGGCCCACTACACGAACCCCGGCATTAAGGAGAATGGCGCATTCAGCATCAACATCCCGTCAAAAGAGATGGCAGCGGTCATGGACTACTGCGGGATCGTATCGGGAAAAAAATATGACAAGTCGCGCCTGTTCAGAACATTTTATGGAAAACTCGGAACTGCGCCGATGATAGAGGAGTGCCCTTACTGTCTGGAGTGCAAGCTGGTACAGACCATAGAACTCCCTGCCGATGAGATCTTCATAGGGGAGATAGCAGCCGCGTATAGCGATGAAAGATACCTGACAAAGGGGGTGCCGGACCTCGGAAAGATGGATCCCATAGTTCTCTCCATGCCTGACAGGACATACTGGAGCATTGGAACCAACTTTGCCGGTGCCTGGGAGATAGGGAAAAAGCTTTTGGAAAAATAGCTCCTGCAATTCCGTAAAACTTGAAATGTGCAGGAGCTGTCACCTTTTACCTTTCACATTGCACGATATCGGTAGATAACTGAGACTCAGCCTCCGATCTTTATGCTCGCGGCCATGTCCTGCAGGATCTTGAAAATGATGCCGGGATTCTCCTTAACAATGGTATTGAAGTTTTCTCGCGATATAACAACGACCTCTGTTCCTGGATCGAGCGCTATAGCGTTATCCTCCCTGGGCTCATTGAGAAACATGGAGAGCTCGCCAAAATATTCCCCCTCTTTCACGATGCCGATATTGACATCATTTCTTTTGATACCCACTGATCCGGCGATAACATAAAACATGCTGTCCGATGGATCTCCGTCACGGAAGATGTCCTCATTGCTGTCATAGGCTCTCACAAATCTTTCACGAAGCTCTTTCTTCACCTTCCTGGGGACAGGCGCATTAAGAAAGATCTTCTTCAAGAGAAAAATATCCCTGTTTCTCATATTCGCCAGCAGCTCCGCGCCAAAAAGCATTACCAGGAAAGAACAGTAGGACCAGAGTATGATGATGAAGATCGCCTTCAGAGAACCGAAGGCAAAACCGTAATTGGGATTTATGGCAAGAAATCTCGAGAATATCTCTTTGATCAACGTCCAGAAAACTGCTGCAAAAAACGAAGTTGCCACAAGACTCCCTATATTCAACCTGACAGGTGAAAAAATGGCGTAGAAGAAAATCATTGACAGAAAGGTCACAACTGGGGGAGCGATATAATCGATCGTAATAAGTGCAAGGGGATTACCCTTCAGAGTGCTCTCTGCCATGGCATAAAAGAACAGCTCGCTGGTAAGGATTGCGGCAAAAAGCAGCACTATTACGGATGCAGCGATGACATCAATGGTCATCGATTTCAGAATAGGCACCTCTTTGTCTATCCGGAAGATCCGGGAAAAGGCCCTGCGGATCGCATTGATAAGGGGCGTGATCGCCCAGAACAGCATGAGAAAACCGATGACCCCTATTGTGTGCTTGTGCTCTGTGAGGAAATAAGCCTCATCTATAAGGACCTTGCCGAACTGAGGAATGATCCGGCCAATCATCTTCTCAATGCCAACCACTAATGCCTCTGACGAAGTAAATTCAACGTTGAAGATGGAGATGCATATGAAGAAAAGCGGAATGAACGCAAAAAAACCATAATAGGCGAGAGACGCAGCCTCATCGAGATTATTATTTTTATAAAAGGACCTTATCGATTCCTTGACAATGAGCAGCGAGTAGCTCATTGCTCTTACGAATTTATTGTACATAAAGGCTAAGCTATATGATGGAACAATGCGGGGGAATTGTAAAGGAAAACGTGAAAAGTGAAACGTGAAACGGAGAGCAGAAAATGAACATTGATAAAAAAATCTTAACATTTCACATTTCACTATTCACTGCCTTTTCATCGTCTCCTTGGACCGCATGATGCTTGCGAGGGCGATGAGGCTGGTAACAAAGAGGAGCCATATGATAGTCTTGTATGCGGACGGCGGGTATACGCCTTGCGTCTTGCCGGCGCTGTCGAGGACATATCCCATTAAGGGCTGAAAGATGATCCCGCCGATAAAGGGAAAGATGTTCATAGTTCCCATAGATGTGCCGGAGATATCGGCAGGAAAAAGTTCCTTTGTTGCAATAATAGCTATGGTGCCAACAGAGCTGATCGTTACGCCCATCAAAAAAAAGAGCACGTACAGCGCGGGGATCGGCAGTGTTCTATAGAACAGCAGCATGGCCAGCCAACACAGGCAGTTGAGCACAGACGTGCCGACAAGGACCTTCTTCCTGCTCATCAATGTCTTATCGGAAAGATGTCCGATAACAGGGCTTACAAAGATCATCGCGAAGGCGATCATGGAAAGGATATTCCCCGTAGAGTTCTTCGACAGCTGATAGACGTCCATCAGATAGGGCCCCGCCCAAAGCCCGAAGAAGCCGAATAGCGCTCCGCCTCTCATAATGAACCATATTGCGATACACCAGAAATGCTTATCCCGCAGGATGATGCTGAGAGCGCCTGAAATGTTCCTTTTCACCGGCATGCTATTGCCGACGTGCTCAACAAAACACGGCAACCCTTTTCTTGCAGGGCTGTCTTCAACAATAAGCCATGTCATGATAGTGAACACTATCGAAACGACGCCGGTCACGATAAAGGACATCCTCCAGCCGAATGTCCCGCAGAGAAGCGCAAGAGGAGTTGTCGCCGTGAACCATCCTAAGCCTCCGACAGCCATGAAGATGCCCGATATCCTTGCCAGCTCGACGCTTCTATACCACTCCGCGAAGATCCTCATCGTCGCAATGAATACTGCCGAGACGCCAAGCCCCACAAATGCCCTTGCCGCAAAGGCAAATTCAAAACGCGGCGCAAGACCGAAAAAGACAGCCCCGAAGGACGCAACAAGACCGCATACAATAAGCGTCTTTTTAGGCCCCCACGAATCAGACAAAATACCTACAGGTATCTGGGCAATGGCATAAGAATAAAAATACGCAGATGCAAGCAGTCCGAGGCTTGTACCTGTTATCCGGAAGTCATCGATCAATTCCTGCGCCACAACGGCAGGCGCAACCCTTTGAAAATAGACGATGAGGTACTGAGCGGCAAGTATCAGGACAATAAACCAGCGGTATCTGTAAAGCTTTTCCAATCCTTTTCTCATATTGCAGCGATCGTCCGTTCAGATTTTACATTCTCAATTCTTTTGTGTACAATAGAACAATTTTAAACTACGGAGATGCGTCATGCAAAAAAAGATATTAAAAGATTTGCTCAATGTTGTAAAGGGAATAACCCCGCCCGATCTTGTCGTACGCAACGGGAAGCTTGTGAATGTCTTTACCAATGACGTCGAGGAGAACCTGCTTATCGTGATCAAACATGGTGTTATCGCGTCCATCGAAAAAGATGAGGGCGCCTCCCCTTACGGCGGCGCGCCGGTGGTCGATGCGGAAGGATCGTATCTCTGCCCGGGATTCATCGACGCCCACACCCACATAGACAACACGCATACCTTTCATGCCCTTGTCCCTTACGCGGTGAAGGGTGGAACAACAACGATCATAACGGAGATGGGCACTGTAAGCTGTGCAACGGGCATTGAAGGCGTGAAAGTATTTATCAATAGTACGAAAGGGTATCCCCTGCGGTGCTATTTTGTGGCCCCTCCGCACACACCGCCTTTCCCCTTGATGGAGAGCTCCTTTAACATAAGCTACAAAGAATTCTCAAAGCTCCTGAAGCGTGAGGATCTTCTCGGTATAGGAGAGGCCTACTGGATGAGGGCCCTCAACGGTGAGGATAGACTTCTCAAACAGGCGGAGCTTGCAATGTCGCTCAATAAAAGGCTGGATGGCCATGCCGCTGGCGCCCGTGGAAAGAGGCTCGTCGAGTACGCCCTCACCGGCATCACCTCATGCCACGAATCGGTGAACGTCGACGAGGCCATCGAAAAGCTGAGATACGGCATCTATGTCATGATCCGGGAAGGCTTCGTGCGAAGGGAACTCCCCGAGCTTGCGAAGCTGAAGGATCACGATGTGGATAAGCGGAGGATCATGCTCGTCTCGGATAGCTTCGACCCCGTCATGCTCTGCGAGGAGGGATATCTTGATGCTGTGGTAAGAACTGCCATCCGGTACGGCTTCACCCCGATGGACGCGATCAAAATGGCAACGATCAACCCCGCTGACTACTATGGCCTGCGGCACCTCGGAGCGATAGCCCCTCTGCGATATGCCGATATCCTCTTTTTGAAAGATCTAGAGGACGTAGCGATAGATAGGGTAATGGTCAACGGCGAGATGGTCTTTCAAGGCGGAAGATCCCTGAAAGACATCAAGCCTTACGAATATCCGCTCAGCGCTAAGCAGACAATATCGGCCGCGAAATGCGCCGAAGAAGATTTTAAGATCAAGGCAGACCCGGAGCATCCGGAGATACGGGTCATCGATGTCGTGAACCGGACCATTACCAGGGAGATAAGGCACAAACCTTCTGTTCGGGAAGGTTACCTCGAGAAAGACCTCGGGAACGACATCATACCTGTTGCTGTGATAAACAGGAGGGACTCGAAGCAGCGCGGCAACGGTTTCATTAGGGGCACGGGCATCAAGAACGGCGCCATTGCCACAACCCTCATCTGGGATACGGCCAACCTATTCGTTATAGGAAGCAACGAAAAGGACATGGCCCTTGCCGTGAACAGGGTCATCGACATCCAGGGCGGCACCGTCATAACATCCGGCGGCGAGATCATCTACGAATTTTCCATGCCTGTCTTTGGCCTCATATCAACCGAGAGCATGGAACACATAAAGGACAAGATCAAAGAGCTCGAAATAAAGCTTCCCACGATAGGGACGTCCTTTGACAAGCCTTTCCTTAACCTCCAGACCATTCCTTTTACCGGTCTGCCTTTTCTGAGGATAACCGACAAGGGTCTGGCTGACATAAAGAGCAAAAAGCTGGTGCCGCTGTTCGTGGAATAGCTCGTATGCTTGATGCTCGATGCTGGATACTGGATGATGGCCACAAGAATCGTAAGGCGCACTGGATGCTTACCTCTTCGTCTTTCGTCTCTGGCCAGCATCAAGCATCGAGTATCCAGCATCTGTTCATGTGAGCTACGAGCTTATTTTATGCTCCTGCCCTTTGATAAGCCGTTCGATATTGTCCTTGTGCTTGATGAAGACAAAGACCGCTATGACGATAGCGAGCCAGACATATTCAACGGGTACTTTCAAAGCATACATCGCGAAAGGCACGATCCCGGCGCCTGCAAGCGATCCGAGGGACACATACCGCCATACGAGCAGAGTAACAACAAAGACAATGAAGCAGGGAATAATGGCGACCGGGGCCACGGCGAGATAGACGCCAAGCGCCGTTGCAACCCCCTTCCCTCCACGGAACTTCAGGAACACAGGAAAGAGGTGGCCCGCGAAGGTTGCGAGACCGATGACCGCAACGATCTCCCCTGGCATGCCAAGCCGTATCGCTATGAACGTCGGCAGGAAGCCCTTTGCGATATCCCCAATGAGCGTCGCGATGCCGAGCGCCCTTCCTGCTGTGCGCATGACGTTCGTTGCGCCGATATTGCCGCTGCCGGTCTTGCGGGGATCTTTGCCTTTAAGCCGTGCGAGCATCACGCCGACCGGTATCGAACCGATCAGGTATGCGACGATCACATAGAAAACCTGCTGCATGTGGTTAGGATATGCAAAACGCCCCGCCTTGTCAATAAATGAACCGAAAAGGTAAAGGGTGGTAGGCAAGAGGTAAGAGGTTTTAAACCTTTCACATTTCACCTTTCACCTTTTACGCTTTCGCTATTACCCTTGACTTTGGAGGAAAATTTTCTTATCTTAATGAACTTCATGGGCCGTTAACTCAGGCTGGTAGAGTATCTGCCTTTTAAGCAGAGAGCCGCAAGTTCAAGTCTTGCACGGCCCACATGTCCCCATCGTCTAGAGGCCTAGGACACTGGCCTTTCACGCCGGCAACCGGGGTTCGAATCCCCGTGGGGACGCTCTTAATCCTCAGTAATACTTTTTCAAAATTTCTCCTTTCTTAAATTTGTCGATATAGATCTTTCTGGTTATCTCTGCTGTCGGAT
>DLMV01000059.1:0-9496 GCA_002478225.1 Deltaproteobacteria bacterium UBA7527 | reverse complement strand
TTTATGGACGTCCCTATTGATCTATTGATGCTATCGGTGCGACCCAGCGTTTTTCATTTCTCGGGTTACTATCGGACGAACTTCGCATATACCGGTTCCCGTGCCCAAGTACGAATGGCATTCCAGTCACGGAAATCCCCTTCCGGAGTTCCTTTGGACTTCAGAACCTTCTTGTTCAGCCAGGAAAGGTTGCTGTAATCCAACGCCCCTGCGAATGTTCCGATGCCAACAGGCTTTATTTCCGGCACGGCCTTAAGGATAGGGTCCATGTAGGACAACGCTTTGGCCCGGTTCTGTTCCGTCGGCTGCGACAGGGTCATACACACAAGGAAATAGGCGACAGGCACCTGACGCAGGATCTCTCTGTTTTCCTTCACAAACTCTACTGCCTCAGACATCCACTTTCCCATATAGATCGCGCTCCCTATGACCACTCCCTGATATGAACCGACATTACCGGCATTCTTGATCAAGACCACGTCAGCGGCTGCGTCCTTGCTGCACAGTTCCTTTCCAATGGCATCAGCGACTCCCCCGGTGGAGCCGTACTTGCTGGCGTAGGTGACCAGTACTTTCTTTTGCATTTTGCCTTCACATCTTCCTTCGGGGAACTTCATGTCCGCTGCATGGCTGACCCCTGCACTCGACAAATCCCCGAGCGACATTGCAGCAACAAGACCGGCGGAGAAGACCAGGAAATCCCGCCGGCTGATTCTCCACAGGTTGCTGTTATTAACCTCTATCAGAACACCTCCTTTTCGTTCTATGCTCTACAGGTCTCACTACTAACTATGCAGACGAAACGCATGTCGTATCTAATGATGCCACAGGTCGCCATGCCTAAACAGCGGCATCGATCACTCATCTTCCTATTCATTACCACCAGGACTCCTGCATTTCAAGAAGAACCTCATATAGATGACTGTCAGGAAGCAGTGATCACAATCAGACTTGCAAGGCGAACCCATCTGAAAAATTGCATGTTGCACCTCCTTGTCAAGCGCGGGGCAGCCGAAAGAAAACTGCTGTTTTTTCCATTCTCGCCGCATCTGGATTGAAGAGAAATAAGGAAATAAGCCGGGATGTCAAAAAGCAATCAAGTAGGTATGGGACGCGCGATCCCTGGCGTATAGCGAGACAAATGCTCCGGCGCTTGTTCGTCGTCCCTTTATGGTTTAAGATCAATCACAACGCTGTCCCCTGCCCCGAACTGTGATGTCGCAAGCTCTGTCTCGACCTTCAGCAAGTACTTATTTGGCCAGTTCTGAAAGAGCGCGCTCGCCGGCAGGGTAAGACTGGCGGAGCCTGTATTGCCTGTCTGCATAGTAAAGCTTGGGATGAATATGCCTCCGCCTCCTATAAATATGTTCACCGTGGACGCCAGCGGCCCTTCCTTCTTCCACGTCACGGTATATGTCTTGCCGACATTCCAGACGGCCCCTTCATTCGGACTTGTGATCTTTATCTTCGGAACAAGAAGCTTCACATCGCGCTCAGAGGCGTATGTCTTCCCTTCATGGACCGCTGACAACCTCAACGTTGCATTCGTGTCGAAGTATACCTTGTGTACGCCAAGGGCACCTTGTACATCCTGTGATGCGAATGAGCTTGCCGTAATATTCCATGTGTACTTATTAGGGCTTGGGGGGACCTCGGCCAGCTTTTGTTTCTTGCCTCCGGGCAGGACAAGCTCGATCGCCACTTTCACCGTACCGGGCAGGATCGCTATCCATCCTATATCATGGGTTTCGCCCATGTACCACGAGGTTGCTTCGGCAGGACTTACGATATTGATCTGGGGCAAAACCGTTGCTGATTGCTGGACGGTCGGCTTCGCTGTGGTCGATTCTTTCGGCGTTACCGGTCTTGCAGGCGCCACCTTTGACGGCTCAACCGCCCACAGGGATGATGCCACCATGAACACAGCGAAAAAACTGATAGCGATTACAATGAAAACGGATACATTCTTCACAATGCCCTCCTCTTATTCGCTGCATGCGAAATATAACAATCATACAACCAATCACGATCTGTGTCAACGAGCTGAAATTGTTCAGGATCGCAACAGCCTCTTCACTTTAATATTCCGGCATTGGTTGCGGAAAATCCTCTTTTGGGTAATACAGGAGCGCCTTTGACATGAAATCTATCCATATGGGCAATGCTGCCGTTGCCCCTGATTCCCTATTGCCGAGATTTATTTTCTTGTCATATCCTACCCAGACAGCACACAGAAGGTTCGGTGAGAACCCTATGAACCAGGCATCCCGGAAATCATCGGTAGTTCCCGTTTTCCCTGCAAGCACATAAGGCATTGAGGCGGCGCTTCTCGCAGTGCCGTTCTTTACAACGCCCTTCATGATATCGACAAGCATGTATGCTATCTCCGGCGAAACGACCGGCTCCTCGACAGCCTCCTCACGATACTTTTCCTCACCGTCGATCGTCGCCACCGTTCTGATCGCGATGGGCGGCAAATATGATCCACCCCGTGCAAAGGTTGCATACGCTGCGGCAAGGTCCAGCGGCGCGATCTCCGTTGTGCCGAGCGAAAGGGAAAGGTTGGGCTCGAAATTGCTGTTAATGTGCAATTGTTTTGCAAGTTCTATGACATTCTCTACGCCTACTTTATCAAGCAACCGCACGGTCGCGGTATTCAAAGAAAGCTCCAGCGCCTTTCGCAACGTTACGTCGCCGTGGTATTCGTTCTTGTAATTTTTCGGCTGCCAGACAACGCCGGTATAGGGGTTCGTAAATGATACCGGCGCATCCCTCAAAATATCGTTGGGTCTATAGCCCTGCTCCAGGGCGGCAAGATAGATGATCGGCTTGAAGGCCGAACCGGGCTGCCTTTTGGCCTGAACAGCCCTGTTGTAAGGAGAGACAGAAAAATCCTTTCCTCCGACGAGAACCTTGATCTCTCCTGTCTTCAGCTCCAGGGCAACAAGCGCAACCTCGGGAAGATCTTTCACGTTGGGATGTCTTTTGCGGTATCCCAGGATGCCCTTTTCTATCGCCTCATACGCATACTGCGTCATCTGAAGATTGATCGTCGTTTTGATGTTCAAGCCTGTTGTGTATATCTCCTGCGGATTCTCCACATACTCCTCAAGGACCTGCTTTACGTATTCAATAAAGTATCCTGTCTTCTTTTCATAAGCCTTGAACGGGGCAAGCGCCAGAGGGGCCTGCGTGGCCTTCTTGTAATCGTTCTTATTGATAAAGTCCGCATCGTACATCCTTTTGAGGACGACGTTCCTTCTTTCGATAGCCCTGAGAGGATTCTTGTATGGCGAGAGCTTTGAAGGGGATTTGGTCAGAGCGGCCAAAGTTGCCGATTCCTCGATATCCAGGTCCTTGGCCTTTTTATGAAAATATGTATAGCTCGCAGCCTCGACCCCATGCGCCCCCTCCCCGAGATAGATGAGGTTAAGATACATGTTGAGTATCTCATCCTTTGAGTAGGCCCGCTCTATCTGGATAGCAAGGATCGCCTCCTCTATCTTCCTTTTTATGCTTTTCTGAGGCGTGAGGTACAGATTTCTGGCAAGCTGCTGGGTGATCGTTGAGGCGCCCTCCGTGACGCTTCTCTTTATGATGTTCCGATAAAGCGCCCTTGCTATCCCCCGCAGGTCAACGCCAAAATGGTCATAAAACCTTACATCTTCGATCGCGATAAAAGCATACTTGAGGTGCCTCGGCATCTCAGTTATCGGAATAGGTATCCTCTTCTCAACAAAGATCTCTGCGAACAGCGTGCCGTCATCGGCATAGAGCCGGGACGCTGATTTGGGCTTGTACGTCTCGAGCTGCTTGACGTCCGGGATCTCAAGATAGTTCACGAGGGCATATCCGAAACCGACTCCAAACAATGCCGGCAAGAGGATAAATAAGATTGCCAGCTTGACAGCTCTTGAATACATAGGGAGAAATAGTATACTGTATAACCCGGATGTTATCAAACACAAGAAAGGTTATTGCCGTTATAGGCCCAACCTGCACAGGGAAATCCGCCCTATCGGTAGACCTGGCAAGAACGTTCCATGGCGAGATCATAAACGGTGATTCCATGCAGGTCTATAGACATTTTGACATAGGCACTGCCAAACCGGATACTGCCGTCAGAAATGATGTACCCCATCATCTTATTGATATTATTGAACCTTCAGATGATTTCCACGCGGCGCTGTTCAAGGAATTGGCAGACCGCGCCATCGAGGGGGTCTGGTCAAGGGACCGGGTTCCCGTCGTCGTCGGCGGTACAGGATTGTATATAAAGGCACTCCTGTACGGCTTGTTCAAAGCCCCGAGGGACAGCCTTTTACGGGAACGCCTCCATCGCGAGTACAACGAAGACCCTATCGGGTTCTATGAAAAGATGAAAGGGATAGACCGGGAATATGCCATGAGAATAAGCCACAGGGACAGGATAAGACTGGTAAGAGCTATGGAGGTCTATACCCTCACGGGAATGACCGTATCGAGCCTGGAAAGAAGCCACGGCTTCAGGGAACCGCGGCATATTGCCCTTAAGATAGGCCTGCAAAAAGATAGAGGCGAGCTATATGCAAGGATCGATCGCAGGGTCGATGAGATGCTTGACATGGGATGGGTCGACGAGGTAAAAAGGATACTTTCCATGGGCTACAGGGAAGAACTGAAGCCTTTTTCAAGTATCGGGTACAGGGAGATTTTACAGCACATAAAAGGTTTCATTCGTTACGAAGATATGGTAAAAGATATAAAGAAGCATACCCGGCATTATGCCAAGCGACAATTCACCTGGTTCGCAAAGGAAAAGGATATAGATTGGTTTCAATATCCTGAGGATACAGCGCGCATCATAAAAAAGGTCAGGGAGTTCCTATCAGAATGAACCTAACAAAGAT
Organism: Deltaproteobacteria bacterium UBA7527; assembly: GCA_002478225.1. Taxonomy (GTDB): domain Bacteria; phylum Desulfobacterota; class Syntrophorhabdia; order Syntrophorhabdales; family Syntrophorhabdaceae; genus UBA5609. The sequence continues at coordinate 4,607 of DLMV01000059.1, read as the reverse complement.
CATTGAATCGATCCTCTTTTCGTCATCGAAGCCTGTTCCGCTTAAACTCTTTTACAAAAAACTCACGGAATTTCCCCCTGAAGAGGTCGGGAAGGCGTTGCATGACCTCGTTCATGAATACAACGAATTACAGCGATCCATCGAGATTCTCGAGGTTGCCGGCGGATACCAGATGAGAACAAGGGTTGAGTACCGCGAATGGGTCAGCCGATTTGTAAAAGAAAAGGATGTAAGCCTCACCAAATCGGTTCTCGAGACGCTCTCTATCGTAGCGTACAAACAGCCCATAACGAAAAAGGAGATCGACAGCATCAGGGGCGTCGATTCGATCCGGTCCGTGAAGCAGCTTCTCGACAGAAGACTTATCGAGATAGCAGGACGGAATGGCGATAAGGGGAAAAGGCTCGTATTCAGGACCACCAGTAAATTTTTAGAGGTCTACGGTTTGAAAAGCCTGGAAGATCTCCCGACATTAAAAGAGATCGAGCTTTTAGAAAAATAGGAGGGTATGTATGGACGTTTCTGAATTATTACGATTTGTTGTTGAAAGCAAAGGCTCCGACCTTCACATCAGCTCCGGTGAACCGCCGGTCATCAGGATCCACGGCGAAATGACAAAGATCGACATGCCGCCTCTGGACAAGGACGATGTGCACAACATGATCTATGATATCCTCAATGACTTCCAGAGAAAGGTCTTTGAAGAGGACCACGAGCTCGATTTTTCCTTTGCGCTCGGCGACATCGCGAGGTTCAGGGTCAACGTGTTCAAACAGTACAGGGGCGATGCGGCCGTCTTCAGGACCATTCCCACAAAGATCCCTACCTTCGAGGAGCTGAACCTTCCCAAGGTCTTCATGGACATCGCGCGGTATGAGAAGGGGCTCGTACTGGTAACGGGCCCTACGGGAAGCGGAAAATCGACGACCCTCGCGGCGATCATCGACTTTATCAATAACGACGAAAAGGGCCATATACTTACCGTCGAAGACCCTGTGGAGTTCGTTCACCTATCGAAAAAGTGCCTCGTAAACCAGCGGGAGCTCGGGCCTCATACCCACAGTTTTGCAAGCGCGCTGAGAAGCGCCCTCCGTGAGGACCCTGACGTGATACTTGTCGGCGAAATGAGGGACTTAGAAACGATCCAGCTCGCGCTTACCGCCGCAGAGACCGGCCACCTTGTCTTCGGTACCTTACATACAAGCGGCGCCCCAAATACTGTGGACAGGATCATCGACGTGTTCCCGGCAGGGCAGCAGAACCAGGTGCGGGCAATGGTCTCAGAATCGCTTATGGCCGTCATCTCCCAGTCGCTCTTTAAAAGGAAAGACGGCCGAGGGAGGGTAGCGGGATATGAGATCATGGTCGCGAATCCTGCGATCAGGAACCTGATACGTGAGAACAAACTGGCACAGATCCCATCGATCATGCAGACGAGCAGGGCAATGGGAATGCAAACGATGGAAGCGGCCTGTCAGGACCTTGTTGCAAAGAACCTTGTCACAAAGGACGAGGTTGCCTTTTATCTTCCTAATCCGAGGTGATGCCATGGCAGAGATCGTGGAGTATTTAAAATACATGGTGGAAAAGGATGCTTCAGATATCTACCTCACCGTGGGTGTTCCGCCGATGTACCGGATCGAAGGGTCAACTATGCCGTACGGCGATGACCCCTTGACCGAAGAAGACACGGAGAGGATCGCCAATTCGGTAATGAACGAGAAACAAAAAAAGATCTTTGAAGAAGAGCTCGAGATGAACCTTGCCCTTTCCTATCCCGATCTCGGGCGGTTCAGGGTCAACATCTTCAGGCAGAGAGGCTACGCGGGTCTTGTGATCAGGCAGATAAAGCTGAACATCAAGACCCTTGATGAACTCGGCCTGCCGAATACCCTTAAAGATATTGTTATGACAAAACGCGGCATTGTCCTCGTGGTCGGCGCAACCGGCAGCGGAAAATCAACCACGCTTGCCGGAATGATCGATTACCGGAACTCAAACCAGCGCGGGCACATCATCTCGATAGAGGACCCTATCGAGTTTGTCCACAACCACAAGATGAGCGTCATTACGCAGCGCGAGGTCGGCTTTGACACCCATAATTTTATGAACGCCCTGAAGAATACGCTGAGGCAGGCACCGGATGTAATCCTCATCGGCGAGATACGGGATACGGAGACAATGGAAGACGCCATCACCTTTGCCGAGACAGGACACCTCTGCCTTGGTACGCTGCACGCTAACAACGCAAACCAGGCGATTGAGAGGATACTCAACTTCTTCCCCATAGAGCGGCACCTTCAGATCTATATGCAGCTCTCCCTTAACCTGAGGGCCATCATATCGCAGAGGCTCGTGCCTACTCCTGAAGGGAAAAGGGTCGCCGTCATCGAGATCCTTCTCGACAGCGCAAGGGTGAAGGACCTGATCCTGAAGGGCGAAGTGCACTTCCTGAAGGAAACAATGGCGGACTCATACAATGAAGGCATGCAGACCTTCGACCAGCACCTCTTCGATCTCTTCCAAGCAGGCGTCATCGATTATAATAATGCCATAGCCTATGCAGACAGCCCGAACGACCTGCGGCTCAAGATCAAGATGTCTGAGATCAAAACAGACGAAACAGAAAAGAAAGGGCCTTCGTTCAAGCTCAAGGTAGACGACAAGTTAAAACATCACTAAGCGGACCATATGAGCAAACCTGAAGAGGCCCTATACTGCTTCAACGAAACATTCAACTGTTCACAGGCAGTCTTCGCCGCCTATGCACCTGAAATGGGGCTGGACAGGGAAACTGCCTTAAAAGTCGCCGGTGCATTCGGCGGCGGCATGGGCAGGATGGGGGAGACCTGCGGCGCGGTCACCGGTGCGTTCATGCTAATCGGACTCAAGTACGGACAAACAAATACCGGCGATGAGGCGGCAAAGGATAGGACCTATCAGTTTGTCCGCGAGTTCGTGGAAAGATTCAAGAAGCGGAATCGATCGATAATGTGCAGGGAGCTTCTCGGCGTTCATATCGGTACTCCTGAAGGATCACAGGCATTCAAGGAAAGAGGCCTCAAAAATGCGGTCTGCGCAAAGCTCGTCCGCGACGCCGCCGAGATCATGGAAGAGATGCTCAAGTAAGAACCCCGTGAAATGTAAAACGTGAAAAGTGAAATGTTGAAACCTCGCTTCTTGTAATACATGCTCCAGACTGCATCCGGCATTCCTCCCTCTCACGCCTTACGCCTCACGACTTACGGGTTTGTTGCTGATCGCTTGACATTATCTAAGCACAAGTCTATATCTATATATAAACTCAAAGGGGGAGATACATGGCGAAGAGAAAACGGGTTGCGATACTGACAGGCGGCGGTGATGTTCCGGGATTGAACGTTGCCATCAAGGCGGTGGTGATGCGTGCTCATGCCCAGCACATCGAGGTGGTCGGGATCAGGAGGGGCTGGATGGGCCTGCTGTATATTAATCCCGATGACCCTGTTACTGTTGAAAAATTCACCATGCCTTTGTCCGTGGATAATGTGCGAACGATCGATCGTACAGGCGGGACCATGCTGCATACATCGCGCACCAACCCGGGAAGCATGAAGCCTGAGGAGGTACCTGATTTTATATCAAAGGATGAACGGCTGCCCAACCCGAACGGTACCTTCGACTGTACGCCTCACGTCATGCGTGTCCTCAAATTTTTATCCATAGAATCGATCATCCCTATTGGCGGGGACGATACGTTAAGCTATGCATGCCGCCTTCAGAAAGAGGATGTTCAGGTCATCGCCATCCCCAAGACAATGGACAACGATGTCTTCGGCACTGATTTCTGTATTGGTTTTTCCACGGCCGTTACGCGCTCGGTGGATGCCATTAATGCTCTGCGCACAACCGCCGGTTCTCATGAGAGGATCTGCGTGGTGGAGCTGTTCGGAAGAAACTCCGGCGAAACCTCGCTTTTCGCAGCCTATCTTGCCGATGTGGACCGTGCACTGATCTCGGAAGTGCCTTTCGACATTGATCAGCTTGTCCGCTTCCTTGTAGAGGACCGCTCCAAGAATCCTTCCAATTATGCGATCATGACCATTTCCGAGGGCGCCCATCCCATCGGCGGGACCACATTTGAGACCGGCGAACAGGATGCTTATGGACACAAGAAGCTTGGCGGGATCGGATTTCTCGTTGCCCAGGACATCAAGAAGAGGACGGGCATCAACATCATCTATCAGCAGCTCGCCTACATCATGCGCTCAGGCACCCCCGATTCCCTTGATCGCATGGTCGCCGTCTCTTACGGGAACCTTGCGCTCGATCAGATCGCCATGGGGAACACGGGCCGCATGGTGGCCCTCCAGCAAGCCGTCTACACCACGGTGCCGCTGGACATGGTCATCACCGCCAAAAAACGCGTCGATGTGTCCGCGCTTTACGATGCAAAGAACTACCGCCCCAAGGTGCGGGAGACCCTCGGCAAACCGATGTTTCTATATTAAGGGGCTCACGTCGCCCCCTCTGCGGGCATAAGCCCGCAGAGACTTCCCCTCGCGCTCAAGAATTCGCTACAAATTACGGGGCTCACGTCGCCCTCTCCAATTGATGCCGTGAAAAGT
>DLMV01000048.1 GCA_002478225.1 Deltaproteobacteria bacterium UBA7527 | reverse complement strand
GTTCTCATTTCGTGTTTGCGGGGAAAAGGCGTTGCTACCTGATGAGGTCCATCTTCGACAGCGTCGTCTGGTTCGATACCCTCGGGGCATTCACAAGATTCCACGCAACGTACTGTTCCGCATAAGGATCTTCCGCGGACATTCCGTCAACAGGCACAACGACGGAGAACCCCCTGAGGGCCGCGCCGCTTGCTGTGTAGAGGACCGCTCCGTGAGCCGCTGTCCCAACGACGATAACTGTTTTTATACCTTTTCCTCTTAGGATCTTTTCAAGGTCGGTGCCGAGGAACTTATCCGGCCCTGATGTCACGACCGGTTCATCCGCACGGGGCGCAAGTTCCTGAGCGATATCAGCGCTTGCAGCACCGGGAGAGAGGCTGTAGACCACAGAGGCGCCCTTTGTACGGGCAAAGGCAAGAAGCTTTTTGACGCCTGGTATAGAAGCAATGCAGCGAGGACGCCTCTCGGCATTACAGGTCTGTTTATTAAAATCGAGCATCAGGAGGGCGGTTGTCTTCGCGTCTATTGTTACAGGTTTCAGTTCCGGCGCTGCAGGGACCTTCACGGTATTCCACTCGTCAATAATATTCTGGGCGGGCAGGGCAGAAGGGAGAAAAGTACAACAAGCTATGAGAAAACAGGCATATGTTATTGCATATCCTATCGTGGAAATAGAATATCTTTTCATGATAACCTCCTGTTCATTAATATATGCCCAATAATGCTAACTATTTACATGGGGTTTGTCAATATATGCGCGAATCGAGCTCATGGCTAACAACTCACGGATAATAGGAGATCGTATATCGTAGTTCGTATATCGAGATTGAAAACCCGTGAGGCGTGGAACATCCGTGAGTCGTAAGTCGTAAGGCTATTAACCCAGTGAAATGTGAAAGGTAAAATGTAAAATGTTTAAAACTTTTCACTTCTCACGTTTCACTTTTCACAATATCAGCTGATAGCTGATCATGCCTTCCCATCCCGTCGCGTCTCTGATATACTATTGAGCCATGCCGTCCCGATATCAGACGATATTATCAACCTTCAGCCCCCTGAAGCAAAGGTTCTTCAGGATGCTCTGGATGACGAACGTCGTATCTCTCATGGGCACGCTCATGCACGAGGTTGGGGCCGCCTGGCTCATGACCACGCTTGCGCCCACCCCTTTTATGGTTGCAATGGTCCAGACCGCATCGACATTCCCCTTTTTTCTCCTTGCCCTTCCGGCCGGGGCGCTCGCCGATATCATAGACCGGCGGCGTCTTTTGCTGATGACGCAGACATGGATGCTGACCGCATCCATCGTTCTCGGCGTGCTGACCGTTGCCGGCATGACAACACCCCTTGTGCTTCTTGTCCTGACCTTTTTTCTTGCACTGGGCGCCGCGGTGAATGCCCCTTCATGGCAGGCGGTCATCCCTGAGCTGGTTGAGCGCAGCGAACTGCCTGCTGCGATAGCCATCGGCTCAGTGGGGTTTAACCTCGCACGGGCGGTGGGCCCGGTGATCGGCGGTTTGATCGTTGCGGCCCTCGGGCCCGGCATAACGTTCATTCTGAACGGCGCTTCGTTCCTCGGTGTCGTTGTTGTTTTAAAGCAATGGAAAAAAGCGCAGCGGACGAGCACTCTTAAAGAGGAACGGATGGTGAGCGCCATGCGGGCCGGTATACGCTATATCAGGCATGCCCCTGAGGTAAGGGCGGTATTGATCCATACTATGTTCTTTTCCTTTTTTTGCAGCCCCCTGTGGGCCTTTCTGCCGATCGTCTCTAAAGAATATCTCGGACTTGGCTCATCGGGATACGGTATCCTCCTCGGTTTTTTCGGGTTCGGGGCGCTCCTCGGGGCTCCGTTCCTGCCGTTTCTCCGGGAGAGGTTCTCGCTCAATCTTGTAGTTCTTTTTGCGTCGAATATCTTTGCCCTTGTAATGGCTGCAATGGCAAACCTTCATTCGTTCATCTTTCTTGCGATCGTCATGATAGCAGGCGGCATGGTCTGGCTTATCCTTATATCGACCCTCATTGCGGTTGTCCAGTCAGTGATCCCTTCCTGGGTGCGGGGGCGGGTCTTATCAGTGCACATGCTCACGTTCTTCGGAGGCCTGGCAGGAGGAAGCGCCTTGTTTGGTTTTATAGCAGGCCTGGCAGGCATATCCTTAACGCTGAACGTCGTGGCCGGATGCCTGGTGATCGCTACGGTCATTACCCGGAAATATAAGCTGGTAAGCGGGGAAGGGCTCGACCTGAACCCTTCCATGCACTGGCCTTCACTCGTCGTTTCCTGCCAGCCCGATCTCGATGAAGGACCCGTCCTTGTTGTCGTTGAATATCATATTGACCCGAAAAGATCCCCTGAGTTCACAGATTCCATGCGGTCGCTAAAAACGATCCGCAGACGCGACGGCGCCATACGGTGGAACCTCTTTCACGACCTTACGGATCCCGGCCACTACATCGAATCCTATATCGTCGAATCCTGGGGAGAACACCTGCGGCAGCATGAAAGGATCACCGTCGCGGACAGAGAGGTCGAGAAGAACGTTTTTTCATTTCACCTTGACGGGGAGCCGCCAAAGGTCATGCACTTCCTCGCCGAGCCGTTCCCCGTGAAGAACAAGAAGACAGACACAGCGGGGTCGTGCTGAATGCGATATCTTTTGGCTATTCTCTCATGATGTGTCAAGCATAAATCCTAATATCTAAGCACCAAATACGAAACAATATCAAAATCCAAATATCAAATGTTCCAAACACATGCTCTTCAACAGGTTTTGAATTTTGAACATTCGAATTTGTTTAGGATTTAGATATTAGGATTTAGCGCTTAGATACACAGGATCTAGGATTTAAGTAATTCTGTACCTATTTTCTTCATAATTGGTATAAAATAATCATACCCATGGATGAGATAGATAAAAAGATATTGAACCTCATACAGGAAGAGTTCCCGCTCTCGGAAAGACCGTTTGAGGATATCGGGAAAGAGGTCGGGATCAGCGGCAGGGAGGTCGTGAAGCGGGTAAAGGAGCTGAAAGAAAAGGGGATCATACGGAGGATCGGTCCTATACTCGAACGGAAAAAGCTCGGCTACGTGAGCGTCCTCTGCGGCGTGCATGTTGATAACAGCAAGATCATGGAAGTAGCGCGGGCGATCAACGGGCTGACTGGAGTTACCCACAACTACGAGCGGGAAGGCGACCTCAATCTCTGGTTCACCATTACAAAGAAGACGGCAGGCGAGATAGACCGCACGCTCTCAGACCTTGAAGAAACCTACGGATTAAAGATATACCGGTTCCCTGAAAAAAGGATGTTCAAGATAAAGACATATTTCCCGCTATAGGCCGCTGCGCGGCAGTTCGGAGTGAATAAAGTCTGCGGAGAGACCAGATGATGAAGGAAAATTATGAGTTTGAAAACCTCAGGGACAAAGATGCCGGATAACGCCGAACGCCGAACGCCGAACGCCGAACAAAAAACCCGGAGGGTTTTTCTCGTTGACGGCAACTCCTACCTCTACAGGGCCTTCTATGCGACCCCACACCTCTCGAACTCAAAGGGTATGCCGACGAACGCAGTCTATGCCTTCATAAGCATGGTGAAAAAGCTCATGAGCGCTGAGAACCCCGATACCCTTGTCATCGTCTTTGATTCAAAGGCGCCGTCCTTCAGGGAAGAGATATCGAAGGCGTACAAGGCCCAGCGGCCGCCGATGCCGGACAACCTTTCGATACAGATACCGTACGTGAAGAAGGTCATTGATGCCATGGGGATACCGATCCTCGAGATGGAAGGCTTCGAGGCAGACGATATCATCGGCACCATCGTGAACGGGCTCAAAGAGCACGACAACATGGAAACATATATCGTGACCAGCGATAAGGATATGATGCAGCTTTTGTCAAAAAAGGTATTTATCTATGATTCAATGAAGAACCAGTTGATAGGCGAGAAAGAGGCGGAAGAGAAATTCGGCATCAAGCCTTCCCTCATGATCGATTATCTCGCCCTCTGCGGCGACACATCGGACAATATCCCCGGCGTGCCGGGCATCGGCGACAAGACAGCGCGGGAGCTCGTAAGCACTCTCGGACCCATCGATGCGATCTACGGCAATATTGAAGGGGTGAAGAGACAGTCGGTCAGGGAAAAACTCCTGGCCGGAAGAGACCTTGCTGCAATGAGCAGACAGCTTGCGACGATACGGCTCGATGTGCCGGTAGACGTAAGCCTTGCAAGTCTGGAAATGAGAGGCCAGGACCTTCAGGAACTGCGGAGGATCTACAGAGAGCTTGAATTTACATCCCTCTACCGGGAGATAAAGGCAAAGGGTGAAGAAAAAAAGGAATGGAAGGAAACAGGGCTTGCGCAATTGAATATGAGATCCGTCGCCATCACGGCATCCTTCCAGGGAAAGACCTCCGGCGACCTGCACCTTGAGAGCTTTGCCGTGTTTGACGGCGACGGCGCCTCCTTCTCGCAGAATGAAAAAGAGCTCCATGAAATACTCTCGCGCGCCGGCGAGATCATCACCTTCAATCTGAAGCCCCTCCTGGTGATGAAGCGGCAATGGAGAAGGGGGGAAGCGGAGAAGGGGGGAAGCGGAGAAGGGGAGAAGGAAAAGCGCAATGCAGGACCGCAGTTCTTTGATGTTATGCTTGCCACCTACCTGGCAAACCCCCTCCGTAAGGACTACGCCCTGGGATCGATCATTGAGGAATATCTCGACGCTGATATTGCATCAGGGGACAAGAAATCCACGCTTATTGACGGCGCCTGCCGTCTATTTGCGCTGAAGGATATATTGCTTCAAACCATGGAGACGAGGGACCTTGTAAGTCTTTATTATACAATAGAGCTTCCGCTGATAGAGGTGCTGGCAGATATGGAACAGACCGGCGTGAAGGTTGACAGGAAGGTCCTCGGGGAATTGTCGCGTGATTTTGACGCAAGGCTCAGCGGCATCGTGAAAGAGATCTACGATCATGCAGGGGAGCCGTTCAACATCAATTCGCCGCAGCAGCTCTCACGCATCCTCTTTGATACGCTGAACCTCACGCCCGTGAAGAAGACAAAGACAGGCTATTCTACGGATATCGAGGTCCTTGAAACGCTCTCGCTCCAGCACCCCTTGCCGAAAAAGATCCTCGAGTACAGGACGCTGACGAAACTGAAAAACACTTACATCGATGTTCTTCCCACGCTCATCAACCCCCATACGGGAAGGATACACACGACCTTCAACCAGATGGTCGTGGCGACGGGCAGGCTGAGCAGCAGCGACCCGAACCTCCAGAACATACCCATCCGCGGCGAGGAAGGCATGAAGATACGGGGGACCTTTGTTCCGGAGAAGGGCTGCATCCTCCTTTCGTCCGATTATTCGCAGATAGAGCTCCGCGTACTTGCACACCTGTCGCAGGACGCTGCTCTCATCGAGACGTTCCTCAACGACGGGGACATCCACACAACCGTTGCCAGCGGCGTGTTCATGACAAAGCCGGAGAACATAACCTTCGAGATGCGCAGGACCGCAAAGGTCATCAACTTCGGGATCATTTACGGAATGAGCGCCTTCGGCCTTTCGAAAGAGCTCGGCATCTCGCAGAAGGACGCGCAGCAGTTCATAGACGGCTACTTTGAAAAGCATAAAGGCGTCAGGGAATACATGGACAGGACGATCGGTGATGCGCGCGCCAAGGGTTTTGTGAGAACGCTCTTCGGCAGGATGCGCTATATCCCTGAGGTCAGCAATGCCGACGCGAACATCCGGAGCCTCGGGGAGCGCGCCGCCATGAACACGCCCATCCAGGGCACTGCCGCAGACATCATCAAGATGGCCATGATCAATATCTACAGAAAGATCGCCGAGCAGGACCTCGCCTCCAGGCTTATCCTCCAGATCCACGACGAGCTGCTCTTCGAGGTGAAAGAGGAAGAGGTCGATAAAGTGGAGACGCTGGTGCGGGAGGAGATGGAGCGGGTCGTTACCCTTTCTGTTCCTCTGAAGGTTGCGATTGGAAAGGGATATAGCTGGGCCGAGGCTCACGGTTAGGCGCTGCGGACATCACTGCAAGCAATTCAGCGCAACAGACAAAGACAAAGACAGAATAATATATCCAGAAAAGGAATGCGATGAAAACACCGTAGGTGCCGAAGAATGTCGTGAGCCTGCCTATATGGAGGATGAAATACTTGAAGAGGAATTTCCCCGCGTGCCATAAGATGGTGCTTATCATCGTGGAGGTCAAAAGAAGCTGCCTGTCCCTGACAGGCGTCAAGAAAAAGTAGAGCAGGAAGAAGAGACAGAAGGTAAAGAACATATCGAGCATGGAAAATATATAAATGACGTAGATAAGCGCCGGTTTGCCAATGGTGCCTGATAACGCACCGATCACTTTTGCCTCAACGACGATGGTGAACATAAAGCTGAAGAACATTACGGTCTGAACAATGGCAAAGAGCGATGTAAGGAGCAGCTCTTCGCCTTTGCCTTTGATAAAGCTCTTCGGGTTCCTGCCGAAGATGATATGGAACGAAGGGCGCAGAACGGCGAACAGTCTTGATGTGAAGAAAAAGAGGAACAATATCCCCAGCGGGCCCGACAGCCTCTTCGATACGGAGATGACGTTCAGTTCTCTTACGAACTTCTGCACTATCAGGGTGTTGTAGGGGTCCGGTATGATGTTCTTGATGTATTTCACCAGGTGTACTCCGGGATGGCTCAGGTCTATCACATAACCAAGGAGAAAGATGGAGAGGAGCGTGAAGGGGATGAAGGTCAGGAGCACATAATAGCAGATGGAAGAGACGATGATGTTCCCGTGGTCCTGCTGGTATTTCTTAAAAAGCCTCCTGATGATGTCCCATACGTAAAACGCTGCCTGCTGGATCTTCTTTTTGTCGACAACCTTTTTCATAGCAATTTCGTACTATTGTAACACGATGGTATTCCTGCCGCAAGCCCCAGGCCACAAGTGAACGCGTATAAGCGTGGATGCGTATATGTGTTGATGTGAAAAGCACTCGGAGTTCTCAGAGAGATCAGAGTATTCTTTCCGACTGATTGTGAGAGAGATCGACACAATCAGTCCAGGAACTTCCTATGAATTCCTTCGTCTCTGAATTCATAGGAATAGGCAAAACCTTCTTTCTCTGTGTTCTCTGAGTACTCTGTGAGAGAAAAGGGTTTCGTTTCTCGATCCGCATTTACGCTTATACGCGTTTACGCATCACCGGATTTATCCTATCCTTATCCGCGGGTCGGCGAGTGCGTAGCATATGTCGGCGATGAGGTTGCCGAGGAGCGTCAGGAAGGCGCCGATAACAAGGATCCCCATGATCGTCGGGTAGTCCCTCGCCATGACGCTCATGTAGAAAAGCTGCCCCATGCCGGGGATCGAAAAGATGCTCTCAAAGATGACGCTTCCGCCGATGAGTCCTGGGATCGACAGCCCGAGTATCGTGATCACCGGCAGGAGGGCGTTCCGCAGGGCGTGCTTCCTGAGGACCATGCTTTCCGGCAGCCCCTTTGCGTACGCAGTCGTGATGTACTCCTGGCGGAGCACCTCGAGAAGGCTGTTCTTCATGTAGCGGGATATTCCGGCAAGTCCGCCGAAGCCGGAGATGCAGACCGGCAGGATGAGATGCTTCGCCACATCGGCGGTCTTGTCAAAGAAGGAAAGCTCGCTGAAATTGAATGACTTGATGCCTGATATGGGGAGCAGTTCGAGGTATACGCCGAAGAACATCATCAAGAGGAGCGCGATCCAGAACGTAGGGGCTGCATAACCGGCAAAGACAAAGGAGGTGAGCGCCTTATCGAGGATGCTGTCCTTGTAGCGGGCGCAGTAGATCCCTATGGGGATCCCCACAAGGAAGATGAGCGCCATGGAGAGGAGATTGATGAGTATCGTAACAGGAAGCCTCTCTTTTATCTTGTCAATGACTGGCCTCCTGTCCGGCGCGAAGGATACTCCGAAATCGAGCTTTACGATCCTCTTAAGCCACATCCAGTACTGCACGTGGAGGGGCTTATCAAGGCCGTAGAAGGAGCGTATCCTCTCGCGCACCTGCTTGGTCACCTTGGGGTTCATGTCGGCATCGAGGGCCCCGGGCTCGCCGGGCACAAGATGGATAACGACGAAGGAGATCAGCGTTATCCCGAAGAGCATGGGGATCATGAAGAAAAGCCGCTTAAGGAGATAGCGCAGCATTTGCCTTGTACCTCCTTTGATCTTCCGGCACGTACCATTTGATGAAATTATGGTTGAGGCCGGCTGCGGCAGGCTCGATGCCCTTAAACCTCTTGTGGATCGCGACCGTTGCGTAAGGATAAAAGAGAAAGACATAGGGCGCTTCCTCGGCGATTATCTCCTGGAACCTTCCGTAGTACCGCTTCCGTTTTTCCCTGTCAAAGGTGTGCCGGGCCTTTTCAATGAGCTCGTCGACCTCTTTGTTCTCGAACGATATGAAGTTGAGCTCCTTTACCCCCTGTTTTGAAGAATGCCAGATGTCATAGGGATCGGGCTCAGGATTGATCGACCATCCGAGTATGATGGCTTCAAAGTTCCGCTTGTCGATAAATTCATTGATCAGGCTCGCCCATTCCAGGACCCTTATCTTTGCCGTGATGCCGACCTCGGCGAGCCTCCTCTGGATCAGTTCCGCGCACTGTATCCTGACAGTGTTCCCCTGGTTGACAAGGAGCGTGAACTCAAAGGGGCTGCCGTTCTTTTTCAGTATGCCGTCGGATCCCTTTTCGTACCCTGCATCCTTTAAAAGCGCCAGCGCCTTTTCCATGCTGTAGCCGTACCTTCTCACATTGCCGTTATAGGCCCACATGTTCGGCGTAAAAGGGCCAGTGGCCTCTTCCCCCAGTCCGAGGAGTATGCCGTCAATGATCTCTTTTCTGTCGATAGCGTAGGATATCGCCTGCCGTACACGCTTATCCTTGAAGGGCCCGTGCTTCAGGTTAAATCCAAGATAGGTATAGCTGAAGCCGAGGTATTTAAATTTATTGTACTCCTGCTTGAAGCGCGGATACTCTGTCTGCTTCAGGAATTGCAGCGGAGTGAGCCCCATCATATCGACGCCGTAACGCTTAAGCTCAAGGAACATGGTGGCGCTGTCAGGGATGATGCGCATTATGTATCGGTCGATGTAAGGCCTCCCTTCGAAATAGTCTGTGTTCGCCGCCAGGACAACCCTGTCGCCGGGTATCCATTCTTTGAAGACAAAAGGACCCGTGCCGACAGGTTTCCTGATGAGGGGTGATGTGGTAATGTCCTTCCCTTCCAGAAGGTGTCTCGGCATGATCGCCGTTGCCCAGCTTATCAACGCCGGTGCGAATGGTTTGTCGTAGGTCACCCTGAAGGTATGGTCATCGCACACCTCTGCCTTCTTTACAAGCTGAAAATCGGCCGCGTATGCCGTCGGCGTTTTGGGGTCGATGGTGACCTTATAGGTATACATGACGTCATGCGCAGTAAAGGGCTTCCCGTCGTGCCACTTCACGTCCTTCTTCAAACGAAACGTTATGGAGAGGTTATCCTTTGCTATCTCCCAGGATTCAGCAAGATCACCGACGATGTTGAGGTCTTTGTCATATTTGACGAGGCCGTTATAGACGCGGCCAGCTATCTCATGTGATGCTGAATCTGTGGAGAGGAGCGGGATAAGGTTCGATGCCTCTCCGATCGATGCCATAACGATCGTATCCCCGTATGCCGGCTTCCCAGGGTCATCGTATGACGTTGTCCCTTTCTGCTGCGAACAGCCAAGGAAGAGAAGGGCAAGCAATATATAGAGAAGGCTGTGTCTGGGTAGCATTGACGTGGTTATTCTAACAAAGGTATCCGTCAAAGTAAAGGAAGCGCTCGAAAAGCTTATACTCTCAGCTTTCGAAGTTAGGAAATGCCGGAATGCCATTCCCCTCCCTGCTTCGCTGCGCTCCTTTACCCACTATCGATTCATAATGCGCTCAATCTGCAAACTCGCACTGCGTGCTCAGACAGTGCAGATTGTCCTGCGGAGCGACTTCATTGCCGGGCACCTGCGATAGCGGGTGGCCCCAATGGTGCTCGAAGGCGCGACTCGGGAAACGTCATCCCGGCATTATACCATTGAGATCGGGGCCAAGGTGATTAATAAAAACCGCTTGACTTTGCAGCGTATTCGTCAATACTAAAGATATAAGGTTTACGATCTTTCACGGTGGAGGGGTTATGACGTTCGGAAAGAAGATTGCCATCAATACAGGCGGGGGCGATGCGCCCGGCCTGAACGCGGTCATCGAGGCCGTTGTTATGTCTGCATCGAAGCGGAACTGGGAGGTCTATGGCATAAAGAACGGCTACGCGGGACTTTTGAACATCAACGAGATCATGCGATTGACCCCTGAGACGGTCCGCGGCATATCGAACATGGGCGGCACTATCCTTGGGACGACCAACAAGGGCAACCCATTTGAGATGCCCGTCCCGGGTGCGACAGGCGAGATAGAGATCCGGGACGTCTCGGACAAGGTAGTAGAAAATTTCCAGCGGCTCGGCTTCGACTGCCTCATTGCTGTGGGCGGGGACGGTAGCCTTAAGATAGCCCATGACTTTTACAAGAAAGGCGTCCCGGTCATAGGCGTCCCGAAGACGATTGATAACGATCTCGGAGGGACGGTGATCACCTTTGGGTTCGACACGGCGGTGAGCATCGCGACAGAGGCGATCGACCGCCTCCACTCGACCGCGCGCTCTCATGACCGCGTCATGGTCGTTGAGGTCATGGGCCGTCACGCGGGATGGATCGCGCTCAACAGCGGGCTCTCAGGCGGGGCGGACGCGATACTCCTTCCCGAGATACCTTTCGATATCGACAAGGTGTCCAGGCACATCATGGACAACGAGCTCCATGGCCGCCATTACGCCATCGTTGTTGCGGGCGAGGGGGCGGCGCCGATAGGAGGGTCAGAGCTCTCAAAGGGCGCCGGCGAGATCGGGAGACAGGACGTTGTCCTCGGCGGGGTGGGCGAATACGTGGCGAGGGCCATAGCAAAGAAGACAGGCAAGGACACCCGCTCGATCGTCCTCGGCCACCTCCAGAGGGGTGGGTCCCCTACGACGTTCGACAGGCTCGTTTCGCTCCGCTTCGGCGCAGCGGCGGTGCGCATGGTCGAGGCCGGACAGTCCGGCATCATGGTTGCCCTTGTTCCGCCTGAGATGAAGGGCGTGCCCCTTGCGGATGTGATCGGCAAGATACGGAAGGTCTCCCTCGATTCCGATTCGGTCCAGACCGCGCGGGAGATGGGCATCTGTCTTGGCGATTGAAAATCTTGACATACGCACAGCCCACGTTAGATAATAAGGCATGGACCTGCTGAAGGCCATCCACGAGCGAAGGAGCATCAGGAAATACAGGAAGGACGCTGTCCCTGAAGAGATCATCCTCGAGATCCTCGAAGCGGCGCGGCGCTCGCCGTCATGGGCGAACACGCAGGTGTGGCGGTTCATCGTCGTCAAAGACCAGGCGATAAAAGAGAGGTTCGCTGCTGAGATCTTTCCCGGCGCAAACCCCGCACGCCAGGCGATCATCGATGCCCCGGTCCTCATCTGTGTCGCTGCGAAAAGGGGGATCTCCGGCTTCTACAAAGGGCAGGTCACCACTGACAAGGGCGACTGGTTCATGTTCGACGCAGGGATCGCCATGGAGCACATCGTGCTCGCTGCGTGGAACTTCGGACTCGGCACCGTCCACGTGGGGCTCTTCGACGCAAAGAAGGTGGAGGAGATCCTGAAGATACCGGAAGGGTTCTCGATCACCGCGATGACTCCCCTCGGATATTTCGACGATACGCCCGGCGAGGCGCCCAGGTTCACCCCCCGCAAACCCTTAAAAGAGATCACCTACCTCAACACCTTCGGCACGGAATACATCAAAGAATAAGGACAAGGGGGGTCTTCCCTCGCAGGCCTTTACTCCATTCCCGACCATACCTATGAGGATTCGCTCCGCTGAAACGGGCAAACTTGCCCCCGCAAAATACACGGGGTCTTCGGACATCCCCGTTTCCCCTCCGGGACGCTTCTCTTCATCCAAGTACGGCAACACCCGGTCACTCCGTGATGCCCTGCTCCGGGAAACCCCTCCCTCTCAGTTTGGAGAAGCGTCAGGTACAGGACAATATGAGGCATGAAACAATTCGTTTGTATATTTGATTTCAATTGGTTAGAATCCTTGAAGGCTGCCCTTTGTTTCTGGCGGTCGGGGAACTGACAGACACCCAAAGTGGGTGCGGATCAGATAAACTTTAATCTATATCCTTGATTTTGCCGGGGGCGGCATGGCGCTTTAAGCTTCCGGCAGGTGGTGGGATGGATCATGGACATGGAGTTCCATTATTACATTACGTACATTATTGCCCTCAGGGCGGGGTTTGGGCCAAAGGACGCGTTCATCATCGCCTATGCCTCGCAGTACATTGACGACAACACCACGATATATACGATCAATAAGGGCGGTGCCGATGAGTATTCAAACTATATCAGCCAGACAACAAATATCCTCAAGCCGCAGAAGGAATTGATGAGGATCTATCCGGCCTTTCATTTCATGCCGGGAACCTTAAGCGAAATAGCGGGCGACCCTGCCCGGCGCCGCGACGGCAAGCTCCACCTGATGAACACCATACCCGACAGCGGCAACAGCAGACAGCTCCTTCAAGCCGCCTTTGATTCCCATGATCTGTACCGGATCGGCATAGCCACGCACATGCATGCCGACACCTTTGCGCATCAGAACTTTGTCGGTTTTAAAGAAAGCTTTAACGGGATGAAGGGGCTGTTCGAAAGCATCGCGCCCGATATCGGGCATGCCGATGCAGGATACAGACCGGACAGGATCTCTTTGGTGTGGGAAGATCAGCGTCTCGTTCCGGGTCATTCGAAGATCGACAATACAAAACGTTTTATCAAAGCTGCGGAATGTATCTATCAGGAGTATGCGGGCTGCCTGAATGCTTCACCGGACAGTCGGGACGTGATGGCGCAAATAGAATGGGCGATCGGCAAGCATAATGACGATAAGAACGACCGTATCGATCGCTATAAGGAACTCATTGGCAGCGATCTTATTGAATACGATAAAAAAAGCTGGTTCAAAGAGGCCGTTGATCTTGTCAATAAAGATATTCCGTACACCGGCGGTGAGGATACTGTTCCCAGGAGCGAAGCAGAGTGGGCGTGGAAAGGGAGTTATACAGAGAGCCGCTGGTACCGGTTCCAGGAGGCCGCGAAGGCGCATCAGCGGCTGGCAATGGATACCGTGATCGGCCCGATATTTGAAAAGATGGAATTTAACCCGTATCTTTCATAAGGATGAGCATGGGGTCGGGACATCCCCCGCAAACACGAAATGAGAAC
>DLMV01000061.1:3552-7946 GCA_002478225.1 Deltaproteobacteria bacterium UBA7527 | reverse complement strand
TATATTCGTCGATGATCGCCAGGGTCGTCGCCGCCCGCATGCCCGAAACGATGAAGCAAAGAGAGAATGGATGATGTGGTCTAAGCCATTTTCTTATGTCGTACCCGACCCGTTGTCGGGCTGCGCCAGATCATGTATGTTACGTATAGCACCTACAAAAAAATTACTATTCGTGAAAGGCTCGCTGAGCCGGGTTGCGTTAGATCAGCCCACCGTTCCCAACTAATGCAAGCCCTTCGCTGAAAGGCCACCCCGCCTTCAGATCGCGCGATATGACGACCTTGCCGGACCTGTCGATATACCCCCAATTGTCGAAGAGCCCGCGACCGTCCCCGATCCGCACTCGTGCAAGCCCGTCGGAAAATGGCCATGCCACGCCAAACTGTTCGCTGATGACCATGGTGCCCGTGCGGTCGATGTACCCCCCAAGTATGCCTGAACGTCTCGCGGCGGCCAGTCCCTCTGAGAATCTGCCGGCTATCGTGAACTCGGCCGGGATCACGATCTTTCCGGTCCTGTCGATATATCCCCACCGGTCCCCGATCTTGACCTGGGCCAGCCCCTCATGGAAGTCCTTGGCATCGTCGAATGTCGCCTCCGTCAACCTCTTGCCTGTTTTATCGATGAACCCTTTGCGGCCGGCGATGACCACTCGCGCAATTCCCTCCGAAAAGTCGAATGCCGCTTCAAATTGAGGTGCAATCACGAGAGCGCCTGTACTATCGATGTAGCCATAGCGCCAATTCTTTTGATCCTGGACGTTCGGGTCACGCACTCTGACCGCGGCAAGTCCTTCTGAGAAGTCGAATGCCTCGATGAACTGCGGCTCGATATTAAAAGCGTCGGCCGGACTGATAAAACCCCACCTTCCGCAGAACTGACGGGCCCCGTATAGATTGCTGTCGTTATATTTTTCTCTGACATCCTGGTCTACGCTGGCGAGACATTCGAAACGACCGCGGTCCTCGATGTAAACCGCAGCAAGGCCCTCGGAAAAGTCGCGGGCATAGATGTCCCATTTGAAATCGATGTCGATGGCGATCCTTCCGGTACGGTCAATATACCGCCAGCTGTCGGGTGAGACCTTAACCCTCGCCCTGCCATTCTTGAAGGCTCTGGCCTGGTGGAATTGCGGCTGGATAACCACCTGTCCATTGCGGTCGATATAGCCCCACTTTCCATCAACCTCCACAGCCGCTAACCCTTCTGAAAAGGATCGGGCGTCCTTGAACTGCATCTGGATCACAACCCGTCCGGTAGTATCCATATAGCCGTACCGCGTAAGTGATCTCGAAATAGGGTGCAGATTGCAGGCACTGACAAAGGCTGCCAATACCAGGATCAGCATCCAATAAAGAATTTTATCGATACCGGGATGAACTGCTTTTCCGCCCGACCTAATGGTCGGATCGCCTGGTCTCTTCATCATCCTCTCCCGCTAAAGCGCCTCCACTATGCAGAAGCACAATATAATGATCGTGATGTTATCATAATCATCGAGTAGATATCTACAAATATTACCGCTATCGCAGTGATCCGGCAGAGGGAAAGGTGTAGCCCGTCAACGGCATTCTGTGGCCCTTTGACTCTTCCATGGTGAGCCAGGACGATTTTTCTCCCCAGATAAGAACAACCTTGCTTCTCACCCATTCGAAGGGGAAATCTGCCTGGGGCTCGTATCTCTCGATATATTCGATATAAGGACCTCCCGAAAGATCGTAGGGAGGGAGAGGCGCGTCGTGAAATCCGTCAAATTCCACGGCAGGGACGCCCGTCCTCTCGCAGAGTTCATTATCAAAAGCAGGCGTCACGCTTACCCACTTTTTGCCAAGGAAAAGCTGGGTATATCCATGGCTGGGAAAAAAATCAACACCTGTCTGGGCGATCAGCTCCCGAGGCGCCCTGTGGTTTTTTATCCTGGCGAAGACAAGCCTCGCAGGGATGTCCGCTGCCCGGGCCAGGGCGGCAAGGAGTATGGCCTTCTGTACGCAGTAGCCCCTCTCCCAGGCCAGTACCCTGCTGGCCACAAAATCCTCAAATCTGGTGGAGACCATGTACACGCTGTAGCGTATCCGGTCCCGCACGAAATAGAAGAGCGCCCGCGCCTTCTCCGGCTCATCAGCAAAAGGAGAGGTCAGCTCCAGGGCAGTGCGACGTACCGCCTCGCTGTCAGAGTCGATCGCTGCGGTCTGTTTGAGGTAGATTGTGATATCTTCCTTGTTATCGTTCATAATTTCTCCCCTTAGAATATCCCTGCATTTACACCCTCGGCGATTGTCCTGCCGAGTTCAAAACATTGTGCCAGCGCTTCTTCTGTTACCTGACCCTTGCAGATGATCGGGTGTTGAACCTTCTTGAAACGATACCCCTTGCATATGCGTTCGATATGGGTAAGCGCACCGCTGCCGTCGTTCCCTGCGCTGATGACAACACAATAAGGTTTCTTGTACATGACTGCATCATCCTTAAGTTCCTCATATGTCCTGTCAAAAAGTTCTTTTACTGCACCTGCCATATAGCCGAAGTACTCAGGTGAACAGATCACCATGGCGTCGCAGTCCTTTATGTCATGGGTCTTGGTATCAAAGGCACGCTTAAAAACCGCACGGGCATCTTCTGTGTTCATGACGCCCTGAGCGACAGACCGCGCAAGCCTTTCCGTATTCCCCGACTGGGAGTGATATATGATAAGTACCTTGGCCATATTAAACACCAGTCATGCCGTATAGCTCAAGCACTACCTTCTATCCCGCAAACCTTCGCGGCTATCTCAGAAATATCCATAACCGACAGTTTCTCTTCGAGTCCCTCTGATCTGACGGCATCCTGAAACATGATAAGGCACTTGGGGCAGGCAACGGCGAGGACTGTGGCGCCCGTTTCATACGCCTCCCTTACCCTGCGCCTTGCCGGGCTGTTCTCGCTTCCTCCCAAAAGGTCTATCTGGAAATTCCCGCCGCCTCCGCCGCAGCAGAGCGCGCCCTCCCTGTTTTTCTCCATTTCAACAAGATCCGCACCGGGGACAGCCTTCAGGATCTTTCTCGGCATTTCATACTCGTCATTCCAGCGCCCGAGAAAACAGGGGTCATGGTACGCGACCCTGGCGTGAATGCCATTGGAGAATTCAATCCTTCCGGTCTCAATAAGACCGCTGACGATGTGCGTGTAATGGAAAACGGAAAAATCACCTCCATATGCCGGGTAATGGTTTTTAAATGCGTTGAAGGCGTGGGGCGAAAGGGTGATGATCTTCCGGACCCCCAGCTTCTTGAATGCGGCGATATTTCCTTCAGCCAGCACTTCAAAGAGTCCTTTTTCGCCGAGCTTATGCACCTCGTTCCCGTCGCAATTCTCCTCACTCCCGAGTATGCCGAAAGAGATGCCTGCCCTGCGCAGTATCTGCGCCAGCGCCTGTGCCGACTGCCTCGCCCGCTCATCGTAAGAGCCCGCGCATCCCACATAGAAGAGGTACTCATGTCCGTTATACCGCTCTATGTCCATTCCTTCCGCCCAGGCGCCGCGGCTTTTCCGCCCTGTGCCGTAAGGATTTGCGTAGAGCTCGATGTTCTCCAGGAAATTCTTTACTGCCGGCGGGAGCCTGCCTGCCTCCACCATCTCGCCGCGTGCGGCCACGATCATGTTCACGATGTCCACATTAAAGCGGAGGGGGCATTTGACCTCGCAGTTCCTGCATGTGGTGCAGGAATAAAGTATCTCCGCAAGATGCTCTGTCCAGTCGATCTGCCCGTTGAGCCATGCCCTGGCCAGCCACAGCCTGCCTCCGCAGGAGTATGTCTCCATGCGAAAACGGGCGTAGGGCGGGCAGTTGTTCACGTCTGTCCAGTTAACAGGGAACTTGCAGTAGCCGCACCTGAAGCAGCGGTGTATGGTGTCTCCATATTCAAAATCTTTCAGCGCCATCACGGTATCTCCCAGTTGCCCGGGTTCATGATCCCTTTCGGATCAAGAAGCCCTTTTATCTTCTTCATCAATTCCCGCGTGTTGGGGTCCAGCCTTTCCAGAACAAGCTTCTGGCCATAGGTGCCCGGTTTCCAGATAACGCCGCCCAACTCCAGTACGAGTTTGTCTGTTTCGTGGAGCGCGTTTCTCGCCCCGTTGATAGTCTCAGGATCGGCCCTGTTGAAGGCATAGGTCCAGGCAAACATCATGGAGTGCGCCGCTCCGATACACCTCCCGGTCACGGTGTAGGGGATATCGTGTTTTTCAGAGATCTCCCGGCCTCTCCGGTAACACTCCGGGTATTTCTCTATGGGCATGATGCTGCCCACATATTCGAACCCCCCGCCCTTTTTGTAATCAGAGGTCTTCGATATCTGCGGACGCTCCAGACCTCGTGTAAAGCCAAGGTATGCCCCATCCCCTCTTTTTATATA
>DLMV01000061.1:0-3425 GCA_002478225.1 Deltaproteobacteria bacterium UBA7527 | reverse complement strand
TCCCCTCTTTTTATATATTCGCCGAGCGTATCATCCCAGATGATCTCCTGCTTCAGCTCGAGCTCTTTTTCAGAATCCGCCGCAATATTGACGGTAAAGTGCTGCAGCCCGCTTGCGAACGGAGGGATGGCGCTGCTGAAGGCAATGATATCCTCCGCCATTTGCGTATGCGTGAGCTTGTAGAAGATCTCGGGGACAAGCTCTTCATCATCCACGACGAACCTGCCTATCCCCCGTATTCGCTTTGCCGGCATAAGCCGGATGGATAGCTTGGTGATAATGCCAGTGGTCCCGCACCACCCCAGGAACAGCCCCACATCCGGCAGAGGATGGTTCGTGAACCAGCCTGCCCCGACCGCACAGGAGCCGAAGCTGCAGACCTCCCCGGTAGGAAGAACGACCTCGAGGCCGTTCACCATGTCTGAGTTAAAGCCGTATGGCTGGGCGAGGTCTCCCTGCCCATGAATAACGACATTGCCGACAATAGTTGCTGCCGGAGGCGCTCCGGGCTCGGAGTGGGTAAGATGGGGGTGATGTCTTTCCAGGTATGAGGTCAACTGCCCTTGCGAGACGCCGCACTCCAGCACAGCGTACCGCGACTTCTCGTTCACCTCAATGATGCGGTCCATGCGTTTGAGGTCAAGGAGGATGCCGCCTTTCAAAGGCACCGCCAGCCCGGCGAGCGACATTCCTCCTCCCAACGGGACAACGGGGATATTCTCTCTATTAGCAAATCTCACTATCTCCTGTATCTGCTCCGTCGTCCCCGGCGAGACCACGTAGTCAGGCCTGTGTGGCTCTGCGGTCCCCAGGTCGAATGAATAGATGTAAAGCTCTTCCGGACGGTCGGAAACATGTTCGGCATCTACGATGGCAGCCAGCGATTGATATATCTGATCCATGAGGTCACCTCCACCCTGCAGGGGTCTCCCCGACCGCAAGCCGGCAGAGATCGCTCATATGAATTGGCCTTATGCCGTTTCTGGCAACTATCCCACCGAGGGTCTGAAAACACGCAGGGCAGTTGAATACACAGACCTCGGCCCCGGCCTTTTTCATATCCTCCACGTTTTTCTGCTGCTGCATCGCGGCCCGCTTGCGGCTGCCTTCCTGTTTTTGTCCCTCGATGGCGCCGGCGCAGCAAAGGGCGTTCTCATCAACGAATTCACGCTTTACGCCCTCCACTCCGATAAGATCGAAGATGCGGCCGACAAAGCGATGCTTGTCAGGGGATAGCCGGGAGGAGCAGGGACGCTGATAGGCCGCTTTCAGGTTCAAAGGCCGTATCATGTCCTTGAGTTCGACAAGACGGTTATAAAGGTACTCGTAGAAATGGACAGGCCTGAAAGGGACGGCTATACCGTGCGCCTCGCAATAAGACGTGTAGGCCCCGTAGCACTCATCGTGAAAGCATACAACCTCCGTTGGCCTGTGTCTCGCTATGGTCTCGATGATGCCCGGCAATCTTTCTTTGATCACAGAGTCCTTTCCGTAATGAAGATACATGAGTTGGCAGAAATAATGGAACATCTTTCGTTCGTCCGTTGATATTGGAGTGATCCCCTCAAAGAGCTTGCCCTGTATAAGGTCCTTGAGCTCGGAAAAAGCGCCGATATTCAGCACCGGCCCGTTTATCTCTTCGATCTCCGGCCGGCCCCTGAACGGTATCCCGATATTCACCGCCCGCTGGATAAGGGGCCTCGGTACAGGAGAGATGCCCCGCGCTTCCTGTTTTTCAACGATAAGGTAGAAGGGGTGGTTGCCTGACGTACAGTATTCTTCGCAGGCATAGCAGGTCGCGCATTCGTGAAGCACGAACGAGTCTTCTCCGCGGGCTATCTTCGGGATCTCCTTCTGCGCGGTCTCGCGGTCGATCTCCATGTACTGGCATTTTGTCAGACATTCCTGAGTGCTGCAGCCACGACATAGATCCTGATCAAATCTCAGTTCATGCATCCGTTGTCTCCCCGGATTACCTTCCTCGCTACTCGTATTGAATCGGATATTCTGTGTCGGCGACCGTCTTTTCTTCCGGTCACCCGAATGTCTTACCTTTTTCTAAAAGGTAATTACGTCATACCCTGTTTCCATATACCATCAATAATACCATTATCACGTGCCTTTTGAAATAATCCGTACAGGGGAAGGAAAGGCCTCTTTTGTTTTCCCGAACCGGCAATAGATGCAGTCGAAGCTGCATATCCGACAGTCTATTGACCTCCCGTTGATTCAACGAGCGGGGCCTTTTCGTCCCCGCACCATTCTTCCATTGAACCGTCGTAGATCCTCACGTCCCGGTACCCAAGAATCTCGCTGAGCGCAAACCACCAGGAGGAAGCGAATTGTCCTGTGCAGCAAAGGACCACAACCCGCTTATCAAGGTCGTCGCCGACGCTGTGCAGGGCAATATATTTGAGCACATCAGCGTTTGTGAAGGTTCCATCCTTATGAAAAACAAGTGAAAAGGGGAGATTAATCGCACCTGGGATGTGCCCTTTTCTTTTCAGCATGGGATCTGATATTTCTCCTCTATATAGCTTCTCAGTTCTCGTATCGACGATAGCCAATTCCTTAAAATTGGACGTGATGTATTCCTTTGTTGCCAGCACATTTTCGTTCCATTTGCACTTATAGTTGCTCTTCGGTCGCTTCACCCATTCTTTCGTCACTGGATAGTCTTTCTCCAGCCATTTTTTGTAGCCGCCATCAAGGATGGCAGGGCGCTTTACCCCTGCATATTTCAGCGTCCAGGCCACGCGGGTTGCGTTCACAAGCTGCCGGAACGTATCTATGTTCCCTACAATCACCACATACGTATCGGCGCTGATACCCGAGGAACAGATCGTGTCCGCGAGCTCATCCTTATGGGGAAGCTGACAGTCGAGCCCTTTCTCCGTCGTGCGCCACGCCGCGTAGGTGAGGCTCAGGGCGCCGGGAATGTGCCCTGCCCTGTAATCCTCGATCTTCCTGATGTCGAGTACGAACAGATTCGGGTTCTTCAGGTTTTCGTTGAGCCATGATGCCGATACCAACGAGGGCAGCGTCTCAGAATAGAGTATCCAGGGAGTGCACAGTATCGCCAGAAACAGGACTGGTACGATTTGTTTTTTCATGCCTGCCTCCTATGTCTTCTTTCTGTGTACATATTTCTCAAAATAATCTATGATCGCCTTCTGAAGGCCTGCCGCCCCCAAAGCCGAACAATGGATCTTGAACTCCGGCAGCCCGTCGAGGGCAGCCACGATGTCATCCTCGGTAAGCATCATCGCATCATCAAGATCTTTGCCGATCGTGAGTTCCGTCATGGCGCTTGCGCATGCTATAGAAGCAGGGCAACCCCTTATCTGGTACTTCACGTCGGTAACGACATCCTTCTCGACTTTGATAAAGACCCTTAAAAAATCGCCGCAGTTGGGATCGCCGAT
>DLMV01000030.1:6455-23140 GCA_002478225.1 Deltaproteobacteria bacterium UBA7527 | reverse complement strand
ATCGAACACAACTGCTCACGACTAACGGGTTTTTTATAAGTTTGCCAGTCTGAGGCAGATCCTTTCGATGATGTCTTCTATCAAAGAGGGGTCAACGCTGAAGTTATTTACCAATATTGCAAAGGCAAGTCTTTCACCGTCATGTGTCGTAACGTACCCTGAAAGATTGCGGACATGGTTCATGGAACCTGTTTTTCCCCTCAGGTTACCTTTAAGGGGAGGGGACTGCATCCTTGCCTTTAACGTTCCGTCTGTACCTGCTACGGCAAGGGATTCGTAGAACGCGCCGAAGTGAGCATCTCCTGTCATGCGAACAAGCAATGTGACAATGCCCTGTGGTGTGGCGAGATTATACCGTGAGAGTCCTGAGCCGTCGACGATATAAAGATCACCTGCATCCATATTGATCGCTTCCAGGTATTCCTTCATGGCTGCTGCTGATGCCGCCTGGCTTCCTTCCCCTTTTTGCCTGTTCCCGATCGTCAGGAACAGTTGTTCGGCAGCAAAGTTGCTGCTCCTTTTGTTGATGAACTTGATAATCTCAGAAAGCCTTGGCGACCTATGCGTGGCCACGATTATCCTTTTGTCTTCCTGAGGCGCTGTGTTTTGTGATTCACAGTCAACCTGTCCATGGAGGGCGACTCCTCTCTGTGCCAGTGTTTTTTTAAAGACAAGACCTCCATAGCAGGAAGGTTTTTCTATTGCGACCATGAGCCTGAGTTCAGGATGGCCTAAGGGGAGGCTTCCAGAAATGGCCATTATGTCAGCGCAAGGCGATTTCCTGACGGATATGTCATGGATCCCGTCCGGATGTACTGTCTTTGCGAGGTTGATAATAGTAAAGCCGCCAGGACCCGGCTCCTCACGAACTCTTACAGGGTCGTCGACTGCATTGCCCGCGCTTATCATAATAGAAAGACAATTATTGTTGAAGGAAAAGGCACTGTTCCTGGCTGAATAACAGAACAGTTCATCGTCCCAGCTCCAGCCCGGCCCGAGAGGAGTGGATTGGAAGAAAGAGCTGTCAATAATGATATTGCCCGTCACTGAGCGTACGCCTGATCGTTTGAGTATTTCTGCCCAATCCTCAAAGACCTTTGTTGGATGGCCGTTGTGGAAATACCCCGAGATCGTTGGATCTCCGGAGCCGACTATGATCAGATCGCCTTTCAGCACGCCTGACTCTACGGCGCCGCTTCTGATCAGTCTGGTCTCGTAGGTAAAATCAGGCATGAGGTATCTCAGCCCGGCAGCTGCAGTAAAGAGCTTCAGGTTCGACGCAGGGATAAAACGTTTCTCCGCATTATGTGAAAACAGGACCTCTTTTTTATCAATAGACCATACATGGATGCCGATATGGCTGGATTTCAGGACATCTTCTCTCAGCAGCTCCATAAGATCGGCCCTTAGGGAGCCGGAAAGGGGAACTTGTTGGGGCATTGAAGCACAACAATTTAATAATATTGATAAAACTATAATGCTTATGGATTGGAGATGCCTTTTCATTGCACTTATTTATAAAATAAACATAAATAATAACTAATAGTTAATATATATTTATAATAAATAATATTAAGTAATCATATTAATAATTTGTTATCATTATTTATTATAAATAAGACAACGTTCATTCTTGCACCCTAATATTGTCAGCGGCCTCGAGACCTTTCCCTGCAAGGCGGCAAGTCTTTTCTTCTTGACCATCGTAAAGACGCCCTTCGGCGAGTTAAGAAGCGCGATCAACCCGTCATCGTTGATGAAGAAGTCTTTTGCATCTTGATACCGCGAACCCATCTCCAGCTCCCCCTTATAGGAGGCTATGATCACCCTTGACCTTGTATAAAACGGCAGTGTTTGATCATAAGCAGCATAGTTCACAATGAGGTCTTGCCCGGTCTTTTGTTGACGAATGATCGTGGATAGCTTTTTTGTGGTGTTCAAACCGTCTATCACAGGGGCATTGAAGGTAATAGCAGCAACCAAAATGAGCGAGAATGAAGTAAAAAAATAGAAAATTGTTGGTAGTTTATTGAGCTTTGACGCAATAAGAAGACAGAAAAGGACAAAAGAAGAAAGGGAAATAATGATGGAAAAATTCCGGAGGTCCTTCATAACGATCGGCGCTTCCTCTGATATGCTGTTTATATAGGCATTAAAGTAGGCATTTGACGGCAAAAGGGCGGAGAGTGCAAAGGCGGCAAAGACGACGAGATAGATTGCCATTTCTGTTTTCTGTTTTCCCCGGACTTCCCAATAGTCATGGATCAGATGACCGATCAGGATCGAAAGGGCAGGGAAGACGGGAAGAATATAAGGAGGGAGCTTCGAGCCCGACAGACTGAAGAAGACAAAGACCACAAAGGTCCAGATCGCGAAGAACCGCAGTTCGCTGTTCTTCCAGGCATTGACGATGCTTCTTGGTATCAGCACAGACCAGGGCAAGAGGCCGGCAAATAATACCGGCAGAAAATAGTACACCGGCCCGGACCGCTTATGCTTCGTTGTAAAAAACCTGAGTATGTGCTGGTCTATAAAGAAAAAATAGAGGAACTCCCTCTCCATCATCGCCATGGCAAAGATCCAGGGCAGGGTGATGACAGCGTAGATCGCGAGACCCCGGAGAGGCTTTAGCTCCCCGATGAAGGCGAGGTTCCTTTCCGTAATGAGAAATATGATGATGGCGGCGCCTGCGAGGAACACGCAAACAGGACCCTTCGTAAGGGTTGCGAGGCCGAGGGCGATATAGAAGAGATAGAGGAACCACCCCTTCCGTTCCTTGTAGTATCCGATGAAAGATATGAGCGCGCAAAAAAGCCAGAGGGTGAAAAACATATCGAGAGTCACTATCCTTGCCATCGCGAAGAAACCGAACGATGACAGGAGGATCACCGATGAGAGGAATGCAGCCTCTTCAGGGAACCTTCGTCGAAGAGCGTAATAGAGGATCATGATGCATGCAAAGGCAGAGAGTGCGTTAGGAAAACGGAAGGACCATTCGTTGATGCCGAATACTTTGTAGGAGACTGCCACAGTCCAGTAGAATAAGGGTGGTTTTTCGAAATATCTCACATAGTTCAAATATGGAACTATCCAGTTGCCCTGTTCGACCATCTCGCGCGGGATCTCCGCGTACCTGCCCTCGTCGGGTTCCTTCAGGGAATAATCACCGATGCCATGAAAGAGGAAGATGTAAGAAAGCAGGATAAGAGCGGCGACATGGGTTATCTTTTTATTATTAATTTTCATTCGTGCCTTTTTTATCCTTATTTGTCCGGTAGCGGGCAAGCACCATTTCCGTTCCGCCTATTTTTTCTTCCAGGACCGTATTGACGTTTACCAGGGCTTTATATGCCTCGTCGATATCTCGTTTGCGGGTGACCAGGTAAAACTCGCTGAACTGCTGCCGCAATTGCCGGAGGTCCTCAACCCTGTGCTCCTCGATATGGATTGCCTGCCTCCCTATGTAGTATACGTAAACACCCCTCATGCTGCCATAATAGACCCACCGTGAATCTTTTTGCAAATGATGCCGGACTTTTTCGCAAAAAGGCCGCGGCGATTTGTAGTAGTTCAGTTTATTATAGATCCATATATTGGCTGCTGTGTAGGTCGCTGCAAGGAAGATGAAGAGAAGATAGGCGACCACCTTCATCCTTTTTAACCGGAGAGACCGGACAATGGCAAGCGAGAGGAGTATGGACAGGACGCCGACAAGGATCCTTTCCGGGTAAAATTCCCTGAACATATCTGTCTTAAAGACCATAACAGCGATCCCCAGCGAAAGGAACATTGCCGCAAGCAGCGCGGATACGATGAGGACATATCTGCTGTTTTCCCTTGCGAATGTGCGGGCAGTTATGATCGCCATGGCGGGCAGGGCCGGGAGCATGTATTTGCTGATCTTGCCTGATGAAATCGAAAGGAACAGGAACATCCACAGGAACCAGATGAGAAAAAAACGCATCGCGTTGTCGCTTCTCCAGCCTTTTGCGGCGAGGTAGATGCCCATGGGGAGAAAAAGGCTCCAGGGGAAAAAGTCCAGGGGAAGGGTCGTGAAGTAATAGTATACGGGCCGTTTATGGCTCCATGCATCAAAGAACCGCGTGAGGTTCTGGCGGATAATGTTCTCCTGGAGGTAGGGGAGCCCTTCCTTCATGTAGACCGACAGGTACCACGGCACGACGATCAGCAGAAAGATGCACAGACCGATAATAGTTTCCTTGCTTCTGAACACACGAAGATCCCTTTGTGAGCAGCTATATATGAAGACGACGGGAAATATGAGAATGATCGCCAGCGGTCCCTTGGTCATAAAGGCAAGGGCGGCGAAGACATAAAAGAGGATGTACGCCGATCTTCCTCCTTGATGATGAAACAAGAAAAAGTATAAAAGGCTGGATGCAACGAAGACAGCAAAGACCATGTCGACCTGGAGATACCGTGCCTGCCAGTAATAGAGAGGAGAGCTTATGAGGATAAGCGCCGCGAGAAGCGCTTCCTTATTTCCGAATGACCTGCAGGCAACATAAAAAAAGAGAATGGCCGCAAGAAGGGCTGACAGCGCCGTAGGGATGCGCATTGACGCCTCATCCTTAAGCGGGCTGAAAACCTTTACCGATAGGTAGTTCAGGTAATAGAAGAGGGGAGGTTTTTCTCCATACGGCTTGCCGTTGAGATGCGGGACGATCAGATTGCCGTCAAGCTCTCTTACGATCTGTGCAAAATCGCCTTCATCAGGCGCCCAGAAGTCTCTTGACTGTAAGTTAAGGAAAAAGAGTATTGCCGAGGCGATGCAGATGGCCAGGAGGATCTTTTTCATACATAGTTCTTTACGATGTTGTCGAGATCGTTCATGGCGTCTTCCATGCCGCGGGTGTTCAGGATATACCAGTCAGCGAGCGCGATCGGCACGGAAGCCCCATACGCGACCTCCCGCATATCCCTGCTGTCAAAGGCATCGGCCGAGTCGTCGGATCTTCCCCGCAACATGATCCTTTCCAGGCGCAGTTTCCTTGGAGCCACAAAGGCGATTACCACGCAGTCGACATTTTTCCTGATAAGCTCCACCTCCTGCAGTGAGCGTATGCCCTCCATGAAAACAAGATCGTTTTTTGATTTCATCGCCTGCGAGAGGGCCAATCGTGTAACGCCCATACCATCGGCGCCTCGTAATTGTGTTGAGACCATTGCAGTATTTTCCGCATTTGGCTCCAGTTCCTGTTTTTTGACCTCTTCCCGGACCATGTCGCCTGTGGCGAAGTAGGGGATCTGTTTTGATTCAGCGTAGGTTCGGGCAATGTTCTTACCGGACGCCGGCATCCCGACAATAGCAAAAAGCATCATTCAATCTCCCCTTTTATCACCCCTTCATTGTTCAAAAAGGGTTCGAACCCTATCTTAAAAAACAGGGGTAGACTGTAAGCCGGGTTCTGTTTCCCGCCTGCGGCGGGATGGTGATCATTTCTCTTACTGATCCAGGTTGCCCTGAATCTGTTGCGGCCTACCCGGGTATTTGGACGGGCCATCCTTGTCACACCAGGGTGTGACACCCTTTTTGGCCTTGCATCGAATGGGGTTTACCAAGCTGCCTGGTCACCCAGGCACTGGTGAGCTCTTACCTCACCTTTTCACCCTTACCCCGTCTTTCGGCGGGGCGGTGTCTTTTCTGTGGCACTTTCCTTAGGGTTGCCCCCAGTCCCCGTTAAGGACCATCCTGCCCTTTGATGCCCGGACTTTCCTCCCCATAAAACAGAGCGATCACCCGTCTACCCCTTTTCCTTTAAAGCCTATCGGCTATTTTATCCTTTCCTCTCATACTATACAGAGCGATCACCCGTCTACCCCTTTTTTGATCGCTTCCTTTGCAAGCTTGTCAGCTATCTTATTTTTTTCCCTTGGGATATATTGTACCGTAAAGTGATGAAAGTTGCTTGCAATTTTTTTAATTGTTGCGACATATGCCCTCAAGGTTTCGTTCTTGATCTTGAACCTGCCAAGTACCTGGTTGGCCAGGAGAAGAGAGTCGGTATAGACTGATATGTCTTGAATCCCTGATCC
The DNA here is from genome assembly GCA_002478225.1 of Deltaproteobacteria bacterium UBA7527. Lineage (GTDB taxonomy): Bacteria > Desulfobacterota > Syntrophorhabdia > Syntrophorhabdales > Syntrophorhabdaceae > UBA5609. The sequence continues at coordinate 17,083 of DLMV01000030.1, read as the reverse complement.
CTGAGCTTTCTTCAAAGCAAAGAGGAGCGCTTCGTATTCCGCCATATTGTTCGTCATGTGCCCAAGGAAGATGCTGTCGCGAAAAAGCTCCCTGTTCTCGTCATCGAATACAGCCAGACCTGCGCCTGATCGCCCGGGATTTCCGGAAGAAGCGCCGTCAATATACATGTGCCAGTGCATTATTCGGCGTCTGTGAAATAAAGGATGCGATTACAGCTGGGGCATTGTATGAGCTTCTTGTTCTTTGTTACTTCTATGAAAAGTTGCGGGGGGATGTTCATGAAACAACCCAGACATACCCCGTTCTTGACATTCGTGACTGCCACACCGCCGCGTCTTTCCTTGAGCATGTTGTATTTCGATTTCAGCTCGTTGTTGACAATGGAAAGGAGGTTGTCTCTTTGCGTCTTCAGCTCTTCGATGGTTTTATCAATTGATTGGATCTCTGTATTCAGCTTTACCTTCTCCATCTCAATGTCCTTCCCGCGCTTCTGGAATTTTATCTGTGATGATTCATAATCCTTTTTCAACTCCTCGATCTTTTCCATGAGGGTGAGGATATCTTCCTCGGTCTTATCGTTTGTTGTTTTTGCTGCCTCTATTTCTTTTAGCAGGGCCTGATATTCCTTGTTTGTTTTTACCTCATAGAGTTTTGATTCGATCTTCTTGATCTTGTCCTTGTCGGCATCCAGTTCTTTTTCTTTTTTTCTCCGTTCTTTTTCCAGTTCATCAAAAATTATTTTTTCTTTTTCCAGCTTCTCTTTTAATCGCTTCAGCTCTTCATCCATCTCCTTTATTTTTTTTGGTGCTGTCTCCCGCTTGATCTCTTTTTCTGTGATCTGCAGTTCTATTTTTTGCGCTTCGTAAAGCGTGCCCAGTTCATGCTCCAATCGCGACCTCCAGAATTTTAAAGGGGGTGAACCTCATGGCCACCCCCTTTAAAAAAAGTTTTAATATATGTTTTTAAGTGTTTTCGTTCCATATGTACTATTTGGGCCCACCTGGGTTCGAACCAGGGGCCTACCGGTTATGAGCCGGTGGCTCTTCCAGCTGAGCTATGGGCCCGGTGAATTATAGATTAAACGATAACGTTTTTTTTGTCAAGGTTGTGAAGAAAAGGACAATGCCATTTATTCTGTAAACATATAAAAGGGATCTATTGAGAAATTTAGTAAATATTGTTTTTCAGTACACTTATATGGTACAAGACTCAAAAGGTCTATATGGACAAAGTGAAAAAAAAGGGTCTTATCCTTATTGTAATAGGCATATGCATGCCTCTTCTGGCATTGCCTTTTATAACAGGTTTTGATAAGCAGAAAGGGATCATGAAGAATGTATACGAGACCGGGATACCGTTGCGGAAGGCGACCACGGAGAAGCAAGAAGCAATTGCGAGGCCAGGGACAGAAAGGACAAAGGATACGGGATCCCTGATTGAAAGGTTCATGCCTCAGATGTTGCCATTGCGTTATATCGTTGCTCTTGGTGTTTTTCTTATATTCTTGGGTATTTTGAGGATAGATAAGGCGAGAAATACCACTCATAGTTCATAGCTCATGGCTCATAGCAACAACAGGAACCCGGGTAAGCAAGTATGCTCTGTATGCACGAAAATCTTTTTTCTGTCTGTTTCCTGCTTATGCTATGTTTAATTTCTGCTGGCAGCTATGAGCTATCAGCCATTAGCTGGTTTCATTTTTTCGTTTCATTTTTTCAGAATTCTTTATAGAATGTTTTGCAATAGTCCAATATCTATAAATTATTAAGGAGGGGAGCCATGAGTGATGCCAAGGTAACGAAGGAAGAACTTCTTGCGAAGGCAAAGAAGCCAGCCCAGGACGCTATGAAGATGCACCCTTACTATAAGGGTAAGATCGAGGTGATACCGAAATGTGTTATCAGGGACATCAAAGACTTTGCCATATGGTATACGCCCGGCGTTGCAGAGCCCTGCAAGGATATACACCAGAATCCTGCGATGGTCTTTGAGCATACGAACAAGGCAAATATGGTGGGGGTCGTGACGGATGGGACGCGGGTGCTCGGCCTCGGCGACATAGGGCCTATGGCTGGACTACCCGTCATGGAAGGAAAGGCGCTCCTTTTTAAATACCTGGGAGGAGTTGATGCCTTCCCGATCTGTCTTGATACAAAAGACCCCGACGAATTCATCAAGACGGTCAAGTACCTATGTCCGACCTTTGGCGGGATCAACCTTGAGGATATTGAAAATCCAAAATGTTTCTATATCCTCGACAGGCTGCGTGCTGAGGCGCCGATACCGGTGTGGCACGATGACCAGCAGGGGACCGCAGCCGTCACTCTGGCGGGATTGATCAATGCACTGAAGGTTGTGGGAAAGAAAATGGAAGACGCGAAGATCACAATGATCGGGATAGGGGCCGCCAATGTCTGCATCACCAAAATGATTATAAAGGCCGGCGCAGATCCGAAGAAGTTCATCGTCGTTGACAGCAAAGGGATACTTAACAGAAAGAGGGACGATATCAAGCCGACGCATAAGGAAAAACTCGAATTCTGCCAGATTACGAATGCAGAGAACAGGGATGGCGGCATGGAAGAGGCGATAAAAGGCCAGGATGTGGTCATTGCCCTTTCAAAGCCGGGACCGGATACGATCAGGAAAGAGTGGATCAGCACCATGGCAGACAATGGCATCGTTTTTGTCTGCGCAAACCCGATACCCGAAATGTGGCCCTGGGATGCAAAGGAAGCAGGGGCAAGGGTAGTGGCCACCGGACGCAGTGACTTCCCCAACCAGGTCAACAACTCTGTGGGATTTCCCGCAATATTCAGGGGTACCCTTGATGTTATGGCGACAACGATCACCGATGAGATGTGTATTGCAGCCGCAGTGGAGCTTGCAAAGTGCGCAGAGGACAAAGGCCTCCGCGAAGATTACCTCCTTCCTACCATGGATGAATGGGAGGTGTTTCCGAGAGAGGCGGTAGCTGTAGCGAAAAAGGCAATGGAACAGGGTGTCGCGCGCCTGAAGATAGATGAAAAAGAGCTTTTCAGGATGGCTGAGATGAAGATAAGAAGGGCAAGAGATGAAGTAGGCATACTTATGGAGAAAGGGATCATAGCGCCCTATAAGGAGTGAACCATGAGAGAAGTGCATACAGACAGCATTATTTCTGCGGTGGAAGGTCTGTTTATTGACGCCAACATAAATCTTTCCCAGAACGTCTTTGATGCGCTGGACCAGGCCATAGAGAAGGAGGAGTCGCCCGTAGGCAAAGAGGTGATCCGGGAATTGATAAACAATGCGAACATCGCAAAAGCAGAGCATATGCCGATATGCCAGGATACGGGTCTTGCAGTTACGTTTGTCGAGGTCGGCCAGGATGTCCATGTTGTCGGGGGCGCCCTGACAGAGGCGATCGCCGAAGGGGTGCGCCGTGCATATAAGAACGGCTATCTGAGAAAATCATGCTGCGATCCTTTTTCGAGAAAGAACACCGGCGATAATACCCCACCCATTATCCACACCCATATCGTTCCAGGCGACAGAATCAAGATCGTTGCGTTGCCGAAGGGCGGGGGGAGCGAGAACTACGGTGAAGTGCGGATGCTTGTGCCATCCCAGGGGAAAGAAGGCGTAAAATCATTTGTTCTCGACATGGTAACGAAAGGCGGTCCAAACCCATGCCCCCCGATCATTGTCGGGGTTGGAATAGGGGGTAATTTTGAGACCTCGGCGCTGCTTTCAAAAGAAGCGCTTATGGCGCCGATCGGCCAGAGGAATCCGGATCCCGCGACAGCGGCATTCGAGATGGAGATACTTGATGCGATCAACAAGACAGGCATAGGTCCCCAGGGCTACGGCGGAACAGTAACAGCCCTTGACGTCCACATCAAAATGCTGCCCTGTCATATTGCGTCACTGCCAGCTGCGGTGAACATACAGTGTCACGCACACAGGATAAAGGAGATAGTGATTTAGCTGTGTAGCCCGCAGCGCTAAACCCGTAACGTGATTTTAAGAGAGGTGCATATGGAGATAAAAAGGATTCAAACGCCGCTTGATGAAAGCGCAATCGAGAAACTGAAGGCCGGCGAGAAGGTCTTCTTGAGCGGTTTTATCTTTACTGCCAGGGATTCGGCCCATAAAAGGTTCTTCGAAACGCTCGATAAAGGGGAGGATCTGCCTTTTGATATGCGCAACCAGATCATCTACTACTGCGGGCCTTCTCCTGCACCGCCGGGCAGGGTCATCGGGTCCTGCGGCCCCACGACGAGCGGGAGGATGGACGCATACGCGCCGAGGCTGGTCTCGCTCGGGCTGAAAGGCATGATTGGCAAGGGGAAGCGCTCACAGGCAGTGAAAGACTCATTAAAACAGTATAAGGCGATCTATTTCGGCGCAACCGGCGGGGCAGGGGCGCTGCTTGCCAGGAGCGTAGTATCATCGGAGGTCGTTGCGTATGAAGACCTTGGACCTGAAGCGGTGGTGAAGCTGGGTGTGAAGGATCTGCCTCTTTTTGTGATCAACGATATATACGGCAACGATCTCTATGAGGCGGGCATACAGAAGTACCGGAGATAGGAAAACCATATTTTTTTTTGACATTTTAGGACAAATATTTTAAAAAAAGAAAAATCACAAGAGGATAAAATGCGAAAGATCCGTATTGCTATAGCCGGTGTTGGTAATTGTGCGAGCTCGCTTATACAGGGATTGTATTATTATTCGAAGAAGAAGAGTGGCCAGACCATAGGGCTTATGCACTATGATATATGCGGTTATGAGCCCAAAGACATAAAAGTCGTTGCCGCCTTTGACATTGACAAGAGAAAGGTCGGCAGGCCGGTAGAAAAGGCTATATTCTCAGAGCCGAACTGTACCAAGACAATTGAGGGAAAGATACCGCCAACCGGTGTAACGGTCTCAATGGGCCATATCCTTGATAGTGTTTCACCCCACATGCAGGAATATCCACCGGAAAGAACATTTGTTGTCTCGAACGAGAGACCGGTTGATGTGGCAAGGACCCTGAAAGACAATGACGTCGACATACTGGTAAGTTATCTTCCTGTGGGTTCTGAGAAGGCTGCCCGCTTCTACGCCCAGTGCTGCCTTGAGAGCGGCGTCAGCCTTATCAACTGTATCCCTGTTTTTATAGCTTCGGATTCTTCATGGGCTCAGAAATTCAGGAAGAGGGGTATACCGGTTGTAGGGGATGATGTAAAATCCCAGATCGGCGCGACGATCATCCACAGGAATCTTGTTAAGCTGTTCCATGACAGGGGCGTTGCGATCGATAGAACATACCAGCTGAACACCGGCGGGAATACTGATTTTCTTAACATGCTGAACAGGAAGCGGCTTGCTTCCAAGAAGATCTCAAAAACAGAAGCAGTGCAATCCATGCTTGATGTCCCTATACCTCCGTACAATATCCATATAGGGCCTTCCGATTATGTCCCCTGGCAGAATGACAACAAGGTCTGTTTTATGAGGATCGAGGGGAGGATCTTCGGCGACATACCGATCAGTCTCGAAATGAGGCTGTCCGTAGAGGATTCTCCGAACAGCGCCGGCTGCATGGTCGATGCCATACGCTGCTGCAGGGTGGCGAGAGACCGCGGCATCGGAGGAGTGCTCGAGTCAATATCAGCGTATACAATGAAGCATCCCATCAGACAATACCCCGATGAGGTTGCAAGGGTAATGGTTGAAGAGTTCATAAGGGGAGACAGGGAAAGATAGGCCCGTCTTTTGATAAGCTCAAAAATTGGTCATTCTCTTGATCCGGCAATCTTAACGATATATCGTTTTTTCTTCCGCAACAGAATAATCGATCCGAACGTGCTGACGCTCTGCGGGACATTTTTCGGCTTCCTGTCCGCGTTCTCTACAGCCTTTGGTCTTCTGATACCGGGTGGGGCCGCTCTTCTGATAGCAGGTCTTTTTGATCTTCTCGACGGAGCGATCGCGCGTCATACCGGCAGGGTGTCCCCTTTCGGAGGATTTTTGGATTCGGTGCTGGACCGATATTCAGACCTCGCCGTGATGCTGGGCATCCTTGTATTTTTTCTTTATAGGAACGAACAGGCCTATGCAGTTGTAACCTTTATCGCATCAACAGGAATAGCGATCATACCTTATGCAAGGGCGAGGGCTGAGGCCGCCTCGCTGCAATGCAAGGCCGGTTTGATGGAAAGGCCGGAAAGGATCATATTGCTGCTTGCGGGTCTTTTTTTTAACGTTCTTCATTATATCGTTATCATTATGGCAGTGCTGAGCCATATCACGGTGATCCAGAGGATCATGTATGTGAAGAGCAAGATTGCGCAGGAACGCAATAAAAGCACTAAATTCTGAGCACCAAATCCGAAACAATATTGAAATCCTAAGCACGAAGCACTAAACAACGTCAAAATCCAAATTCAAAACAAAGGCATGTCGTTTATGTTTTGAATTTTGAACATTTGAATTTGTTTAGGGTTTAGAAATTCGGATTTAGGGTTTCCTTGCTTGTCACTTTGCGAGGAATTGTTCAGGATATGATGTTGTAGATCTCTTCCTTCAGCACATCCTTTGCCATCTCTTTTGGGATCCCCGTCTTTACGATCTTGCCCTTCGAAAAGAGTACTGCTTTGTTGGCGCCGAAGGCAACACCTATGTCCGCCTCTTTCGCCTCACCCGGGCCGTTCACCTCGCAGCCCATAATAGCAACGTTGAGGTGCCTGTCGAAATGATTCGTGTCTTTCTCGAACTCCTCTACGATCTCGGTGAGGTTGACCTTGCAGCGTCCGCAGGTGGGACAGGATATAAGATTGATCCCTCTTTTTCTGAGACCCAGATCCCGCAGGATATGGTAAGCGGCGATGACCTCGTAGACGGGGTTGCCGGTCAAAGAAACCCGGAGAGTGTCGCCTATGCCTTCATATAGCAAAATACCGATGCCAACGGCAGATTTGATCACGCCGGGAAAGACCGGGCCTGCCTCTGTAACCCCGATGTGCAGGGGATAGTCGGAAAGTTTTGAGAATTTCTTATAGGCGTCGATCGTTTGAAATATGTCTGATGCCTTTAGTGATACCTTCAGTTCGGTCCATCCTACATCTTCAAAAAGACCTATATAGTAGAGGGCGCTTTCGACCATCGCTTCTGCGTTCGGTTTATGGTATTTCTTCAATATCCTTTTCTCCACAGAGCCGATATTCATCCCTATCCGCACCGGGGTTTTGGTCTCTTTTGCGCAGACGGCAACTTCTTTTACCTTCCGTGCATTATTGATCGTACCGGGGTTGATCCTCACGGCATCAATCCCCAGTCGCATAGCCTTTAAGGCGATTTTATGGTTGAAGTGAATGTCGCCTATGATCGGTACATCAACCTCTTTTTTCAGAAACGGGATGATCTTGCATGTTTCTTCCTGCGGAAGGGCGATCCTTATAAGCTCACAGCCTGCCTTTTTGAGTTCCCTCGTCTGGTTCAGTGTTTCCTGGAAGTTCTCAGGATTTGTTTTCAGCATTGATTGGACAACGATGGGGCTGTCGCCGCCAATAAAGACATTGCCGATCCTGATCTTTCTGGTCTTTTTTCTTTTCATTGTTGGAATTGTCGTTATGCTACTGAGCACTTGTCAATAACTGAATTGTATACCTTAGCATTCCCTAATGTCAATGACATGTAAAATATTTTAAAAACAATGGAAAGATTTTATCTGTATCCAAGGTTAAAGATGTTGCAAAAAAAGGTTGGTGGTTATACACTAATCGAGCTCGACCTGGATTATCGATGGATATCGAGAATAGGCTTCCTGCAGTTTTTAAGTAAAATGGCCCGGAATGAAGGCAGGAGATTTAGTACAAGGCAGAAAAGTGGTGTACTTGTAAGTTATTAATATTAAATATAAAAAAGGCATTGTTAATAATTTCACTTGACTATATCTTTTCAGTGATATAGTTATTTTGTCATCGTGGCAAAAAGCAACACGCATCATATGTCTCATAATCACCATATCAGGAGGTGGCTTGTATGATGGATAAATGGACCTTCGGAATAACCATGCTTGTAGTGGGCATGGGCGGCACTATATGTACCCTTATTATTTTCAGCCTCATCATGTCGGCGCTGAAGAAGATCTTTCCTTACAAAAAAGAAGAAGAATAAAAAGGAGGACTGAAACATGTTTGATGCAATGATGGGTGGCATATCAGGGCTTGTTGCCGGTTTTGTCCATCTCCACTGGTCTAATGTGGTAATGATGTGTATCGGAGGGGTCCTCCTTTATCTTGGCATAAAGAAGGATTTTGAGCCATTGCTCCTTGTCCCGATAGGTTTCGGATGCATAATAGTCAACATCCCCCTTGCCGACCTCATGGAGAAGGAAGGCTTCCTGAGGATCATCTATGACGCCGGCGTCATAACGGAGCTGTTCCCGCTCCTTATTTTTGTCGGGATCGGCGCCATGACCGACTTCAGACCTGTTCTGGAAAACCCATACACGTTCCTTCTCGGCGCGGCAGGACAATTCGGCATATTCCTGACGTTGCTTCTTGCCCTGGCATTGGGCTTTCCCTATAAGGATGCAGTAACGATAGGCATTATCGGTGCCTGCGACGGACCGACGGTCATCTATGTCGCATCTCAGTATGCGCAGCACCTGCTTGGCCCCGTCTCTGTTGCCGCATATTCCTATATGTCCCTTGTGCCTGTGCTGCAGCCTCCGATCATGAGGGTGCTGACCACACAGAAAGAGCGTGTGACGGTCATGAAGACCCACCAGAAGACGGTCTCGAAGACAACTGCCATGCTTTTCCCGATCATCATCACGATCATCGGAGGCCTCATCGCTCCGAAAGGATTGCCTCTGTTAGCCACGATCATGCTCGGGAACCTGATGAAGGAATCCGGCGCGGTCAGCAGGCTAACGAAGGCATCAGAGAATGAGATCTCGAACATCGTTACATTGCTCCTCGGCATATCGATCGGCGCGACAATGAGCGGCCCGGTCTTCGTTAAGCCTACGACGATCGTGATCCTCTGCCTTGGTCTTGTCGCGATATGTCTTGATACCGTGTGCGGCGTGCTTTTCGGAAAGGTGCTGTATTATGTGACAGGCGGCAAGGTCAACCCGCTTATCGGCGCAGCGGGCATATCCGCATTCCCGATGTCAGCCCGAGTTGTCCAGAAAGAGGGTCAGAAGTATAACAAGAAAAATTACCTCCTGATGCACGCGATGGGAGCGAATGCGGGCGGCCAGGTTGGCTCTGTAATGGCAGCGGCGGTTATGCTCTCAGTGCTGAAGGGCATGGGGATCATATAGAAGGAATAGAGAAGAATTCAGAATGAAGATCAAATAAAAATATATCAACAAACGGGGAGGTATTCAGTATGTGGGCAGAAGCAACAAAAGTAGCTAGTATAGGTTTTTCCGTTGTTTTCATTACGCTGTTGTTACTTGCCATCAGTGTAAAGGTCATGAGCTTTTTCTGCAAAAAGATCCAATCCAGGGGAGGTAAATAGACATGGACTTCAACCTCTTTAATGAATTAATGTTGAAGACAGGCATCCTCCATCTCACCTTCGGTCATGTGATCATGTGGCTTATCGGGTGCTTCTTCATCTTTCTCGCCATAAAAAAGGACTTTGAGCCATTGCTGCTTGTGCCTATCGGGTTCAGCATCTTCCTCGTCAATATGCCGATCGCTCCTCTTACCGGTCCGGGCGACCTCATCAACCTGTTCTTCAGGTACGGGCTCGAAACAGAGATCATCCCCTGTCTGATCTTTCTGGGCATAGGGGCGCTCACGGATTTCGGCCCCATGATCGCAAACCCGAAGACGCTGATCCTCGGCGCATCTGCTCAGCTCGGGGTTTATGTAGCGTTCTTTGGCGCGATCCTTTTCGGGTTTACCACAAAGGAAGCGGCGAGCATCGGCATCATAGGCGGCGCCGACGGACCGACCACGATATACCTTGCCACTGCGCTTGCCCCTCATATGATTGGCATGGTGGCTGTGGCTGCCTATTCGTATATGTCCATGGTGCCTCTTATCCAGCCTCCTATTATGAAACTTCTCACAACGGAGAAAGAGAGAAAGATAAGGATGAAGCAGCTGCGTCCTGTCTCAAAACTTGAGAAGATCATCTATCCAATCGTGGCAACGGTGGTCATATGCCTGCTCACCCCTCCCGCAGCGCCCCTTATGGGACTTTTCATGATAGGCAACCTTTTCAGGGAGTGCAGGGTGGTTGAGAGACTGCTTAAGACATCCCAGAACGAACTCCTCAACATTGTGACCATTATTCTGGGCATTGCAGTAGGTTCCACCATGAAGGCGGAGATCTTTCTGAAGCCCCAGCCCTTGTTCATATTCTTTCTCGGGCTTGTGGCATTTTCCTTCTCCACAGTAGGCGGACTCCTCCTTGCAAAGATCATGAACCTGTTCTTGAAGGAGAAGATAAACCCCTTGATCGGTTCTGCCGGCGTCTCTGCTGTGCCCATGGCAGCGCGGGTATCACAGAGGGTGGGGCAGGAGGCTGATCCCAAGAACCACCTGCTGATGCATGCCATGGGGCCCAACGTGGCAGGGGTCATAGGAACGGCGGTTGCGGCCGGGATGTTCCTCTCGCTCCTGAAGTAACA
>DLMV01000030.1:1983-6307 GCA_002478225.1 Deltaproteobacteria bacterium UBA7527 | reverse complement strand
TGAAGTAACAATAAGGCGCGCCTTTACCAGGGGCCATTTCGCTGCTTCAGGGAGATTCCTTCTCAAGAGAATTTCCCGCGGCGAAACGGCCCCTGTCTTTTTAATGCCGCTTTTTCTATACAGGGGAAAAGCTGATCAGCTTTATATGTCTACACGGATCGGGAGTATCATCGTAGCGATCCCGTTCCATTGCAGGCGTCTCTGGATCGCATAAGCGGTCTCGTTGTGAAGGATCTTCTGAAAAGGGTTCTCGTGTTTGAAGACCAGTTTTCCGGTGAATACCGTTGAGTGGGGAAATTCCCTGACCGCTTTCTCAACTAATTCGGTCACCGTATCGACGACATCAGTCCCGATATCAAACCGGTAATCTGCCGGGAAACCGTGTATCCTTGTTATCTTTACGTACTTTTCAAGGTCTTTTTTTGCCGACTCTTTCAAAGCCTCTATCTCGGCAATGCCTTTAAATGAACCGGAGTCGACCTCTGCTACGGAGATATAGATATAGTTCCTGTACACGTTGGGAAAATTTTTAACGATGGACAGTAGCGTGTGCAGCCCAAAGCCGCTGAAACCGCCAACGAGGAGTATTGCTGTCATGTCTTTTGGATCAACGGGGTTATCGTTATATTCTTCGGAAGGCGGGATATTGGAGAGGGTTTCTTCAAGGTGACGGATGCTTTTCCTGACCTTGATGTAATGTCGCCTTATAAGGTAGCACAGGCCTATTATGACCGACGTCAAGACAAGCGTTACCCAGCCTCCTTCGCCGAACTTTTCGTAAACTGTTACTATAAGGATCGTTAAGCAGAGTATCAGGCCTATGATATGGATAACAATATGCTGCTTCCATTTTCTATCCCTGTCCCTGTGTTTTACAAAAAACCGCGACATACCGAACTGCGACAGAGAGAAGGTAATGAAGACATTGATGGAATACATGATGACAAGGGCAGTTATCGATCCTTTTGTGTATACAAGCAGGATCAAAGCGGCGATCCCCATCAACAGAACCCCATCCTGCATGGTCAGGCGCTCGGAGAGTGATGCAAAACGCCGCGGAAGCCACGAATCTATAGCCATATTGGACATCACCCTCGGTCCATCGATAAATCCGGCCTGAGCTGCAACAACAAGAAGGGCGCCTTCCGAAAGGATCGTGACCAGGGCTATCCAATTCCCGAGAGGCCAGTCCTTAAAGATCTCTGCGGAGAGGATAGCATTGAGCGTCCTTCCTTCCTCGGGCTTTATTCTGAAAAGCAAATAGCAGACAAGAAGCCCTCCTGCTGTCAGGGCAAGAGATGTGGCCAGGTATACCATGGTTCTCTTGCCGGTCTGTACTTTCGGTTCGCGCATGATCTGCATGCCGTTCGAAACCGCTTCAATACCGGTGTATGTCCCGGCGCCCATTGAAAAGGCCCGTAGGAAAATTGCCATAAGGCCGAATGCACCGACACTTGCGAGACCTGTCTGGAAATTGTTCTTGATCTCACCGACAAGCGGTTTGACCTGGCCGATGTGGCTTATAAAACCGAAACCGATCAGCAGCACATGGGTGAGGACGAAGATAATGAAGATAGGCGCAAGGATCGTTACTGATTCTTTGACCCCGCGGAGGTTTAGAATGACAAGAAGGACAATGAGGCACCCGACAAAAAACAGCTTATACTTCTGGAAGGACAGAGGGAGGAAGCTGAATATGGCATCACCGCAGGAAACAAGAGAGACCGTGATCGTCAGCATGTAGTCCACGAGCAGCGCGCAGCCTGATATAACGCCTGCATTTTTGCCGATAGTGTGGGTCGCGACGATATAACCCCCGCCTCCATGCGGGAAATGCTCGATGATCTTGGAGTATGCGTAGGATATAACAATAACCGTGAATGCCGTTGCAAGGGCGATGAAGACAGCAAGATATGTGTGCTGGCCTAATGTCCTGAACGCCTCTTCAGGCCCGTACGATGAAGAGGAAAGACCATCAGCCCCGAGGCCTATCCATGCGAGTATCGGTATAAGGGACAATCTGTGAAAAATTGAAGGTTCGTTGATATCGTGGGGAGAGCCTATTAACGCGTGCTTTATTTTTGCAGATAGCCTCTGTTCCTGCTCCGGGGGATCCTGTTCCATGCATCTCCTTCAAAGCTGTCCTGGTTTGTCCTTTCGGATTAATATGTATGAGCATTGGTTGTCATAAACAGTGAGTATTGTAACGCTATTTATTGTGCAAATGCAATATTCGCTGCCCCTGGCCCATGAAGCTGTCGGCTTCAGCCGGTAGTGGTTTACTTTATCTGGTCGATATCTTTTGTCCTGCCGATCACAACCAGGACCTCGCTGTCTTTAATGATATACTTCGTCGGCACCATCTGAACCTTGTCTGTAAGGGTGTCCCTGATCGCAATGACGTCGACGTGGTATTTGCTCCGCAAATGCACATCTGCGAGTGTTTTCCCGAGAAGACTTGCGGGCGGCGCGATCTCGCAGATCATGTAGTCATCGGTGAGGGGGATGTAATCGAGGATGTTGGGAGAAACGATGCTTTTAGCGACCTTGCTTGCCATCTCCCTTTCCGGGATGATGACCTCTGTTGCGCCGACGCTCTCCAGCACAAGCTGGTGTTCTGTATTCGGGGCCTTCACGATGATGTTCTTTATCTTGAGCTGTTTGAGGTGGAGCGTTATCAGCGTGCTTGCCGCAAGGTCCTCGCCAAAGGAGACGATCACAACGTCGTCTTCGTGCAGGCCTATGGAATCGATAACATTCTTGTCGATGCCGTCGGCGAGGATAGCCTTTGTACAGTAGTCTTTTACCTCCTGAATGGACTCTCTTTTTTTATCAATGGCAATAACATCGATGCCGTTCTCGTAAAGATTTTTTGCTATGTTGAATCCGAAGATGCCTATTCCTATGACCACAACCTTTCTTTTCATACAATAGCCTCCTTTAGCCTACCATAACTGTTTCTTCTGCATACGAAAAGGTCTTTTTGTCGGACCTGAGGGTGAGCGAAAGCGCGAGCGTCAACGGTCCAACCCTCCCGGCGAACATAAGGATTATGACAGCCAGCTTCTGGAAGGGGTTCAGGTTTGGCGTAACGCCCATTGATAGTCCTACGGTCCCAAACGCAGAGACAGATTCGAAAATATACTCAATAAACAGATGTCGGCTTTCAGCGGGAGTTGTATTGCCGGCTCCGGTAAAGAGGAGCAAACATGTTATGAAGGCCACGGAAAATGCAGACGCGAAGATGATAAAGATCGTTTTAGTGGAGATTTCCCTTGGGATCGTCCGGTTGAACACGTTGAGCTCTTCGCTTCCCTTAAGCCTGTTCCAGATGATCAAGCAGAGGATCGCCAGGCTTGTTGTTTTAACGCCGCCGCCCGTTGAACCAGGTGAAGCGCCGATGAACATAAGGATCGTGATGATCAATACGGTATCATTGGTGAGTTGGCTTATATCAACGGTATTAAACCCGCATGTCCTGGCAGTGACCGATTGAAAAAGAGAAACAAGAATGGCAGTGTCGAACGGAAAATCTTTTATAATATGGTTGCGTTCAAAAAAATAGAAGAGGGCACTGCCCGCAGTGATGAGAATGCAAGTGGTGATGAGCACCAGTTTTGTGTGGAGTGAAAGATGTTTTTCCCGGCCTCGGAAGCGAAAGATGATTTCATGGATCACGACGAACCCGATGCCGCCAAGGATAATAAGGCTCACTATGATGGCATTGATCAAATAATCCCCCTTGTAATTGACAAGGCTGTTGGAAAAGAGCGAATAACCGCAGTTGTTGAACGCGGAGACGGCGTGATATATGGAGAGATACAGCGCCCTCCAGAAAGGGAAATCCTGGATAAAGCGCGTAAGGAGCAAAAACGTCCCTATCGACTCAACAATGAAAGTGAAGAAAAAAACAGACCTGAGTATTTGATAGAAGTGAGTTTTCGGGCTGTGCAAGAAAGTTGTCTGTATGATCTCCCTTCCTTTGAAGGAGACGCCAATACCCATCATGCCGAAAAAAAACACTGAAAAGGTTATAATGCCAAGTCCGCCGCACTGGAAGAGAAAGATCGTTATGATCTGGCCTGCCAGGGAAAGGTCCTTGCCGATGTCGATAACCGTAAGCCCGGTGACACAGACCGCTGATGCTGAACTGAAGAGGGCATCGATAAATGCCAGCTGCCCCTTTGCTGAAGAGAAGGGAAGCCAGAGAAGAAAAGTGCCGATGAGTATCACCGTTGCAAAGCTTATAATGAAAATCCTGGCCGGTGAGAGGATCCTTGAGAGGATGATTCGTACTGCAAAAAGAGGATTTTTTGCCATAAGC
>DLMV01000030.1:0-1839 GCA_002478225.1 Deltaproteobacteria bacterium UBA7527 | reverse complement strand
AAGAGGATTTTTTGCCATAAGCTGTAGTTATATTTAGAATAGTGAAATGTTACACCATTATCATTTTCAAATTCAACCATTTAGTTGAGCATTTTTTAGGTTGACATTTACGTTACTTTTATCTATTTGTCGCAGTTTACTTCAGGGTTGAGCTATAAACAGGTGAAATAATTGCGGCAGTATCTGATTTTGGTTGACACATTTCGTTGAATATATATTATAATTGTATGCAGAATATGTTCATATAAAAGGGGAATCATGGAAAAACTCACCATTGTCACGAGGAGAAAGAAGGCACAGTTGCAAGGCCAGGATAAGCCGGCCGACACGACCGAATCAGCCCTTAAGGAACAGGAGATACAGGAGATATCGAACGTTCCCGACCTTATGCTGCCGCCGAGCTTTCATGTGCATGATGGCGATAACCTCATCTTCAAAGAAGTTACCGGTGATGAGGAGCAGATATTTTCTATTGAACTGACGCCGCAGCAATCCCAGGTTGTCCGGTCGATGAACTTGATAAAAGATCTGGTTAACGGGAAACACCAGGGTGTTAAAATATCAATGGAGCAGGCCGAAGGCGGCAAGACTGCCTTCAACTTTCATTTTAAGCCTGTTTACACTACGCGGATGCTCAACTCCAAGGATGTGGCGACAATGCTCCAGATAAGCAGGAGCTTTCTCTACAAGCTTGTAAGAATGAAGGAGATAAAGAGCTATAAGATCGGAAAGCTAAGACGTTTCTTGCTTGAGGACGTTATAGATTACCTGAGCGGTAATATTCAGTTATAGGACGCAGGGAGGGTTATCGTAGATGACAATAGGAGTAGTTGCAACGAAGTATTTTTCCACCACAGAAGGAGGTCAACCGCATGTACACTGATTACTGGGGCCTTAAAAAGCCTCCATTTGATAATGTGCCGGACCCATCGATGTATGTGGAATCCCATGCGTCGGTTGAGAATACGATAGCCGAGACTCTTTTTGCAATAGAGGAAGGGAATGAATGCCTCACCGTTATCGTCGGCGATGTAGGGCTGGGCAAGACACTGTCATTAAGGATGATCCTTGATTCGCTGGATCACAACAAATACAAGATCGCCTTTGTCACAAACCCCGACATGTCTTTTGTCCAGCTTTTAAAGGAGATCATAGGCCAGTTGACAGGAAAGCAGTGCGAAAGAAGGGGCAAGGTCGATCTCCTGGAGACATTCAATAAGCTTTTGTTCGAGACGATCGATGAAGGGAAAAAAGTGCTCATATTCATAGACGAGGCAAATGCCATATCGCCGGCCAACCTTGAGAGCCTGAGGCTCCTTACGAATATGCAGGATGATACGCGGAACCTCTTTACCATAGTGCTTGCGGGGCAGATGGAACTGGCAAGCAGACTGGAGCATCCCAAGCGTGCCAATCTTTTTCAGCGTATCGGGACGTACAATAGAATTGACAAGATAGAATCTGAAGAGCTGGTCAAGAACTATGTTGAGACGCGGGTGAAGCTTGCCGGCGGGACGCGCAAGCTTTTTACCGATGATGCGATCCACTGGCTGTGGGAATACTCTGACCATGGGGTGCCGCGGCTGGTGAATAAGATCGCCAAGCTGTGCCTGAAAGCAGGTGAAACGAACCAGTTCGATATGATCTCCGGCGATGTGGTAAAGCAGATCGGTGAGCGCTTTGAAAAACTGACAGGCCCTGCCATTCAAAAACGAAAGAGCAGGGAGAGGCCGACGCCACAGGTGTCACGCGAAGAGATCATCACTGAAAAGGAGAGAAAGAAAAAGGTACCGCCGAAAGAGCCGAAGGCAGAGCACGTTGCAGTGCCACCGACAGTTG
>DLMV01000074.1:19319-20311 GCA_002478225.1 Deltaproteobacteria bacterium UBA7527 | reverse complement strand
GGCAACGAAGCTATATGAATGAATACAATTTAGTATAAAATAATATAAGGAGGCACGGCATGATCTATACATGCTCCGTATGCGGTTTTCAGTACGACGAGAAATATGAGAAGGTTCCCTTCGACAAGCTGCCTGATGACTGGCACTGCCCGATCTGCAACGCACCGAAGAGCGCGTTCGAGAAAACATCGTAATCAGAAATTGATCTTGAACTTGACGCGCCACCCGTTGTCCTGGGCTTCGAAAGAGGCATCTTCTTTACGGTCAAGCTTCACCCCGCGGCCAAGCAACACTTCACCGAAAGGCGTTACCTTGTATCCCAGCATCACTTCTGCCTTATACTCCTTCTGCGCAGTCCTTTTGACGCCGGTGACATCAAGGCTGTCTATCTTTGCAAGGTTTATGCATATCCTGTCTTCGGATCCGCTTTCCGGTTTTACGATGTATGGGATGGCCTTTTCTGTGAACTCAACGACGTAAGCGCTATTCAAGCCTTTCTCCAGATCTTTCCCGGATACCAATCTCAGCTTTACGTATCCGGCATCTTCAAGCTTCCTGTATTTCTCGACAGTCTTTTCGTCGGAGCCTATATAATAGAAGTTTGGATATTTCTGATAACGTTCAAGGGACTCGATCTTTCCTTCCTGCTTAACAACACTCTGAATGAGCTTTTTCGCCTCTTCCTCCGTCAGGTCGTCGGCACTGAAGCCTGCGGCAAATCCACCGAGCAGCATGACGGCACACAAGCCGATGCGCCAAATCTGTTTTACGGATATCTTCAGATATTGCATGACTCGCATTATCCTCTGTTCCTTTTTTCTATTATAAACATGAAAAAATATTTACGTCAATCCTCTAAGGGAATAATTAAAGCTAACAGTTCATTGCTCATGGCTCATGGAAAGATCCTAAACAAAATCGAATGCTCCAAATTCAAAACGTAAATGGTTTGTAATTGCTTGGAGCATCTGATATTTGAGTTTTGATATTGT
>DLMV01000074.1:8286-19173 GCA_002478225.1 Deltaproteobacteria bacterium UBA7527 | reverse complement strand
GCTATGAGCCATGAGCTATGAGCCATGTCTCGTTTTCCGTATCAGTGCCCATAATCCTCCATCTGGAACAATCTTGACGCTGCCGTCAATACCGCTCGCTTCGATATCCGCCAGCAGCATCTTCTCGTCTACCGCTGACTTGCCCAGACGCATATTGAGCTCCTTTGACCGTTCACCGATCTTCTCTATGACAGCCTTTGGGGTCGATCCTCCAAAACCTCCGCCAACAACAGCCAGCCCGTCCTCCTTCAGCACCCTGTATACCGCGCCAAAATCCGTCCTGAAGATATCCGGAAAAAACAACGCCCCCCTGAACACGACGAGATCGAAATTATCGTCCCCGATCCCAGTCAGGGCCGGGTCGGCCGCTATTACTGCGACCTTGCTGTCAAGATCAAGCCTTTTCACTTCCTGTTGAAAAAATTGGTCCATTCCCGGCGGGAAGGTTCCCAGTGTGAAGGTCTTGCCTGTTCCGTTCCTGCATAATTCGAATATGGCTCCGCAGAAAGGGCCCATCTCCAGTATATCGCCGTCATTGCGTCCATACATTTCACCGATGCTTTTTGCAAGGTGCGGATAGACAGGACCCCAGAGTCGGTAAAGTTCTACGAAAAGCTGCAGATCCACGCGACCTCCAATAGAAACCAGCTTATAGTTCTTGGCTCATAGCTCATAGCAACAGCAAAAAAAAGAGTAAGGGTATGGCATCTAGCATCCAGCATCACGCAACGTATCTACGATATGCGACATACTATATACGATATGCGACATACTTATCAACTACTTGCTGATCGCTGAAGGCTGTAAGTTGATGGCTGTGTCAAGAAATGTCGTCAAAAGGGTTGACCTTGAGGCGTTCAGGTCTTATTTATGATATATGGCACAGCTATGCGTTGTGCAAAATTCCATGATAAGAACAAGGAGGATTCGGTGAAGACCCGTCAAGCCTTTCATTGTCCTGTATTCAGGATATTTCCGATCATTCTTTTAAGCATCATATTCATCTTTCCGCACATCCCTGACTCTTATGCCGCAGAAAAAAGGTCTCTTCCTTCGGATTTCAGCAATGCCATCATCCAGGTCGCAAAAAAGAACATACCTTCCGTTGTCCATATCGAGGTCACGGCACGCCAGGAACAGGTGCGGCCTGCGCTTCCCTTTGATGATGACCCGTTCTTCCGTTTTTTCTTCGGCATACCCAATGCGCCGAGAAAATATGAGCGCGATGTGAGGGGCATCGGCACAGGGATCATTATCGATGCCGCCGGCCACATCCTGACAAACTACCATGTCGCCGGCGGGGCAACGAAGATCGACGTGCTCCTTTCCGATGGACGAAAATTTGAAGCAAAACTTGTCGGCAGCGACCCGAAGACCGACCTCGCCGTGCTCAAGATCTCAGCAAAGGAACAGTTTCCTTACGCAACGTTCGGCGATTCAGACAAGACTGAAGTGGGCGAATGGGTCGTCGCTATCGGTCATCCGAGAGGATTGACCCAGACCGTTACACACGGGATCATCAGCGCCAAACATCGCCGCGGCATTACAGACCCGAGCGGCTACCAGGATTTCATCCAGACCGACGCCGCCATCAACCCCGGAAACAGCGGCGGACCCCTCCTTAACCTTCAAGGCGAGGTGATAGGGATCAATACCGTCATTGTCTCTTCGTCGGGCGGTTTTGAGGGCATAGGGCTTTCCATACCGAGCAACATTGCCACGCATATTGCAAAGACGATCATCAGCCACGGCAAGGTGGAACGCGGCTGGCTCGGCATAGGCACGCAGGACATTACGCCGGAGCTTGCGAAGCAGCTGGGGATCCAGACCTCTAAAGGGGCATACGTAATTGACGTGGCAAAAGGAAGCCCTGCGGAACGGGCCGGCATGAAAAAAGGCGATGTGATCATCGAATACCAGGGCAAGGACATCCCTGATTCAAACACTATTCGCAATGAAGTTGCCATTACGGCTATCGGCAAAGAGGTCAGGATCGTCGTGCTCCGGGACGGCAGAAAACAGAACATAACCGCCAGGATCGGCAGCCCCCAGGAGGCAACCAGGGCGCTCGCAGGCTCTGTTAAGGAACGTCTTGGCGTGGAGGTAAGGGCGCTTCAGAAAAAAGATGCGGGAAAATTCAAATCCGCAACAGGCGGGGTCATCATTACCAGGGTCGAGCCGAACGGCCCCCTTGGGAAGATAGGTTTTGAAGCAGGCGATATGATCCTTCAGGTGAACGGTCAGGCGATCACAGGTCTGGATAATTTCATCGAGCTCGTTGCCGCCATGAAGCCGAATCAGCGCATCACTCTGCTCGCCGTCGACCACAAGACCGGCAGATCGGGATATGTCCAGGCAGTAACACGGTAGCAGCGAAAAGAATTACCGATGCATCCGCAAAAGATAACGAACGGCATATATCGTGTCGGCGGGCCGGACCTCACGGATGTGAGGGACGGTTTTGCCTATCTTTTGGACCTCGGCGAGCCGGCGCTCATCGATTGCGGCTCCGGGATCGGTTTTCAAAGGATGGTCGGAAATATCAAGCGCCTGGGGTTTGATCCGGAGACGATCAAAACAGTCATCCTCACGCACTGCCACGTAGACCATTCCGGCGGCGCTCATCTCTTCCGGTCGCATTTCGGCTCACAGCTCATCATGCATGAACTTGACGCAGCGATCGTCGGACGGGCAGACAGGAGGCTCACGGCAGCATTTTGTTTCAATGTCGACCTGAAGCCTCTCCGTGTGGATACAAGGCTCTACGGCGATGAGGGCCGCCTTGTCATCGGCAGACAGGAGCTCCACTGGCTGCACACCCCTGGCCATACGCCCGGATCCATCTCGGTCTATATGGACATCAACGGGAGCAGGACTCTCTTTGCACAGGATATCGCCGCACCGCTCCTCAAAGAGTTTGATTGCGACCCTGACGCCTGGATGGAATCGGTCCAGAGCTTATCCTCCCTGGAGGCAGATATGCTCTGCGACGGCCATTCCGGCGTCTACACGCCAAAAAGCGCTGTCATGAAATATCTTGAATACTGCGTCGCATCCCAGTATCAGCAGGGATATATAGAACTGTGAAACGGATAAAGACCGTATGTCGTTGATCGTAATTTCTCAAACTGTCATTTTTTGTTGCATTAGGGGAATTAATATCATAATTTTTATCAATGGACCTCCGTCACCTTGAAACATTCGTGAAGATAGCGGAGTTGAAGAGCTTTACAAAGGCGGCTGAGGAGATGTATCTCACGCAGCCGACGGTCAGCAAGCAGATCGTCGACCTCGAGCGCTATTTCGGCGTAAAGCTCATCGACAGGACAAAGCGGACGGTAACGCTCACCAAGGCAGGAGAGATCCTCTTCCGGTACGCCAAGGATTTTCTGAGCCTTAAAAAAGAGACCATCGATGCGATCGCCGCCTTCAAAGGCCTGCAAGAGGGCGATATCACTGTAGGGGCAAGCAACATCCCTGGCGTGTATATCCTGCCTGGACTGCTCCATATATTCAAACAGCAGTACAACAACATCCGCTTCAGGCTCATCATCGCCGATTCGAAGGAAATTATCAGGAAGATGGAAGAAGGCGAGATCGATATCGGCTTCGTCGGGGCAAAATATGAGACGAAAAAGATAGAATATAAAAAATTCCTTGAAGACACTATCGTCATGATCGCGCCGCCGTCCTTTCCCGGCACGATCAATATTAAGCAACTAAAAAACTATCCTCTCATTATGAGGGAACCGGGATCAGGCACACGCAATCATTTTGAATCATCACTGAAAAAACTGAAGGTCGACGTGCTGCCGGAGCTGCAGATAGTCGCTGAATTAACAGATACGGAGGCGATAAAAGAGGCGGTCAAGAACGGCATGGGTATTTCGTATATCTCAAAAATGGCAATTGTTCATGAACTTGCAAATAATAACCTGAAGTGCTTAAATATTGAAGGGCTCCCGAATATTGCAAGGTCCTTATATATTGTGACAAAGAAGGGGAAGACGATCTCGCCGCAGGTCAAAGCGCTTCTCGACATAATAGATAAATGGAGAAAGCATGAAAAAAGGTAAATGGACCACCTTCATCCTCTGCACCCTCTTCGCAACAGGCATCTTCACGGCAGATGTTGCCGGAGCACGGGTATATCTCGACATCTATGGAAAAAGCTTCAAGAAGATAACCGTTGCCGTGCCATATTTCAAGAGCGACAAGGCAGACAGGCTCCAGACGGACATGAGCGATCTTTTGAACAAAGACCTTGACCTCTCAGGTTTCTTTATCGTTGCTCCGCAATCGCTCCTCGATAAAGAATTCCTTAATGAAGGAGTA
Source organism: Deltaproteobacteria bacterium UBA7527 (assembly GCA_002478225.1). Classification (GTDB taxonomy): domain Bacteria; phylum Desulfobacterota; class Syntrophorhabdia; order Syntrophorhabdales; family Syntrophorhabdaceae; genus UBA5609. The sequence goes on along the minus strand of DLMV01000074.1, from coordinate 14,838 downwards.
GAGAAACAGGAGATCAACTTCGGGAGCTGGCGCTCGGTGGGGATCGAGCTTCTCTGCAAAGGAAGATTTCAGCTAAAAGACAATGAGGTTGTCCTTGAAGCGTTCCTCTATGACACCCTTGACGGCTCCCTGATGCTTGCCAAACGATACCGCTCACGGCAGGAAGACTGGCGGAGGCTCGTCCACAGGTTTGCCGATGATATACTGCTCACCGTCACAGGCGACAAGGGGATCATGAGCTCACGCGTGATCTTCGTCGGCGGCAGAAGAAATCTCAAAGAAATATACATGGCCGATATCGACGGATTTAACCTGAGAAAGATCACCAGCTACAATAGCATCACTGTTGCGCCCTCAATATCGCCGACCGGGAGATACATCGCCTACACCTCGTATAAAGAAGGAAGGCCAAACCTCTACGTGAAGGACACGGACGGCAGCAGAGAGATCAACGTGGACAGAAGCGACGGCATGAAGATCTGTTCGTCGTGGCTGAACAATTCAACCCTTGTATATTCACATACATCGGGCAGGAACTCGACCATCTATACATACAATATCGAGACCGGTGAGAAAAGGACCATAATGCAGAGGGAAGGGATCGTTACATCGGCGTCGTTCTCGCCGAATGGCTCAAAACTGCTCTTCGTATCCGACATGTTCGGAAGTCCCCAGATATTCATCAGAGACAGCGCATCGGGGGAGATAAAGAGGCTCACCTATTACGGAAGCTACAACAGCGCACCCTCATTCTCACCGAAAGGCGACCTCATAACATTCGTATCCAAGATCGAAGGTGCTTTTGAGATATCGGTCATGAACGCCGACGGTTCGAACCAGAGGGTCCTGACAAATGGAGGATCTCTCAACGATTCGCCGCAATTCTCTCCATGCGGGAGATACATACTTTTCTCCTCGCAGGCTGGGGGAAGATACGGTCTGTACACGATGCTGTACAACGGAGAGAACAAAAGGGCACTGAAATTTACCGACGGCAACGAAGAACAGGCAAAATTCGCACCTTGATAAGGAGGTAACATGAAATATTTTCTGGTATTTTCGATTGTATGCACTCTTATGTTCGCCGGATGCGCCCCGAAAGTGGTTCAGCCGACGTACAAAGCAACACCCGAGGGGGCAGCTGCATCAAAGGACGACAGCGCAAAAGACAGAAAGGGCGGCGTTACAGCTGAAGAACTGGCAAGAGCAGAAAGAGACAGGCTGCAAATGCTTGACGAAAAGATGAGGTCATCTCTCTCGCAGCAGGATGTCTACTTCGAATTCGACAGCTACGCGATCCAGGGATCGCAACTGCCAAAGATCCAGGCGGTAGGCAACTGGCTTAAACAGTCAAAGGCAACGACAATCGTTGTAGAGGGGCACTGTGATGAGAGGGGCACTGTGGAATACAACTTCGCTCTCGGTCAAAAACGTGCGGAATCGGTAAAGGAGCATCTCGTCAAGATGGGCGTCCAGGGGTCGAGGATCAAGACGGTCTCATACGGCAAGGAAATGCCTGCCGACCCGGGCCGTACCGAGGATGCCTGGGCAAAGAACAGGCGCGCCCATTTTAAGATCGACCAGAAGGGGTAGGCTATGTATAAATACGCCGTAATTTTTATTGTTATTGCGCTGGCAGCAGGCTGTACTACGGACGAGCAGATGATCCAGATGCAGAGCAGCCTGTCGTTCCTGCAGAGCGATCTTTACAGCTTCAAACAGGAAACGAATGCAAAGCTGGCACAACTGACAAAGGATAATGAAAATGCCGGTAAGCAGATCGTTGGCGTTTATGCTGCCGTTGAAAACAGGGACGAAAAGATAAAGAGCATACTTGGCAAGCTCGATGAGCTGGAATACCAGCTAAGAACATACTGGAGTGAGACCAAAGCCATGCTGGGCGCTCAGAAGAAACCCGATGCTGCGACCGGACCATCGGCGCAACCGGGTTCATCGGGGATTGACGCAAAGTATGAAAGCGCCTATAAAGACGCCTTTGACGCCTACCAGAAGGGGGCTTATGATGAGGCGGTCATCAAGTTCACAAAGTTCGTTGAGACATATGGCGGAACCCCGCTCATACCGAATGCGTTCTACTGGACGGGCGAGAGTTACATGAATCTGAAAAACTATGAAAAAGCGATCGTCTCTTTCCAGGAGGTTATCGATAAATATCCAAAAAGCGAGAAGGCTCCACGGGCGCTTCTTTCCCAGGCAGAGGCATTCAGCCAGACCAAAGATAAGAAGAGCTCTATAACCCTCCTGAAGAGGATCATAGAGCTCTACCCGAAAAGCGAAGAGGCTATTATCGCTGAACGAAAGCTAAGGAGCCTTAATATCTGACGGCTCCAGGCGGTTTTCCTCTGCGCCGCCTATGGGATTCATGTCATAGTTCCTGTATTTTATGAAACCGGTCCCGGCAGGGATGATCCTCCCCATAATAACGTTTTCTTTAAGGCCTTTCAAGTAATCGATCCTTCCCTCTATCGCAGCCTGAGTGAGGACCTTTGTCGTGTCCTGGAAGCTTGCCGCTGAAATAAAACTATCGGTGATAAGCGAAGCCTTCGTTATCCCGAGGAACAACGACTCTGCCTCCGCGCGCTTTCCGCCCTTGCTCTGGACACGCTCATTTTCTTCTTCGAAGATCCATTTCTCGACGAAATCATCGATGATAAAGTTCGTGTCGCCTACGCTTTTGATCTTGACGCGCTTCAGCATCTGCCGGACAATGACCTCGATGTGCTTGTCGTTTATCTTCACGCCCTGCAGTTGGTACACCTCCTGTATCTCGTCAACAAGGTAACGGGCAAGCTCCTGGATGCCGAGGATGCGCAGCACGTCATGCGGGTTCTTTGGTCCGTCCATCAAAGCCTCGCCTGCCTTCACATAATCGCCTTCATGGACGATGATATGTTTCCCTCTCGGGATGGTGTATTTCTTCGGCTCAACGTGTTCCGAATCCGGGTTCACGATGATCTCTCTTTTCCCTTTCGTCATCTTTCCAAATGAGACCATGCCGTCGATCTCGCTCACTATGGCACTCTCTTTCGGTTTTCTCGCCTCAAAGAGCTCGGCAACCCTCGGCAGACCGCCGGTGATATCCTTTGTCTTTGTCGTCTCCCTCGGTATCTTTGACACAACATCGCCCGCGTGGAGCATATCTCCTTCGTTTACCATAATATGCGCGCCAACGGGCAGCATGTAGCGCGCCGGGCTCGTCGAGTTGGGTATGGTAATGGTTTTGCCCTTGTCGTCCTTGATCGATATCCTCGGGCGGAAATCGGGGTTCTTCGGCTCGATGATGACCTTGTAGGAAAGACCGGTCACCTCGTCCTTGCTCTCCTGCATCGTTTCTCCCTCAAAGATATCGCCGAACTTTACCTTTCCGGTCACTTCTGAAAGAATAGGGATCGTATAGGGATCCCATTCAGCAAGCTTTTGCTTCATGATATTCTCGGTGGGATCCCTTGTTAGCTTCGTTTTATCCTTGTCATTGACAAGGAGCCTTGCCCCGTAAGGAACGCTGAACTTTTCTCTTTCCCTTCCCGTCTCATCCACGATAGCGATCTCGCCGTTCCTGTTCATTACCACCGGGACGCCGTCCTTATTCTTGATGACCTTCACATTTATCAGTTTTATAAATCCTTCGTTGCGGGTTTCTATTGTGGATTGTTCGACCCTCCTCGAAGCAGCGCCTCCGATGTGGAATGTCCTCATCGTAAGCTGTGTTCCCGGCTCTCCGATAGATTGGGCCGCGATGATCCCCACGGCTTCACCTATGCTTACCAGCCGTCCCCGCGCGAGGTCGCGCCCGTAGCAGAGCACGCAGACGCCTCTCTTGGAGCGGCAGGTGAGCACCGACCGTATCTTCACCTTCTCGTACACCTCTTCGATCGCCTTCAGGTGGTGTTCCCTGATCTCTTCATTCTTTCTCACGATAATCCCGCCGTCAGGATCCCTGAGGTCTTCGTGGGCAACCCTGCCGAGTATCCTCGCCTCAAGCCGTTCAATGATCTCGCCGCCCTCGACCAGCGCTCCCACCTCGATATAATCAATTGTTCCGCAGTCATACTCGTTCACCACGACGTCCTGGGCAACATCGACGAGCCTTCTTGTAAGGTACCCGGAGTTTGCTGTCTTCAGCGCTGTATCTGCAAGACCTTTCCTCGCTCCGTGGGTCGATATAAAATACTGCAGCACATCGAGCCCTTCCCTGAAATTGCTCTTGATCGGCGTCTCGATGATCTCGCCGGAGGGCTTCGCCATGAGCCCCCTCATGCCGGCAAGCTGTCTGATCTGCTGTGCGTTCCCTCTTGCCCCGGAATTGGCCATTATGAATATGGGGTTTCTGCTGTTCTGGAGCTCTGGCTTCCCGTTAGGGCCTATAACGGTATTTCCCTCAGAATCAAGGACTATTTCGGAGCCAAGCTCGTCCATCAGTTCTTTTGCGATCTCTTCTGTGACATTTGCCCATATATCGATGACCTTGTTGTACCGCTCACCATCGGTAATAAGGCCCTCTGAATGCTGTTTTTGCACTATAAGGACATCTTTGTTCGCACGCTCTATCAGATCCTTCTTTTTATCGGGGACCTTCATATCGTCAATGCAGATCGATATGCCTCCAAGCGTGGCATAATAATACCCGAGGTCTTTCAGCCTGTCCGAGAGAATAACGGTGCATTTCTCACCGGCTTCCCTGTAGCATTTATCAATGAGCAGGCCGATGTTCTTCTTGTCCATCGGCGCATTCTTTATCAAACCGAACAGCTCTTTCATCACTGACTGCCTTTTTTCTTCTCCCAGTTCCATCAGGGCATTTTCAATAACATCCCGCAGGATAACCCTTCCGACCGTTGTCTCTTCCAGGACCCCGTCGAGCCTGACCTTAATCTTCGCATGGAGATCGATCTCGCCGGAATCATAAGCGACCCTTACTTCCTGCGGATCGCTGAAAATAAACCTCTTCCGCAGCATCGGGCAGGCCTGCGGATAGACCTTGTGCAGTATCAGGCGGTTCAGCTCGATGATCTTCCTTTGTTGATCCGGATTCAGTTCTTTAAACTTTTTATTCCGCATCTCCTTCGTTGCAGTAACAAGCTTTTTTGTATGAGGGGTCAGGTCTATCGAATCTTTCTTCTTCAGACAGATATCGTAGAATTTCGGCGTCCGTAAAATTTCGTTAAGACGCTCCACCGTGTTGTCAAGCGACTTCAGCTCCAGGGCATACTTATCCTGCTTTATCTCCGCACACAAGGCTTCCACTGCGGAGATGCCGGTAAATTCATCGAGAGCGAACTCATAGGTGTCTTTGCTCTGCCCCGGTTTGTATTTTCTTTCGATCGTCAGATAATAGAGGCCGAGGACGATGTCCTGCGTCGGCACAATGATCGGCCTGCCGTTTGCCGGTGACAGTATGTTGTTCGTTGACATCATGAGCACCCGCGCCTCTGTCTGAGCCTCAATTGAAAGCGGCACGTGGACCGCCATCTGGTCACCGTCAAAGTCCGCATTATAAGCAGGACAGACAAGGGGGTGCAATTGGATCGCTTTTCCATCGATCAGCTGCGGCTCGAATGCCTGTATTCCCAGGCGGTGGAGGGTTGGCGCCCTGTTCAAAAGGACGGGGTGCTCTTTGATGACCTCTTCAAGGACATCCCATACCTCTGACCTCTCCTTTTCGACTATCTTCTTCGCGTTCTTAATTGTCGTGGCGTATCCCTTTTTTATAAGCCGGTTATAGACAAAGGGCTTAAAGAGCTCCAGCGCCATAGTTTTCGGAAGACCGCACTGATGCAATCTCAGCTCAGGACCTACTACGATGACCGACCTTCCCGAATAATCGACCCTTTTGCCGAGGAGGTTCTGACGGAACCTGCCCTGCTTTCCACGCAGCATGTCGCTTAAGGATTTAAGCGGTCTTTTGCTCGCGCCGGTGACAACCCTTCCTCTTTTCGAGTTATCAAAAAGCGCGTCAACCGCTTCCTGGAGCATCCTTTTCTCATTCCTGATGATGATCTCCGGCGCGTTAAGCTCCATCAGTCTTTTCAGCCTGTTGTTCCTGTTGATGACTCTTCTGTATAGATCATTAAGGTCGGAGGTCGCAAACCTGCCGCCGTCCAGCGGCACAAGCGGCCGGAGCTCAGGTGGGAGCACGGGGATAATGTCAAGGATCATCCACTCCGGCCTTACTCCTGAAAGCCGGAAGGCGTCGACGACCTTCAATCTCCTGGCAAGCTTCTTCTTCTTCGCATCGCTCGATGTATCTCTCATCTCAACCCTGATCTCTTTGCCAATGCCTTCTATATTGATCTTTCTTAAGCATTCCCTTATGGCCTCTGCCCCTATGCCTGCCGCAAAGGCTTCGCCGAACTTCTCTTTTGCTTCAATATACTTCTCTTCCGTTATGATCTCGCAGAACTTGTAAGGGGAATTGCCCGGCTCTATGACGATATAATTCTCAAAATAGAGGACCCTCTCCACCTCTTTTATGGATAGCTCAAGGAGGGTGCCGATCTTGCTGGGCATGCTCTTCAGGAACCAGATGTGCGC
>DLMV01000074.1:7674-8166 GCA_002478225.1 Deltaproteobacteria bacterium UBA7527 | reverse complement strand
TTCAGGAACCAGATGTGCGCAACGGGACAGGCGAGCTTGATATGGCCCATCCGCTCTCTCCTGACCTTCGATTGTATGACCTCCACCCCGCATTTTTCACAGACGATCCCCCTGTGCTTCATCCTCTTGTATTTTCCGCAGATGCACTCGTAATCCTTTACGGGACCGAAGATCTTTGCGCAGAAAAGGCCGTCTCTCTCGGGCTTGAAGGTCCTGTAGTTGATCGTCTCGGGCTTTTTGACCTCTCCGAAAGACCATTTTTCAATCAGTTCCGGTGATGCCAGAGATATTTTGATCGCCGTATAGCTTAAAGGGTCTTTTTGTTTATCGGACTTGAAATACTCTTCCAATTTACCCCTCCTTATTCTTCTTTCATGAGGTCCACATTGATGCATAGACCCTGCAGTTCTTTCACAAGCACATTGAAAGACTCAGGCAGATTCGGCTCAAGCACCTCCTCGCCCTTCACGATAGCCTCGTATGCGCGTATCC
>DLMV01000074.1:3731-7504 GCA_002478225.1 Deltaproteobacteria bacterium UBA7527 | reverse complement strand
CTTGATCGTGAGCAGCTCCTGCAGGCAGTACGCCGCTCCGTAGGCCTCGAGCGCCCACACCTCCATCTCTCCGAGCCTCTGGCCTCCGAACTGCGCCTTGCCGCCAAGCGGCTGCTGCGTCACGAGAGAATACGGTCCTATCGACCGCGCGTGTATCTTGTCATGGACGAGATGATGCAATTTCAGAAAATACATGTTGCCGATGGTGATCTTGTGATGGAAGGGGTCGCCGGTCCTTCCGTCAAACAGTGTTGCCTGCCTGTTATCGGATAATCCGGCCATCTTGAACAATTCGCTGATCTCTTCCTCTTTTGCTCCGTCGAAAACGGGCACTGCTGTGTGGATCCCGTCACGCATCTGATCGGCAAGCATCACGATCTCTTCATCGCTCAATCTCTCGATAAAGCCTTTTAACTCATTTTTTGTAAAAATCTTCTTAAGCTGCCTTTTTATAATATCGGGGGCGCAGCAATTCCGGTAATAGTTGTCAACCATCTCCCCTACCTTTTTTCCAAGTTCTTTTGCAGCCCAGCCGAGATGGGTCTCGAGTATCTGGCCGGCATTCATCCTTGACGGGACGCCGAGAGGATTGAGAACAATATCGATGGGCGTTCCGTCTTCCATAAACGGCATATCCTCTTCAGGAAGAATAACGGAGACAATGCCTTTGTTGCCGTGACGACCGGATATCTTATCGCCTACCGCAACTTTTCTTTTCATCGCGACATATACCTTGATCGTCTTGATCACCCCCGGGGGCAGCTCATCGCCTTTTTTGATCTTGTTGATCTTGTCCTCATAGATAAGCCTGATAAGCTCGATCTGGTTCTCTTTGCTGTCAACAATCTTTGCTATCCTCGATTCCAGATCCTTATTGCCAAAGTCTATATGCTGGATCTTTTCAAAGCTGATCAAATTTATCTTTTCTCTTGTCAGCGGTTCGCCTTTCTTGACGGCCATCCTTCCTTTTTCATCCTTGATGTCAGCGGGGGCGTTCTTGCCGGCGAGAAGCTCGGCTATCTTTGAGCGCTTGCTGTCGATAATGATCTTTATTTGATCCTCCTGATCCTTCAGGATATTGGATATCTCTTTATCCTCTATGTCCCTGCTTCTGTCGTCTTTATCTATTCCCCGCCTCGAGAGCACTTTAACGTCTGTTACGATACCTTCTATACCGTGTGGAACACGCAAGCTCGTGTCCTTAACATCCCCTGCCTTTTCACCGAAAATAGCCCGCAGAAGTTTTTCCTCAGGGGTCAGCTGCGTTTCGCCTTTTGGCGTCACTTTGCCCACAAGGATGTCGCCGGGTCTTACAGTGGCTCCTATCCTCACGATACCGCTCTCGTCGAGATCCTTCAGCGCCTCGTCGCCGACATTCGGGATGTCTCTCGTGACCTCTTCTTTGCCGAGCTTTGTGTCCCTTACCACGCATTCAAGCTCTTCAATGTGGATCGATGTGAAGGTGTCTTCTTTTACAAGCTTCTCGTTCACAAGGACCGAGTCTTCGTAGTTGTATCCTCTCCAGGGCATGAAGGCGACAAGGACGTTCTTGCCGAGCGCCAGCTCCCCTTTGTCTGTTGAGGGGCCATCGGCCAGGACATCGCCTTTCTTGACATAATCGCCTTCCTGCACGATCACCCTTTGATTGATACAGGTATCCTGGTTCGACCGTCTGAATTTCAGAAGCTTGTAAACGTCTATCTTTGTCGTAGGCTCATCATGCCCTTTCTTCTCTTCATATTTGAGGATGATACGGCTTGCGTCAACGCTTTTGATTATCCCGTCATGCTTTGCGATAACGGTAACCCTCGAATCCCTTCCTACGACCTTTTCCATGCCCGTTCCTATCAGCGGCGCTTCGGGCACAAGGAGCGGGACAGCCTGTCTTTGCATGTTAGAACCCATCAGCGCCCTGTTCGCGTCGTCGTGTTCAAGAAATGGGATCAGGGCAGCGGAAACACTTACAAGCTGTTTTGGGGAAACGTCCATTAAATGGATCTCTTCGGGACTGACCAGATAGAACCCTCCGCCTTTCTGTGCCGGGATAAGATCACCGGCAAGCCTGTTGTCCTTCTCAACAGGCGCGTTGGCCTGGGCAATATAATACTGCTCCTCCTCAAGGGCGCTCATGTACTGCACCTTGTCTGTGACCTTTCCATGCGCTACTTCCCTGTAGGGCGCCTCGATAAAGCCAAATTCATTTACCTTTGCGTATGTTGAAAGAGATGCTATAAGCCCTATATTCGGACCTTCCGGAGTCTCGATAGGACATATCCTTCCGTAATGCGTGGGATGGACGTCGCGGACCTCGAAGCCTGCCCTCTCTCTCGTGAGTCCCCCGGGCCCCAATGCGCTCAATCTCCTCTTATGCGTGATCTCGCTCAAAGGGTTTGTCTGGTCCATGAACTGCGACAGCTGGCTGCTTGCGAAGAAATCCTTTACGGCCGTTGCTACCGGTTTCGGGTTCACAAGGTCGTGGGGCATAAGCGTTTCCATTTCAGGAAATGTAAGCCTTTCCTTGATCGCCCTCTCCATTCTCACGAGGCCCATTCTGAACTGGTTCTCGAGGAGTTCCCCAACCGTTCTTACCCTCCGGTTGCCGAGGTGGTCAATATCGTCACCGGGACCCCTGGCGTCTTTCAGCTTCACGAGATGCTTCACGACCTCGATAATGTCTTCTCTCCGGAGTATAGTGACATCGAGGGGTACTGTTACGCCGATCCTGTGGTTTATCTTCAGCCTTCCCACCTTTGACAGGTCATACCTCTCGGGGCTGAAGAACATGCTCTGTATGAGGTTTTCCGCAAACTCTATCGTTGGCGGGTCCCCGGGTCTCAATTTTTTGTATATTTCAATAAGGGCATCATTTTTGTTGTTTGCTTTGTCGGCAATAAGCGTATTTCTCAAAGAAGGGCTGACATTAAGGTTGTCGATAAATAATATGTCGAAGCTTTTTATCTTTCTCTCTGAAATTTTTGCAAGGTCTTCTTTAGTAATGTCCTTATTGATGGGTATCAGAACCTCTTTTGTCTTTGGATCAATGACATCAGAGGCCGTTACCTTTCCGATGATGTCCTCTTCTTCTACCGGGATCTCCTTGATGTTGGCCTGCTCCATCTTTTTGATGATGGCCTTGGTGATCTTTTTGTGTTTTTTGACAAGAACTTCCTCGGTCTTTGCGTTAACAATATCCGACGTAGCCTTCTGGCCTATCAGTAAGGCAGGTGAGGTCTGTTTATAAAATTGCTTATCCTTGAAAATGATCTTTTCTTTCTCATAGAAATAGTCCAGGATCTCGTTTTCCTTATAGCCCAGCGCTTTCAGCAATAACGTAACGTGGATCTTCTTTTTCTTGTCGATCCTCACATAGACCATCTCTTTATGATCGAACTCGAAGTCCAGCCATGAACCCCTGTAAGGTATTATCCTCGCCGTATATGAGAGGGTTCCGCTTAAAGGAGCCTTGGCAGTGTCGCAATCGAAGTAGACGCCGGGCGATCTGTGCAGCTGGCTGACTATCACTCTTTCGGTGCCGTTTATGATGAAGGTCCCCCGTTCAGTCATGAGCGGGATCTCTCCAAAGTATACATCCTGCTCTTTTACTGCCTTGATGTCTCTCGTCTTCGTATCAAGATCAACATTCCATACGACAAGCCTGATCGTCACCTTCATGGGAGCCGCATATGTGATCCCCCTGAAAAGACATTCCTCTTCGACATTTTTGGCATCGCCTATCTCATACTTGACAAATTCAAGGGTTGTTGTTTCATGCG
>DLMV01000074.1:2295-3619 GCA_002478225.1 Deltaproteobacteria bacterium UBA7527 | reverse complement strand
CGATTGTTGTTTCATGCGAATCCCGTATTGGAAAGACGCTGTTAAAAACGGCCTGCAGGCCGATATTTGCTCTCTTTTCCGCCTTAACATCCTTCTGCAGGAATTTCTCATAAGAGTCAAGTTGAATTTCAATAAGATTGGGGATTTCAAGTATCTCTTTGATTTTGCCATAATTTTTCCTAAAGATTTTATTACGGAAAGTTTCCCTCATAATGTTGTTCACCTCTTTAAAAGGAAGTCTTTAACGGGGAACAGGGGACCTGCGCAAAGCCGGTCCCCGGATCCTGCTTCCTTCTTTTATTCAACTTTGACCTGTCCGCTTACTTCTTCAAGCTGCTTCTTGATATTTGCCGCCTCGTCCTTTGAAACGCTTTCCTTGACGTGTTTCGGAACGCCCTCGACAAGGTCTTTCGCCTCTTTCAGCCCAAGGCCGGTAATTGCCCTTACAACCTTGATGACCTGTATCTTCTTGTCAGCTTCATAACCTGTGAGTACTACATTGAACTCTGTCTTCTCTTCCGCTGCTGCCTCCGCGGCAGGCGCCGCCGCGCCGCCAGCGGCCGGTGCTGCGGCCATCATCGGCATAGCCGCCTGGACTCCGAACTTATCTTCTAATGCCTTCACGAGCTCTGATAGCTCAAGGACAGTCATGTTCTCGATGTACTGTATGACGTCTTCTCTTGTAATTGCCATTGAATGCCTCCTTTATGCTTGTTCTTTTTGCGCTTTTATCGCGTTTAATACAAATACTAACTTGCTGAGATTTCCCGACAGGACATGTACGAGCCTCTGCGGCTGTCCTTTCAGCAGACCGAGGAACCTGCCGATCAATACCTCCCTTGACGGCAACGTAGCGAGCCTGAGGATCTCTTCCGGCGTTATGACCCTGTCGCCGATAAAACCCGCTTTAAGTTTGAGATTGGGAATATCTTTTAGAAATCCGGCGATCACCCGTGCCGCATTTATAGGGTCTTTGTAAATGCAGACGATCGCGTTGGGGCCATCATACTTGTCTTTCAGCGTTTCAGCCTTTGTTCCGTTTGAGGCGATCTTCATGAGGCTGTTCTTGATGACGGTAAACTCCGTATCAACGCTGCGCAGCTCTCTCCTGAGCTTTGTGATCTGGGCAACGCTCATGCCGCTGTAATCCGTGAGGAACATATAGTTCAACGCCTTAAGCTTGGTCCCTAATTCCTCAACAACTTTTTCTTTCTTCGACCGTTCCAATGTTTTTCATCCCTCCTTTCTCTGAAATATGTATGGAAAGTCAGGAAGAGACGTCTTCAAAAAGTCTCGGCAGGCCGTATTCGTTTAAAGGCGCTCT
>DLMV01000074.1:1027-2176 GCA_002478225.1 Deltaproteobacteria bacterium UBA7527 | reverse complement strand
CGCCGCACCTGCTTTCTCTGACCTTTTCCCTATTTTGTCAAAGTCCTTGCATAGCCCGGATCGATCTTTATTCCGGGGCTCATTGATGTTGAAATGGCAATACCTTTTACGTATGTCCCTTTGCTTGAGGATGGTTTTAATCGTGTCACTGCGTCGATAAGTGAATTGAGATTGTCCATGAGCTTTTCTTTACCAAAGCTGATCTTGCCCACAGGAACGTGCAGATTGCCGGCTTTGTCCACTCTGAACTCTACCCTGCCGGCCTTCAGCTCCTTAACGGTTTTTGCGATATCAAAGGTCACGGTGCCGACTTTCGGGTTCGGCATAAGACCTCTGGGACCCAGGATCTTCCCGAGCTTGCTCACCTGCCCCATCATATCAGGAGTGGCGATCGCCTTGTCAAAATCTATCCACCCCTTCTGGATCTTTTCGATCATGTCTTCCGCGCCGACAAAGTCAGCGCCTGCGTCCTGAGCCTCCTTCTCTTTCTGGCCCTTTGCAAAAACGAGAACCCGCACCTTCTTGCCAAGACCATGGGGGAGCGCAACACTTCCCCTCACCATCTGATCAGCGTGCCTCGGGTCAACGCCAAGTCTCATTGCCACTTCCACGGTCTCATCAAATTTTGCAAAACAAACCTGCGGCAGAAGGTTGATCGCTTCTTCCATGTCGTACCTTTTTTCCCTATCTATCTTCTTTCTTGCCTCTGTATATTTTTTTCCTACCCTTGCCATACGCCTTACTCCTTAGTGAAATGTATGCTTTCAGCTCCATGCAATGGCTCCGGCTCTTTGCAAAAAGAGCTATCAGCCATGAGCTGCTTCATTATCCCTCCACCACTTCCAGTCCCATGCTCCTTACGGAGCCTTCTATGATCCTTATGGCTCCTTCGAGGTTCTTCGCATTGAGATCCGCCATCTTGAGTTGGGCGATCTCTTTGACGGAAGATCTTGTTATGCTTCCCACAACCTCCTTCTTAGGTGTGTGTGCTCCCTTTGCCAGCTTTGCGGCCCTTTTGATGAGAAAGGTAGCCGGCGGCGTTTTTGTAATAAAACTGAACGTCCTGTCCGAGTAGATCGTTATCATTGCCGGGATCACGGTTCCTTCCTGGCTTTTCGTCTTTTCATTAAAGGCCTTGCAGAATTCCAT
>DLMV01000074.1:0-904 GCA_002478225.1 Deltaproteobacteria bacterium UBA7527 | reverse complement strand
TCCATGATATTGACGCCATGCTGACCAAGCGCCGGCCCCACAGGCGGTGATGGTGTTGCCTGCCCGGCCTGCAGCTGCAATTTCACCAACGCAACAACTTTTTTTGCCATCGCTTAACTCCTTCAAATTTTTTCTATCTGAATAAAATCCAGTTCCACAGGCGTCGTCCTGCCAAAGATATTCAGAAGCACCTTGACTTTGCCTTTTTCCGGTTTTATCTCCTCAACATTACCGGTGAAGTTTGTAAAAGGCCCTTCAGTAACCTTGATGCCGTCGCCTTTCTCAAAGCGTATCTTGGGTTTGATCTTTCCTTTTCCTTCCTGGATCGCATTGATGATCTCCTCCACTTCCTTATCGGGCAGCGGGGGAGGGTTCATTTTATCGTATCCCACAAAACCGGTAACCTTCGGGGTGTTTCTCACGAAGTGCCAGGTAATGTCGTTCATAAGCATATTCACGATGATATAGCCAGGGAAAACGGTCCTCTGTGACTTTTTTACCTGCCCCTTCACCTTTTCCATGATGACCTCTGAAGGCACGATGATCTCTCCGAAATACTCCCCCATCTTGCTGGTCTTGATATTTTCTTCCAGGAGCTCTCTGACCTTTTGCTCATAACCAGAGTAGGTGTGCACTACATACCATTTCTTTTCCATAGGTCTATCCGCGAAGCAATGTCTGTATTATTTTTGCCAACCCAATATCAACTACGCCAAGGAATAATGCCGCAATGACCACCGTTATGAGCACAATATAAGTGCCTTTTATTGCGTCCTTCTTTGAAGGCCAGGTAACGCGCTTTGCCTCCAGATATACTTCCCTGAAATATTCCTTCACCTGTTCAAATTTTTCTCTAAACTCCATACCTTCTCCGCAATATATCAGGCCAGGAGGGATTCGAACC
>DLMV01000006.1:462-14468 GCA_002478225.1 Deltaproteobacteria bacterium UBA7527 | reverse complement strand
GAGAGTCCTTCAGGCAACTGCCGAATCCTTTCAACTGCCTCCCGGTGAATTGCTCCGGAAAGGGTGTAACGGTGGTATGAATGGAAGAGAGATCGGGGACCTTATGGGGGTCGATTATAGCGCCGTATCTGTAGCAAGGAAAAGACTCAGGGCATCATTGGACTCCGATAAGAATGCGTTGCGCCTGATGAAGAAGATAGAAGAGTGACTGAGTCAAGGATAAAGATTTGACCCCATTCCCATTCCTTTCCATTCCCTTCCCCTGATCTACTCCACTGTTACGCTCTTGGCGAGGTTGCGCGGCTGGTCAACGTCAGTCCCGAGAAAATTTGCGATATAATACGCGAGGAGCTGGAGCGGCACGACGGACAAGATCGGCTGCAGCGCATAGATGGTACGGGGCAGTACAAAGCAGGACTCCACGCGATCTGCCATCTCGTGGGACGGATTATCGGTAAACATCAGCACCCTGCCCCTTCGCGAGATCACCTCTTCCACGTTGCCGCAGGTTTTTTTATAGGTATGGTCATGCGGCGAAACAACGACAACGGGCATGTTCTCGTCGATAAGGGCAATGGGGCCATGCTTCATCTCGCCCGCAGCATAAGCCTCGGCATGGATGTAGGAGATCTCTTTAAGCTTTAAGGCGCCCTCGAGCACTGACGGGTAATTGATCCCCCGAGCCAGGAAGAGAAAGTCTCTGCAAATCATATATCTCCTTGCCATCTCCTCAATATTGTCAGCCATATCAAGGATAGACTGGACCTTGTGGGGGATCTGCTTTATCTCTTTTATGTACCTGCTGATATCCTCGCTGCTCATGTTCCCGAGAACTTTACCCACATGGAGCATGAGGAGGAAAAGGACCGATATCTGCGTCGTGAAGGCCTTTGTAGAGGCTACGCCTATCTCGGGACCAGCATGAGTAAAGATAACCCCATCGGCATCCCGTGCGAGGGTACTGCCAAGGACGTTGCAGACAGAGAGCGTGTAGACGCCTCTTTTCTTCCCCTCCTTCATCGCAGCTATCGTGTCGGCCGTTTCGCCTGACTGAGAAATAAGGATCAGCATGTCGTCCTTTTTGAGGATCGGTTCCCTGTAACGGAATTCAGAAGCGATATCGGTCTCAACGGGAATGCGCAGCATAGTCTCAAAAAGATGCTTCCCGATCATGCATGCGTGATATGAGGTGCCGCAGGCAACCATCCATATCTTGTTGATCTTCGTGAGGTCAGGCAATTTCAGCTCTTCGAAATCCACCTGGCCTTTTTCTTCTTTCACCCTCCCGATCAGCGTTTCAGATATGGCACGCGGCTGTTCAAAGATCTCTTTCAGCATAAAATGCTTGAAGCCTCCTTTTTCCGCCATGGCATCCGACCACTGGACCTGGTGCACCTCTCTTTTAATGGTCTTCCCTTCCAGATCGATCAATCTCACCGTGCCATCGGCAAAGATCGCTATATCGTCGTCCTCAAGGAAGATGAATCGCTTTGTCCTGTTGATGATGGCCGGGGCATCGCTCGCAATAAAGTATTCACCGTTGCCGACGCCTATAATAAGAGGGCTTTCCTTCTTGGCTGCAATGAGCATTTTTTCTTTTTCACGGATGATCCCCAGGGCATAAGAACCTTTAAGTTCCTTAAGGGACAACCGGACAGCATCGACAAAGCTCCTGCCTTTTTTAATATAGCTCGTTATAAGATGGGGTATGACCTCCGTATCGGTGTCGGAGAGGAATTTATGACCTTCTTCTCTCAGACGCTCCTTCAGCTCGATGTAGTTCTCGATGATGCCGTTGTGGACAACGACCACGTCTCCGGCCCTATGCGGGTGGGCGTTGCGTTCTGACGGTGTCCCGTGCGTTGCCCACCTCGTATGCGCAAGGCCTATCCTCCCTGTGAAGCTGCCGTCTGCGACAACTTTTCTCAGTTCATCGACCTTGCCTTTCCGCCGGGCTATCTCGATCTCACCCTCGTGCCATACCGCGATGCCTGCTGAATCGTAACCCCTGTATTCGAGCCTTTTCAGCGCGTCTATCAAAATATCGCAGGCGTCATTCTTGCCTTTGTACCCCACTATTCCGCACATTCCTTCTTCCTCCTGTGTCCGCTGGCATTTTTCTGCTTGACCTGCTTCAATCCTGTGTTAACGTTTTTTCCTACCGCCGTGTCGCCGATATAGACAAAGTGGTCCGCCCTGGAAAAAGGTCCTATCTTCACGTCTTCTTTTATCTCAGCCCCTTCGATGGTCACAAAACCTTCAACGGTCACATTATCATGTATCACCGAGTCCTTCACGATGACATTAGGACCAATCACGACATCACTCCCTACTACAGTCCTCCCGAGAAGATAACAGTTAGGGAATATCGTCGTGTCGATGCCGATCTTCACGCCGCTTTCGATATAAACGTTCCTGTCAAGGATCGTTACTCCTTTTTGCATGTGCTGTTCGATGACCCTCTGCCGCATGGTCGCGTTTGCCTCCAGGAGCTCCTTCCGCGTATTTATGCCAAGGACCTCCCGGGCATTCTCATGATTGTACCCTTTGATGCTTTGACCCCTTTGCCGCCCGATCCTGCAGATATCGGTAAGGTAATACTCTCCCTTCTTATTATCAGCAGATATTGATCTCAGCATAGAAAATGACCTTATCGGAATGATGCAGATGCCTGTGTTGATGCGCCTGATCTCCCGCTCTTTTCGTGTGGCATCAACCTCTTCCCTGATCTCCATGATCTCATCGCCGGACATGATGACCCTTCCATATCCGCCAGGATCAGGGACATCTGTTGTCATGAAGGTGATGCTCTTTGTTTTCTCATAAAAAGAGATGAAATCCTTCAGCGTCTCCTTTTCTATCATGGGAACATCGCCATAAAGAACGAGGATATCGCCCTTGTCAATGAATCTTCCGGCGGCAAGCAGGGCGTGCGCCGTTCCTTTCTGCTCCTTCTGCAGGACACATGTAACGGGATAGGATCTCAGATATTCCTCGACCCTTTCCCGGCCATAGCCGACAACGACAATGATCTTTGCAGGCGAAAGTTCCTGCGCTCTCTCAACCACATAGCGGATCATCGGTCTTCCCATGATCTCGTGCATCACCTTCGGCTTTTTAGAGACCATCCTCTCGCCCTTCCCTGCGGCAAGGATAACAACATTAAGCTTTTTCATCGACCCTCTCCTTCTTTCCAAAGAACCTCACTATGACAATGCTCAATTCATAAAGTCCATATAACGGAACGGCGATGAGGAGCTGGCTTGACACATCCGGCGGTGTAATGATGGCGCTAACAATAACAGTTGCAAGGATCGCGTACCTCCTCTTGGATGAGAGCGTCTTGTAACGTATGATCCCTGCCCGCGCAAGATAGAATGCGACAAGCGGCAATTGAAAAAGCAGCCCGAACATGATGAGCATCTTCAGGGTCAGGCTCATATAGCTCTTCAGGTCAGGCATGGGAATAATGAACTCTGCAGCATAGCTGACAAAGAACCTGTATATAAAAGGCATTACAGCATAATAGCAAAAAAGGGCTCCGCATATAAAACAGAGGCTGCCAAAAAAGATGAAAGGATAGATATAACGTCTTTCCTTCTCATAAAGACCCGGGGATACGAACATCCAGAACTCATAGAGGATCACAGGGGCAACGACGAACAGGGCGGCAACAAGGGATATCTTGAAATAGGTAATAAACGCCTCGGTAATGCCGGTAAAGATAAAGTTGCTTTTTTCCGGCATGACCTTGATGAAAGGCTCCATAAGAAAAGCAAAAATCTTTTCCTTGAAGTAATATGTCAATATGAACGCTATCCCGATCGCTACGATACAGACCAGGATCCGATCGCGCAGTTCCTTCAGGTGGGAAAGAAATGGCTGTTTTTCATCCACTGATGATTTTCGAACCATGGATCTCTGACTTTGTGTGTTCTTCTTCCTTCACGCTCTGAGCATGCTGCCCGGTCTCCCCCTTGTACTCCTCTGTATACGCCTTTTCGACAGTATCATCGCGGGGTCTTTCTTCCTGGGAAGCCTCTGCTCCTGCGACCTCCTCCTCGATGGTTTCTTTCACTTCATCGGCCATCCTCCTGAACTCTGCAAGAGCCTTACCGAGAGACTTGGCAAGTTCGGGCAGCTTCGAAGGCCCCACGACCAGCAACGCTACAACCAGGATAACAACGAGTTCCGGAAGACCAATGCCGAACATTTGTCATAAACTATCATAAAAACAGGAACAGGTAAAACAAAATAACCCCATACAACAATCGATCGCGAATGTTTACAAATCCTATATTCTCTGGTAACATGTAGATACTCGATGACAAAAATTGCACGTTTTTTGATCGTAGTCATTACTGTCTTTCCATTCGTTGCCCATGATCTGTCCGCAGAGAGCTTCGGGAGGCCCGGATATCACAACGGTTCGCTGACACATGCCGACAGGACAAGGACATATAGAATATACATCCCTACCATGTTAGTCGCACAGAAACCACAATCCGTTCCCCTTGTCATCGTGCTTCATGGCGGCGGCGGAAACGCAAAAAACGCGGCCCATGTGACCGGTTTCAGCCAGAAGGCAAATACGGAGGGGTTCATCGTCGTCTACCCGAACGGAACGAGCTTGATCGGCAAGAGCATCTTCCTCACCTGGAATTCCGGCAATTGCTGCGGATATGCTTTTGAAAACAACGTTGACGATGTCGGCTTTATCAAAACCCTTATAGAAAAGCTCGAAAAACAATTTCCTATTGATCCGAAGCGGATCTATGTAACCGGAATATCGAACGGCGCCATGATGAGCTACCGGATTGCCTGCGAGCTATCCGACAGGATCGCGGCAATCGCGCCTGTAGCAGGGGCTTTGAACGTCCAGGACTGCAAGCCTACACATCCTGTTTCTGTTGTAATATTCCACGGTATGCATGACAATCATGTCTTGTATCATGGAGGCAAATCATTAAAGATGGCAGACGGCCGCGAGCGCGTTGATAAGCCTGTTTCATACGCGGTATCGTTCTGGACAAAAAACAACCAATGTACGGCGATCCCTCAAACGGAAGAAAAAGGACGCACCATTAGAGAACTCTACGCCGGCGGATCATCCGGCACAGAGGTTCTTCTCTATGGCATCAAGGGTGGAGGCCATTCCTGGCCAGGAGGCAAAAAAACAGGGTATATCGGCGCCGATGAGCCGGTTTACGAGATCTCCGCGACAGATCTGATCTGGGAATTCTTTAAAAATCATCCGAAGCAGTAAATAGAAAGCCTGCTCATAGTTCATTCATAGCGAAACAGATGCTGGATGCTCGATGCTGGATGCTGGCCATGAAAATTGCAAGTAACGAGGGACAAGGTTTTCACCTACTACCTACTACCTATTACCTATTACCTCTCATTTTTTACTTTTCACAATATCTACTGATCGCTGATAGCTGTTAAAATAGTACTTGACATTATTACAATCTTGTATTAAATATTATTCTATAATAATTCTAATTATGGAAGAGCTCATTAAAATACTCCAGTCCAAGAACATACAGCCGTCTCATCAGCGCATAAAAATACTGGAGATCCTTGAAAAGAACAAAGGCCACATGAATGTGAATATGATATATGACGAACTTTTAAAAGAGATACCCACGATCTCAAAAACAACAGTCTACAATACGCTCAGCACATTTGCAGAAAAGGGGCTCGTGCACTGCCTCACGATCACGCCTGAAGAGATGAGGTATGATTACGACACAAAACCGCACCATCACCTTTTGTGCACACAATGCGGAAGGATCATCGATGTAGATGTCCGGTGCGCCTATGCTGATGCTATGGAGATCGACGGCCACAGCATTGAAGAGATACAGGGCTATTTCAAGGGTACATGCAAGGAATGCCTGTCGCGTGATAAGGCAAAACACTAAAAAGGAGGTATAACATGGCTGAAAGACTACAGGTTTACAAATGCGCAATATGCGGGAATGTTGTGGAGGTGCTCTTTGGCGGAAAGGGGGAGCTCGTTTGCTGCAATGAACCCATGCAGCTCATGCGGGAAAATACCGTAGATGCATCTCAGGAAAAACATGTTCCTGTTATAGAAAAGACAGCGGACGGGATCAAAGTAAAGGTCGGCAGCATCGCCCATCCTATGGAAGAAAAGCACTATATCGTGTTGATCGAGGCGATCGTCGACGGCAAGGTGTATCGCCAGTTCTTGTCGCCGGGCGCGGCCCCTGAGGCCCTCTTCCCCGTGAAAGGCGACAACATAACGGCCCGTGAATACTGTAACCTGCATGGGTTGTGGAAAAGCTGATAAATGCGGCTCATGGTTCATGGCTCATGGTAAATACTAAATCCAAATATCGAAGCACTAAACAAATACGAATGTTCTAAATTCAAAACATGCTCGAATTTGTTTGGAATATTTGATATTCTGAATTTGATATTGTTTCGGATTTAGATATTAGGATTTTGTGCTTGCCTCTGCTATGGGCTATCAGCTATTAGCTACGAACTAAATTAAGGAGGATGTTATGAAGTCTGTAAAAGGAACAAGAACAGAACACAGCTTGCTTGCAAGCTTTGCCGGTGAATCGCAGGCAAGGAACAGATACACCTATTTCTCATCACAGGCCAGGAAGGAGGGGTACGAGCAGATATCGTGGCTCTTTGCCGATACCGCCGACAATGAAAAAGAACATGCGAAGAGATTCTTTAAATTCCTCGAAGGCGGCGAAGTGGAGATAACTGCATCATATCCTGCCGGCGTAATCGGCACAACGATAGACAACCTGAAGGCGGCGGCGGCAGGCGAGAACCTCGAACACTCGGTACTCTACCCCGAAGCTGCGCGCATCGCAGATGAGGAAGGCTTCGGCGAGATAGCCACGGTATTCAGGGAGATCGCCAAGGTTGAGGTGGAACATGAGAAAAGGTACCGGGCCCTTATCGGCAACATCGAGAACGGCAGGGTCTTCAAAAGAGACAAGGTCGTAAAATGGAGATGCAGGAACTGCGGCTATGTCTATGAAGGCAAAGAAGCCCCGGAGCAATGTCCTGCCTGCGCCCATGAGCAGGCATATTACGAACTGCTGGCAGAGAATTACTAAAACCGGATTTTTCGTAATGACGGAGAAGAATCTCGTAAGTCGTAAGGCGTGAGGGGTAAAAAAACTACTACGGTGAAGTGTTCGGGTTTAAAACCTTTTACTTTTCACCTTTCACATTTTACAGGTTTTATGTCCCCTTACCCCTTACGCCTAACGACTTACGGATTTTTCTGGGGATGGCTGCTGTAAGCTGCAGTTCAGGTTTTTTCCTTGACAGGCCTCTTTTCCATCTGTTAGTTTTCTTTGCGTATTATGAAAATAGCCGGTATACAATTCGCCTGTTCTCCCGACAAAGAACGGAACAATGAAAAGGCGCTGCAGCTCCTTGCGGTGGCACTCAGGGAGGATGCAAAGCTCATCTGTTTTCAGGAACTCTTTAACCTGCAGTGGTTTCCAAAGGACAGGGATGAAAATACCCAACAATTTGCTGAAAAGGCCAACGGACCCACAATCCGGCTCTTTAAAAATAGTCTTAAGGGGACCGACAGCGTCGTTATCCTCCCCATATTTGAAAAATCAGGGCAGAAGTATTTTAACACTTCGGTCGTTTTCAACAGCGATAAAACGATCGGCACATACAGAAAGCTTCATGTCACAGATATACCGCTCTGGGATGAAAAGTTCTATTTTTCTCCCGGCAACCAGGGGCTTCCGGTCTTCCAGACACCTCATGGCACAATCGGGATCCAGGTCTCATGGGATAACTTTTACCAGGAAGGCATCAAGATCCTCAGCCTCAAAGGGGCCGATATCATCTTCGCACCGACTGCCTGCGCTTTTAAATCTCAACATATCTGGCAAACCGTTCTATCCGGCAATGCCATTGCCAACGGCGTCTATATCATGCGCGTAAACAGGGTCGGGAGCGAGGCCATGCAGGACTTTTATGGTATGAGCTTTTGCGTTAATCCCGAGGGTGAGCTTGTCGGCGGACCGACGGGGAGAACCGACAGCGTGCTCCTTGCAGATATTGATTTTGAATACCTTCAGCATGTGCGAAGGGAATGGCCCATTTTGAAAGGGAGACGTCCTGCTTGCTATAAGGAGATATTCATGGAGGCTTCATGGGAGAAGAACGATCGCTCTGTGTAATATGTGCATGGAGAAAAGACTGTCAGAAAAAATTTTTAAGAAGCCAGGACATCTCTCTCAGATGTCCCGATTACACAAAAGATGCATCCATCAAGGATGGGAAGACAGATGATCAAGAGAACCATAGCGACGATCATAAGGGACGCATGTGAAGGTTGTAAAAAAGACGGCATCATCCCTGTCAACGTAGAGATCAATCCTATCATAGAAATCCCAAAGGAAGAAGGGCACGGCGACTACTCCACGAATATCGCGTTCCTTCTTGCGCCGGTCCTGAAAAAAAGTCCGCAAGAGACCGCAGGGATCCTCGTACGGCGCATGGATTTCAATGCCGTTTGCGACAAGATCGATGTCGCAGGAAAGGGCTTCATCAATTTTTATGTAAAAGATGCCATCTGGCAAAAGCTCTTGCAGGATGTGTATGCCGAAGGGGTTGATGCCCTCTTCCCGGAAACCGGCCAGGGGAAGAAGGTGCTTATTGAGTTCGTCAGTGCAAATCCTACCGGCCCCTTGCATATAGGCCATGGCAGAGGGGCAGCTGTCGGCGATGTTCTCGCCAACATCCTTTCGAAAGCCGGCTATAACGTAACAAGGGAATACTATATCAACGATGCCGGCAGGCAGATAAAGACGCTTGGCAGATCAACGTTCCTCCGCTGGCAGGAGTTAAAAGGCATGCAGGTATCCTATGAGCAGGACCTCTACCAGGGCGAATATATCAAGGACCTTGCCAGGGAGATCGTCGAGAAGAATATCGATATCCCTTCAGGAGAGGAAGACGCTATAGCTTTTATGGCGCGATTCTCCGGCGAAGTGATCATGGACGGCATCGTGAAGGATCTCGAAGACTTCGGTGTCTATTTTGACAATTATTACAAAGAATCGGCGCTTTATGAAAGGGGCGTCATTGACGACACGCTTAGTCTGCTGAAAGACAAGGGGTACGCATACGAGAAGGATGGCGCCTTCTGGTTCAAGACAAGCGCCTTTGAAAAGGACGAGGACAGGGTCCTCATCAAATCCGACGGGGAAAAGACTTACTTCACATCCGATATTGCATATCATCTCGATAAATTCAGGCGTGCTTATGGAACGCTGGTCGATATATGGGGTTCAGACCATCACGGGTATATACCGCGTCTGAAGGCTGCGATCCAGGCGCTCGGAAAGGACAAAGAAGACCTGAAGGTCATACTGATCCAGTTCGTTTCACTCCTGAAGGACGGAAAACCGGTCGGCATGTCGACGCGGGCCGGAGCGTTTACTACATTGAGAGAGGTCCTGGACGAGGTCGGCAGGGATGCGGCGAGGTTCTTTTTTCTCATGAGAAAAAGCGACGCCCATCTCGAGTTTGATCTCGATCTTGCCAAGAAGACCTCGAATGAAAACCCTGTATATTATGTCCAGTACGCCTACGCGAGGATCATGAGCATCTTCAGGAACGCCGGGGATGAGGGCATTGATGCTGATCAATTAAAAAATGCCGATCTGCGGCTTTTGGCACAGGAGGACGAGATCAATCTGATAAAAGGGATCATTCATTTTCATGACGTCATTGAAGGGTGCGCCAGGAGCTTTGAACCGCACAGGATAACCTTTTATCTTCTTGACCTTGTGGGGAATTTTCACAGTTACTATAATAAGACGAGGGTGCTTGGCGACGACAGGGAACTGACCCTTGCGAGGTTGCTGCTTCTTTACATGCTCAGAGAGGTGATCCGGTCAGGCCTCAATGTTCTCGGCGTATCAGCGCCGGAGAAGATGTAAAAATACCGTGAAACGTAAGGCGTCAGGCGTTAGGCGATCCAACCCCTTACGACTCACGCCTCACGACTTACGGGTTTACGGAGGATAGATGGGTAAAAGGAATAAAAAGAACGAGGCGCCGCCACAAGATAGCAAGCCGATAGAGCTTCGGAAGACCAAGAGCAAGACCAGGGAATATATCGAGTCCCTTATCATAGCAGCGCTCATTGCCTTTTTTGTCCGCAGTTTTTTCATTCAGGCATTTAAGATACCATCAAGTTCCATGGAGCCAACGCTCCTTATCGGCGATCACCTTCTTGTCAACAGATTGAGCTACGTCGTAAAAGTGCCTTTTACTGATATTGTTATCTTTGAGCTCGACAAACCCAATCAGGGCGATGTCATCGTCTTCCGCTACCCCGTGGACAGGAGCAAGGACTTCATAAAGAGGGTTATTGCCGGAGAGGGCGACACCCTGGAGATTAAAGACAAGATCATCTATGTAAATGGGAAAAAGATACAGGATCCCTGGGGATTCCGATCCAATGAACCGTCAGTACCCGGGTTTCTCTCCCCCAAAGACAACTTGCAGCCCGTGAAGGTGCCCAAGGACTCTTATTTCGTCATGGGCGACAACAGGGACAGAAGTCTCGACAGCAGATTCTGGGGATTTGTCAGGAAGGAAGATCTTGTGGGAAAGGCCTTTGTACTCTACTTCTCATGGGAAAAAAATCCGGACGATCCTCTGCATTATGTTCGGTGGTCCCGCATCGGCAGGATGATACGGTAAAAAGATCATAACTGACAGCAAGCAAGATGCTGGGTGCTCGATACTGGATACTTGCAACAGCCTCATCGCTTCACTCCTCGCGATGATATTGAAATCTCCGGCTCATCCCTCATGTGGTCTTCACCAGTATCCAGCGACGAGTGTCCAGTATCTGATCTGTTGTGGGCTGTCTGAATATGGATTTTCAAGGATACATATGGTATTATTTTCTGCGATGAAAAGGTTTCTCGTTGTTATACTGCTCATTTTGCTGCCATTGCCCATTCTTGGAAGCGATTATTCATCATCGATCGAATTCTTTTTAAAAGGCTACAGGAGCGAACTCGGCGGCGACCATGAAGCAGCCCTGGCATACTACGGGACAGCATTGAAGTTTAATCCGGCTTCTTCTGAGATCAGGGCAGAGCTTGCCTTCCTCTATATCAAAAAGGGGGAAACGAACAAGGCAGAGGAACTGCTCAAAGAGGCAATTGAGATCAATCCAACGAACCGTGATGCCCTGTTCCTTCTTGCCGGTACTTACTCGGCAAAAGGCGATCTCGCCAGGGCAAAGACCCTTTACGAGAAATGCATTGCCCTCAATCCGGAAGATACAGAGGCGCATCTCTATCTCGGTTCCCTTTACGTTGCAGAGAAACGCTATAAAGACGCATTGTCCATCTACGAAAAAATACTCCTGTACGACAGCGAAAATATTATATCCCTCTATTATACCGCACGGCTCTCTGCCGAGATCAAAGACTATAAGAAGGCAGTGGCCCTCTACGATAAGGTCCTTGAGTTAAAGCCAAACTTTGAACCGGCGCTGCTCGATCTCGGTACGATCAGTGAGATTCAAGGCAACCTTAAGGAAGCAATAGAATATTACCAGAAAGTGATCTCAACAGATCCCACGAATAAAAAAGCACGTTCAAGGATCGCCGCGATATTCATCAAGCAAAAGGAGTACGATAAAGCGATCGTCGAGTTCGAAGAGCTGTCCGGCATCGACAGAAAGGACCTTTCCATAAGAATACGTATAGGTCTTCTTCACCTTGAAAAAAGGAGGTTCGACGAGGCAATAAGGGAATTCAACTTTGTGCTCGCCTCTGTCCCAGGCAACAATATCGTTAGACTCTACCTTGCCATGTCATGGAAAGAGAAAGGGGATCCCAAAAAAGCCATAGAAGAGTTCCTTAAGGTTGATCCAAAATCGGATGAGTTCTCCAACGCATTAAAGAACCTCGCATTTCTTTACATCAAGACAGGCGCTTTAGATGATGGCATCAAAGCAATGGAGCGCTTTCTTGATGAGGTAAAGCATACTGCAGAGATCTATATGCTGATATCAATGCTTTATGAAGAAAAGATGGATTACGCAAAAGGCATCGCATTGTTGGAAGAAGCGCTGAAGATTGAACCGAACAACACGGATGCCTTATACCAGATCGGCATGCTGCACGAAAAAAAAGGGAACACCGACACGGCGCTGACATTCATGGAAGAGGTATTGAAGATCGATCCAGAATATGCCAATGCGTTGAATTTCATCGGTTATACCTGGGCTGAAAAAGGGATCAAGCTCGACGAAGCTGAAGCCATGATCATAAAAGCTATTGCCAAGAAACCTGACGATGGATATATTCTCGACAGCCTTGGGTGGGTTTACTACAAAAAGGGCGATTATGCAAAAGCCCTGACAGCAATACTGAAGGCGCATCAACTAATGCCCGATGACCCGACCATTGCAGAACACCTCGGTGACGTTTATGCGAGCATGAAAGAACATTCAAAGGCAATCCATTACTATGACAAATCCATCCAGCTGGAAAAGAAAGAAGAAAAAATAAAGACCCTTGAGGAAAAGATAAAACAGCTCAAAGACAACAAGAAGTGAAACATGTGCTGCCCATGGTAAACTAGATGCTGGATGCTGGTCATGTGAATTACGAGAAACAAGGAACGAGGGCCAAAAAACAAGTTTTTGGTATTGCCATCGCGAGCATCGAGCGACGAGCAACGAGTGACGCATCACATCAAGTATCGAGCATCAAGTAACAAGTGACATTTTCCTTACGATCCATGAAGACAAAAATCATCATACTTTGCCTGGCGGTCACTCTGAACGCCTGCGCTATCCTTCCCAAAAAGGCTGCGCGTATTGATTGGCCCCACAGTATCGTATATATGGCTGCCCTTTGCGAGCTCGACATGTCGTGGAGAGAAATGACCTATTCCGGCACCATGTCTTTACAGGTTGACTATCCTGATGTGATTCTCGTTGAGGTCTATGGACCTTTTGGCAATACCGTCATGTACATCAAAAAAGACAGAAACGGATTTCTCATTGAGAACCAGGAGATGAAAGATAAGGATGAAAGTAAGTTCGAGAAAGAGTTCGGCATACGATTGAGCGATTTTATCGAAGACATAACGATGAAAGGCGTCGGGGAATCTGGCGGGAAAGGTTCGTTGGTTGTACAGCGGAGAGGATATACGGTAGCCTACAGGCTTGACAACGATGAAAACACGATATGCTGGCACGGTACCGACGGTCATATCTGCATAGAGTTCCTCGAGGCGTCATTTGACAGAGGGTCCGTGATTGGAAAAGGTTCTCCTGGAAACATGTGACCATTACGAGCAAAAGGAGCTGAAAGATCTTTTTGCGAAAGGTCTTCAGGTCCTCGGTCTCCATATTGACAGATCAAAGGTCCTCCTGAAGCCTAATCTCTTATCCGGTAAAGCACCAGAAAAAGCGGTCACAACCCATCCTGAGTTCATAAGGGCATTCAGCGAAATCCTTCTGGATCACGGGTGTCGGATCGCAGTTGGCGACAGTCCAGGCTACGAGTCAACATCAAAAGTGCTTGAATATTGCGGTATTATGGATGTTATCAGATATTATGGTTTAAGTATTTCTTCTTTCAATAGAAATATAATAAAGAATTTTGATGGAATATCACCATATAAGCGGTTTACTTTCGGTGAAGATCCAGATGATTATGACCTCATTATAAATCTTCCCAAGCTTAAGACCCATGCGATGATGGGCATGACCCTGGGTGTGAAAAATACCTTCGGCTTCATTCATTCGCTTGAAAAGGCACGGTGGCACCTCCGGGCGGGACAGGACAGGATGCTTTTTGCGTCGACCCTCATCGATATTCATACCATAGTCAACCCTCACCTGACGGTCCTTGACGGCATTCTCGGTATGGACGGGGACGGCCCATCGAACGGAAGGCCGCGGAAACTTGGGGTCATTGCCATGAGCAGAAACGCTT
>DLMV01000006.1:0-351 GCA_002478225.1 Deltaproteobacteria bacterium UBA7527 | reverse complement strand
AAACGCTTTCATCCTCGACGATGCCATTGAAAAGCTCGTCCGGCCGGGCTCCCCGCTCCCGATCACAACGCTTGCCAGAAAGCATGGATTTATCAAGAACTACGAAACGGCTGCCCGTAGCGCCCCCGTGATCAGAGATTTCAGGATGCCGGACACCATGGCCACTGATTGGAGTATCCCGCAGCCCGTTAAAACTCTTCTGAGGAACACATTCGTTAAAAAACCAAAAATCAGACAGGCAGCCTGCAAACAATGCGGGATCTGTGTAAAGGTGTGCCCTGCAGCGGCCCTGTCGCCACGTCAGCATGAACCGCCGGCATTTGACTACAAAAAGTGCATCCGCTGTTACTG
>DLMV01000065.1:104259-109809 GCA_002478225.1 Deltaproteobacteria bacterium UBA7527 | reverse complement strand
GCCGCGGACCCAATTTTTTGTTTTCCCGCCCGTCCGGGGGGGGGGGGGGGGGCCCCGGGGCGCTGTGCGGGGGGCGGGGGCGACGCAAGCCCGTATATATTTTGTAGCCCGTTCTCGGGCGAGAGGGGGAGGCTCCGGCAGCTTTGCTGCGGGAGGGGGCGACGCAAGCCCCTTTAATTGACAAACAATTTAATGATTGATATAAGTTTAGGCATAACCTTGCTGCTGCTATCTATATAGCTGAATTTCGCAAAAAGAGAAAACATGACATCCACAAAGAGAAAAAAGATATCTCAGAAAAAGAAACTGAAGATCATACAAACCACCACACACCTTCTTCTTAAAAAAGGAGGCTCCGGCTCTACATCAACCACAGATATCTGCTCTGCAGCAGGGCTCACAAGGCCGACGCTGTACCACTACTTCGGAAGCAAGAGGAATCTGCTCTTATCGGTGCATCTGGAATCTATGGAAAAGGACCTGATCCCGTATTTGGACAAGGCGGCCTCCATAGATGATCCCCTGGATCGTCTCTCGTATATGATCCGGGTCTTCACAAAGGAGATCATTTGCAAGCGCCCCGAGCTGAGGGTTCTCATCCATGACGCGTTGACCATGAAAGATAAGTACTTTCGGGAAGTGAAGAGAAAGTGGAAAAAACATTATTATCTTATTCGCGACACCATAGCCCAACTCCAGTCAGAGGGCAAAATAAATACCGGCGTAAAGCCTTCCTGGACAGCGCTTTTCATACTGGGGATGCTGACGTGGGTTACATACTGGTTCGACTACGACCGGAAAAATGACGTCGACCAAATTGCCGATCTTGCCCTCGAGCTTGTTCTCCATGGTCTTAGCCTGAACAACCCATACTGAGCGGAACGTTCCGCGCAGGTCCTTCCCCGCAAACACGGGAAACCGGCTCATGGCTCATGGCAGAACATAAAACGTAAAATGTAAAAAGTTAAAACCTTTCACCTTTTATTTTTTACTTTGTTAGCTATGAGCTGCTTTTCTCACGATATACGATATACGAACTACGATATACTATATTACTATGAGCTGCATTAAGGGATATCTTACGCTATATCTCCCTGCTATTCTTGATGAGCCGCTTGATCCTATCCAGAAGCTCTTTCTTTTCCTGTGCAGGAAAACCCTTCAGCATTGCGCGCGTATGCTCGTCCAGCTCTTTTTCTATGTTTACAAGGATCGCCTTCCCTTTTGGCGTAAGCTCGAGTATGGTCACACGCTCATCAAGAGGGTCGGATTTCCTCACAATGAAGCCGTTCTTTTCCAATCTCTTGGCTATGCCGGTCATATTGGCGCCAGGAACGAGCATGATCCGGCTTACGTCAGTGATCCTGGATTGGCGGTTCTTCGAAGCATCCAGGACTCTCAGGACATTATACTGCGGGAAGGAGAGAACGTGTTTCCTGTAAATGACAGATACCACCCTCTTAAAGGTCTCAGCCGCTCTCACGATTGCCATCAGCAATTTCTCATCCGTGCTCAAGTCGCTGCGATAATTGGACTCTTCCATGGCCTTACCCCAACAGAATACAGTTTTAACAGCAGTAGGTATGTATTATACCAGCTTGCCGGCCTATAAACAAGAAAATAAATATATTGACAATTTATATATTGATATTTTATATATTGATATTCTGTCAAATGATGCTTCGGCAAAAAATTCGAATGCAAAGGAAGTTATGGGCACGAATGGCATGAAATCTGCATAAGAAATGGGGCAAAGCAATGGGTCAAATAATAGTGTTATGCTATGCTGATTAGGGTGAGTCCCGGTCAAAAAATGCTGGCAACAAGAAGATATCAAAGAAATATAAAGCAAAGAACAAGGAGGCAAAATGGGAGTTAAAAGTGAACTTGCAAAGATTTTGGGCAAGGATTATGTAAGTGACAAGAGGGAGGACCTCATAGGGTACTCGCGCGATTACAGCCTTCTCCCTCCGGGCATGCCTGATGCCGTGGTATGGCCGAAGAACACTAAGGATGTAGAGAAGATCATTGCATGGTGTAACGAAAAGGATATCCCTGTAGTGCCTGTGAGCTCAAAGGTACACTTCCACGGGTGCACCATACCAAAACAGGGCGGCATCGTGGTCGATCTCTCAAAAATGAACAAGATCCTCGAGATCGACCTAGAAAACCGCCTGGTAAGGTTTGAGGCCGGCGTGACATGGAAGCAGCTCGTTGCAGAACTGAAAAAGAAGGGCATGAGGGTGATAATGCCGCTTTTGCCGCACGGGGACCGTTCTGTGCTTACCGACACCCTCGAACGGGAAGTGCCGACAAATACCGTGTATGACTATGGCGAACCCATGCAATCGATCGAGGTTGTCTGGCCTGCAGGTCAGGCCTTCAGGTGCGGTTCTGCCAGCGTAAACGGTTTTCCTGATTCGAAATCAAGGGGGGCAAATCCATCCGGGCCCGGTCTCGATTTCTACCGGTTTGTTCAGGCCGCCCAGGGTACAATGGGTATCGTCACGTGGACAAGCCTGAAGATCGAGTCGATCCCAAAAATAGACGAGATCTTTTTTGCACCCGTCGATGACGTGCCTTATGCCATAGAGTTCCTCTACAGGATCTTGCCGCGGAGAATAGGCCAGGAATGCGTTCTTTTGAACAATGTGGACCTTGCAGCGATCCTGGCGGACAAGATGCATGAGGACTTTGATAGGCTGTGCGTGGAACTTCCGCCCTGGACGCTCGTTTTGGTCATAAGCGGGCTCTTGAGAAGGCCCGAGGAAAAGTTGGCATATGAGAAGAAGTTCCTTAAGGAGGTATTAAAGAACGAATTCCCCAAGCTGGCGCTTACAGACAACCTTCCCGGCTTTCCGGGCCTGGCGAAGAAACTATTGCCGATGCTGAGGGCTCCGTGGCCGACGAACATTCCATACTGGAAAAACCGCGTGAAAGGCGGGTGCCAGAACCTCTTTTTTATTACCCAACCGAACAAGGCGCCGATATTTATGGATATCATGGAAATGGTTGCTGCCAGATGCGGTTACCCCGTAACCGATATCGGGAGCTACATCCAGCCCATAGAACATAATCGTGCCTGTCAGGTTGAGTTCAGCTTTTTCTATGACCCTGATGATGCTCACGAAAAAGGCTTTGTGGCTGAGCTTTACCGCAATGCAGCAATGGCCATGCTAAATGAAGGGGCTTTCTTTACGAGGCCCTATGGTGAACTGGCCCCCATAATATACGATCGTGCCGCCAACTATACGATGACATTGAAGCGGGTAAAGAAGGTGTTCGACCCGAAGAATATTATGAACCCTGGAAATTTGTGCTTCTAAGGAGGATGAGATGCCAAAAGATCGCTATGATACACCAAAAAAGAAAGCAAGTTTAGACGTAACGAATTTAGACAACTTTGTATACGACATGAGCCGGTGCATTAAGTGCAAGGGGTGCTATTGGGTTGAACACACCTATATGCCGGGGATCAAGTTCTCCACGAGGTGCCCCAGCAATACCTGGAACGACTTTGATGCTTACGGCGCATTTGGAAAGATGAGGATAGGCACCGCAATAGCAGAAGGAAAAATGGAGTGGACCGACAAGCTCCTTGAGATCATCTATGCCGACCCATTGTGCGGCGCCTGTGATGTAGGCTGCAAGCGTAATCTCGACCTGGAGATAGAGCTGACCCTTGAGGCCCTTAGAATAAAGGCGGTGAAGGATGGCGCAGGCCCGATGCCGGCACACAAGAAGATCGCAAAGAACATTGCCTCAAAACACAACCAGTTCGGATCGCCGCACGAGATCAGGAAAAAGTGGGTAACGAAGGACATTAAGGTAGCAGCGAAGGCTGATGTGCTTTACTTCGCCGGATGTTCCGCTTCCTATGTGAACCCCGACATAGCGCGTGCAACAGCGAAGATATTGAATGCCTCCGGCATGCCCTTCACGCTCATGGCCGATGAATGGTGCTGCGGAAATACGCTTTATTCTGTCGGCATGATAGATGGAGCGAAGCAGCTTGCGAAACGCAACATTGAGGCGGTAAAGAAAGCAGGAATAAAGACGGTGGTGACGAGCTGCGCCGAATGCTACCGTATGTGGAAGGTCGATTATCCGAAGATGCTTAACATAGCCACGTCCGACCTCGGCTTCAAGGTGGTGCACCTTATCGAGGTTGCCGATGAAGCGATCAAGAAGGGTAGCCTCAAATTGACGAAACCTGTGGACATACGCTTCACCTATCACGATTCATGCGGTGTGAGCAGGCTGTGTGATCCCTGGACGCCATGGAAAGGCGAGCGCGGCTGGATGGGCACAGTGAGCCCCGAGCTTAAAAGAAGGCGCGGCAAGTCCGGATTGTACGCTGAGTCAAGAAATATATTGAATGCCATCCCCGGCGCTAAGTTCGTTGAAATGCCGAGGAAGCAAGAAAATGCATTCTGCTGCGGGGCCGGCAGGGGTACAAAAGAAGCCTTCCCGGAGCTCGCTTCATTTTCTGCAAAACATCGGCTGGAAGAGGTCAAGGAAGTGAGTGCCGATGTTCTCGTATCTGCCTGTCCCTGGTGCAAAAACAATTTTGCCCAGACCGTCAAAGAGGACGGGGACAACGTAAAGGTAATGGATATATCTGAACTTATCCTTGCTTCAGCTGAAATATAAGGAGGGAGAAGATGAGCATACATAAAGAAGCATACAACGCATTGGAATCGATAGTGGGCGCCGGGTATATCTCCGATGATCCGGCCATCTGTGAAGGGTACAGGTCCGGGCCTGGCGGATACGAGAGCGGCTGCGGATATGAGAGGGTAATGACCACGATCCCGGGCGCCGTGATCATGCCGAAGACCACGGAAGCGGTGCAGAGGATCGTGAAGATATGCAACCGCTATAAGGTGCCTTATGTCCCTTACAGCACCGGCTTCTACGGCCCCCGTTCACACTGCCATGTCAAAAATGAGCTGCTTATAGACCTGAAACGCCTGAATCATTTTGAGATCGACGAGAAACACTTTTATATCGTTGTGGGCTCCGGCGTCATCTATTCACCGATCCAGGAAGAGGCGATGAAGAGAGGCGCCTATGTGGTTATCGGTGGAGGCGGGGCGCAGGCATCGGCCATCGCAAACCTGATCGGTGACGGCTGGTCTCCGTTGAGCCACCGGATCGGCCTTCCTCACAGGCGCATACTGGGAACAGAGCTTGTGTTGCCGGACGGGGAGCTCGTAAAGATGGGCTCACTCGCCCTCGGCGACGATCCGTTCTGGGGCGACGGGCCCGGTCCTGATCTGAGAGGCCTTCTGAGAGGATACACCGGCCTGAGAGGATGTCTCGGGATCGTTACGAAGATGGCCATAAAGACCCTTCCTTTTCAGCCGGAACGGCTTGAGCCTACAGGCATTTCGCCGAATACCGGGCTGGCGCTCCCCGAGAAGCGTGTGAAATGGATCAACTACCAGGTGCCGAGCAAAGAGGCGCAGATCAAGGCGATGTACGAGATAGGGAAGGCGGAGATCGCAGGGGCAGTGACAAAGGTCCCGCTTTTCTGGCGCGCAATCG
>DLMV01000065.1:80523-104109 GCA_002478225.1 Deltaproteobacteria bacterium UBA7527 | reverse complement strand
AGCAGATATGGGGCAAGGAGAATGAAGATACCATTAAAAACTTCCATATCGTCCGGGTTTTGCTCATCGGATTCACCTCTGAAGAACAGATGCAATATGATGAAAATGTGTTGAACGATATCATGAAAGAGGTCGGCGGCATACCGCGCCCGACAAGGCCGTTGGATGAATCCTGGATCAAGAATTCGGATTCTGCCGGGATGTGGCTGATGTGCGGGTCATACATGTCCGTCGATTATGTTATCGATACGCTCACCCAGGCTACGGTCCACGGCGAAAGCTATGCTGATGTGAAGAAGAAGTACACACCGCCTCTGATGCCGGACTATGGCGACCCGGGCTGGTTCCAGAGCTTCGAGCTGGGCCATCAGGGTTATTCCGAATTTCTCGTATACTGGGATCAGGATGAGGATACCGCCGGGGTCGACCAATTCTATGTAGAGACATCGAAGATGAATATAAAGGAACGCTACTACACGTCCCTTCTTGGGCCCCACCAGCCGCTCTATTTGACGGGCCCCATGTACGGGCCGAACTATCATGAGTGGCTTCTGAAGGTAAAAGACGAATTCGATCCGCTCTGGGTTTGTCATCCTCCGGTTCCTCTGGCCCATGACGAGTTTGTGGACCGTGCGGAATGGATGAA
This sequence comes from Deltaproteobacteria bacterium UBA7527, assembly GCA_002478225.1. Classification (GTDB taxonomy): domain Bacteria; phylum Desulfobacterota; class Syntrophorhabdia; order Syntrophorhabdales; family Syntrophorhabdaceae; genus UBA5609. The sequence goes on along the minus strand of DLMV01000065.1, from coordinate 103,463 downwards.
GAAGATAAAGGATTGGAAGAGTCCAAAAAAACTGCCTATGCCTGAATGGAAATAGGTGGCTGCCCGAACGATGCATTACAAGCATGGGAGATGGGCAAGCCGGCAGTCTATGCCGCTGTCCAATCTCCCATTAATATATTCATGATATGCTTGACAGGGACAAAAACTTCCCCTATGGCGTTTACGAAGCAAGATTTAAATGCTACAATTATTCTTTATGAATAGAAGTTCAGGTTCAGACCAGCCATTGGGAAAATATGTTTACTATAGTAAACATTATACAAAATTAATTTAACAAATCTCTTGACACAAAAAGAGAATTAGGGTAGATTACTGATATATTCTTAATAGTGAACATACCGGAAAAAGGTAATTCATTATGTACTTCTTTTTTGATCTGAATATATGGAACCTATCATCGTATCAATGCATAAAAAAATCATATGCAAATGCAGGAGTGTGGGGTGAAAACCAATGGCAAAGGTGAAGATGACCTGTCCAATCTCAAAAGGTGCTTGCACTGAATGCCCTATATACAGGGGGAGGCACTTTTATATGTGTTTTTCCAAAGAGTATCATGGGGTCGCCCTTGGCGCAGAGCAGATCGATGCACTGAAGTCAAAATTTAATAAAGACAAAGGCAATAATAATGTCCAGGGCAAGAAGTTCGGAATGCCGGACAATATTCAAAAGAGTTCGCGGTGGATTAGCAATGTGGAAGAATTGGTAGAAGTGGAAGAATTAAAAGAAAGGAGAGGATTATGATAAACGATTTTAATTACCTAAGACCTGGTACGCTTAAAGAAGCGCTTGCCATGTATGAAGAGCACGACGATTGTAAGGTGATATGCGGAGGCCAGTCTTTGCTGATCGTAATGAGACAGGGGATGATCGCTCCGGAGAACCTGCTTGACATCAAGCGCATCAAGGAACTTGATTATATCAAATTTGACAAGAAAGAAGGCCTGAGGATCGGTGCTACCACTACCCACCGCTCCATTGAGAAGTCCGATGTGGTCAAGAAAAATTACCCTGTGCTCGTGTCAATGGAGAATAAGCTTGCATCGATCCAGGTAAGAAACTGGGGGACCATCGGCGGCAACATTGCACATGCCGACCCTGCAGGAGACCCTGCGCCGGTCCTGATCGCCCTGAAAGCAAATATAAAGGTGGGGAGCGCGAAAGGCGACAGGACAATGCCTTTGGAAGACTTTTTTGTGGACTATTTTGAAACAGTGCTAACCAAAGGCGAGCTGGTGCTGGAGATCCAGGTGCCTCCCCCTGAACCAAAAACAGGGGCCGCATATCAGAAATTCAACCTGCTCGAGAGTGATATGGGCGTGGTGGCAGCAGCAGCCTCGGTAACGTTAGACGGAAACGGCAAATGCAAGGATGCAAGGATCGTTCTCGGCAACGCCGGTGCAACGCCGAGAAGGGTTAAGAGGGCTGAGGAGCTGTTGGTTGGAAAAGCGCTTAAAGAAAGCCTTTTTGCCGAGGCGGGCAAGATAGCGTCAGAAGATTGTGAGCCGGTTGCGGATATCCACGCGTCTGAGGAGCACAGAAGGCATTTGCTGGGCGTACTGACAAAGAGGATGCTGAAACAGGCCTGGGAACAAGCCAAAGCTTAATAAGATAAGGAGGTCTTGTATATGGAAAAGATATTGCTGCAGCTCAATGTAAATGGACAAGGGTATGAGTTATACATAAACCCGAAGACGCTTCTGGTAGAAGCAATAAGGGATCATATAGGTTTGACCGGGACAAAAAGGGGTTGTGATACCGTATCCTGCGGTGCATGTACGGTAATGATCGACGGAATGTCCGTGAAGTCATGCTCTGTACTTGCAGCGCAGGCTGAAGGCACCCGCATAACCACTATTGAAGGACTGGAAGACAACGGCAAGCTGGCCCCTATCCAGAAGGCATTCATCGATCATGGTGCATACCAGTGCGGCTTTTGCGCTCCCGGCATGATCATGTCCGCACAGGCATTGCTCAATGAGAACCCGGATCCGACCGAATGGGAGATAAGAGAAGGGATCGAAGGAAATATCTGCCGGTGTACCGGTTACAACAGCATCGTACGGGCGATCAATGCAACGGCGAAAGGTAAATATACGGAGGATAGATCATGAACAAATACACCGTAATCAACCCGCATTCAGAATTTAAGGTAATCAATACCCATGTCCATAATATAGACGGCATAGCAAAGGTGACCGGCCGGGCAACCTATACCTTTGACGTGAAGCTGCCCAACATGCTCTACGGCAAGATATTGAGAAGCCCACACCCCCATGCGAAGATCCTGAAGATCGATTACAGCAGGGCCATGGAGCTTCCCGGCGTCATGGGCGTTGTGACGGGCAAGGAGGACACGCTCGGCATCAAGCAGGGCATCTGGCGGCGCTATCAGGACCTCTGCGATGAGCAGGTGCTCCCGGTCGATAAGGTGCGCTACATCGGTGAGCCGGTTGCGGCTGTGGCGGCAATAACCGAAGAGATCGCGGAAAAGGCCCTCGACTATATTGATGTTGAATACGAAGTGCTTCCTGCGGTCTATGAGCCGCTGGACGCTATAAAGAAAGAGGCACCTGAGATCCACGAAGGCTTTGAGCGCAACATTAACGTTACCCGGCATATCGAGTGGGGTGATGTGGAGGCGGCCTTCGAGGAAGCAGATTACATCCGTGAAGACTGGTTCAAGTGCGGCGGCCAGGCCCACATGTGTATGGAGACCCGGGCGGCGGTATCGAGCTACACGCCGGATGGAAAACTTACCATATATCACTCCAACCAGTCCCCATATTATATGCAGGGGCTTATGGCAGGAGTGCTCGGCATGAGAGAGGGCGATATCCGCGTCATCTCTACATATGTCGGCGGCGGCTTTGGCGGCAAGTTCGAGCTTGACGGGGCGATCTTCTGCAGCGCCGTGCTTTCGAGAAAACTTTTCAGGCCTGTCAAGATCGTTTTCACGAGGGAAGAGGACTTCATCGCCACGAAACGCCGGACCCCGATGTTCTACTATGTACGGACCGGAGTAAAAAAGGACGGTACCTTCTGCGCCCGTGAAGCCAAGGTCTTTACCAACGGCGGTGCATATACCGGAATGGGTGCAACAGCGCTGTATCTCACCGGGTTCTTCCATTCTTTTCCATACAGATGGAAAGCTTATCGCTATGACGGCTACAGGGTCTATACAAATACGCTGCCGTCAACATCCATGCGCGGCTTTGGAGCGCCGCAGGCCATGTTCTGTTCAGAGCAGCAGATAGAGTGGATTGCGGCTGATCTGGGTCTCGACCCGATCGATATGAGGCGAAAGAACTCACATCACGAAGGCTACGAAGTTCCCGGACAGGCGACGATCGCAAGCTGCGGCATCGACCAGTGCTATGACGAGATCCGAAAATGGATAAACAGTAAAGGGAAATTGCCTGCCAACAGGGCCATCGGCATCTCTGCCTGCGGCTTCATGTCGGGCGGCATCTTTAACTGGTTCGACACTCCCTACTCCTTTTCCTCTGCAGTGGTAACCATTAATCAGGATGGGACCGTGGAGCTCTATGTGGGCGCCCAGGAGATCGGTCAGGGTTCGAACACCACGCTTGCCATTATCTGCGCAGAAACGCTGGGTGTCAAGATCGAGGACATCAAGGTGCACTCGGGTGATACCGATCACTGCCCGCCTGATCTTGGTGCATGGGGTTCCAGACAGACCCTCATGGCCGGCAACGCAGTGAAGATGGCGGCAGAGGACGCAAAGAAACAGCTTCTTGAGTTCGCTTACGCGCAATCCGGATACAATATCGTATACGACCTCGATATCAAGGACAGGTGGGTACACGCTATCGCCCGTCCGGAAAGGGGCTATGATTACGGTGAACTGGTAAAGAAGGCCATTCGCGGCAAAGACGGCCAGAAGATCGTCGGCAGAGGCTATTACACACCTCACAGAAAAGGCATGATCTCACCGGCATACAGCTATATGCTCCAGGGAGTTGAGGTGGAAGTTGATGAAGAAACAGGCAAGATCAAGCTCGTCGACAGCATGACGGCGCACGACTGCGGACAGCCCATTAACCATCTCGGCCTCATCGGTCAGCTCGAAGGCGCATTCTCCATGGCCGCCGGCTACGGATACCTTGAGTACATGCCATATGAGGACGGCAAGCTGATGAACCCGAACCTTGTGGATTACAAGATGATCAGAGCAACAGAAATGCCCCCGGCCAACATTGCCGAGATCGATACCTATGAACCGGAGGGACCGTACGGCGCAAAAGAGGCCGGCGAAGGCCTTACCAACCCGACCGCAGCGGCCATCGGCAATGCCCTTTTCCACCGCTTTGGCATACAGATGAAGGAATGCCCCATAAGGCCTGAGATGATCCTGAACGCCCTGAAAGAAAAGAAGGAAAAAGAGAAAGAGAAGAAAGGGAAAAAATAAAGAGGAGGGATGATACCGTGAACTTTAAGTGCCCTGTATGTAAAAAAGAGTGGAAAAACAGTCTGCAAGTCGCACGCCACATGTTCGGAACAGGCGATAAACCGCATAAGGCCTGGGTTGACGAACAAGGCAAAACAAAAGGTTTCACATTTATCGATCTCATGATCGAACAGGCTACAACGCCGGGGAATAAAAGCTATGTAATACTGGCCGAGGTCATTGAAAAGGCGCAGGATAAGCTGTAAAAATAACGAGGGAGCTAAGGAAGTTCAATTCTACATATAGGAGGATTGTATGATCATAGAGGGAGGATTTACATTAAACGCGCCTATTGACAAATTGTTCGATTTTCTGCTGAAGCCGGATACCATCATGACGTGCATGCCAGGTGCAGAGTCCGTGAAGCTGATCGACGATACCACGTATGAGTGCGTCGTAAAACAGAAGGTCGGCCCCATATCGGCAAAGCTGAAATTCGTGAACAAGCTGACAAAGATAGAGCGGCCGACGCATATGGAGATCGAAGGCGAAGGCGAAGACATGACAAAGCTCGGTCACTTCAAGAACAAGACCACCGTGGACCTGAAAGAAGTATCTCCCGGCAAAGTGGAGGTCACATACAAGTCGGATGTTAACATCGTCGGGAAGCTTGCCATGTTCGGCGACAGGATCATGAGGGCAAAAGCGAAAGATACGGAGAAGGAATTTACAAAGAACCTTCAGGAAAAGCTGAAAACCATCGTATAAGCAAAAAACAAAACATTAAGGGCTTCCTCTTTGGAAGCCCTTTTTTATACAATGAAAACCGGCTCATAACTGATAGCTCATAGCCAACAAAGTAAAAGGTGAAATGTGAAAGGTAAAAGGTTTAAACTTTTTACATTTAACTTTTTACATTTCACGTTATTGAAAGGCCTTTCTTATCTCTTTCTTCAGGATCTTTCCCTGGGGGCTCTTCGGCAGCTCTTTCCAGAACTCCACTGATTTGGGTTTCTTGAAGCCTGCGAGCCGCTCACCGCAGAATGCCTTGATCTCATCCTCTGTGGCAGTGGCGCCTGCCTTCAGCACAATGACCGCCTTCACGATCTCTCCCCAGTGCTCATCCGGCACTCCTATCACCGATGCCTCTGATACTGCAGGGTGCTGGTAGAGGACCTCCTCTATCTCCCTCGGATACACGTTGACCCCGCCGGAGATGATCATGTCGTTCTTTCTCTCGACGATATACACATAGCCATCCTCGTCAAGCTTGCCGAGGTCGCCCGTATGGAGCCAGCCGTTCTTGAGCTTCTTCGCCGTTTCCTCGGGCATCTGCCAGTAGCCTTTCATCATCGCTTCGCTTCTGCCGATGATCTCGCCAACCTCGCCTACAGGTACATCGTTGTCCTGATCGTCAACGATCCTGATCTCGTAATTGAGCACTGGTTTTCCGGAAGAAGCCAGTCTTGCAAGCTTCTTCTGAGAACCGTCCATAATATGGTCTTCAGGCTTCAGCACCGTGGTAAAAGGCCCGCTCTCCGTTTGTCCGTATAGCTGGGCAAACCCGCACGGGAAGATCGCCAGCGCCTTCTTCAGCAGTTCTACGGGCATGGAGGAGCCTGCATACAGGATCAACTTCAGGCTGCTCAGATCGTATTTGCTTATATCCCGCACCTGGATCAGACTGTGGATCATAGTGGGCACCATCTGGCATCTGGTGATCCCCTCTCTTGCAATGTATTCCAAAACCTCGTCAGGGTTGAAGCTTCCTTCCCTCTTGATGTAGAACGTGTTCGGCATAAATGAGTGCCTTACGATGTTGTCCTCGCAGGCCACGTGATACATGGGAAAGGTGATGAGCACCTTTTCATCGTATTCGACGCGCAGATCAATAACAGACGCAACAGCGTCAGATATCAGGTGCCTGTGCGTTCTCATGGCGCCCTTTGGCTTGCCTGTTGTGCCCGCTGTAAAGATGATGCTGAGCACATCATCCTCGAGTACTTTGACGGCAGGCTCATCACTTTCTCCCCTCGACAAGAACGACTCATAGTCCTCCATAAAGGGCAGGTCCGAGGGCCGGATCGCAATAAACTGCTCCACAGACGTCAGTTCGGGCCTCAGAGCGTTTATCATGCTGCCGAAGTCCTTGTCAACGAAAAGAAATCTCGGGGTCGAATAGTCGATGATGTCCTTTAACTCCCGTTGTTTCAGATGGTTGTTGTATGGACAGAAGATGCCCCCTGTCTTTGCCGCGGCAAAATATATCTCCATGAATTGATGACAGTTGTGCACAAGCACGCCGATACGGTCGCCTTTGTTCAGGCCTTTTTTCAAAAGCGCGTTCGCCAGACGGTTCACCCTTTCATTGAACTCCCTGTAAGTCAGCCGTGTATCTTCATGGACGATCGCTGTCTTTGCAGGAAATTTTCTTGCGTTCCTTGTCAGTACATCTCCAAAGACCATCTTTGCCTCCTCTTTCTGTCCTACGTCTTTCTGATCGATATTGCTCCTGTGGGGAGCTTTGTTCAAGCCATTACTACCGCCGCAAGCTGAATGCCTTTTCCCGAAAGATATATTTTACCATGCCCTCTGTTTTAAGTGAAGTAAGGATTTCCCCGGGTCTTTTATTGCACGGACCTTCGTCTGTCAATGTATCCTCAAGGCTCATCAAAGGCCGGCACGCCATGCAGTTCATCTGCTTATTTCATATTATTTCATAAACACGCCCGGCAAATATGTAGCAAGCTCGGGAAATATAAAAAGTAAAATAATCACAACAATCATCGAGATAAGAAAGGGATATACACCGCTGTATATGATGCCCATAGGCACTTTCGTTATGTTCTTTACAATAAACACACAGATGGCCACGGGCGGGATAACGGAACCCACGCATACGGTAAGACCTATCATGATGCCTGCCCATTGGGGATCATAACCGAGACCTATAACAATAGGATAGAATATAGGGGTTGCAAGGATCATAAAGGCCAGGTCATCCATGAAAGAACCGCCGATAAGATAAATGAGGAATATGATTATCATGACTATCGCCCGCGGCACCTGAAGCCCGTTTACCCAGTCGGCGGTTACCTGTGAAATATTCGTAAGGGCGACAAAATGGCCAAGGACCGTTGAGGATGCTACGAGCATAAGTACCATGCATGTCGTACGGAGTGCCTCTTCAAGGGACTTCTTGATACCGTTGAAAGCAAGGTCCTTCTTGACAACGCAGAGCAGCAGAACGGCAAATGCCCCGACAGCGCCTGCCTCAGTAGGCGTGAAGATGCCCTTCATAAGCCCGCCGATTATCAGAAGAAAGATGACGATCGGCCAGATCACGCTTGGTATGGTCTTTATCCTCTCCCCCCAGGGGTATTTCACGCTCTTTGGTCCTATTGACGGGTTGATCTTTGCCCAGCCGAAGATGACAACCATGAAAAAGAATGCCATTATGAGCCCCGGCAGTATGCCTGCCATAAAGAGCTTGCCGATCGACTGCTGGGTTATGATGCCGAAAATAATGAGGATCACACTCGGCGGCAGCAAAACGCCGAGTGTGCCTACAGTGGCCACTATGCCTGTGGACAGCTTCTTGCTGTAGCCGTACCTATCCATCTCAGGGATTGCAACGCTCGCAAAGGTTGCCGCAGTGGCGGCAACAGAGCCGCAGATAGACTTGAAAACAGTAGCCCCTGCCACGGTTGCTACGGCCAGTCCTCCCGGGATATGCCCCAGGAACTTATGCGCCGAATCGTAGAGTCTGCCCGCAATGCCCGCATTGAAGGCGATCTGCCCCATAAGCACAAAGAGAGGGATGGCGGTCAAACCATAGGAGGCGAGGGAATCCATAAAATCGTTTGCAAGCAGATCAACGGCGGTCCCAAAGCCATTAAGGATGCCGAAGCCGATAAAACCGATGACCGTCATAAGAAATGCCATCTCCATGCCTGTAACAAAAAGGCACAACAGGACTATCAACCCGATTATGCCAATGGTCACTTCACTCATCTTTCTTCACCTCAACAATGGTTACACCCATCTCCCGAAAGAAGGCCGTCCTTATCGCCTCAGCAAAGAGTACAAGGGCCTCTATTATACTGCAAACACATAATCCATATGCCACAGGGTAAAAGGGGATGTGAAGCGTCATTGAGACCTCCTGCGACCCATACAACTCAATGCCTTTAAACATGAATGACCAGGCAAGAAGAAGAAAGACCAGGGTGCCGGCGAGTTTTGTACAAAAAATAAGGGCCTTTTTCAATGCCGGACCCACATGGTCTGTCAGGATATCCACGTAGACATGCCCGCCGTCGAGAGAGGTCTGCGCAATGGCAAAACCTACGGTAAGCGCCCCTGCGAATGATACGAGCTCATATGTCCCGGCAATGCTCTTTCCAGCGTACCGCAAGATCACATCAACCACTGTCAGCATCATCATTACAAAAAGGATTGCCCCTGCGACCCAAAAGAGAAACCTGCTTAATCGAGAGACAAACCTAAAGAAACCTTCCATTGTGGCGCCCCCTTAAAATGGATACGGAGGCAGGAACGCCTCCGAAGATTATTTTCTAAGACCTATTTTTTGAATTTATTCACGTAGTCCTGGATATACTTTACAGCCTCTTTTCCGGGCAGGCCTTTCTTTTCTACGTTGCTTGCGTACTCCTCGAACAGAGGCTTTGCCTTCTCCACCCATTTTGCCTGTTCCTCTTTTGAGAGCTTTATGATCTTCCCGCCGTTCTTGAGCAGGACCTGCCTTCCGTTTTCCGCTATATCGTCCCACATCTTCGCAGACTTCTCGATATACTCAGCGCTCAACTTGTCTATCGTGTCCTGGACATCTTTCGGCAGCGAGTTCCACTTGTTCTTGTTCATTACCACCATAAATAAAGCGGTGTAAGCGACATCATAACATTCTGTTGAGTACCGTATAAAATCGGCAAACTTCCAGTTATCCATGGTTTCATAGCTTGCAAGGAGACCGTCTGCCACACCCTTTGAAAGCGCATCATAGACATCGCCCATCGGCATAGCAACAGGCGTGCCGCCAAGGTAGGACATAAGCTTTGCATTTGACCCGAAGGTCCTTATCTTCAGACCCTTTAGGTCCTCAAGTTTGTTAACGGGTTTTGATTTCGTGTGGAGTATCCCCGGCGCCTGCGCATGGAACCAGAGCACCTTTACCTGGTCCATCTCTTTCGGGTGATACTTTTTGTAATAATCATTTGCCAGCCTCGTTACGACCACACCGCTCGGATAGCCCAGGGGCAGGTCGATAAGCTCCATCATGGGGAATCTCCCCACAGTATAGCCAGCCACATGCTGGGTCACATCCGCTATGCCCTTTACCACAGCATCATAGGACTGCGGCGCAGGGGCAAGCGTGCCCGCGGCGTAATAATTCACTTTTATCTTGCCGTTCGTCCTTTTTTCGAGATCTGTTCCCCAATCCTTTAAAAGCTTATCCTGACCGGCTCCCACGGGGAACCAGTTCGAGATCTTGATGGTAACGGCCTTCTCCTGTGCAAGACCGGCAGTGGTTGTAACGGCGATAAACGTGATCGCAAAAAACAGGATCGCAAAAAAACGGATCGTTCTTTTGTGTTTCATAAAGCCTCCTTCTGATTTAATTTTATGGTTAATTTAAGCAAATTTGATGCCATGTTACAAAAAACCTTTATTCCACATGCCTGCAAACAAAGCCTCCTTCACCGATGTGCATTTTGGATACAGTCTGGGTAATATCGCTACATCGTTTACCGTCCCAACAGTCTCCTGCCGATGATCAATTTCTCAATTTCTTTAGTTCCTTCAAAGATCTCGAGGACCTTTGCATCGCGCCAGTAATGACCGACATCATATTCTTCCAGTATGCCGTATCCTCCGTGGAGTTGTATGGCCTCATCGGAGACCTTTACCGCTATCTCTGCAGCATACCATTTTGTCATGGCAATAAGGGCGTGATCTAGTTCGCCTCTGTCTACCTTTGCGCTCGTAGAATACAGGAAACTCCTTCCGGCTTCAACTAAGGTGGCCATCTCCGCTATCTTTGTCTGCACTATCGGCGAATCGGCAAGGGGACCTCCGAACTGCTTTCTTTTGCGCACATGGTCGATGGCCTTCTCCAGTGCTCCCTGAGCCGTTCCTATCCCGAATCCTGCCGCTTCCAGGCGGGAACGGTTGAGAAACTCCATAATATTGTAGAATCCCCTCCCCTCCTCGCCCAGGAGATTCTCCTTGGGCACTGTTACATCTTTGAAAGTAACCTCTCCTGTATCGGAACAGCGTATCGAAAGCTTGTTCTTCAGCTTGCTCGATTCATAGCCCGGCCTGTCGGTCTCTACGATAATGGTGCTGAACCGTTCATACTTCTTTTTCGCTTCCGGGTTCGTGACACAAAGAACTACGAGGAAATCTGCACGATTGGCGTTTGTTATGAATGTTTTACTGCCGGACAGTACATATCCGCTGTCGGTTCTCTTCGCCATTGTCTTTACGGAAGACACGTCGCTTCCCGCATCGGGTTCTGTGATTGCAACGCCCATCTTGGCCTCGCCCTTGCACACCGAAGAAAGGTATTTTAACTTTTGTTCTTCGGTCCCGATGAGGCTTATGAGCTGCGAGCCAAAAAATGTTGATGTTATCGAATGCGCAATGCCGCAGTCTATGCGTGCAAACTCCTCGCATATGAGACTGTGTTCCAGATATCCGAGCCCCGCTCCCCCGTATCTTTCATCTACGAAGACCCCGAGGAAACCAAGGTCGGCAGCCTTTTTCCAGAGTCTCTCATCGAATTCCTGCTTCTCATCCAGTTCACGCGCCACCTCCATCATTTCCCCTTCTGCGAACTCTCTTGCTGCATTCCTTATGTCTTTTTGTTCTGGTGTAAGCTCCATCTATAAACCTCCAGAGGATGTGTCTGTTTCCGCCTTCCGGATCTCACGAAAGCCGGGCATTAAGCAACTGTAAAAGCAATTGTCATGCCATATGAATATATCGAAATTGTAATGCGGCTTATGGCAGAATACCCGTAAGTCGCGAGGCGTGAGTCGTAAGGGGAGAAAGGCAGCTCATGGTAAATCCTAAATCCGAATTTCTAAATCCTAAACTAATTCAAATGTTCAAAATTCAAGACATTAAGGAACATGCATCCGTTTCGGACATTTGATATTTGGATTTTGATATTGTTCAGGGTTTGGTGCTTAGGATTTTGTGCTTGTGTTTGCCATGAGCCATGAGCTTGTTTTCATTGCGTGTTTGCGAAAACATGGTGGGCAAAAAGAGACAGGTGTGTTCAAAATACACACATGGGCAGCTAAGGTGTTAGCTGTTCCCCTCGATCTTCTGATAAAGTTTTTTCCTGCTGATCCCGAGAAGCCGGGCAGCCTTGCTCTTATTTCCTTCTGCAAGGCCCAGTACCCGCTTTATGTGTTCTTTTTCAACCTTCATGAGATCAAGGGCGTCACTCTGCAACTGCCTTTTCTCATCGTGAGCGCAATTGAGGTGACTTTCCATCATGGTCTGCGGCAGGTCCTCGCAGAGGATGGTCTTGCGCGTCATAGAAAGGAGGACCGCCCTCTCAAGCACATTCGCAAGCTCGCGTACGTTCCCCGGCCACCAGTACTCTGAAAGGAGTTTTATCGCGCTATCTGACAGGACCTTTTTATCCCCGCCCCGCACGAACTTTCTGAGAAAGTAGTCCGCCAGCAAAAGGATATCGTCTTTCCGTTCACGAAGGGGCGGAAGGGTGATCATAAATGTGTTGAGCCTGTAGAAAAGGTCTTTACGGAACTTCTTCTCTTTTACCTCATCTTCAAGGGATTTGTTCGTTGCAAATATGAACCTCACGTCGACCTTGGATTCACGGGTATCACCGAGGCGTCTGAAGATGCCTGTTTCGAGGGTCCTCAAAAATTTTGCCTGGATATTGACGCCCATATCGCCCACTTCATCAATGAAGAACGTCCCTTTATTGGCCAGCTCGAGGAGCCCGATCTTATCGTTCTGCGCGCCGGTAAAGGCCCCTTTCTTATACCCGAAAAGTTCGCTCTCGAGTATGCTTTCCTGGAGAGCGCTTGAATTTACCGCCACAAACTGGTTTGCCGATCGGGGACTCAAAGCGTGTATTGCCCTTGCCACAAGCTCTTTCCCGGTCCCAGTCTCTCCAAGGATAAGCACGGGAACATCGGAAGGCGCGACAAGAGAGATGAGTCTGTGGATCTCTTTTATCTGTTTGCTCTCGCCGATGAACGTATCGTGCGTCTCGACCCTCTGGAGCTGCTCCTGGAGAACGATATTCCTTTCTTTCAGCGCCTTCTTCTCATAGGCCTTAAGGATAATGCTGCTCAGCTCCGAAAGCTTGCATGGCTTGCTCAGGTAATCATAGGCGCCGCATTTCATCGATTGTATCGCAGTGTCAATAGAGGCGTGGCCCGTGAGCATAATGATCTCAAGGTTGGGCTCGATCTCCTTGAGGGCCTCCAACAGCTTCACCCCGTCGATGTCGGGGAGCCTGATGTCGAGAACGCAGACATCGAAAGGCTGCTGCTTCACGAGGGTGATGGCGGCGCTGCCGGTAGAAGCGGTTTGTACCGCGTAGCCTTCCTTGGACAGTTTTTTCCTAAATGCCTCGGCCAGCTGTTCTTCGTCGTCAACTATGAGGACCCTGATCTCAGACACTCTGATACCCTATCTTTTTCTGGTCATAGACAGGCAGCGTGATCGCAAATATGCTCCCTCCTCTGGGCCTTTGCTGGACCTCAATGCTCCCTCCCATCCTCTGCAGGAAATCGTAACAAAGCGTCAGACCGAGCCCTATCCCTTTCTTTGGTTCTTTCGTGGTAAAAAAGGGTTCAAAGATGAACTCCGCTATGTCTTCGGGTATGCCGGTGCCGTTGTCTTCGATGGCCACTTCAACCCTATCATTATTTTTAAGCATTGCCCTGATCCATATTGATGCATTTTCCGTGCCTTCAACCGCATCGACGGCGTTGCTGATCACGTTCAGGAACACCTGCCGCAGCGCTTCAGGATCACTGTTGATCTCAGGAAGATCGGGCGGGACCTCCTTGATGAGCTTCACCTTCATTTTTTTGAAGTTTATCTGGCCAATGACCTCAGAGATAAAATCATGAAAATTAATATGACCGGCCCCAAAATCCTTTTTCCTTGTTACCTCCAGGAGGTTTTTAATGGTCCTGGTACACCGGTAAGCCTGTTCCTCGATAGTATCGATATATTCCTTCATCTCGCCCAGGTTGGATTGGTCCATAGAGCCTTCGCTGGCGTTCTCAAGAAGCTCCTTCGCAAGCTCCGCATTGGCGGTGATCGTTGCGAGGGGGTTGTTCAGCTCGTGGGCGATACCCGCAGCCAGGCGCCCCACAAAAGACATCTTGGCCTCCTGTATCAATTGCGCCCTTGTCTTCACTATCTCGGTTGTTTCTTCTATTATACAGAGGAGCCCTTCGACGTTCCCGTCCTTTCCGCGTACCGGCACGCCTTTAAAGTATATGTACTGGGGGTCGCCCCAGTAATTGACGAAAGGGAAATCCCATAGCTGAAAGGGTTTCCCTTCAAGCCCTTCCCTGATGTGCTTGGCAAGGCCGCACTTGATCGTGTATGGATTCTTCAGCCAGTTAAATCCAAGCAGCTTCTCCTTAGCCTTTTCACCCAGGCCCGACAATACGGCAAGGGCGGGGTTCACGCTTGAGAACTCTCCTTCCTGGTTGATGGTGAAGATAGCCACCGGCGCGTTCTCGATGATCTCTTTGTTGAACTCGTTGAGGCGGCGCAGTTCATCTTCTGCAGTCTTATAAGCCGTGATGTCCTGGATGGTCATGATGAAAAAGGGAGATGCGCTGTCCTTGTCCTTCTCCGGCGGTGTCGATGTTACGAGGTAGTGTGTGTTCTTTGTTCTATCGGTCTTTTTTATCTCCGCGTACTCTGTTCTGCTGCTTTCAAAGGCCCTGACCACAGGGCAGTCAATGCAGGGCGTTTTACTGCCGAATATCGCCGAGTAACAGTTCTTGTCCCACGCGCGGGAGATCTTCTTTTCCTTCATCCAGCGGAGCATCCTCCGGTTCGCCCACCTGATCTTCAGCTCCCTGTCAATGATATAGATGCCGATCGGGATCAGGTTGAGGGTAGACTGCAGGGTATTGCGGCCTATTTTGGTTTCAGGACTCAAATCCGGATCATTCTCCTCTGCGAAGTATATGCATGATAGTATAATAGTATATCCCTTTTAATGCAAAATATCACGGCCTGTGGCTTCAAGCGTATTCCGGATGCATTTTTGCAATGTGAAAGGTTTCTGTTTTTTTTAATCAAAAGATTTTGCTTGCATCTTTTCGTTTAAAATAGTAAACAAAGAAAAAGTACGTAATGGCATCAACAAACAGCCCTTTCTGTGCAAGAGTCTACCGCAACAACGTCATGCGCTTCGGCATGATAAAAAGAAGCGGTAAAATAAAGTAAGGGGGTTACTATGAAAAGAATAGTATTGTGTCTATTCTTCGCAACATTGCTCGTTCTTACCGCGTATTCTGCATCCGCCCAGCAATACATCACCCTTGGCGTGCCGACATCATTGAAGCTTATCGAGGGATACGAAGGCCACAAGGCGGCTCAGCTTGCGGTCGAGGAGATCAACGCCAGAGGAGGCGTCAAGGTGGGCGCTGAAAAACGGCTGCTAAAGATCGAGGCCCTCGACATCCGCGACGGCGAGCCCGGAGTACCCACATCAGAGGCATTGCTCGGCATCGAGAAGCTGATCCTTGATAAAAAGATATATGCCACCGTTGTCGGCAATTTCAGGTCCGAGGCGCTTCTGGCCGCTATGGACATCTTTTCAAAGTACAAGGTAATCAATATCGGGACCATCGCGATGACGCCGAAGTTCCAGGAAAAGGTCCTCAGCGATAAAGAGAAATACAAATACTCTTTCCGCAGCTGCCTCGATTCACGATACCTTGCCGGGTACATGCAGAACATGATGAAGCATGTGTCGAGCCAGTTTGGTTACAAAAAGGTATTTATAGCCACCCAGGACGTTCTGTGGGCAACAGCAACGGGCTCCATGATGGAAAAGTGGTTCAAGGACAACGGGTGGACCGTAGCGGGCTTTGACAAATATCCCGTAGGCGCCTCTGATTTTTCTGCAGGCCTCATGAAGGCCAAATCAGCAGGTGCGGAGGTCATCCTTCCCATATTCGACATGCCAACCAGCGGCATCCTCGTAAAGCAATGGAAGAGCATGAAGATCCCTGCCCTGATGGCGGGATTCATCTCGCCGCTTATGGGCACAAAGGCGTGGAAGACCTTCGGCGAGGACATCGATGGTCTCATGAACGTCGTCTTCGAGATCGGGTATTTCCCCATAAAGGCATACCCGCCATCGGTAAAGTTCTCCGAAGCATACATGAAGCGGTGGAAAGAGGACATCCAATCAGGTCACGGCGCCGCGCCTGCCTATGACGCGGTCTACGTCCTCGTCAACGCCATCGAGAAGGCAGGGAGCCTCGATTCCGACAAGGTTGTCAAGGCCATCGAGGAAACGGACATGGTGGGGGTTGTAGGAAGGGTCAAGTTCGACAACGGCCACCAGCTTATATTCGGGGACGACCCGAAGACCGCCGCTGTTGGCGCTGTCTTCCAGTGGCAGAAGGGTACTATGGCCGTTGTATGGCCGAATTCTATCGCTTCTGCCAAGATAGCGAAGCCTTCCTGGATGAAATAACGGCATGCTCGTATACGGCCTCATAAAGAGAAAAATAAAGGGGGCATTATGAAGAGGATTGTTCTGTGTCTATTATTTGCAACAGTGATCGTTCTTTCTGTATATCCTGCGTCTGCCCAGCGATATATCACCCTTGGCGTGCCGACATCGCTGAAGCTCATAGAAGGATACGAGGGTCACAAAGCCGCTCAGCTCGCCGCTGAGGAAATCAACGCCAAAGGCGGGGTCAAGGTCGGGAATGAAAAAATGATGCTGAAGATCGAGGCCCTCGATATCCGGGACGGCGAGCCCGGGGTCCCTACTTCGGAGGCATTGCTTGGCATTGAAAAACTCATCCTCGATAAGAAGATCTACGCCGTCGTGTTGGGGAATTTCAGGTCCGAGGCGTTGCTGGCCGCCATGGACATCTACTCAAAATATAAGATCATTAACATCAACTCTACTGCGATGACCCCGCTGTTCCAGAAAAAAATCTTGAACGAACCGGATAAGTATAAATATTCTTTTAGAAACTGCCTCGATGCCCCTTCCCTCGTCGGCTACATCAGCGGCCTCATGAATAAGATCAACAAGGATTTTAGCTTTAACAAAGTATTCATTACCACCCAAGACGTTCTCTGGGCTGCCGGCACAGGAGCTTTAATGGAGAAATGGTTCAAAGAGAACGGTTGGACCGTTCTCGGTTTTGAGAAATATCCGACCGGAGCTTCCGATTTCTCTTCGGGTCTGATGAAGGCAAAATCAGGGGGTGCTCAGGTCATTTTAGCAATATTCGACATGCCGACCAGCGGGATACTCGTAAAACAGTGGAACAGCATGAAGGTCCCGGCCCTGATAGCCGGTTTTATATCGCCGCTCATGGGCACAAAGTCATGGCAAACCTTCGAAGGTAAGATCGAAGGAGCCATGAATGTGATCTTTGAGATAGGCCATATTCCGTTGAAGACCTATATGCCTTCCACACAATTCTATGAGGGATATAAGAAGAGATGGAAAGAGGAACTTCAATCAGGACACGCTGTTTCACCCTCCTACGATGCTGTCTATATTCTGGCAAATAGCATTGAAAAGGCGGGGACGCTTGATGTGGACAAGGTGGTAAAAGCGATCGAAGAGACGAACATTGCCGGTGCCGTCGGAAGGATCAAATTTGATAAAGGGCATCAGCTCATCTTCGGCAACGATCCCATGAATACAGCCCTCGGCGCTGTCTTCCAGTGGAAAAATGGCAGAAGGGTCATTGTCTATCCTGAGTCCATAGCCGAGGAAAAGATAGATAAACCGGTTAGATAAAATAAACCTATGATTGTCTACAGCATGCTTATCTACGGCCTGATCAATAGTGCAATCCTTGCCCTTATGGCCCTTGGATTTAACCTGGCATTCGGTATCAGCGGGGTAGCCAATTTTGCTTATGGTGCCATATACATTGTTGGAGGTTTTATAACCTGGACCCTTATCAGCACGCTGAATATACCCTATGCCATCTCTGCAATTTCAGCTATAATCATCATGGGGGTGTTTGGGGCGCTCATTTACAAGTTTATCATAAAGAGGATAAGAGGACTTGTCATGTCCGAAGTGATTGCTACCTTCGGAATCTCCATAGTCCTGCTTGAGCTGCTGAGATATGTCGGTCTCATTGGGTTCAAATACTCCCTGCCCGTTTTCATAGAGGGCTCTGTGGAGATTCTTGGCGCCTTTGTTGATATTCAAAGGTTGCTTATAATCGGCTTGATGGTTCTCATCATCATTGCACTCTATTTATTTACACATTATACCAAGACAGGGCTTGCCTTCCGTGGGATTGCCCAGGAAGAGCATACATCGCTCTCCCTCGGGATCAATCCTGACCGGATAGCGAGTCTGAGTATGGGTATAGGTTCAGCACTCGGTACTTTCGCTGCCATTGTCATCCTGCCTCTTGGTACAATTACCGTGGACAGCGGATATGATGTTCTGATCAGCGCCCTGTCTGTCTGCATTGTCGGTGGGCTTGGGAGCACATTCGGGGTGATCATTGCCAGCTTCATCATCGGCTATGCCCAGACCATAACAGCAATGTATCTCGCTCCCCACTGGACAATGCTTGTGAGCCTACTTGCCATCCTCATAATACTGGCAGTCAAGCCTTCGGGGCTGCTGGGCCATCAAAAGGAACTGGAGGAGAGGGTTTGAAGGAAAATTATCGCAAGGAACGCATCGCAAGGAGTATAAAGGCACGCTCTGATGATATATATGCCCTCACTTCTTACAGGGAGATGTGGTATCTTCTGTTCCCAAGGGTCATCCCCATTATAGGGATCGCCCTCGTCGCCTATTTTTTACCGCTGTACTGGAAAAAAGTGATCATTACCACCTGCATCTTCGCCATGCTCGCCGTGTCGTGGGACTTCCTGTCGAACTGCGGGCTTCTGTCCCTCGGTCAGGCCCTTTTCTTCGGGATAGGCTCTTATGCTGCAGGGAGCCTCGATCATTATCTTCACCTCCCCGTTTATGTCACCATACCGGTGGCTACAATAATGGGCGGGTTCATCTCTACCATAATCCTCCTCCCCGTCGTGAGGCTCCGGGGGATCTACTTTGCCATGGTAACTCTCATCTTGCCCCTGATGCTCATGCGTCTTATTGAGGCGACGAAGATCCTTGGCGGCACGGAAGGCATAACAGGCTTAAGCCCCTTCCCTAATGTATGGGTTGAGATCACGCTCATCCTCGCCGCCATGTGGGCATCCCTCTTCGGGCTTCGAAGGTTCATCGCTTCTGACTATGGGCTCATATTCGTAAGCATGCGGGACAATGACAGGGCCACCATGGCATCAGGCATTAACATCTATGCCTTCAAAGCACAGTCGTTGTTCATCGGAAGCAGCATCTGCGCATTCTGCGGGGCTTTTATGACGCACTCTTATCAGTTTACCGGGATGCCTGTTTTTGCGATGGAATTTTCGATCCTTCCCATTGCTGCAGCCTCGATAGGCGGGATCGGTACGCTTGCCGGTCCGCTTGTAGGGGCCATGATCCTTGTCCCCCTCTCTGAGATCCTCCGTGAGTTTGGGACCCTGCGGATCGTCTTCTACGGGCTTATCCTTGTTGTATGCGTCGTGGCGCTTCCTGAAGGCATCTTCCACTACGCATCACGAAAATACAATGAGATGGAACGATGGGTGAAGATAGAATAGCCGAGAGCGGAGAGCAAAGAGCTGAGAGTAAAATACAAGCGAGCACGGCTCGCGAGAAGGGGAGGCTCCGGCAGCTTTGCTGCTGGAGGGGGCGACGCAAGCCCCAATAAATAAATGACGGATACTGGTTACTGGATGCTCGATACTGGATGCTGGTTGTATGAAACAAGTAACGAGGTGCGAGGGACGAGGAACACGTCTTTTCAGTGTGCTGACTGCTGGTTTAAAAAGGATGGGTAGATGGCACTTCTTGAAGTACAGGGCATAACAAAGGCCTTTGGCGGCGTAAAAGCCTTAGATGATGTGAGCGTCAGGGTTGAGGAAAACACGCTGCTGGGCATCATCGGGCCGAACGGGTCCGGCAAGACCACGCTTGTCAACACAATAACCGGCTTCGTGAGACCGGATACAGGCAGCGTGCTGTTCAAGGGAAAGGATGTGATCGGTCTTCCTCCATACAGGATCACCAATATGGGTATCGGCAGGGCCTTTCAGATGGTGAAGCCCTTTTTTCATCTTCCTGCCTTCAAGAATATTATTGTTCCCCTTTCATCACCAAGGGTAAGAGCTTCCTCGGGGGGAAGATTTGGGGATAAGGATGCGGTAGCCCTTGACGTTCTCGAAGAGGTCGGCTTTGAACGGGATTCTTCAGTGCCGTACAAGGCGGCAAGCGTACTGCCTCACGGGTACCTCAAGCGGCTGGAATTGGCGCGCCTCCTCGCCCTTAAGAGTGAGATCTTTATCCTCGACGAGCTTTTTTCCGGTCTTTCCATCGCAGAGGTCACAAGCATAATCCCCATTATCGAAAAGATCCTTCTGGACGGCAAGACCGTGATCATGGTGGAGCACAGGCTAAAGGAACTGTTCCGCATAGCTAATAAGGTGATCGTACTCAATTACGGCAAGAAGATCAAGGAAGGTCTTCCGAAAGAGATACTGGAAGACGAAGAGGTGAAGAAGGCGTATCTCGGTGTGGAGGTGTAGAGGGTAGAATTATGCTGAACGTTGATAAGCTCATGGTCTTTTACGAGAACGCCATCGCCATCAATGAACTCTCCATCGAAGTGAACAGGGGGGAGATCGTCGGCATTATAGGCTCAAACAGCGCCGGTAAGACCACGCTGATGAACACGATCTCGGGGCTCCTGCTTGACACGAAGCTCAAGGAACAGCGCAAGGGTGGCGAGAGAATAACCATATTCGGCCGCATCTCTTTTCTCGAACGTGATATTACCGACCTCTGGGCCGATGAGAGGGTCAAGATGGGGATAGTGCTTTCCCGTGAAAGACATCCCGTCTTTGTTGAGAGCGACGTTGAAGAGAACTTGAAGATCGCCTCTTATCTCTTGTCCAGACCGGTGATGAGAGAAAAGATCGAGTACATTTACAAGATATTCCCGGCCCTCGTGCCCTTAAGGAAGAGAAAGGCCGGCTTCTTAAGCGGCGGTGAGCAGCAGATGCTCGCTATCGGGATGTCTCTCATGGCAAATCCCACGCTTATGCTCCTTGATGAACCGCTCCTTGGCCTCTCCCCTGCTATTCAGGTGAAGCTTATAGAGTCGATCGTCGCAATACGAAAAGAGGCGGGCGTTACAATATTGATCTGCGAACAGTTTGCCCGGCCCGTATTGCCTGTTATTGACCGGGGATATGTCCTCGAGAACGGCATGCTCACTCTTCACGGCACCGGAGAAGAGCTTTACAACAATCCCGAGATTAAGGCAGCCTATTTTGGAGTATAGTAAACGATGAACGTATATAAGGCCTTCGAAGATACAGTAAACCGTTACAAAGGAAGACCGGCCGTTCGCTACCTGGGGGAGGTCTTCTATTATGTTGATCTTTTCGCATATGTGGAGCGCCTTTCCACAGGGCTCACGTCGTTGGGCTTAAAACAACGCGACAAGATCATTCTTTACATGCCGAATACGCCTCAATGGATCATCAGCTGGCTTTCCATACAAAAGATCGGGGCCGTGGCAATACCTATCGCCCCTATTTACACACCGCGGGACTTAAGATATATCGCCGGAGATTCTGGCGCACGCACCATTATTTGCGCGGACACGAACTTCGGCTATGCCAAAGAGCTTAAAGAAGAAGGCACCCTGGATACGGTCATCGTCACGGGTATGGCAGATCTTTTACCACGGTACAAGTGGCTCATAGGCAAGGCCTTCGACCGGATACCGGAAGGCAAGATAGAGAAGGGCAAAGGCATCTATGAGCTCAAGGACCTCATGGAGACCAGGACCACCATGGAGGGGGCCCAGGTTGGCGAAGACGAGACCCTTGAGATGCTCTATACCGGCGGTACCACAAAGAACCCGAAAGGCGTCCCCATTAGTCACGCCCTGTTCCTCGAATCCGTCAAAGCACAGCTGGATGTAAGCGCCCCCGTGACGCCACCACCAGAAAACGTGGTCATACAGGGGGGTCCGCTTTTCCATATCCTCGGACAGGTATTCGGTCTGGGTCCGCTCTGTATTTCGGGAGACTGCGTCATTATCATGCCGAAGGTAAGCATAGATGCCTTTCTTTATTATATTCAGCTATACAGGGCAAAGACCTTTTTCGGTGTTCCTGCGCTCTATAGAATGATCCTCGAACATGACAGGCTTGATTTCTACGATATTTCATCACTTGTCTATTGCTTTAGCGGCGGCGACGTTCTTCCCCAGGAAACAGCGCGACGGTGGAAGGAAAAATTCGGCAAAAGGATCTATGAAGGATACGGGGCGACAGAAACCTGCGGCGGCGTTACCATGCCCACAGTGATGGAAGATGTACCGCCCGGCAGCATCGGCAAGGCACTCCCTATCAAGAAAGTAAAGATCGTGGAGGAAGAGACCTTGCAGGAGGTTCCCGTTGGAGAGGCCGGAGAGCTCCTTGTCTCATCGGATCATATGGTATGGGCGTACTGGAACAAAGAAGAAGAGACAAAAGAGGCCTTCGTTGAAATGGAGGGGAGGAGATGGTACAGGACCGGCGATGTAGTAAGAAAGGATGAAAATGGCTTCTTCTACTTTGTGGACAGGACCGCTGATACCATAAAGCATAAAGGCTACAGGGTATCATCCTCAGAGATCGAGGCGGCCCTGCAGGAGCATCCGGCTGTTCTTGCCGTTTGCGCTGTCGGGGTTCCGGACGAAAAGGTCGGGGAGAGAATAAAGGCCTTCGTTGTGCTGAAGGAAGACGTCAAGGGGGTTACAGGATACGATCTCATCCACTGGTGCAGGGATCACCTTGCCTCCTACAAGATCCCCCAATACATAGAGTTCAGGGACATGCTCCCCAAATCAAAGGTCGGCAAGCTCCTCCGCAGGGAGATGCGGCGCGAGGAGAGGAAGCGGCACGAAGAGACGGAGTGATGCATGTTGACGGGATCTTCCCCGCAAACATGTAATTAAAGCAACTCATGGCTAATAGTTCATGAAAAGACAAGCACGAATATCGAAGCATCAAATCCTAAACAATCTCAAAATTCAAATATCAAATGTTCCAAACAGATGCCCTGCAACACGTTTTGGATTTTGAACATTTGAATTTGTTTAGGGTTCCGATATTAGGATTTCGTGCT
>DLMV01000065.1:79995-80403 GCA_002478225.1 Deltaproteobacteria bacterium UBA7527 | reverse complement strand
ATATTAGGATTTCGTGCTTGGCTTTACTGTGAGCCATGAACTATGAGTCCGCAACAGTCTAAATATTTATACTTGTGAGGGTGATATGGAATTAACTTCAGAACAGGTTGACATCAAAAAGGCGGCCCGCGAATTTGCCGAGGGAGAATTCCGCGAGCGTGCGCGTGAATTTGATGAAAAAGAGGAGTTCGATCTCTCGTTATGGAAGAAGGCTTGCGAATACGGCTTCGTCGGCGCCTTCATCAAGGAAGAGTACGGAGGGCACGGCCTCGGTTTTCTCGAACATTCACTGATCTCGGAAGAGTTCTGGCGCGTCGATCCCGGCTGCGGACAGTCGATCCTCTCCTGCACCTTCGGCTCAGAGATGATACAGGCATTCGGGAGCGAGGAACAGAAAAAGAAATACCT
>DLMV01000065.1:79565-79773 GCA_002478225.1 Deltaproteobacteria bacterium UBA7527 | reverse complement strand
CATCAACGGCAGCAAGATGTTCACGACGAACGGCTGCATTGCAAAATACGTTCTTATCTTCTGCGTCACGAACCCTGAAGAGAAGGATGCGCACCGGCGGCACAGCGCGATACTCGTCGAGACCGACAGGCCCGGCTACGAGGCCAACAAGATACACGGTAAGATGGGCATCAGGGCAAACAACACCGCCGAGCTGAGCCTTACCGAC
>DLMV01000065.1:49651-79423 GCA_002478225.1 Deltaproteobacteria bacterium UBA7527 | reverse complement strand
GGAGCTGAGCCTTACCGACATCGAGGTCCCCGCTGCAAATCTCATCGGCAAAGAGGGGAACGGCTTTTACCAGCTCATGGACTTCTTCAACAAGACGCGAAACCACGTAGCGGCGCAGGGCGTCGGCGTCGCGCAGGGGGCCCTTGAGCTCGCCATCGCATACGTCAAGAAGAGAAAGGCCTTCGGAACATCGCTGGCTTATCTTCAGGGAGTCCAATTCAAGCTCGCGGAGATGGCAACCCGCATAGAGGCCGCACGGGGGCTTTACTGGAGGGCAGCCTATTCCGTAGATAAAGGCAAGCCCGACCACGCGCTTATCTCGATGGCGAAGTGGTTCGGAGGAGAGACCGGCGTATACGTCACCAATGAGGCGCTCCAGCTCCATGGAGGCTACGGGTACATCGCAGAGTACGACATCCAGAGGTTCTACCGTGATGCAAAGATCGTGGAGATCTACGAAGGTTCTAAAGAGGTTGAGAAGGCGGTCATCGCCGCCGAGCTCCTGAAGAAGGTGTTCTAGCAAGGCGGCTCATGGCTCATGGCTTATAGAGGCGGGCGGTCCGATGACCGCCCGCTTTTTTACATACTTACTTAGGCACCTTGCTGAGCGGGATGCCGATCGCCTTGGCCACTCCAGCCCCGTAGGCGGGATCAGCCTTGAGACAGTTGCCGATGTGTCGGATCTTGATCTCGTCCGTTGCCTCTGCGATGGACCGGGCCGTATTGTCAAAGAGAGCCTGTTTCTGCTTCGCGTTCATCAGGCGGAAGAGCAGACCGGGCTGTGTGTAGTAGTCGCTGTCGTCCTTGCGGAAATCCCAGTGATCAGCGGCGCCTTCAAGGGCTAAAGGCGGCTCTTTAAATTCCGGCTGTTCCTGCCATTCGCCGAAGCTGTTGGGCTCGTAGCCGAGGGTGCTTCCGTAATTCCCGTCGACCCTCATCGCGCCGTCCCGATGGTAGCTGTGATAAGGGCAGCGGGGCGCATTGACAGGGATCTGGTGATGGTTTACGCCGAGGCGGTAGCGCTGGGCATCGCCGTAGGAGAACAATCTTCCCTGGAGCATCTTGTCAGGTGAAAATCCTATGCCGGGTACAACGTGGGCTGGATTAAAGGCCGACTGTTCCACCTCTGCAAAATAGTTCTCCGGGTTGCGGTTCAGTTCAAGGACCCCCACCTCGATCAACGGATAATCCTTCTTCAGCCAGACCTTTGTAAGATCAAAGGGGTGGAAGTGGTATGTTGCGGCCTCCTTCTCGGGCATTATCTGGACATACAGGGTCCAGCGGGGAAAGTCGCCTTTCTCAATGCTTCCATAGAGATCGCGCTGGTGGCTCTCACGGCACTTGCCGATGACCGCCTCAGCCTCTGCATCCGTCAGGTTCTTGATCCCCTGCTGGGTGCGGAAGTGGAACTTCACCCAGTACCGCTCCTTCTTCGCGTTGATAAAGCTGAACGTGTGGCTGCCGAAGCCGTGCATGTGACGGTAGGTAGCGGGGATGCCCCGGTCGCTCATGACGATGGTGACCTGGTGGAGCGCCTCGGGCAGCGAGCTCCAGAAGTCCCAGTTGTTAAGGGCGCTGCGCAGGTTTGTGCGCGGGTCGCGCTTGACCGCGTGGTTGAGGTCCGGGAACTTGAGCGGGTCGCGGAGGAAGAACACGGGCGTGTTGTTCCCCACAAGGTCCCAGTTCCCCTCTTCCGTATAGAACTTGATCGCGAAACCGCGGATATCGCGCTCTGCGTCGGCCGCGCCCCTTTCACCTGCCACCGTGGAGAAGCGAACAAAGAGGTCCGTCTTCTTCCCGATCTTCGAGAATATCTTTGCCCTCGTATACCTGGTGATGTCATGGGTGACGGTAAATGTGCCGTATGCGCCGGAGCCTTTTGCGTGCATGCGGCGCTCCGGGATCACCTCCCGATCGAAGTGCGCCAGCTTTTCAAGGAACCAGACATCCTGCAGCAGTTGGGGACCACGAGGCCCCGCGGTCATGACGTTCTGGTTGTCTACAACCGGGGCTCCACTCCGTGTGGTAAGTTTTTTCTTCTCCTTCTTCTTCTCTGCCATTTAAAACCTCCTTTCGTTGTATTCAATGGAAAACTGTGCCGTACTGCTCAACTCCCTCTTTTCTCACAAGCATGGTCCGGAATCATTCCGGATAAAAGATCAAAAAATTTTTCGACCGTTACCGTTCTCCCTGGCTGTCTATAACAGTATCTTATCTCTCTTTCCTTTTGGTCTGCCTGCGCAATCCCGGCAGTATCCATAATATTCCAGCCTGCTGTCGAGCATCTGAAAGCCCGTTTTTTTAGCAACTTTCGCCGGGTCGAGCGAAATAGGCGCTTCATAGTCAATGATCTTCCCGCATCCCTTACAGATAAGGTTGACATGCTCTGCAAGGTTGCCTTCGTAGCGATTCTCCATCTGGTCAAACTGGAGCGTCTTGATGATGCCCCTCCGGGAGAACTCACCCAGTGTCGCGTATACGGTGGAGAGACTTATTCTTCGGATCTTTTTCCTTGCCTCCCTGTATATAACGCCCGCCCCGGGATGATCGTCGTTCCTCTCTATGAGCACCTCAATGATGGCAAGCCGCTGGGGGGTGAGCTTGATCCCCTTTTCCCTCAGGGCCTTTACTATCGACTCTCTGTTCATCATATACAATTCAGAATCATTCCAGATTAGCTATAAGTATAGACCATGGATGTACTTTTGTCAAGCCGCCGGCAGCATCCCTTGTTGTGCATCAAAGTACATCGCTGAAAGCATAAAAAGTATTGTTGGACGGATTGACAAAAACGTCGCTTTGCGCTATATACACAGAATATTGTGAAAAATAAACTTGCCTTCGTGATTATCGTTGCCTTGGGCCTTTTCCCTGCTCTCACAAATCTGCCTTCCGCCCTGTCATCGGAGACCACGACCTGTGTACAATGCCATACCAGCGACCGGATCCTGAAGAGCCTCTATAAGCCGCCGAAGATCGATGCCTCTGAAGGCGAAGGGTGAGCGGGTGCCCCTCCGTCCGTGCCGGCGGATCAGATGTACAAAGCATTCCTGGTCGATAGATCGCTCATAGGAAAAGATATACATTTCGAGGAGAGCTGCGGTTCCTGCCATAAGGGGAATGAGAAGGGGCCGACAAGGGAAATAGCCCACAAAGGCCTCGTCGCGCGGCCATCGAAAAATCCCGAGACATGCGAAAAGTGTCACGATGATATTACAAAACCCTTCAAGACCTCGCTCCATTTTACCACCGAAGGTCAAAGGCATGGGGCTGCTGCCAGGTTCTCCCGGAACGAGCTTAAAGTATTCAACGAGAAGGTCTTCGAACAATCATGCAGGAGCTGCCATGCTTCCTGCGGCGACTGCCACGTTAAGGCGCCTGTCATAGGCGGGGTCAACACAGGCCTTTTGAAAGGCCACAGGTTCGTAAAAAGGGAAGAAGGGAAGACCTGCGCGCTGTGCCACGGCGGCAGGGTATATCCTGAGTTTACCGGTGACTACGGCGGGACCGCCGATATCCACTACCAGAAGGGAATGGTCTGCGTCGACTGCCACAAGAAAGGGGAGCTTCACGGCAACAGCGCTGCCTCTTATATGTTCCGCAAGGAAGTGAAAGAGAGGCCCCGCTGCACCAGTTGTCACAAGATGGGACAGGAAAAAACCGATCTTGCGCAATCATCGCATGCACAGCATAAGGACAAACTGAGCTGCTATGCCTGCCATTCAGGAGGCGCGTACAGGAATTGCTACGATTGCCATCTCGGAAAGGGCGCAACGGCAAAACCCGGCTTTATCCTCGGGTTGAACCCAAGGGACAAAAAGACCGTGACGACGCTCAGGGTGATACCGACGGTAAGAGATACCTTCAAGTCAGCCGGCATAGTAATGGAACAGTTTGACAAACTTCCCAATTACTGGGACACGGCGCCCCATAATATCCGCAAGAGGACAGAACGGACGCGCTCCTGCGATGTGTGCCATGATGAGAAAAAGGATTTTCTCACGAAGGATATGCTCTTGAAGAATGGCTCAAAAGCGAACGAAGGTTTGGTCTATACGCCAAAACCGATAAAAAAATAGGAGGGAACAAATGATGAAAAAGATCAGGGTTAGTTTACTTATTCTGGCGCTTTGTGTTCTTTCATTGCCCATCGTATGCCTTGCGCGAGACGTGGCGCCGATCGTCGATACAGCATGGGTTGAAAAGAATATCAATAACCCGAAGGTTGTGATCGTCGATATCAGGAAGGTGGAGGAGTACAAGGCAGGCCACATACCGAACGCGGTGAATGCATTCTACGGTTCATGGGCGATCATGAAAGGCGGCTTGCGCAACGAGCTTCCAGCCGTCGATGATCTCTTCGACGTCATCGGTGGCGCCGGCATCGGCAACGATTCCATCGTCGTTATCGTCGGGAAGACCGACGCGGTGCCCGACAGGACAGACATAACGAGGGTCGCATGGACGCTGAAATACGCCGGCATCCAGAACATTGCCCTTCTCGACGGCGGATACAACAAATGGGTTGCCGATAAAAAAGCCGTTTCTACAGATGCCGTAAAACCGAAGACAAAACCATACAAGGCGACGGTGAACGAGAGCCTTTTTGCGAAGAAGGATTATGTGATGAAGAGCATCGGGAAGGCCGTTATCGTCGACGTGAGGGAACCGGACTTCTACAAGGGCACGAAGAAGCTCGACTTTGTCGCAAAGGCCGGCCGTATTGCCAAGGCGGTCAGCCTCCCCACTGCGCAGATGTACAAGCAGGATGGGACCTACAAAGACAAGGCAGAGCTTATGAACATGGCCTCCGCTGCTGTCGGCAAGGACATGGCGAAAGAGATCATTACGTACTGCGATACGGGCAAGGTATGCACCGCATGGTCTTTTATGATGACCGAGCTCATGGGATACAAGGACGTCAAGGTCTATGACGGCTCCACCGAGGAGTGGACGAAAGACCCCCAGGCGCCGTGGGAACAGTAGCACCATAGACCGCACAAAAAAACAAAAAGGGTCAAACCTTAATTCACATTTATCGAATTGAGGTTTGACCCTTTGTCCAGGATCTTCTATCAGTTAAAATCAAATCTCAGAAAAGGAAGAAGAGGTCGCCATATTTCTCTGTGAACGCCTTCTTTGCGCCAGCGATGTTCCCTTCTTTTCCTTTTGTCCTTACGACAACCCTCTTGAAACCCTTCTTTGCGCCTTCGTACGTAGTGAGGACGCTGTCAATGGTAAAACCGTTGTCCCTCACAATATCGATCACGTCCTTTGTTGCACCAAGCTTATCGGCGATCGTAAGGTAGAAACGGTTCCCGCCGTGGCGCACCCCGGTTATATCCACAAGGACACGGAAGATGTCTTTATCGGAGATTATGCCAACAAGTTTATTATTATCTACTACAGGAAGGCACCCGATGTTGTTGTCGTACATGATCATAGCCGCCTCTTCTATAGCCATATTCGGAGGCGCGGTTATCACGTTCTTTATCATGATCTCTTTGACCTTCGTCGTGAACAGTATGTAGTTGAGCTCGTGGATGTCAAAAGTGGAGGCCTTGGACGGGGTATATTCCTTGATGTCCCTGTCCGAAAGGATCCCAACAAGGCCGTTATCCTTCTTCACCACGGGCAGGTGTTTGATCTTCTTCTCCTTCAGCAGCTTAATGGCTGACGAGATGCTGTCGTCCTGCGTTACCGTAAAAACCTTTCTTGTCATCCAGTCTGATACGAACATACATGCCTCCTGTTTAGCTCATGGTTCATGGCTGATAGCTCATGGCTCATAATACATGGTACCTTTGATGCTGGTTTCTGGATCTTGATTTGAACCGGCATCGAGCATCAAGCATCCAGTATCAATGTCTATCATCCTGCATCTCTTATTCAGCATTTTGCTAAGAGCTATCAGCTTTTTTGTACCATAGGCAAAATCTCTTCAAAATAATCAAGGGACTGCGGATTGACGAGGGCATCCCTGTTGGTAACCTGCCTGCCGTTAATGATATTCGTGATTGCACTCTCTACCTTCTTCATGTTGAACGTATAGGGAATATCCGGGACCTCGATGATCATGGATGGCACGTGCCGCGGCGATGCCTTGTCCCTGAGCGCCTTTTTTATCCTATCCTTCAGATCATCGGTAAGGGAGGCGCCGCTTGAAAGCTTTACAAACAGGAGCACCCGCTGGTCGTTCTCCCAGTTCTGTCCTATGGCCACGCTGTCGGTGATCTCGTCGAAGTGCTCAACGATATTGTATATCTCTGCCGTGCCGATACGGACGCCTGACGGTTTTAAGATTGCATCAGAACGCCCGAAGAAGGTGATGCCGCGGGTATCGCTGTAGATCTCTACATAGTCGCCGTGGCGCCATATATTCGGATAGACCCCAAAATACGCGTCTTTGTATTTCTTCATATCGGGGTCGTTCCAGAAATAAAGGGGCATGGAAGGCGCAGGGGCCTCGCATACAAGCTCGCCCTGCCTGTCGTAGACCGGGCTGCCTTTATCATCGTATGCCTTTACCTTCATCCCCAGAGCAGGGGCCTGCAGCTGGCCGGCATATACCGGGAGCGTCGGCGATCCCGCCGCAAAGCACCCGTTGATGTCTGTGCCGCCGGAAATGGAATGGAAGTGCACGTCCTCCTTGATGGCCCGGTAAACGTACTCGAACCCATCGGCAGAGAGGGCCGAACCTGTCTGGCAGATCTCCCGGAGCGTTGCGAGGCTGTATTGTTCTTTTGGTCTGAAGCCCTGGCCCTTGAGCATGTTGATGTACGTGGCGCTTGTCCCGAAGACCGTTATCTTCTCATCATCGATCAATTTCCACATGGTCCCGATATCAGGATATCCGGGATTCCCATCGAAGAGAACGATCTTCGCTCCGACCCCGAGCGAGGCGATGAGCCAGTTCCACATCATCCAGCTCGGCGCCGTCATGTATATGATCGTATCATCTCGTGTAAGGTCTGCGTGGAGGATAAGTTCCTTGAGCTGGTTGATCAGTATCCCTCCTACCCCCTGAACCATGCATTTCGGCTTCCCTGTTGTACCCGAGGAGAACATGATATAGACCGGTTGATCAAAAGGGACCTGCTCGAAGACGATCTCGCCTTCTTTTCCGCGGGCGAGAAAATCCTCATAACGAACCGAATGTGGAATATTGCTGATATCCGGCTTTTCACTGACATATGAGACCACAACGACCTTCTCTATCGAAGGCACTGCCTCTACAACCTCCTTCACATCGGCAAGCATGTGGAACGACTTGTTCTTATACAGGTATCCGTCAACGGTAAAGAGGACCTTCGGCTCGATCTGGCTGAAACGGTCGATGACCGCCTGCATGCCGAGCTCTGAGCCGCATGATGCCCATGTTGCGCCGATGCTTGTAGTGGCAAGCATCGCGATAGCCGTTTCGGTCATGTTCGGCATATATGCCACAACCCTGTCTCCCTTTTTGACCCCCTGCTCTTTCAGGGCGGCGGCAAGGCGGCCGACGGTCTTGTAGAGTTCTTCGTAAGTAATGCTTACAGGCGGCTTTGTTTCGCATTTAAAGACAAAGGCGGTCTTCTCGTCCCTGTACCTCAGGAGGTTTTCGGCAAAATTCAATTCCGCGCCTGCGAACCATCGCGCACCGGGGAACCTGTTCAGATCATCCACCACGCTGTCATATCTTTTCGATGACCTGATATCTACAAAATCCCACACGCATCCCCAGAAATCAGCGATATTGCAGATCGACCAGTCATAAAGGTCAAAATAGCCGGTCAATGCCGCATTGAACCGCTTGTTGACAAGATCTATGAACCGAGTCATGTTGGCGTTCTTTATCCGCTCTGCTGAAGGTTTCCACAGGGGCTGCTTCATGTGCCTCCTCCGTATTCGATGTCTTTTGTTGCTGGATCCTGGATGCTGGGTTCTTGTTCAAACCAGTATCGAATAACGAGCATCCAGCATCGGGGATCATGTTTATATCATCAAGTAGTTTCTCTTTACCTCTTCGTTGGCGCTCAGTTCGGCAATGCTCCCATGGTACCTGATGCGGCCTCTGTCGATCACATAGGCCCTGTCGGCTATGGCAAGGGAGAATTTTACATTCTGTTCCGAAAAAAGGATCGTTACCCCTATCTCTTTCAGTTTGAGCAGCCGTTCAGCAAAATCCTTTACAACAAGCGGAGCCAGTCCTTCAACAGGTTCGTCAAGCAGGATAAGTTCCGGATTGCCCATAAGCGTTCTTCCGATGGTCAGCATCTGCTGTTCACCACCGCTTAAGTAGCCTCCAAGGTGCTTTTCCAGCATCTTAAGCTTGGGGAAGATCTCATAGATCCTCTCTACGGTCCACGGTTCGCCCTTAAAATGCTTGGACTTCTTGATGGCGATCTCAAGGTTCTGCCTGACGGTCAGATCAGGAAAGATCAGCCTGTTGTCAGGGACATACCCCATCCCTTTTTGCGCGATCGTGTATGGTGGTATGCCTGTTATATCCTCGCCATAGAACTTCACATCACCGGTCTTCGGCGGTGTAAGTCCCATGATGCTTTTCATGGTCGTTGTCTTCCCGGCGCCGTTCCTTCCCAGGAGGCATACAAGCTCACCGCTTTTCACCTGCAAAGAGACATCGAAAAGAATATGGCTTGTACCATAGAATGTATTGATATTGTCGACTTCCAGTATCATATCTCCTCACCAAGATAGCACGCTTGAGCTTCCTTGTTCTGCCTCACCTCTTCCGGTGTGCCTTCAGCAACGAGAATCCCCTGATGCAGGACGGAGAGTTTCTGCGCGTAGCCAAAGATCACCGATATATCATGCTCGGTAAAAAGGATCGTCAAGCCGATCTCCTTATTCAGACGCTTCACAAGCTGCATGGTTTCGTGCGTTTCTTCCGATGACATCCCGGCCGTTGGCTCATCGAGAAGAAGAAGGTCGGGCTTGCTGGCAAGCGCCAGCGCCAATTCCAGCTTTTTTTTGTCACCCTGCGAAAGGATGCCCGCCTCGGTATTTCTGAAACCGGAGAGACCGGTGATCTCGAGGAGGTCAAGGGTCTCTTGCTTTGCGAGCCTTTCTGCAGGGATAAAAAGGTTGAGGGTCCTTTTCTGCTGGGCCAGAATGGACTGCCGCACGTTCTCATAGGTCGTCAGTTTAGGGTAGATGTTGCTTACCTGGAAGGCGCGGGTGATGCCGATCTTCGCGATCTTATGACGCGCCCAGTTAGTGATCTCCTGCCCCTTGAAGAAGACGTTGCCCCCGCTGACCGTATGATAGCCGGTCACAAGGTTGAAGAATGTGCTTTTCCCTGCGCCGTTGGGGCCGATTATTGCGGCGATCATTCCCCTCATCAGCTGGTAATTCACATCGGTCAACACCTGGTATTTAAAAAAAGACTTGCTCAGATGATCTGTCTGCAGGATGATATCATCATTCATTTTTCACGTCTCCCACATCCCTGGGGCTGAAATAACCCTTTTCTTTGATGATCCCGAAAACACCACCAGGCATAACAAGGACAACTACTATTATCACCAGTCCGCTCACCAGGGGCCAGTATTCTGTAAATCCCGTTACAAATGCATTGAGAAAGGTGAAGATGACCGACCCGATCATGGGGCCGAGGAAATGGTGGGGGCCTCCCATGACCGCCATAAAGACCGGATGACCGGAATGCTGCCAGCCGCAGAGGTCCGGCGCAACGCTCCTGTTAAAAGGTCCCCAGAGCGCGCCAGCCAGTCCGCAGAACATTCCCGAGATGACAAAATTGATCAGCATGTACCTCTGGACATTGATGCCGATGAACTCGGTACGCTCGGTATTGTCCCGTATTGCCCGTAACGTATACCCGAAAGGAGACTCAGTGATGAAGTACAGGATGATCATGCCGATGGTCACCACGGCGAGCGAAAAATAATAGTAGGGGATCGCCTTAAAGAGCCACTCAGGAGGGTTGATCCCCTGAAGGCCGTTATCGCCGCCCGTAAACGAATACCATTGAAAGATTATGAAGAATACAAGCTGTCCGAAGGCCATAGTGAGGATCGCGAAATAGATGCCCCTCAGCTTCACACAGAAGTATCCGAGGATCAATGCGCCAATCCCCGCGGTTAGCATGGAAACGGGCAGACACGCAAAGAGCGGCCACTGCAGCTTCACCATGAGAAGCCCTGTCGTGTAAGCGCCTATCCCGTAATATGCCGCCTGCCCGAAGCTTAACTGCCCCATATACCCGAAGACTAGGTTGAAGGCCGCTGCAAAGAGACCGAGAATGAGGATCTCATTAAAGACATGGACCCAGAATTCAGACACCACGAAGGGCAGGATGATCGCTATAAAAAAGAGGGCAACAGGCAGCCAGAATCGTTTAATGAAAATATATTTTTTGTCCATATTATGCCCTCAACGGTGTTCCAAAGAGTCCCCACGGTTTTACGATGAGGATCATTGCGGTGATAACAAAAATAAGGACCATCGCGCCGTCTGGCCAGTAGAGGATCGCAAAGGAGAACACCTCGCCGACGATGAGCGACCCCACCAGGGTCCCCATGAGGCTGCCGAAGCCGCCGATGACCACAACGCAGAACGCCTGGATGATGATATTCATATCCATGCCCAGCGTCACAGAGCCGATCGCAGACTGGACCCCTCCTGCCAGCCCCGCGATGAAGATCCCCAGCGTAAAGACCCAGGTATAGATCTTCGGGATAGGGATGCCGAGGGCGCCTACCATCTCCCTGCTGTAGACAGCAGCCTTCACAATGTGTCCGTATTTTGTATATTTCAAGAACCACCAGAGCCCGACGGCAACAGCAACGCCGATAAGGATCACGAAGATAAAATAGGAATCGATGGGGGCCCCGAAAAGAAAAAGCGGTTTCTGAATTATGGAGGGACGGACAATGAGCCTGTCCGTCGGCCCCCATACGATCTTGATCAGATCGCCAAAGATCAGCGCCATGGCATAGGTGATGAGGAGCTGCTCATGGAGCTCCCTCTTGTATATCCTTTTGATAAGCACGACCTCGCAGACCCACCCCGTTGCCGCCGTCGCGAGCGCGGCAAGGGGGATGCTGACCCACAGGGCAAACTGGTGCGCCTCCATCAAGCTCCAGAACGTGAAGCATATATAGGCGCCGATCAGCCACAGGGTGGCATGGGCAAAATTGAGGATGTTCATCACGCCAAAGATAAGGGAAAGCCCTGAAGCAACGAGGAAGAGCATCAAGCCATAGGTCAACCCGCTCATGAACTGCGAAAACAGAAAAGTGAATTCCATAGGGTATACCCTTCTTATGGCACGTTATTTTTTCTCAGCCTGTCTCGCAGCAATGATCTCAGCCTCCGGCCGTTCGCTGTCGGCAGCCTTGATCTCGATCAGTTCTGCAAGGATCGGGAACGGGTATTTCGGGTCATCCTTCACAACTCCCACGTAAGAGGAACAGCGGAGCTGGTTATCGATAGGCCTGAACTGGAGTTTTCCTCTGGTGAGATTGACGGTGAGCCCTTTCATGGCATCCTTTACCTTTTCTGTATCGATCGATCCTGCCTTTTCAATGCCCTGTTTCAAGGCATATACCGCATCATATCCCATGACCGCCCAGTCGCTGGGGTATTTGCCGTTATATTTCGCCCTGTAGTTCTTCACGAATTCCGCCATCATTGGTACATCGAGGTGGGCGAAGAATGGCGCGCGGCTGATCGCAACGAGGCCTCTCGGCATTGTCTTCGCTTCAGTTATCAGCTCTGTGACGCTCTGCATACTCCCCACATAGGGTATCTTGTCGAAGAACCCGTAGGGCTTTGCCTGCTCTGTAAATGTAACGTTGTCCTTGGACGCGAGGCATGCATAGACAAAGTCGGGCTTCATGGACATTATGCTTGTGACAAACGAGGCGAACTGGGTCTCACCGAGCTTTGGCCATAACTCCTTTTTAACGCTTAAGAACGGCGCGACCTTCTTTAAGTCTTTGACGACCTCTTCCTGCGTTGACCTTCCCCATTCATAGTCTGAGGAGAGGGTCACATATTCCTTCCATCCTTTGGTCTTTGCCATCTGGGCAACAGCGTATGATGCCGCCTTTGCCTGCATATAGCTGTTCGGCACTACCTGGAACGTATAAGGGCTGTAGTTTATCTTGGTAATGTTCTCGGAGTTGCTGATGGCAGCGATGTGGAGGGTCTTATACTCCCTGCAGATCGGCTTTACCGCAACGGCAACGGCGCTGGAGTAATCATTGATGACCGCGCGCACTTTGTCCCTGAGGATCAGGTCCTTCACGGTCCTGACGCCCACGTCAGGCTTCGTCTGCGTATCCTGTTGGAAGACCTTTATAGGGTGCTTTTTCAGGAACCCGCCCTCCTTGTTGATCTCATCCACCGCAACCTGGATGCCTTCCATCTGGTCTTTGCTGTAAAGCGTCCCGGTGCCGGTGAACCCGAGGGCAACACCGAGGTTGTACGGTTCCGCCGCAGGGGCATTGCCGGAGAGAGAGAACATGATCGATAATGCAAGAACCATTGATAATAAAACTTTGATCTTCATAATACCTCCCTTTAATTTGGAATAACAAATGTAAAACTAATACGTTAACACTACACCGCCATCGAACAGCAGGTCTCCGCTGTTCAAGTATGTCGCAAAACGCGAGAACCCGAAGAGAAAGAGGTTCGCAACCTCTATCGGCGACATCATCTCCTTGATCCTCGATTTCCCCATCATTACATCCGTTACCACCTGTTCCGGCTTTATCTTTCTCTGCTCAGCCTGCGCGGCGATCTGGTTGAGGGCAAGGGCCGTCTTTACAAAACCGGTGCTGACGGAGAAAGAGCGTATCTTCCCTTCTCCTTCTGCCGCTATAGACTGGGACAGGGCGCGCATGGCAAACTTCGTAATGTTATAAACCGGTTTGTTGACCGTGCTGATATGTGCGTGGATGGATGCTATGTTTGCGATCACTCCGCCTCCGTCGGCATTTTTTCTCATATACGGTATTGTCAGCTTTGATAGATAAAAGGGTGCCCTTACCATAAGGTTCATCATGAAATCATATTTTTCCATTGGAAAGTCTTCGATAGAATTGATGTGCTGGATACCGGCAATATTGGCCAAGTATCTTATGCTACCAAGTTTGGCCGCTTCCTTTACGGCCCGCTCAACCTCTTCGTCCTTTGTAAGATCGGTCTTGATGAATATCATCTGGCCGCCCATCTTTTTTGCCAGCGCCTGCGTCTTTCTCCCGTTCTTCTCATCCACATCGAGACCGACGACCATCAGGTTGTTTGCTGCAGCAGCGACACAGATTGCCCTCCCTATGCCGCTCGCCGCCCCGGTCACGATGCATACGTTGCCAGGGTTAAAATTCTTATCGTTCAGTATAAGAATATCATCCCTTTTTATTGCCGGTTCATTGATATCGAAAGACATTCGCACCCCCCTTCCTCCGAATACTTGGTCAATGTAAATTGATTGGATGCATTAATGAATGCAATTACGATACCAAAGAATATCGTTGCGCCGTATTAACATTATAACTATTCGAAATATAACATTTTCCAGACCCATCACATTTTTTTATTGAAAAAATTCACCTGCGGGATTATCCTGTACCTTAGTTTTGTGTATACATTTTGATATAAATATGTATCAATTGATCTACAAAGAAGCCTATGGAACCAGAGCTCTCTAAAGATCCACACATCCCCCAAAGAAAATTCAGGGCAGGTTCCCGGAGCCCCGATCTTAAGGATCTCCTGAGGCAGCTCGAGACATATGAGTTGATCTTTGACAGCATCCACAACGGCGTCGTGGTCGTTGATCCTGAAGGGTATATCCTGTACTTCAACACGCCCTATGGTCAGTTCATAGGCGTTGACCCGGAGGAGCAGATCGGAAAACACGTCACCGAGGTCATAGAGAACTCCCGCATGCATATCGTTGCGAAGACAGGCGTGCCAGAGATCAATGTCGTGCAGCGCATTCAGGGGCAGGACATGGTCGTCCAGAGAATCCCCATAAAAAAGAACGGAAAGGTGATCGCTGCCCTTGGACAGGTGATGTTCAAAAGCGTGAGCGATGTCAATAAACTTGCAAAGAAACTCTCTTTGCTGGAATCGAAGGTAAAGCTCTACGAAGAAGAGCTGATGTCTCTACGCTCGACACGTTATACCTTCGAAAGCATCGTGGGGATCAGTGAAAGCATTATTGGACTCAAAAAAGAGGCAATGAAGGCAGCCAACACAAACCTGCCTATACTTATTACAGGCGAATCGGGTACCGGCAAAGAGATGTTCGCCCAGGCTATCCACTATGCGAGTCCCAGGAGAATGTATCCACTGATAAAGATCAACTGCGCCGCCATACCAAAAGACCTCCTTGAATCTGAGCTTTTTGGATATGAAAAAGGAGCCTTTACAGGGGCGAACATGTCCGGCAAACCAGGGAAGCTGGAGCTCGGCGATCATGGCACGGTCTTTCTTGATGAGATCGGCGATCTGCCGCTGGAGATGCAGCCCAAGCTCCTGCGCGTTCTCGAAGAGAAGGAGCTCGAACATATCGGCGGACATCAACCGATCAAGTCAGATTTCCGGCTCATCGCTGCAAGCAACCAGGACCTTGAGCGTGCACTTGACGAGGGGCGATTCCGGAAAGACCTCTTCTATCGCCTCAACGTGATCCGCCTCAGGATCCCGCCGCTCCGCGAGCGCAGAGAAGATATCATACCTATCATCAAATCCCTCCTGAAAACTCTCGCTGACGATACGCCCTTTGCCGAGATCAAGATAGACCCTCAGGCCGAGAAAATCCTTGCCAGTTATGACTGGCCGGGGAACATCAGGGAGCTTTTCAATATATTGAGCCGCGTCACCTGCTTCCTCGAGAAAGACACCGTTCATATCCACGATCTCCCATTGTTCTTACGGGGCAGTCAGATCACCGTACCACCGACCGTTATCGACGATCATTCTCTCGATAAGACCAAGGAAACCGCGGAACGGGAGGCGATAGTCAGGGCCATCTCATCAACACGCAACAAGACCGATGCTGCGGCGATGCTCGGCATCCACCGGACGCTCCTCTATAAAAAGATGAAAAAATACCGGATAGCCCTTTAGCAACACAGTGTATCTAAATTGCTACAGACTACGTGGAGAATCTTAGGGTATCAGTCTATCCACTTCACGAAGCTGTCGAGGCCTTCCCTCGGTGATTTAAATCGGTTGACAGGGCTTTCCCAGTCAGGATGACCAAGGGCTACTCCGATGACAACCTCTTTGTTGTCGGGGATGCTGAGGACCTCCTTTATATCATCCTCGTAGGCGTTGATGAGACCCACGGGGCATGTGGCGAGACCCAGGGCCTGCGCAACAAGGACCAGATAACCCAGGGCTATTCCGATATCCACGAGGCGGGCCTTGGAGAAGGCGTTATCGAGGCAGAGGATCACTGCCACGGGAGCTCCGTAGAAATTACAGCTTCCCTCGTTAATGAATCTGTTGAACTCTGTCCCCATCTCTTCGAGGTATGGGTTCATCAGTTCAAATGACTGAACGCCTCTCTTAGTAAACGCATCAGCCAGAGGCTTCACATTTCCCGGGCTGCAGGATATCTGTTTTTCTCTGTATGACCTTATGAGCCTCCTGCTCAACCGTTCCTTTTCCTCGCCCATGACCACGAAAAATTCCCAGGGCTGCAGGTTGATCGCTGAGGGCGCATTGGTAACCCACCGGAGGATCTCCTCCACCTTCTCTTTTGGTACAGGGTCGGGCTTGAACGCCCTTATGCTTTTCCTTTCCTTGATCGCATTGAATAGATCCACAGCATACCTCCCTTACTTGATGCCGTATACATTACATTATTATGATATAGTGTTATTATAAGCCACGAAAAGAAAAATCTTCAGAAGGAAAAAGACAAAAAATATTTTATCAACGAAGACTGCTATATCTGCTCAGAGGTGTCTTTTGGATGCAACCTCTATCTTCATGATCGCCTTGAATAAGGCCATCTCCATGAGTTTATATTGTATTTCATCAAATGCGAGCGCCTTGAGGGCCTTTTCAGCCTCCTCCATCTCACGCTTTGCCTTTTCCACATCGATCTCCTCGGCAAGCTCCGCTTCGTCAAGGAGGATCGTTACCTTGTCGTCTACGACCTCCGCATACCCGCCGCTCGTTGCAATGTAGTTTGTTGCCCCGTCTTTCATGTATCTGATCTCGCCAACCTCAACGGTGGTCAGAAATTGAGTATGGCCGGGAAGTATGCCAAACTCGCCGTAGGCCCCCTTGGCCTCTACTATATCTACCTGCTCTTTAACAAGGACCTTTTCAGGTGTAATGATCTCAAGATCAAGCATGTCGCGATCAATCTCCAATAAGTTTTTTTGCTTTCTCTACTGCCTCTTCGATGGTCCCGACCATATAGAATGCCTGTTCAGGAAGGTCGTCATGCTTTCCTTCAACGATCTCCTTGAAGCCTCTTATGGTGTCTTTCAGCGCCACGTATCTTCCCTGCTGGCCGGTAAAGGCCTCGGCGACGAAGAACGGCTGCGAGAGGAATCTCTGTATCTTCCTTGCCCTTGCCACAACAAGCTTGTCCTCTTCTGAAAGCTCGTCCATGCCGAGGATCGCGATGATGTCCTGCAATTCTTTGTACTTCTGCAGGATCCTTTGCACTTCCCGGGCTGTCTGGTAGTGCTCTTCGCCTACCACTTTGGGGTCAAGGATCCGGCTTGTAGAATCGAGGGGGTCAACGGCCGGATAGATGCCAAGCTCTGCTATCTGCCTCGAGAGAACTGTCGTCGCATCGAGGTGGGCGAACGTTGTTGCAGGGGCCGGGTCTGTAAGGTCATCGGCGGGCACGTAGATGGCCTGCACCGATGTAATGGAGCCTTTCAGTGTGGAGGTGATCCTTTCTTCCAGCTCACCGAGGTCTGTCGCAAGGGTCGGCTGGTAACCGACAGCTGACGGCATTCTTCCGAGCAATGCCGAAACCTCCGAGTTCGCCTGGGTAAACCTGAATATGTTGTCGATAAAGAGAAGAACGTCCTGTCCTTCCTCGTCCCTGAAATATTCTGCCGCTGTCAATGCCGTTAATCCTATCCTTGCGCGGGCGCCGGGCACTTCCGTCATCTGGCCGTATATAAGGGCGCACTTGTCAAGGACTCCGGAGCCTTTCATCTCGAGCCAGAGGTCGTTCCCTTCCCTTGTCCTCTCGCCGACACCCCCGAAGACCGATATGCCTCCATGGTGCATTGCGATATTATGGATCATCTCCATAATGACAACGGTCTTGCCGACACCGGCGCCGCCAAAGAGGCCGACCTTTCCGCCTTTTGAGTATGGCTCAAGAAGGTCGATGACCTTGACGCCTGTTTCGAGGAGCTCGATCTTCGTGTTCTGCATCGTTAACAAAGGCGCAGGTCTGTGTATCGGGTAGGTCATCTTTGTTTTGACCTCAGGGCCGTTATCAACCGGTTCCCCGATGACGTTGAGAACCCTGCCAAGAATCTCGTTTCCTACGGGGATGGTGATCTGGGAGCCTTTATACACCGCGTCCTGGCCTCTCTTCAACCCATCGGTAGTGTTCATCGCAATACAACGAACAGCGCTGTCGCCGATATGCTGGGCCACTTCAAGGACAAGGTTCTCGGGCTTATCGCTGATGGTGGGATTCGTCACAAATATTGCTCCGTATATTGGTGGAAGGTTATCGGACGGAAACCGGAAATCTACAACCGTCCCGATGACCTGCACAATCTTTCCCTTGACTTCCACGCTCATTGATCTTCCTCCTTTATGTTCCTCTCAAGGCTTCGGCACCGCCAACGATGTCCATCATCTCATTGGTTATGCCTTCCTGTCTTCTCTTATTATATACAAGCGTCAGGAATCTCACCATCTCTCCGCAGTTGCTGGTTGCGTTTTCCATGGCGCTCATACGGGCCGCATGCTCACATGTCTGTGATTCTACAAGGGCATAATATATCTTCGTGCTCACATACTTGGGGATAAGGCTTTCTACTATCTTGGATCTTTCCGGTTCGCAGATATAGTCTATATAGTCCTCTTCGCTCTCCTCGGTCCTCCTGATAGGGATAAACTCCTCGAAAACGATCTCCTGTTTAATGGGGGAACGAAAACAGGTATATACGAGATAGATCTTGTCAAATTCGCCCGATGTATAGAACTGGATAATGTGTCCGGCAATGATGTCAACGATCTCCTTGTCGACCTTTTTCACATCGACAAAGCTCTTCACGACATCATATTTCCTTCTCTGGAGATAGTCGTTCACCTTTCTCCCGAAGGTGTAGATCCCGATCCTTTCATAGAGCGCCTTGTTCTCTCTGATAAAATTCTCTGTGTGAAGGCCGATGTTGAGATTGAAGGCGCCGCAGAGACCTCTGTCGGATGCGATTGCGACGACAAGCACTTTCTTTATCTCTTCCCTTGCAGCAAGAAGCGGGTGTGTGTCATCGGGCATGTTCTGAATGACCCGCCCGGTGAGTTCCTCTATTTTCAGCGCATAATCCTTAACCTTTTCGAGATCCTCCTGCGCCCTCCGCAGCTTCGAGGCAGAGACCATCTTCATCGTTCTCGTTATCGTCTGGGTGCTGTTTATGCTGCCTATCTTTCGCTTTATGTCCCTCAGCGTTGCCATTGCACGATCCTAATATGTAAAGATTGCCTTGAACTCATTGAGCGCTTTGTAAAGCTTCTCTTCAATGGATGAGTCGATCTCTCTTTTTGCCTTGATATCGGCAAGCGCATCAGGATATTTTTCATCCATAAATTTGAACAGCTCCTGTTCGTATTTTTTCAAAGCACTTTCAGGGTAGGTATCGATATATCCGTTCGCCCCTGCATAGAGGAGCACAACCTCTTTTTCGACGGGGATCGGGACATACTGCCCCTGTTTCAACAATTCGGTGAGGCGTGAGCCTCTCGCGATAAGCGCCTGCGTTGCCTTATCGAGGTCGCTGCCGAATTTAGCAAACGCAGCCATTTCCCTGTACTGTGCCAGCTCCAGTCTCAGCCTACCTGCGACCTGCTTCATGGCCTTTATCTGGGCATTGCCGCCGACCCTTGAAACAGAGAGGCCTACGTTGATCGCCGGCCTTACGCCTGCGTAGAAGAGCTCGGGTTCAAGATATATCTGCCCATCGGTAATGGAGATAACGTTCGTGGGAATATATGCGGATACGTCGCCTGCCTGCGTCTCAATGATAGGCAGGGCTGTCAGGGATCCGCCGCCGTGTGCGTCATCCCACTTCGAGGCACGCTCAAGGAGCCTTGAATGAAGGTAGAATATGTCGCCCGGAAAGGCCTCTCTCGCCGGTGGACGCCGCAAAAGGAGCGATAGCTGTCTGTATGCAACGGCATGCTTGGAAAGGTCATCGTATATGATCAGCGAGTGTCTGCTGTTGTCCCTGAAATATTCGCCCATGGCGCAGCCGGAAAATGGCGCGAGGTACTGCAGCGGCGCCGCGTCGCTTGCCGTGGCCGCCACAACGGTCGTATATTCCATGGCGCCGTACTGGGAGAGCAGGTCGACCGTCCTTGCAACAGATGATCTCTTCTGCCCGATAGCCACATATATGCAGAATACGTCGTTCCCTTTCTGATTTATGATCGTGTCAAGGGCAATTACCGTCTTGCCCGTACCCCTGTCGCCGATGATAAGCTCTCTCTGCCCTTTTCCGATAGGTATCATGGAGTCGATCGCCTTTATCCCCGTCTGGATAGGCTCCTTCACGGGCTGCCTCACGACAACGCCCGGCGCCATCTGTTCCACGTTGCGGAACTCCTTGGCTTCTATGGGACCTTTTCCGTCAATAGGATTTCCAAGGGCGTCGACGACCCTTCCGATAAGGGCCTCGCCTACCGGAACCTGAGCGATCCTTCCGGTCCGCTTTACGAGATCCCCTTCCTTGATCTTGTAGTCTTCTCCGAAAACAACAGCACCGATGTTGTCCTCTTCGAGGTTCAGGACCATACCGATGATCCCCTGCGGGAACTCGAGCAGCTCGCCTGACATTGAGTTCTCCAGCCCGTATATCCTTGCAATACCGTCGCCGATAGATATGATGATCCCCGTTTCTTTTAGGTTGACCTCTCTTTCAAAACCGGCTATCTTCTGCTCTATGATCCTGCTTATTTCATCGGCCTTGATCTCCATAGACATTACTCCTTCAATATATTTTCCTTTAAAGTCTCGATTTGCTTCTTAACGCTGCCATCAATGACGGTCCCTTTTATAACTACCTTTATCCCGCCAATAAGGTTTTTGTCCTCCACTGTTTCAAGGACAACCTCTTTGTTGAATTTATCTTTCAAAACCTCGGCAATTCGTTTCCTGGAGGTCTCATCGATGGGATATGCTGTCCAGAGGGTACCCCTTACCCTGCCCTCTTTGTCATCCACAAGCTCCTGATAAACATCCCTGATGATCGGCAGATAGCCCATCCGGTTATTCTCAACAAGCACATTAAAAAGGCTGGATACGGTAGGTGAAGCACCGAAGGACCTCATGACGTCACTGAGGAGCTCTTTCCGTTTCTGCACCTCAAGAAGAGGAAGCACGAGCGCCTTCTTTAAACGCTGTTCCCTGTCAAAGACACCCAGGATGCTTTCAAGCTCCTCAAGGTAGCTCCTATACTTCCCGTCTCTTTCGCCCACCGTAAATAAGCCTTTTGCGTATCGTTTTGCAATCGACCGGCTTATCAATTCAAGCTCCTTAATTTTTCAATAAAATCACCGACCATTCTGTTGTGATCTGACTTTGTCAGCCTTTCCGCAATAAGCTTTTCCGCCCGCTCCATGGTAAGCCGGGCGATCTCTTCCTTTATCGCGCTCATTGCGTCTTTTAGCTCCTGCTCATAGGCTATCCTTGCCTGCTCCCTGATCCTGGAGGCAAACTCGTTCGCCTCGTTCATGATCTTCTGTTTCTCCTTCTCGGCCTCCTCAATGACAGCCTTCTTGAATGCCTCCACCTCTTCGTCAAGCTGCGACAGCTTCCTTTCATATTGCGCTT
Organism: Deltaproteobacteria bacterium UBA7527; assembly: GCA_002478225.1. Lineage (GTDB taxonomy): Bacteria > Desulfobacterota > Syntrophorhabdia > Syntrophorhabdales > Syntrophorhabdaceae > UBA5609. Next base: position 58,395 of record DLMV01000065.1, on the reverse strand, counting down.
TAAGCGCTTCTGCTTCCTGCACTGTCTTGTTCGCTTCGTCAATCTTTGCCTTGATCGTATCGTGACGGTTCCGCAGATAATCTTTCAGCGGCTTTCCTGCAAATTTTATGAGGATGCCGACGAGCACCGCAAAATTCACAAACTTAAATACCCAGTCTAATAATGACTCTCCGCCTTGTGTCATGAGAGGCTCCTTTGCAGTATCTTTTGCGCAACCTCTTTTGAGAGTCTCTCCACATCCGTCTTGAGTGAATCAAAGACCTTCTTGCTCTCACCCTCGATCTCGCTCTTCACCCGCTCAAGCTCACCGGACAGTTCTGCTCTCGCCTTCTCTATGATATGCATGGATGCTGTATGTGCTTCAGCCAATGTTGACTCCCTGTTCGCCATGATCGGCCTTTTTTTCTCCCGTGACTTCTCTTCATATTCCTTTTCAATGGTGCCAGTTCCTTCTTTTGCCTTTTGGATCCTATCAGTGAGGGAATTGATGGTCCCTTCCCTCTTTCCCATTGCCCTGAGCACGGGCCTGAAAAGAAGAAAATTAAGAATTATGAGTAAAATTAGTAAATTAAAGAACTGTATCAGGAGAGTATAATTAAAATCGATCATATTGTGTCCCTATGAGTTTAGGAATTATTTCACATAACGCATAACGTATTTATCATAAAAATATCCGATTTGCAATTTTTTTATTCCCATATGAATAAATAATTTTCTTACCGGAACCGCCAAAAAAACGGCCTTTGGCTCATAGCCCATAGAAAAACCCAGCACGAATATCTAAGCACCAGATCCTAAACAATACCGAAATCCAAATATCAAATGTTCAAAACAAAGGCAACGTCATGCATGTTTTGGTATTTGCACATTGGAACATTCGGATTTGTTTAGGATTTAGAAATTCGTGCTTAGGATTTGATCATATATTTCGATATGCGGTATACAAACGATTTGCTATGAACTATTATTTATTTGCTGCCTTCAATCCCCTGCTGCCTTCAATCCCCTGTGATCAGTTCTGCGATCCTTTCAAGGTCTTCTTCCGAATAGAACTCGATAATGATCTTTCCCTTCTTCTTGCGGAATGTGATATTTACCTTGGTCTGCAGGGATTTTCGCAGGTCTTCTTCAATGGGAGCGAATTGGGCGACCCTGTGGGAACCTTTTTTTTTCACGGCACGTTCGAGATCTCTAACTGAAGCCCCCTGTTTCAGAACTTTGTCCACAAACCGCTTCTGTTCCCTCTCATTCTTCAGGGAAACGAGCGCCCTTCCGTGGCCCTGAGTAAGTCTTCCCTCGCGGATCAACGTCTTTATCCACCCCGGAAGCTTTAAAAGACGGAGGACGTTAGAAACTGAGCTCCGGTCAATGCCAACTCTTTTCGCAATCTCCTCATGTGTATAATCGAATTCCTCAACGAACTTTTCATACGCCGCGGCAACCTCAAGAGGATTCAGGTCCTCCCGGAGAAGGTTCTCTATAAGTCCAAGCTCCAGAGATTCCCGTTCGTCGGCATCCCGTATGATTACCGGGATCTCTTTCAGCCCTGCCAGCACTGATGCACGGTAACGCCTCTCCCCGGCGATTATCTGATATTTTTTGTCCTTTTTCTTAACAATAAGAGGCTGGAGAACGCCTTTTGCCTTAATTGATGACGCAAGATCGGCGATCGTATCATCATTCATTGCAGATCGTGGCTGGTTTGGATTCGGCAGGATCAAGTCAACCGGGATCGATTTGCTGGTGCCTTTCTCTTCTATGTCCTTGAGTATCGCCTGAAGTCCTCTTCCCAAAGGATCCTTTTTTACCATTAATTCCTCTTTGCCAGGATCTCTGAAGCGAGCCGCAGGTAACTCTCTGCGCCGCGCGAGCTTATATCATATAGTATTGCTGGCTTGCCGTGGCTCGGCGATTCGCTAAGCTTCACGTTCCTCGGTATCACTGTTTTAAAAGCCGTGTCACTGAAACACTTGTTCACCTCTTCCCACACCCTGAAAGAGAGATTGTTTCTTCTGTCGAACATGGTCAGGAGGATCCCGAGCACCTCAAGGTCCGGGTTCAATTTCCTTTTAATGATCGATATGGTCCTTAAAAGCAGGGCAAGTCCTTCAAGGGCAAAATACTCACATTGCAGGGGGATGATGACATAATCAGATGCCGCAAGAGAGTTAATGGTCAACAGGCCAAGCGAGGGCGGGCAATCAATAAATATGTACTGATAGAGGTCTTTCACGCCTGCGAGGGCCTTCTTTAATGCAAACTCGCGTTCCTCTGTGTCGAGCAGCTCTATCTCCGCGCCTATGAGATCAGGATGCGAAGGGACTATATCGAGGAACGGTATCTCTGTCTTTCTAATGACCTCGCCGATGTCCTTTTCGCCGATAAGGACATGATATATGTGATCGTACAGGTTGTTGTAAGATATGCCAAACCCTGATGAGGTATTACACTGGGAATCCATGTCAATAACGAGGGTCTTCTTTTCCGCAACGGCAATCGATGCCGATAGATTAACGGCTGTCGTGGTCTTGCCAACACCCCCTTTTTGATTTGCAATGGAAATTACCATGACATTCCCTTTTACAATACCATAAAACAGAATTGCTATGAAATCTTTTTATATATAAAAATCCTGAAAGCCTTTTCGCTTCGTGGTAATCTGTAAGGCATTGTATCCTCAAGCACAAAACCTGCAACGTCTATGGGCTTGTCTTTGTCGGTCTTCATTATCAGGGCCTGCCCCCCATGGCGTACATGCCTGCCGCCCTTTTCAAAGATCGCTTCCATGCTTCCAAAGGCCTTGGCGAGAAGGGTGTCCGCCTCGATAGGTTCTAATGCCTCTATCTTCCCCTGGAGCATGGTGAAGTTGTTCAGGTGAAGGCCTCTTGCGATGTGCCTCTGGAACTGGATCTTTTTCATGTTCTTGTCCACTGAAATAACGCTTATATCCCTATTCAGGATCTTTATAGGGATTGCCAGTATCCCTGCACCGGAACCAAGGTCAAGGACGGTGCGGCTTCCCCTTACGAACCTTTCCACAAAGAACGCGTCATACAATAAAGCCCTTACGATCGCTTCAGCGCTTTTCAACCCTACAAGGTTGATATGTCTGTTCCATTTCTCAAGCTCTTCCACGTAATAGACGATATTGGAAATGGTTTGTTCACTATATTGAACTTGAAAATATTGTAAACCTTCGCCTATCAGCTGCCCCAATTCCACAACAGAAAGAATAGCATAATTTTTTTCCTTCTGTTATACTAAAGCATGCCAACAAGATTGATCGTTTCTCTCTGCGTTATCCTCCTCCTTTGTTCGTGCGCCACCAAAACACCGAAACAGGCCGGCAAACCAGGCGATCTCTACGTGGAAGGCGTCAACCTATTGAACAACAAGAAGTATGACAAGGCGATCGAAAAATTTTCAGCTATCCGCGAGAACTATCCTTTCGACCCCATGGCCCTCATCGCTACGGTAAAGCTGGGCGACACCTATTTTGCTCAAAAGGAATACCTCCAGGCCTCCGGCGTGTATGAAGACTTTTTCAAATCCCACCCTGAGGACGAGAACATCTCTTACGTGCTCGCGCGCCTGGGAGAATGTTACGATAAGCTATCCCTTTCAATAGACAGGGACCAAACCTACATACTGAGGTCAATCGAAAGGCTTACGTTCCTCAAAAACCGCTACCCTGCAAGCACTTACACAAAAGAGAGCGAACCGAGGCTTGCAAAGATGATACAGAAACTTGCCGACCGTGAATTATATGTAGGAGAATTTTATTACAGGACGGATCAGTACAACGCGTCCATTATAAGGCTTGAATATCTTTTGAAAAAATATCCCAACGCTGCTGGTATTGATAAAGCACTTTACTACCTGAGCCAGGCCAACAGGGAGCTCGGATACCAGGAGAAAAGCGACCATTACTTAGAGCGATTAAAGAACGAATACCCGAAGAGCATCTATGCCAGAGCAGTCATCCGGGAAAAAAGGCAGCTAAAACTCGTGAAGGCCGAAACCCCGGTCGTTTCATTCGAAGATAGAAAAAAGAGGGACATCGAGCTGACGCCTTTGCAGGTCGCGAAAGCAGAAACACCAAAAGATGAAAAAGACAAGGGGTTATCGTTCTTTGACGAGAAAAAACCTATCGACATCGTCTCAGATTCAATGGAAGGCTTTGACAAAGAGAAGTATGTTATCTTCAAGGGCAGCGTCATCGCGAAGCAGGAAGACCTCTTTATATTCGCCGATGTCATAGAGGCGTACATGAGCGAGGACACTAACGAGATAGAAAAAGCCTACGCAAAAGGCAACGTCAAGATCGTCAAACAGGAACGGACCGCAACAAGCGAAGAGGCTATTTTCGACAATAGCAAAAGAGAGATAACCCTTAAGAAAAACGTTGTCGTTGTTTCAGGTCAGGACAGACTGACCGGCGAACTTGTTACATACTTTGTCAATGAAGACAGGGTTGTCGTAGAAGGTGAAAAGGACAAAAAGGCCCGCATCACCGTGCAGCCGCGTAAATAACAGAAAAAACCAAACAAGTATGAACTATGCTGCCTCCTTATCAGGCAACAACCTTTTTCAGGAGGCTGTCCACGTTGCCTTTCGGCTGCGCCCCTACAATTTTATCGACAATCTGACCCTTATTAAAAAGGATCAACGTTGGTATTCCTCGTATGCCGTACTTTGGGGGCGTTTCCTGATTTTCATCAACGTTCAGTTTCAAGACCTTGACCCGTCCCGCATACTCATCGGCGATCGCATCAAGCACCGGCCCCATAACCTGACATGGCCCGCACCAGGTTGCCCAGAAATCAACGAGCACCGGAATGTCAGAATCCAATACCTCTTTTTGAAACGCATTATCTGTAACGGGTGACGCCTTACTCATGATATCCTCCTTTAAGTAAGCTATCAGCTGGCAGCTTGGCGCTTACAGCTTCATTGTTCTGAGGAACAGCTCCGCTGTTCCCGGTATTCTACTTTCAGGAAAAAGGTGATAAATACATAGATCGGCATAACTGATCTCCATGTTCATGTTTATTAAGTAAGTCCTGACAATCATTTTGTCAATTGCGTATCATTCGTCGAGGAACCTGATAACCTCGCCGTCGGGGATAGGCCTGACCCTTCCGTTTTCATTCATGTCGCGTACTACCCCCGCCTCGATCTTAGCATCATCGGTATAGCCGCGCTGTTCCCAGTACCCTGAGACATAGCGGTCCATCAGTTCAATCTTTACAACGCTTTTTGCCGATTTGTATCCCCAGAGATAGGGGCAGAACACCCTCACGGGACCGCCGTAGTCCTCCTCCAGGAGGTCGCCGTCAAACTCATAGGCGAGCAGCATCCTATCCTTGACGGCTACATCTAATGGGACCGACGTATCATATATCTTTCTGTATGACCAGAACCTTATATATCGTACTGAACTTGCAGCCCCGACAGTCTTGAGGATATCTGCAACCTTTACGCCGCCCCATTTCCCTCTGACGGAAAACCGCGTGACGCTTGTAAGCCTCGCATCGGCGATCGTCTTCGGCATTGCGACAAGCTCCTGCCAGGTAAAATGTTTAGGGTTTTCACAAAGACCGGCAATTTCAATCTGCCATGCATTCCTGTCTAATTCCCCCGGATGCCCCTCAACCCAAAAGACCGGGGTCCTCAACACCCTAAGCCTGCTCATCATTTCCTCTGTTTCGTTGCGTCCACGTTTCAACTATAGCAGGTTATGGCGTTATTGGCAACCAGAGACAATTTATTATATACTGACCGTGCATCATGATCACATTGACCATCAAAAAGAACCGCATCGGCCCTGTGTTGGGGAGGCACCCCTGGATATTCTCACAGGCGCTGGCAAATATCCCCGATGGTATTCCGCCGGGTAAGCCGGTGAAGCTTGTCAGCGAGACGGGCGAATTCCTTGCATCAGGCTACTTCAGCTCATATTCTCAAATTGCAGTCCGTATCTGGAGCTATGAAAAGGATGAGACGGTCAATGGGCCCTTCTTCACACGGAGGATAGAGCGGGCCTGGCATATAAGAAGGCAATACGTCGAGAACCCTTCGACCAATGCCTATCGTCTGATCAACGGCGAGAACGATCTTCTGCCGGGACTCATCGTTGACAAATATGCCGATTACTTAGTGGTGCAGTTTCATACCCGTGGGATTGAATCATGGAAAACCGAGATCATCGATGCCCTTGAAACAACACTAAGACCAAAAGGGATATATGAACGGTCCGATATGCCGGTGAGGAAACAGGAGAACCTTGGCAGTGTACAGGGCGTCCTCTACGGTTCCGTACCTGACAGAATTACCATACGCGAGAATGGGTTTCAGTTTCTTGTCGATGTCAAGCACGGGCAGAAGACAGGCTTCTTTCTCGATCAGCGCGACAAGCGCCTGGCATCTATGAAATACGCAAAGGAGAAAAAGGTCCTTAACTGTTTTTCCTATACCGGAGGATTTACCGTCTATACCCTCGCGGCAGGCGCAAATCACGTGACAAGCGTGGATACCTCTGAGAGCGCTCTCGAGCTGGCAAAAGAGAATGTAACGCTCAACGGTCTTGATCCCGAGCGCTGCGAGTTCGTGTGCGACGACGTGAAGTCATACCTTCGAAATATTGAAGAACAGTTCGACGTTGTCATCCTTGATCCCCCCGCATTCATCAAGGACCGCAGGAAGAAGAAGGAAGGCATCATCGGTTATAGAGCGATCAACGAGTTGGCGATCAGGGCATTGTCCAAAGATGGGATCCTCGTTACCTGCTCCTGCTCTGCGCATCTTACGCTCGATGATCTCCGTTATCTCCTCTCCGAGGCAGGAGGCAGGGCAGGGAGGTCTCTCCATTTTCTCGAGACCTATACCCACGGCATCGACCATCCCCAGCTTGTCCCCTTCACCGAAGGGTCATACCTGAAGTGCTTTATAGTTTGTACTGAATAACCAATGACCGAATACCCGGACGGGAAACAATCCAGACAAGCCTTTGTTTGGTTATTGACGGTCTGTTGCCCAAAAAGATTTAACGCCGGAAAACTGTTTTGCTCCCTGCTCCCTGCGCATAATTTACCCTTGCAGCGATTCAGTTCCGCTCGATGCCCGAACTCGACCTGGTCTTCGGACAGCGGGCATCGGCCTTATCGCGGCCTGGCCGCAGGCCCGCTTCACTTCATCGGCAGGGAACCCAGATTATGCTTGAAGTCGCGACTCGCAAAAAGTATTTCCGGCTTACAATAAAAAAAGTGCTTTGGGCAACAGGCTGTTGAATATTGATTACTATTTGGCGATTCACTGTTTTCTTATTTTTTACAGGACAACCTTTATCCCCTTTCCTTTCAGGTATTCCTTTACCTGCCGGATGGTGAACGTCCTGAAGTGAAAGACCGATGCTGCGAGCAACATGCTGGCGCCGCCTTTTACCACGCCTTCATAGAAATGCTCAAGGGTGCCGGCCCCGCCTGATGCCACGACAGGGACCGTCACGACATCGGCAACGGCCTTTGTAAATTCCAGGTCATAACCGGCAAGCGTCCCATCACCGTCCATGCTCGTCGGGAGTACAACGCCTGCGCCGAGATCCTGGCACCTCTTCGCCCATTCGATGGCATCCTTTCCTATCGGCGTAGTGCCGCCGGCGATCACGAGCTCGAATCCCGAGGGCATCTCTTTGTTTCGCCGCGCATCGATGGCGACGGTGATCTTCTCTGAGCCGAACTTCTTCGCCCCTTCACGGACAAGCTCCGGGCTCTTCACGGCAGCGCTGTTCATGGAGACCTTCGTGGCGCCTGCCCCCAGCACCATCTCAATATCTTCAAGACTGTTGATCCCGCCGCCGACGGTAAGCGGGATCGTGATCACGGAAGAAACCTGTTTGACCCATTCAAGGCGGGTCTTCCTGTTCTCTACGGTGGCTGCAATATCGAGCATGGCAAGCTCATCGGCTCCTTCTTTCTCATAAAAAGCAGCGTTCTCAACGGGATCGCCTGCATCGCGTATATCAACGAAGTGGACTCCTTTTACAACACGGCCGTTCTTCATATCAAGGCACGGCATGATCTTTATAATGTCCATCTGAAACTCCTTTCTCCCCGGGAATAGTAAAGAACCTGCATAAGTATTATCCGCATCATGGAATAAGTCAAGGAAAGCGTGGCCAGCTCGCTAAAAATGAGTGGTCTTTTGACGAATTACTCTGTTAATATATAGATTCATCCCGTTTTGGAGGTAACCGTATGAAGATAACAAGCCTCGACAAGATTGAAAAGGTAAGAATGGATATGGAAGGTGCAAAGGATGCCTTCAAACAGATCCCTATCGCAAAGGCCGACGGCACACCGTCATTTTCGGTCCGCGTCTTCACTATTGAGCCAGGCGGTCACACGCCGTACCACACGCATCCATTTGAGCATATCAATTACGTGATCGACGGCCAGGGCGCCCTGGTGACAGAAACCGGGGAAGAAAGACCTGTTCAGAAAGGCAGCTTCGTTCTTGTCCTCCCCAACGAAAAACATCAGTATAAAAATATGCTGCCCGACCGGCCGTTCGTCATCATCTGCGCCGTGCCGAAGGAATACGAATAGCTCATAGTAGAGCAAGCACGAATATCTAAGCGCCAATCTCTAAACAATATCAAAATCCAAATATCAAATGTCTGAAACAAAGGCCTAAAAACAAGTTTTAAATTTGGAACATTTGAATTTGTTTAGGATTTCGATATT
>DLMV01000065.1:38621-49529 GCA_002478225.1 Deltaproteobacteria bacterium UBA7527 | reverse complement strand
GGATTTCGATATTCGTGCTTAGAATTTGCTATGATCTCTCTATCCCAATTATCTCAAACAGCTCATGCGGGTGGCTGATCACCGCGCGGGCGCCGCTTTCGAGCAATTCTTCTTTCGTTCTGAAGCCCCATAGCGCCCCAACTGCGAACATCCCCGCATTGTTTGCGGTCATCATGTCTATATCTGTATCGCCAAGATAGAGCATGCTGCCAGGGACAATGCCAAAATGCCTGCTGATGAGCATAGCGCCGGCAGGATCCGGTTTTACGGGCAGGCCAGACTGCGCGCCAAGGACCATTTCAAAATTTTCATTTCCCGCCAGAGCCTCGACGATCTTTTTTGTAAGCTCATCAGGCTTATTTGAGAATACAGCCATCTTTATACCGCGACCTCTCAATATATCTACAGCTTTAGCGATGCCTTCGTATAGGCGCGTCTTGACCAGGCAGCTCTTCCGGTAATCCGCAACTATCAAACCGTAACATTGGGCAACATATTCTTCAGATCGCTTTTCCGGAGGGAGCGTTTCGGCGACAAGGTTCTTCACCCCTTTCCCGATGAAATATCTGTACGCATCATAGCTATGAACAGGCAATCCCTGCATTGTCAGGACCCTGTTCATCGAATCCGCCAGATCCTCAAGCGTATCCGCAAGCGTGCCGTCAAGATCAAAAATAATTCCTTTATATTTCATCGGCCATGGATCCAATGGGTAGCTTGGCTTAACGGCATGGTTATAACATTTTCTGCATATACACTATATCAAATACTTCGCCGTTCTTCCTGCAGATCTTTTTAAAGCGTCCGCATTCGACAAACCCATGCTTTTTGTGAAAATGGATGCTCCATTCGTTCAGGGAAGATATGCTCGCAAGGATGGTGGTGAGGCCCTGTTTTTTGCCTTCATCGATCAGGTGGTCAAGGATCGTCTTGCCGATGCCGCGTCCCGTGAATTCGGGCTTCAGGAAATAGGTTATTTCTGCTGTCCTTGAGAAGGCAGGAAGGGGATTATACGGACGGAGTAAACCAAAACCGACCGTCTCACCTGCTTCGTTCTTTGCGATTGCCGTTGCATACCCCCGGCACATGCTCAGGAATATGTCATAAAATTCGTACGGCAGTCTTTGCTCCGGGTAGGCCGCGTAGCTGTTCTCGATGTAGAAATTGAATATATCCATGACAGGCTCACGATCATCCGGCGACATCGGCGTCAAGGTAATGTGCATAATCTAACTCCTTTGCATCTTGACTACGCCCCTCTATGATCTTTGACCTCAATCTCATATCCCGGTGGTTTGTCGGTTGATCTCACTATGAATTCGACACGCCTGCCGTCGAGCAGGAGGTCTTCGGAAAGGCTTCGCAGTTGGCCGAAGTCAGCCGATTCGAGGAAGACCCTCAACAATTCAAGTTCTTCCTCCAACTGCCTGTCCTCACGATCCTCTTTAAGCAGTATGCCAAGCACCCTCTCATACTCCCTTTTTGCAATGGTTTCGATGCAGTCTGCAAGACTCGGTTCAAGTCTGATCTCGATCATATCACCTGCGCTCCCTGCGGCATCTGATAATCGAAAAGCCGCTCCTATACCTCACGAGATGCTAAAAAAGCGGGATATTCCTGGGTGCCGATGTAAAGGAGAATAACGTAGCCACTGCTTCGGTAAAGTAAAAGGTCACGAATATCTCATCATCCGCCCCTTTGGGATAGATCCTCAGAAGGTTGGGTGACTGCTCGAAAGCCTGGACCTTTGACTCGCGGGTTTCATCAAACGCGATCCTTCCTCTTATCCTCAGCCATGTATCCTTGCTTCCCATGACCGAGATCTCAATATCAGGGTTCTGCTTTAACTGCTTATACACATCCTTTGTCTTATTGGTACAGAAATAGAGCGTATTATTCCTTTTCATTATGAAACCAAAGGGACGGACCCTGGCCTTGTCTCCATCGACAGTGGCAATGTGGAAAACGGGGTTGGCCTTTATAAACTCAAAAGCAGTATTCATGTGGACCTCCTGAAAAGAATTTTGTCTGTTTAATACTATACGCAACAGGAAAAGCCTTCAACACATAAGATCCAGAAAGGATCTACTGTCTTATTGTGCCTTCTTCCTCCGCACCGTCACCGACTCGCCGGCAATGCCCCAGTTGTCCGTCTCCACCTCTTCGATGAGAACCATTACGGTCTGCGGGTTCTTGCCGAGCACATCGACGAGAAGCTGCGTTACGCCTTTGATCACCTCGGCCTTCTTTTCAGGCGAGACCCCGTCCTTTGTGATCTTGATATTCACGAACGGCATACTATCCTCCTTATTTTTTTAGTTGTACTATCGTGGCACCGAAGCCACCTGCATCTTCCCCGGCCAACCTGAAAGATCGCACCGTCGGGTTTTTGCTCAGGATCGAATGGACTGTGCGACGCAACTGCCCTGTCCCTTTCCCATGAATGATCCGTATCTCCCGTATCCCTCTTTCCTTACAGAGCCGTATGTAATCTTTGACGAGGTCTTTTACTTCCCTCGGTTGAAAGGCATGAAGGTCAAGCATACCATCTACCGGGATCTCAACGGGCTCCACGTCTTCAGCCATGATGCCATTATACACTTAAACAAGGCGTGTTACAATCGCTCCCCTTGTAACGTATGGGATCGTGCTTATATTAAACAACATGGATCTTTTTCGAACAGATAGTCTGTTCCGGTCAATAAACAGGAGGTCCTTCATGAAGCTCCTGGGATATGCGGGGCTTAGTTCGGCAGGACTTCTTTCTGCCTGTGACGGGGTTGCCGCAAAGGATAAAAAGAAGGGATCGGTGGATCGCCGCCCGGTCCCGCCCATAGATCTTGTTGTGCCTGCGATCGTAGGGACTGCCACGTTCTCCCTCGGGTGATTCTGGGGACCTGACGCCCGGTTCGGGCTCATACCCGGCGTTGTCCGCACCCGCGTGGGATACGCAGGAGGCACGAAGAAAGATCCTACCTATTACAGCCTGGGCGATCACGCGGAGACCATCCAGATCGACTTTGATCCCGCGAAGATATCATATGCGCAGCTTCTCGATATCTTCTGGGCGGAGCATGAACCTGTCGCCAAACAATGGTCGCGCCAGTACATGTCGATGATACATTATCATAACGAGGAGCAAGAACGGGCTGCCTCTGATTCAAAGGCGCGCGAAGAAACAAAGCGAAGGACGAAGCTATTTACCGAGATCGTCACCGCCGGGAAATTCTATCTCGCTGAGGACTATCACCAGAAATACTATTTGAGACAGGTACGGGAGCTTCTCAATGAATTTCTCGCAATCTATCCAAAACCAGCCGACCTCGTCTCATCTACTGCCGCAGCACGGGTGAACGGCTATGCAGGCCGTTATGGGACCACGGAAGGACTGAAGGCCGAGATCGACACGCTCGGTCTCTCCCCGGCGGGCAAGGAAAGGCTCCTGCAGATAGCATCAAGCCCTACTTCTTCTTTGCGATAGGCACGATCTGGCCGATATCGGTGATGATGAACCGTGACGGGTCAAGGTTGCGCTCTTTTATCATCCGGCGAAGCGCTATGATCGGGTATCCTGCCGGTTCATCGCCGAGATGGAAGGTGCCCCACTGGGTCGGTATAAAATACTTCGCACCGAGCTCCTGAAAGGAATCGAGCACCTCGGGGATATCCACGTGGGCATAGTGCATGAACCACCTGGGCGTAAAGGCCGTCGTGGGAAGAAGGGCATAGTCTATGCCGGGAAACCTTTCGCCGAATTCTTTGTAGCCGATAAAATATCCGCTGTCAGCGCCGTAGTAAATGCTTACATTCGGGGTAACCAGCAGGAAGCTCGCCCAGAGCGTCTCGTTAAATCCCTGTCCGGCACGGCGCGACCAGTGCTGCGCCGGGAGGCATATTATCTTTATGCCGTTGCCGCAATCGATCGTCTGCCACCAGTCCATCTCCTCCACATTCTTCTTGTTCATACCATGGACAAATCCCTTAAGGCCGAGCGGCACAAAGATACGGGAATCCCCGGGAAGCGACGCGATGCTGTCCTCGTCAAGGTGGTCATAATGGTTGTGCGAAATGATAACGTTCACCTTGCCTCCCAGACCTTTTATCTCTTCCGCCGTGATCCCGGGAGGGACCTTCCTCTTTGGAAGAAGGGCCCTTTCAGAGAACATCGGGTCTGTTATCCAGTATTCACCATTGATGCGGATGAGAAAGGTGCCGTGGCCTATCCAGACGATAAAATCACCATCAGGCAGAGCCTGGATGCGTTCTTTCAGACCCGGGATAAAGGCAGGCCCGTATGCCTTTTCTTCAGCGGCATAGCCGTGCTTTCGCTCGAACTTCCATCGGAGAAAGGTCCAGAAACTGTTCCTCTCCATGGGCATCCATGGATTGAAATACTTCCCGTCCCTGAAATGAGGCGCGTAGAGCATCTCTTTGCTTGTACTGGTAACCCTGCTCCTCCACTCGGCTTCGTTGAACGCCTTCGGGGGGAGACAGGATGACAGCGACAGGAAAAGAACGGCAAGGATGCTATACCGCACAACGCGCGTGGCGGCGATTCTCATTGGTCCCTGTTATTTTATCTGTGCGGCCTGCGTCTTCGCAAGCGCGATCTTTGCCCCTGCGAGCTTCTTGAAATATTTTTTTGTCTTTGCCGTGTTTCCCGCCGCAATAGCCTTCATCAGGTCCCCTTCCACCTCGGCGACCTCGAGGAGCTTGTAATAATCGAGAGACTCTTTAAGGTGGGCAAGAACGATCATGCCGGTAACGAGGGGGTGATTGTTCGTCACGTTCGCATCCCTGAACCTGATGCCGTGCTCGAGCTCTACCTCAAGGCCGACACGGAATTCCTCCAGGTCGATCTTCATCTTTTCGGTATTGACCTCGGCAAGTATCTTCTTCGCCTCACCCGGCTGCACTTTGGCTTCTTTGAGCTTTGTCCAGTCCCTTATTTTCAGTGCCTTGCAGACCCTTTGTACCTCTTCCTTCGTAATATACTGTGGAAGCTTCATGTGATCCTCCTTTTCCGGGATTATTGTTCACCTTTATATATGCAACTGTATTATGTCCTTATCTTCGAGCACAAAATCCCTGCTCACCATCATACCATCGTACTTGCCTTTTCTCCAGAGCTTTGCGTATTTCAGATTTTCGGTAAAATCCTTGTGGATCCTGCCTGCGCACTCTATCAGCGTGCTGCCCTTTTTTAATACGAAGGGTGTTTCGAGATCAGCCTTTTTGCCGGGCATCTTCGAATACACCCGCACAACCTTAAGGGCCTTGAAGATAAGCTCTTTTAACTGAAGGATATTGACATCGTTCATTACCGAGACCGGGATGAACTGTATGCTGCTGCCGAACCTGCTCTCAAACTCTTCAAGATATTTCGCGTATCCCGTCAGGTCAAGCTTGTTGATAACGACAACGATGGAGCCATGTTCATCCTCAAGCCCGGCAAGATGTTTTTTCACATCTTCCATGACAAGCTCGTACTCGATATCGAGCGCGTCAGAGAGGCTGAGGACGATCAGGATGACATCCGCCTTTCTGACCATGTTGCCGAACCACATATGTGTGTTCTCTTCCCCGATCGCAGGCGTATCAACAAGCTGTATGAGGATGTCCTCGTACCTCATCATCCTCTGCTGAAGGGACCTTGTAGTGTATGGGTAGCCGCCTACCTCAAGGGGTTCTCCGGACAGGACAGAAACCAGGGATGATTTTCCGGAGTTGGGAAAACCGATGCACAATACCTGCCCTGCCCCGTCCTTCTTGACGTTGTAAAGCGTGTCCGCCTTTTTCTGCGCCTGCGGTCTCCGTTCCTTTTCTTCTTTGAGCTTCGCAATCTTTGCCCTGAGGGACCCTATGAGCTTGTCGGTGCCTTTGTGGTGGGGGATTATGGCGAGCATCTTCTCGATGGCGATGATCTTTTCATCGATCGTCTTTGCCTGTCGCAGCTTCTTTTCTTCTTCAAAGTAATCCGGCGGCAGATTTGCTGGCATACCGTATTGTATTTTTCCTTATGCCAGATGATTTTACAAGAAAAATTTAGCGTATACAGCATTCATTCCCAGGGCAAGACCATGGGACTTTAAATGCTCGCCTTGAGGGAAGGACGGCGCCTATCTTTTCTCCTGCCCGGCTATCTTGCTCCAGGAATCGCGAAGCGACACGATGCGGTTGAAGACAGGCTTACCCGGCGCGGAATCCTTTGCGTCAGCGCAAAAATAGCCGAGCCTCTCGAACTGATACCTGCTCCCCGGAGCAGTATCCTTCAGGTTCTCTTCCACATAGCATGGATAAAGCCTTTCCAGTGATCCCTGGTTCAGATATTTTAAGAAATCATCCCCAGCGCCTGCAGGGTCTTCGATCCGAAAAAGCCTGTCGTACAGACGCACTTCAGCAGGCACAGAGCGGTCCGCCGACACCCAGTGTATCACCCCGTCGACCTTCCGTCCGTCAGGCGGCGGACCGTTTCGCGTCGCCGGATCATAGGTGCAGTGGAGCTCAACGATCTCGCCGGTCTTTTCGTCCTTGACCATGCCCTCGAACCTAATGACATAGGCATTCCGGAATCTGACCTCCCTGCCCGGGGCAAGCCGTTTATATTTTTTCGGGGGATTTTCATCAAAATCGTCTCGCTCGATATAGAGCGTCCTGGAAAAGGGGATCTTCCGTGTCCCCATGGAGGGGTCCTGCGGATGATTGGCGCACTCGAACTCTTCTACCTGTCCTTCAGGGTAGTTGTCGATGATGACGCGGAGGGGCCGCAGTATGGCCATGGCACGCGGCGCCCGTTCGTTCAGGTCATCACGGACGCAATGCTCGAGCAGCGATATATCAACAAGGTTCTCATTCTTGGCCACGCCTATCTTCGCGCAAAAGTTCCTGATGGCCTCCGGTGTATAGCCGCGCCTCCTCAAGCCTGCTATGGTCGGCATGCGCGGGTCGTCCCATCCCGAAACATATCCCTGCTCGACCAGCTCGATGAGCCGCCTCTTGCTGAGGATCGTGTAGCTGAGGTTGAGGCGGGCAAATTCGATCTGCTGGGGCCGGTCGCCGGATATCAACTGGTTCACGATCCAGTCATAGAGGGGACGGTTGTTCTCGAACTCGAGCGTGCAGATCGAGTGGGTGATCTTCTCAATGGAGTCTGAAAGGCAGTGGGCAAAGTCATACATCGGATAGATCACCCACGCATCGCCTGTCCGATAGTGGGGGGCCCGTTTGATGCGGTAGATGACGGGATCCCGCATGACGACGTTCGGCGAACTCATATCTATCTTCGCCCGGAGGACATGCGCCCCGTCCTCGAACTCGCCTGCCCGCATACGCGCGAACAGGTCCATATTCTCTTCAACGGTACGGTTCCGGTAGGGGCTCTCCCTGCCTGGCTCCGTCAGCGTTCCCCGGTAGTCCCGTATCTCATCAGCACTTAAGCTGCAGACATAGGCCTTGCCGTCCTTGATGAGCTGAATCGCGAACTGATAGAGCTGCTCGAAATAATCCGAGGCGTAATACAGACGATCTTCCCAGTCAAACCCAAGCCAGTGGACGTCGTTTATGATCGACCCCACATATTCGAGGGATTCGCCGCTGGGGTCTGTATCGTCGAGCCGGAGATTGCAGGTGCCTTTATATTGCGCCGCAATGCCGAAATTGAGACAGACCGATTTGGCATGTCCGATATGGAGGTAGCCGTTCGGCTCTGGCGGAAATCGTGTGGCAACACGGTCGCCGTGCCTGCCTGTCTTTAGGTCGTCCTCGATGATCTCACGGATAAAATCGGTCGGGTGAGCACTATCTTCTTGTGTCATATCTGGGAACTCCTTGGATCGTTGCCCGGCCGTTCTGGATGCTGCCGGGCCTGGCCGAATCGTTCTATTTCATACCATAAGCAACGCCCTCTTTCAAGGAAACCGCTGCGTAGATGCAATTGACATTTTCCTTCATAATAGGTGATTATTGTGTCTATGAATAGACCGGGGTGGTGGTTCATCTTTAAGGGTCATCAACTGCTGACCCAAGACGATCGCGGCGAAATGTCTGTACCGCTTATGCGCGATATGGAAGAATTGCGGCTAAGCCCATTGGGGATACAACCTATTGGCAGGATAGATGACGCGCAGTGCTACGTAGCCGATCTGCCCGAAGACTCAGAAGCGCCTCAAGGAATGGCCTTCCGCGGCTTAAGAGGAATTTTTGGATCTCTCGACGAGGACATGTATGCCATGGCGATCAAGGCGCTGGGGATCGTAAATTGGGACAGGACCTCCCGGTTCTGCAGCCAGTGCGGAGCAAAGATCGAGAGAAAGCCGTACATTATCGGGAAGGAATGCTCACAATGCGGGTTCATCAGTTTTCCCCGCATCTCTCCGGCAGTGATCGTCCTCGTCGAGAGAGATGACAGTGCGCTTCTTGCCAGGGCCGGCCGATTTAAGGGAAACCTTTACAGCGTCATAGCGGGCTTTGTCGAACCAGGGGAAACACTCGAGGAAACTGTCCGGCGCGAGGTGAAGGAAGAGACGGGCATCGAGGTCAAGGACATCCGTTATTTTGGAAGCCAGCCGTGGCCGTTCCCTGATTCGCTTATGATCGGCTTCACAGCCCGATATGCAGGCGGTGAGATAACGATCGACGGTGAGGAGATAATCGACGCACGGTGGTTTCATGTTGGCAACCTGCCGGAGATACCAGGAAAGATCAGCATAGCAAGGTCCCTGATAGACTGGTTCATCGAAAAAAACTCACAAAAGGGCGGCACAGGGAAATGAAGGCGATCGTCTTTGACAACACGCTCAGCTACACCAAAGATCGCGCGCTGCCGGAGCTCAACAAGGCCGGTGAAGCCCTGATCAGGGTAAAGGTGGCCGGTATCTGCAACACAGACCTTGAGATCATAAAAGGCTACATGGGTTTTAAGGGCATCCTGGGCCATGAGTTCGTCGGCATCGTTGAAAAGGCTGACGAGCGCAACAGGTCATTGATCGGCAAGAGGGTCGTCGGTGAGATCAACTGCGTATGCGGTATTTGCGATTACTGCACCGGAGGTCTCCCGAGGCATTGCCCCCAGAGAACTACCCTCGGGATATCGGGCAGGGACGGTGCTTTTGCAGAGTACCTGACGCTGCCCGTTGAAAACCTCCACGAAGTGCCGGACAATGTCCCCGATGAAGAGGCGGTCTGTACCGAACCGCTGGCAGCCGCATTTGAGATCCTGGAACAGGTAACCATAAGACCAGCAGACAGGGTCGTCGTCCTTGGCGACGGGAAGCTCGGACTCTTAAGCGCCTTTGTCCTCGCGCTCACAGGGGCGGAGATCACGCTTGCGGGCAACCATGAGCACAAGCTCGCCATCGCGCGGGAAGCAGGGATCAGCACCCTCCTTGCTAAAGACCTCCCTGCGGACAAAAAATATGATGTCGTCGTTGAGGCAACGGGGACCCCGGCAGGTCTTCAGAATGCGCTCGAATGTGTGAGACCAAGGGGCACGATCGTCTTGAAGAGCACCGTGGCTGCAAGCAGAGAGGTTGACCTCAACAGGATCATCGTCGACGAGATCACGCTTATCGGTTCACGGTGCGGGCCATTCGAGCCTGCGCTGCGCGCATTGTCGGAAAAGACCATTAACGTCAGACCGCTTATCAGCAGGATATTTGCAGCCAGCGAGGCCCTCGAAGCCTTCAGGGTTGCAGCGCAGAAAGACAGCCTGAAGGTCCTCATCGATCTTCGATAAGGGGGGATGAGCATCGTGGAGAAGATAACAATCGGCATCAGCATGTGCCTACTCGGAGAAAAGGTCAGGTACGACGGCGGCCACAAGCATGACCGCTATATCACAGATACGCTGGGCCGTTATTTTGACTGGGTCCCTGTCTGTCCGGAAGTAGGCTGCGGCCTTCCTATCCCGAGGGAGGCGATGCGGCTTGTCGGCGATCCCGAAGACCCAAGGCTCCTCACCATCAGGACCGGTATCGACCACACGGAGCGCATGAAGGGATGGGTACAGAAAAAACTCGATGACCTTGCGAAAGAAGACCTTTCTGGGTTTATCTTCAAGAGCAGGTCTCCCAGCTCCGGTATGCAGGGCGTCAAGGTCTACAGCGAAAGCGGTATGCCGAGCCGCAGAGGGATCGGGCTCTTTGCAAGGGCCTTCATGGAGCGGTTCCCCTTGCTCCCCGTCGAAGACGACGGACGCCTGAACGACCCGGGGCTGAGGGAGAATTTTATTGAAAGGATCTTTGTCTTTAAACGGTGGCAGGAATTCCTCAAAGAAGGAGGATCGCCGCGCGGCCTTGTCGACTTCCACACCGGCCACAAGCTCCTGGTCATGGCACACAGTCCGCAGCATGCCGCTAAGCTTGGGCGATATGTCGCCGATTCCAGGGGATATGGCAGAAGATTAAATGACCTTTATATCGAAACCATGATGGAAGGGCTGCGCCTCATCGCCACATCGAGAAAGAACACCAACGTCCTCTCGCACATCATGGGCTACTTCAAAAAACAGCTCACCGTTGATGAGAAGCAGGAATTGCTCGAGATCATCGATAACTACCGCAAGGGGCTGTTGCCTTTGATCGTCCCCGTTACGATCCTCAACCATTACGTGCGGAAATACGATGAGCCGTACCTGAAAAGACAGCACTACCTGAACCCGCACCCGCTCGAACTGATGCTCCGCAATCACGTGTAATGCCGAATTGCCTTCATTCATATAGCTTCGTTGCCTCCGTCGTCATCGACTCGACGTACCGAAATGTACGCCTTCGTCGCCTCCTCCTCGTCGCCTCGCTCTATTGTTGAATGCAACTCGGCATAAACAGTTTTTTATATAATCTGTATCCCTCCGATCTAATCGTTAATGATGGGCATCGGCGTCGAACTCTTCCCCGCAAACACGCTCATACG
>DLMV01000065.1:25627-38470 GCA_002478225.1 Deltaproteobacteria bacterium UBA7527 | reverse complement strand
TCCAGCGGCTTACATTCGCTCGCGTTCGGCTTCGGAACTTTTGCTTCGCAAAAGACCGAGCTTCCTCGCCTCACGACGGTTTGCTACAGGAAAGTCCGACGCCGATGCCCTACAGTGAAGTATCCAAGGTTTGATTTAATGTTGAATAACATTTTTCTTCACGCATTACGTAGCCTTCAACCAGCAACAAGTATCCGGTGACGAGTATCCAGCTTGATAGCACCTCAAATTATGTATTATGAGGAAAATACAGGGATATTTTGGTTGAATTTTCCTTTGCCTGGTATGTCATTGAAAGAAAAGGCAAGTTGGCATATTAATTGTTATGCATGAGAACCAATGAATATTAGAGCGATAAGCAAAGATGAAATAAGCAGCATCAAAACTCTATGGGAGAACCTCAGCGCTAATCATTTGTCGAGGTCGACCCATTTTAGGGATCATTTTTCAAGATTCACCTTTGAAAAACGGATGGAGGGCCTCAAGAAACGAGACCGATTCATCGCGTATGCGGCAGAAGACAACGGCGAAAGCGTCGGTTATTGTATTGCGACGGTGGAATGGTCTTGCTGGGGAAATCGACTCTCTGTTCGTGAAAGAACCACATAGGGCCAAAGGGGTGGGAGAAAAGCTGATGTCTCTCGCCCTCGAATGGCTTGAACAACAGAACTGCGAAACCATCAGAGTGTCTATTGCTGAGGGTAATGAAGATGTGCTCGATTTCTACCGGAGCTTCGGTTTCGCAGAAAGGCTCATAGTCATGCAGAGAATGCTTAACGAGTAGCTGCACCGGACGCGGCAAAACAGCGCGCCACGCCGGTGAGCACCGTGTTGGTGATCTGCTTTTCCACGTACGCCCAACGCCGAACGCATCACGCCGAACGATTTTCACATGTGTCCACCTGTAAAGAATTTTATTTCATTTTTATGATCTTTGGGGGAAGGTTAAAAAAGGGGTGGATCCATTGGGGACCAATCAACTGATAAGAGATCCTTTGGCTGTGGGACGGTGACTGAGCGTCCCTCCTGCCGTATTTGCCATCGCATAGCCGGCAATAGAATATGCATCATAACAAGGAAGAGTGCTCGTAGAAGAGCGTCAATATTGGCTATGATGAGAGATAGTTATAATTTTATGGACGTCCCCATCAGCCTTATACCATATCATTGCGCGCATGACACGGTATGCACTTATGGTCATGTTCAGCAGCTGCAGGAACCGCTACCGCAACCGCCCCCGGCCTTTTTCGAAAGTTCCGACTGTATCATAAAGCCTGCGCCCATGGCAGACTTCACAAAGTCGATGCTGACCGGTTTTACCTCATCAAAAAGTCCCTTGTTCATGATGAACGTAACGCCCTTTTCGTTAAAGATCTGGTCATCGTCAAGTGGCTCATCCAGAGCCATACCCAATGAGGGCCCAGATCACCCGCCCTCTGTCATCATTACGCGAACGGATTGAGGGCCGTCCTTGCCTTCAAGGAACTGCTTGATCATCTCGCTTGCCATATCAGATATCTCGAACATATTACACTCCTTTATTTAGTCTTTTGCTACCCGTTGTACAACAACGCATGCAATAGCATATGCATTACTCCGCCAATGTCAACCCCCTGCGCAGGCCATGGGCCGCGGCATTGTTTTTATTGGATAAATGTCCTATAGTATCTCCTGTGAGTGTCCTCAAAAATATTTTCTCTGTCGAGATGCTCCTGCAGGATATGCTCTACGTATCGTACCTTCTCCCTGTTGAGCGTCTCAAGTGTTTTATCCCTCCAGGTCTGCGACCTGCCGAGCCCTATCCCGGCAAGGTCTTCCTCTCGCTCGTCATCTTCCGGGGAAGGACACGCGGCGCCGCGACGGTACCCGCGCCGCGCATACCCTTCGACCAGGTGAATATCCGCACCTATGTGACCGACCCTGTAACAGGAAGGCCGGCTGTCTATTTTGTCCATTGCGGCATCAGCGGCTCCCTTATAACCTTCCTCTACAAGGTCCTTTCGGGAATGCCAGTGGAACATACGCCATTTGCGATCCACACACGCAAGGATATGAACGGCAGGTATGACGCCTATGAGGCATTGGGGACCTGGCACGGCCAATTTTCAATTAAAGCCGGGCAGACCGCAGGAGCAGTGACAACCCTTGACCCCTTTTCAACACGGGAAGAGGCAATGTCATACCTCATCGACCCTCTTGCCGGATTTTACAGCGACACTAAGGTCCTCCGCCGCCTTGAGGTCTTCCACGAACCCCTGGAACCAAGATTGTGCTCAGCATATGAGGTGCGATTCCCCTATCTCTCGGACCTTGGGCTTGTCGAAGAGGATGAGATAGCGAGGCCGCACAATGTCTTGCTTGTCCCTCATACACCGTTCCTCATCTATCTTCCGGCGAGAAAAGCGGCTTAAGAGAGAATCACCAAACACCAATAACCAATATTCAATAACCAATAACCAAAAAGACTTGGCGGCATGTCTTCCCGTTCGGGTATTCGGTCATTGGTTATCCTGAATTAAATGGTGATCGGTGTTTGGTTATTATCTCGATATACGAACTACGATATGCGATTTGCCATGAGCCATGGACTATGAGCCGTATTATGGCTGGGGCGTTCTGACAAGCTTTGTGATATCGTAGCCTTTCTCGTTCTTAAGACGTTCGAGGATCCGGCCATAGAGGGCCTCATCCATCCGGGGCGCCCGGCTCAAGATCCACAGATATTTTCTCGAGGGATGGCCGACAACAGCATATCCATAGTCCTCGCCGAGGTCGATGATCCAGTAATCGCCGTAAAAAGGCCAGAAGAAGGTGACCTTCAGCTTCGCATTTGTTTCACCATCAACAACTTTCGCCTTCCCTTTTGCCCTGCTTGGTTCGGCATCGGGGGTGCCCCTTTTGCACTCGTTAAGGACATCGACCCTGCCATCGTCAAGCAGCGCGTATGTGGCCTTTGTCGCCATGCAACCCTTCTGGAAGCTTGTCGGATAATGCGCGATCTCATACCATGTTCCCATGTATCTTTTTAGGTCAACTGACGATACGACATCGAGGGGAGGCGGCACCTGCCTGACCGACGGAGAACATCCGTACAATCCTAAAAACAAGAGCAAAAGTACCAGACATATTTTGATCTTCGCCATATGTGGATTATAATTCCTCGCCATTGGTTTGTAAACATATCTGGCTCGCTACCTATTTGCCATTTCTTTAAAAATATGGTCTTTTTTTACATGCAGCCCGTTATACGCGTTACAGACCTATGGAAGTATTACGGCGATGACGAACAGGGCGAGCCGGCGCTCCGCGGAACAAGCCTCGAGGTGGCTGCCGGTGATATTGTTGCCCTCTTCGGGAAGAGCGGCTCCGGCAAGACAACCCTCTTGAACCTCCTCGCCGGGCTCGACAGGCCCACACGGGGCAGGATCGAGATCGAAGGGCAGGATTTTGAGACCCTGGGAGAACGGGGGAGAACGGAATTCCGGCGAAACCGCCTCGGTTTTGTCTTTCAATTTTTTAACCTCCTTCCCACCCTGACCGCCTTTGAGAACGTCTCTCTGTCCCTTGAGCTCGCAGGGCGGCCCGATCCAGCTCTTGCCAGGACAACGCTTGCGTCGGTGGGACTCGAAGGAAAGGAAAGTCGCTATCCCCACGAACTCTCCGGCGGCGAGCAGCAGCGCGTGGCGATCGCGCGGGCCCTCGTCAAAAAGCCCTCCATTATTCTCGCCGATGAGCCTACGGGCAATCTTGATACACACACCGGGACACAGATCCTCGATCTTCTCGTCAATCAATGCCGCCATGCACAGACAACGCTCATCATGGTGAGCCACGCAATGATAACCTGCCGGTACGCCCGGAGGATCCTGGAGATGGTAGACGGCGTGGTCACGGAAGACCGGTCCTGCGAGGCGCCGGGTCCTTGAAGATCGTCACAAAGGCCTTTCTTCGTTATCTCTTCAGGAGACGCAGCTTAAGCGTACTTCAACTTCTCGGCATTGCCTGCGGTGTTGCGGCGGTGATCGGCATGGGCCTTTCTGCGCGATCGGCGCTTTCCAGCTTCAACAAGGCAATCGAGTTCCTGCGGGGAAGCTCCACGCATCTTATTGAGCGCCCCGCAGGACCAATAGACGAAAAGATGCTCGCACAATTAATGCAAGATCCGTCGGTCGACTTCTTTGCCCCGGTTATCGACCGCCGCGTGAGACTGACAGACGGCGAGGCGATCCACGTCCTCGGCATAGACCCTTTCCTCGACAGAGACATCCGGCCGGAGATCTCCCGTGCCTATTTTGCTGAAATGGGGCGAAGCGAAAGGGAAGACCACTTTTCTTTTTTCACCGACGAACGTTCCGTGCTCATCGACTCAAACCTTGCTGCACAGCTCAAGCTGGGGCCGGGGAGCCGACTTGAGACATCGCAGGGCGTCTTTACGGTGATAAACACCTTCAAGAATCCATCAGGAGAACCCCTCATCCTCATGGATATCCGCAACGCCCAGAAGATGTTCGACCTCAAGGGCTCAATAGACCGTGTTGACCTCATTGTCAACGACGAGGCGGCGTTCCGGTCCCGCTGGGAGAAAGGCTTCAGGATCGAATCGAAGAGGCAACGGCAGGAAACCCTGACCGCCCTCCTTTATGCCTTCAAGCTCAATCTCCAGGCCCTGTCTCTTCTGGCCCTTTTTGTCGGGACATTCCTCATCTACAATACGGCGATGTTCGCTGTCGTAAGCCGAAGGAGGGATGCGGGCGTCCTGAGAAGCCTTGGCGCCCGGCGAATCGAGATCGTAGCCGCGTTTATGACCGAGATATTCTTCTTTGGGATACTGGGCGGCGCCCTTGGCGCTGTTTTTGGTTATATATTAAGCCGTTTCCTTACAGAGATAGTGGGGAGCGCCATAAGCACGCTCTATTTTTTCCTCAAACCCTCGCCGCAGCCCTGGTCTTTGCTGACCCTTGCTGCAGGCATCGCTTTCGGCTGTATCGCAAGCCTCCTGGGGTCTGTTGCGCCCCTCATCGAGCTTATCCTCACAGAACCCGTTAAAGCGATCCGGGGCAGGGTCGCATACAGGGGTGGGAAACGGAAGGCGGGAAAGATCGCCCTTATCGGCCTCGGGATACTGTGCGCCGCCGCCATATTCCTGCTGTTCTCTTTCTATCACGTATACATAGGATACGCGGGCACCTTCGTCTTTCTCCTCGGTGTCAGTCTCTTTACGGGGTTTACGATAATGTTCGTAGCGCCGGCGCTGAAATGGGTATTTTCAAGGATCGGGGGGATACAGGGCAAGCTTGCGGTCGCGAACGTCCGAAAAAATATGGGGCGCACCGCGGTCGCCATCGCAGCCTTCATGGTGGCCCTCTCCATGTCGATCGGCCTCGGGTCGATGATAGAGAGCTTCCGCCATTCCCTTATCTGGTGGATGAACAGCCAGCTTAAAGGCGAACTATATGTCTCCACAAAGGGTGACGCTGATGTGCCTGAAGACTTCTATGAGGAAGTGAAGAGGGTGCCCGGCATAGGCGGGGTCGATACCTACAGGAATGTCCAGGTCACATTCCGGGGGGCGCCGGTCTACATCACGGCGATCAACGCTTCGATCCTCCAGCGATTTACAAGGTTCGGCTGGGTGAGCGGCGGCAACGAGAACTGGGAACCGGTGAAGCAGGGATCTGTCATCGTCTCCGAAAGCTTCTCACGGCGTTTTAACATAAAGAAAGGCGATACCGTTACTGTCGAGGGGATAGAGGGGGCTGTCCAATTCCCCGTAACGGCGATATTTTATGACTACACGACCGAGCACGGTCTTATTATGATGGACCGTTCGACATACATACGGCATTTTCAGGACCGCACCATCAACAGCCTCGGCGTCTTTGTCGATCCGAGATATCCGGAACGGGATAAGGTAATCGCGGAGGTAAAGAAACGGGCGCAAGACAGGAACCTGCCCACCGCGACAAGGAGCGAGCTTCACAACACGATCCTCTCGGTCTTTGACAATACCTTTGCGGTCACACGGTCGATGAGGGTCCTTGCCATCATCGTTGCCTTTTTCGGGATAGCCGGCGCGCTGATGACGCTCTTCGTGGAGAGACGGCGTGAGTTCGGCATCTACCGTGCCCTCGGCTTCTCTGTCCGCCAGATCGCGGGGATGACGCTCTTTGAAGGGATAGGGATGGGCCTCGTGAGCTTCATCATGAGCATCGGCGTAGGCACTGCGCTGGCGCTTATACTCATCAAGGTCATCAATCTGCGGAGCTTTAACTGGACGATCTTTTACCATTTCACCTTCGATCCCTATCTGCTTGCCGGAATCACAGCCATAGCAGCGAGCATCGGCGCATCATTGTATCCCATATGGAAGGTATACCGGACCTATCCGCAGATACAGATAAGGGAGGAATAGGCGGCGTTGTGTGTTACAGAAATGAGCGAGAGTTATCAGTGATGAGTTAAAAGTGAATGGTCGATAGTGAGTAGCAAGAAGCATAAATCCTTAAGTCGTGAGGCGTTAGGCGTGAGGCGGCCAGAAGAGCAGAAGATGAAAAGAATGGAGAGCAGAATATCCCGGTCAGTACTGCCTTTTGTATTTGGTCTCTACGCCGAACGCCGAACGTTTTCTTTAAGACTTCGATATACGATATGCGAAATACGAAATACGACTCTCGCGAAGAATCTTTGTCATACGCTGTTCCTGCTCTTATTGGCGGTCCTTGTCTGTGCAGGATCGGTCAGCAGCGCCGATTGGGAGCAGGCGATCGGGGAGAGGGCATGGTCTTTCCCAAGGGACCATGGAAGCCACCCCGAGCACAGGACGGAATGGTGGTATTTCACGGGCAATCTTGCAGATAAAAGCGGCAACAGATACGGTTATCAGCTTACCTTCTTCAGGCACGGCATTGAAAGAACACCAAAAGACCCCGGCAACCCGTGGTCAATACGCGATATCTATCTCGCACACTTTACCATCACCGATGTCTCTGGCAGGAAATTCTGGTTTGCCGAGCGGACATCGCGGGCAGGGCCCGGCCTGGCCTTTTCCGATATGAAAGGCCTTAATGTGCGGCTCCTCAACTGGTCGGCCCGAATGGTGCGGAACGTTATCCACCTTTCGGCACGCCATAAGGAAACTGAGATCAACCTGGAGCTTGTCCCGCAAAAACCGCCCGTCCTGCATGGCCATAAAGGGCTGAGCAAAAAGGGCCCGGGGGAAGGACAGTCCTCTTATTATTATTCCTTCACTGACCTGGCAACGACAGGCACTATCAGAACGCCCCTCTCGAAACAGCCTGTACACGTTACAGGAAAAAGCTGGTTCGACCAGGAATTCGGCTCCAACCAGCTTTCCTCTGATCAGGCAGGCTGGGATTGGTTCAGCCTCCACCTCTCCGATGGCCGCGACCTGATGCTCTACTTTTTACGCAGGAAGGATGGAACAGTGGAGCAGGCATCATCGGGGACGATCATTGAAAAGAACGGCGCAAGCCGCCACATAAGGCTTTCTGATATCAGCGTCGATATTCTCGGGCAGTGGAAGAGCCCGAAAAGCAACGGGACGTATCCTTCCCGGTGGCGCATTCGCGTCCCGTCGGCGAAGATCGATCTAACGATCTCACCGTATGTCCCTGACCAGGAGCTTATTACCGAAGGATCAGCGGGAATTACATACTGGGAAGGGGCAGTAGGGGGCAGGGGCACATCGGCGGAACGAGAAGTAACCTGCGAAGGGTATGTTGAACTTACAGGATATGCGGGGAATATCGGGGGCATCTTTTAAGAATCTCGTGAAACGTGAAATGTGAAACGTGAAAAGTTAAATACCTTTTACATTTAACGTCTTTCTTTTTACAATATCAGCAGGTAATTTACATCTACCAGAATGGCGTGAGCCCAGGCAAAGGAGGGTTGTTATATGGTGATCGTTATCGAAGGAGTGGCCGCCGGCATACTGGCAGGGGTCCTTATGGGCATTGTTTCTGAAGTCTGCTTCAGGGTGGGATCATTCAGATCCAGCCTTATACTCGTTGACGGGGAGTTCCTCTTCCGGACCCTGAACATGAAGCCCGACGATCGGATCCGCTATATGGTTGGGGCCTTGATCCACCTCGCAACAAGCGGCGTCTTCGGCGGCATCTATATTGCGGCAACGTATTTTTTCGACCTCGACCCCCTCTCGGCGCGGCTTGTATCTTTCTATTTCTTTGTATTGTGGCTGTCGATGCTCTTTATAGCCCTTCCCATTGCCGGACAAGGTTTTCTGGGAAAGAAGGCCGGCACCTCCACGTGGTTCGAACAGCTTATTCTCCATGTCGTCTTCGGCGCAGGATACTATGGGGCACTGTGGATATTTGCAGGCTGATAGCCGAATCTTGCTGCTGGGTACTCGATGCCGGATGAGAGACGCGATGCACAAGGAACGAGGTGCGGGGAATTAATAGCATGGTGTAGGGTTTATCTCGCGGCAAACCGTGGTGAGGCAAGAAACCCGGTGAAATGTAAAAGGTAAAATGTGGAATGTTGTAAACTTCTCACTTTTTACATTTCACGTCTTTTAAGGTCTCACGGTATATAGTAACCAGTCCTATCTTCCTTTATGAATCCTTCGCCATGCAACTGGACAAGGATACGGTCAACCCTGTCTGACCTTTCTTTCAATGTCGTCGCGATCTTTTTAGCGGAAAGCGGTTTCCCGGCGAGCAAGATCCTGAGAATCTCTCCGCGTATCTTTCTGTCGGAATCCTCAAAGGGAGCTTGCTTCTTATAATGGGCGCTTCTGCGGTTCGGGTTTGGCACACTTCTTTTCAGCATGGCGCCGTAATCCATGAGCGCATAATACCACTCTCTCGGATTTGTTCTGTCAAGCGTTGCCTCGACGAGGCGGAGAATGTCTCTGTCGTTCACGAATTCGCTGTCACGAAAGAAGAAATGGATAAAAACGCGCCTGATGTTCGTCTCGGCAAAGACAGCCGGCTTATTAAATGCGAATGCCGCGATCGATCCTGCGGTTGCCTTCCCGATGCCGGGAAGCGACGCAAGCTTCTCAACATCCTGCGGCAGAACCCCGCCGTATTCGGCTACAACCGTCCTTGCCAGTTTTATTAGCGATATTGCGCGCCTGTTGTAGCCGAGCCCTGACCATGCCCGCAGGACCGCGCTCAGCTCTGCCTGCGCCAAAGAATGAAGATCCGGAAAGGCGGCAATAAGCTCCTGGTATTTCCCGTTCACCCTTTCTACCTGGGTCTGTTGGAGCATGACCTCGGAGATGAGGATATGATACGGGTTGAACGTATCGCGCCAGGGCAGGCTGCGCCTGCTCTTTCTATAGTATCCGTATATTTCCCGGCGGAATGACAGTATCTCTTCAGGGGATAGCATCAGCGCGAGCAGGCCTATTTCTTTTTTCTGTTCTCGGGATATCCCCTGATCTCCTCAGGGCTCACC
The DNA here is from genome assembly GCA_002478225.1 of Deltaproteobacteria bacterium UBA7527. Taxonomy (GTDB): domain Bacteria; phylum Desulfobacterota; class Syntrophorhabdia; order Syntrophorhabdales; family Syntrophorhabdaceae; genus UBA5609. The sequence goes on along the minus strand of DLMV01000065.1, from coordinate 29,023 downwards.
TCCGGGAGCTCACGCAGGTACTCGCATAGGCACGGTTTCTCATATCCTTCATTTTCAGGGTCATATATCACAAACATTCTTTCTGTCGCCGGATCATTCGGACGTTCTTTCTTTTCAGCCATAGATATTATAATACACTGATATCGTAAAATGTGAAAGGTGAAAAGGTCAGGAAGGGTCTCGTAGGCGGAAAAGGCGGCTCATAGCTCATAGCTGATAGCTCATAGTTCATGAAAAAATAAGCACCAAATCCTAAACAATATTAAAACTCAAATATCAAATGTTCTAAACAAATGCCCTTCAATACGTTTTGAATTTTAAACATTTGAATTTGTTTAGAATTGTCCCTCCTTCGTCAGGATTGAACCTTACGATATTAGGATTTCGGATTTCATTTCGATATACGACATGCGAACTACGATATACGGCAACCATCAGCTAAAGCCTCTGTCCTCGACCTCTAAAACGAGTAAAGGAGTATGAGGATGGCTATGCCGATCCGGTAATAGGCAAAAAGATCGAGTGAATGCTTCTTAAGATAGGTGATGAGAAATTTCAGGCTCAGGATGCCGAAGACGAACGCGGAAACGGCCCCGTAGATGTATATGTCCATAGCGCCACCGTGAACATCAAGGTGTTTCATCTCATATATCGAAGTACCGAGTATGATCGGTATCGCAAGGAGAAAGGAAAAATCGACGGCCTCCGACCTCCTGAGCCCCAGAAGGAGCGCTGCAGTGATCGTTATTCCGCTTCTCGACGTGCCCGGTATAAGGGCCAACGCCTGGGCGATGCCGATGGCGATCGCAACGGGATATGAGATCGTGCTCCTGCTTACGTGCAGCCTCTCGGCGATGATCATCAGGATCGATACGAAGACAAGCATGAAAGCGGCAATAAAAGGGGCCCTCAAGGAGTGCTCAATAAGGTCTTTGCCGAGAAGGCCCGCAACGCCGGCAGGAACAGTGGCGATAATCAGCTTTAGCAGCATGGAATCCTTTAACCTTCCACCCCTGAGGTCAACAAGCCCTTCAACAACAACGTTGATGAACCTTTTGCCGTAAATGGCGAGGATCGCCAGAAGCGTGCCGAAATGCAGCATCACATCGTACGTGAGCTTATTGATATTCCCGTCATCGATGTGGAAAAACCAGGGGATCACTATAAGATGCGCTGAGCTGCTGATGGGCAGAAATTCGGTGATGCCCTGTATGGCCCCCATGATTACACTTTGAAGCGCATTCACGAAAGGTCACCGGGCAGGAACCTGAAGCCGAGCTCCATAGAATCGGTATTGAGCGATGCAGGTATGGGCGGCAACGGGTCTACAGCCCTCAAGACCCTCAGGATCGACTCGTCGTATATCCTGTTGCCGGACCTTTTTTCGATATTGATGTCCACGATCCTTCCATCTTTCCGTATCCTGATGATCACGATCGTTTCGAGGTCCTTTTTATATGTCATGCCGGGTACACCCCAGGCGCTCTTTACCTTGTCCCATATGTCGAGGATATATTTCTGTGTTGCAGGATCGAGCGGTTTGCCTCCGCCTTCAGATCCGAACGGCAATCCAGGGGCGCCGGCCCCTGTGCCCCCCCTTCCCCCTGCAGCTGCTGTTTTTGTCCCCGATACGTCGAGGTAATCCGCCTTCTTTTTCATATCGCGGATCCTCTCTTCGAGGCGGCTTAGCTCTTCTTTGGTGGTCTTCTCACGGGCAGCGACCTTCTTTTTTGATAACGAGACCTCTTCTTTCGCTGGTTTTTTTATCGGGGCAGGCCTTTTTGCGCGTGCCGGAGCAACAGGCGCGGGCTTTTCCGGCAGACCCTTCTCAGCCTGTCCTGCCCCTATTGCGCCTCCGCTGCCGCCGAGCTGGCCGACAAGATTGACGGAGTATGACGAGAGGACATCAAATCTCTTTGAGGTCTTTTTAAAGGGTATGCTGAACGCAGCTATAACGAAGATGTGGATCACACAAGAGATGACGAGCATTCTGTACCAGGCTTCTTCGCGCATCATTCCTCGAGGGGTTTGGTTACGATATTTATCTTTTCGATCCCTGCCTCACGTATGACCCCCATGCATTTCACGACAAATCCATAGGGTACGTCCTTGTCAGCCCTGAGAAAGAGCTCTTTGTTGGTCTTATTTGCGAATAAGAGTTGGATCGCAGGCTTGAGCTCCCTCATGCCGAGCCTCTTCTCGTTCAGTATGAGCCTTTGTTCCTTTGTGATATTCAGTATCTGGGGCTCGTCCTTGGTCGGCAGCGGTTTTGCAGTGACGTTCGGTATGTCGATGTTCATTCCGTGCTGCATCATCGGGGCTGTGATCATAAAGATGATAAGAAGAACGAGGACAACATCAACAAGGGGTATGACGTTTATCTCTGACAGGGGTCCTTTTTCTTGCGATAACTTCATTTTCCGATGAGATTTATCAAATAAAGGGATGCATTCTCCATCCTCGATACAATCCTTTTGAGCCTGCCTGAAAAGTAATTATATGCAAGGACTGCGGGGATGGCCGCTGCAAGCCCCATTGCGGTGGCAATGAGCGCTTCGCTTATGCCGGGAGCAACAACAGCAAGGCTTGTTGTTCCTCTAACACCTATCTCCCGGAAAGAATCCATGATACCCCAGACCGTTCCAAAGAGACCGATAAAGGGTGAGGCATTAGCCGTTGTCGCAAGGAACGATAGCCTTCGTTCGAGCCTTGTCGACTCCTCGGAGATAGTAATCTTCATGGCATTTTCGATGATCGGGATCGTTTCCGGTCTTATATCGGGGTTATTCTCTTTTTGTCTCTTCGTGATCTCCTTGTAACATGCAAGGATGAGCCTGTAAAAAGAGTTTTCAGGACTGTCCCTGTATATGGTTATGAGCTTTTTAAAGGAATCAGCCTCACGTGCTGCGCGAAAAAAACGCTCCCCTTCTCTTTCCGTTCTCCCGTACTGGCGAAACTTTACAAACATGATCGCCCAGGAAACTATCGAAAAAATCAAGAGAATCAGCATAACGGCCTTCGCTACGGGACCGGCCGAATAGATGAGGCTGAAAAGTCCGCCTGAATATGCATTGAGACTGGAGAAACTCATTTCGAAAACATCTTACAACAATAAGGCTGTCCTTGTAAAGAAAAACACCCCGCCAAAGAAAACCCCCTGGGTGGGTTCCCAGGGGGAAGGGGGGTTATTATGAGAAGCTATGGAGGTGGTTTTGCTATATTAGCTACTTTGTGAAGAAATGTACTTAGTGACTTTTTCAGAACAAGTATTCTCAACACAAAGCAGAGGCATGTTTCAAAAACCCACAATTATCAAGTGTTCCTGAAAAGCTATTTTGTGAATTATTTAACATACCTTGATTTAATAATAAAGCATAATGTTTTTTTTGTCAATAG
>DLMV01000065.1:17876-25498 GCA_002478225.1 Deltaproteobacteria bacterium UBA7527 | reverse complement strand
TTTTGTCAATAGAAATCTTTTACCGGGTTCAAAAAGAAAACATAAGGGGCAGTCGGTCTGCTATCAGGTAGCCGTTGATGGTCGGCGAGACCCTTTTCCCTGCAAAACTGACAATACCGGATGATGTAAGCTGTGCCAGCATCTCCCTGCCGGATGATTGACTAACAATATCATCTATATCCACGCCATTTTTGGTCCTGAACCCGAGAAGGAGCTTCTCGAGTCTTGCTTGCTCTGAGGAAAGCCTTTCCCTTCCCACTACCGGCCTTTTACCTTCCAGGAGGAGGCAGCAGTAGTCTTGTACAGACCTGCAGTTCCACCAACGCTCCTTGCCGCGGAAGGAATGCGCCGAAGGGCCAATCCCAAGATACGGCGTGCGCTGCCAGTATTTCATGTTATGCCGTGAAACACATTCCTCTCCCCTTGCGAAGTTCGAGACCTCGTAGTGAACAAAGCCATTCTCCTGCAAAAAACGCGAGGTATGGATAAAGAACCGTCTCTCCTGTTCTTCGGTCATCCTGTTGAGCCTACCCTCCGTAGCCATCCTGCCGAAGGGTGTTCCCCCTGACAGGGTCAACTGATAGCAGGAAAGGTGCGCGGGTTCCCATGAAAGCACCCGGTTGAGGGTGTCGGCCCAGCTTTTTCTGGTCTGACCATGGAAACCGTACATAAGGTCGATGCTGAAATTACGAAAGCCTGAGGATTTTATGAGCTCGACAGCCCTCTCTGCCCCAACTGCCGTATGTCTTCTCTGCAAAAAGCGAAGCTCCTCTTCCTGTAACGACTGGACCCCTAAGCTAAGACGGTTAATTCCAAACCCCTTATATCGGGCAAGCAGTGATGGAGTAACATCATCGGGGTTCATCTCGATGGTCGCCTCTGCGTCCGGAACAAAGGAAAAGCCATCCCTGAGAATGCCCATCAATCGCTCAAGGCCCTGTTCGTCAAGGAGCGACGGCGTTCCCCCTCCAATGTAGAGGGTATCAAAGGCTGAAAACCCTTCCTTGCTATATATAAGAACCTCCTTTTGAACCCCTTCAAGCCAGGATTCTGTAAGGGAGGCGTCCGTGATGGAGTAGAAATCACAGTATGGACATTTGGTCTTGCAAAAAGGGATATGGACATAGAGCCCCGGCAGGTTCTTCTTATTCATTGTCGGTTCATTCATTGTCGGTCTTCAGCGCGGCCATGAAAGCGCTCTGGGGTATCTCCACGTTGCCGACCATCCGCATGCGCTTTTTGCCCTTTTTTTGCTTCTCCAGGAGCTTCCTCTTTCTTGTTATGTCTCCGCCGTAGCACTTAGCCGTCACATCCTTCCTGAAGGCCGAAACAGTAGAACGGGCGATGATCTTGCCTCCGATGGCGCCCTGTATGGCGATCTTGAACTGCTGTCTTGGTATCTCCTCTTTCAGTCTCTCGCATATGGTAACCGCGCGGTCCCTGGCACGTTCTTTGTGAACGAGGATAGAGAGGGCGTCGACCTTCTCGCCGTTTACAAGGATATCGAGCCGCGCGAGGTCGCTTTCCCGGTAGTCAGTGATCTCGTAGTCAAAAGAACCATATCCCTGCGTGATGCTTTTCAGCTTGTCGTAGAAATCGAAGATGATCTCTGCGAGAGGCATATCGAAGGTCACCTCCACCCTGCCCGGCGTTGGGTAGCTGAGGTGGGAATTGATCCCGCGTCTTTCCATGCAGAGCTTTATCACAGCACCTACATAACGCTCAGGCACGAGGATGCTCGCCTTGATATAAGGTTCCTCTGACGCTTTGATCTTCACCGGGTCCGGATAGTAGAGCGGGTTGTCAACGGTGACGACATCGCCGTTGGTCAGAATAAAACGGTACTGGACGCTCGGCGCAGTCATGATGATCGACTGGTCGAACTCACGCTCGAGCCGTTCCTGTACGATCTCAAGGTGGAGCAGGCCCAGGAAGCCGCACCGGAAGCCCTGCCCCAGCGCTGCCGAGGAATCCTTCTGATAGATCAGCGATGCGTCGTTGAGCTTGTATTTCTCGAGCGCTTCGAGAAGCGACTGGTAATCATCTGAGGCGATGGGGTAGATGGAGGAGAAGACAACGGGCTTAACCTCCTTAAAGCCGGGCAGGGGAGAAGGCGCCGGATCCGCGTCGAGCGTTATCGTATCGCCTATCCTCGTGTCGCTCACCGTTTTGATGCCCGCGATAATGTAGCCGACCATACCGGCCGTAAGCTCTCTCCTTTGCTCCCGCGCGAGGCGGAAGATGCCGACCTCTTCAACCTTGTATGCCATGCCGTTCGACATTAGCCGTATCATGTCGCCCGGCCGCACAGTGCCGTCAAACAGACGGCAGCTTACAATGGTCCCCCTGAATGGATCATAGTGGGCATCAAAGATGAGCGCCGAGAGCGGCCTGTCCGGATCGCCGGCAGGAGGAGGTATCCGGCTAATGATCGCACCGAAGATGTCCTCGATGCCTATCCCTTCCTTGGCTGAACAGAGGAGGGCGGAATCAGGGTCGAGCCCAAGCTCGTGGTCTATCTCGAGCTTTACCCTTTCAACATCGGCGACCGGCAGGTCTATCTTGTTTATTACGGGGATAATGACAAGATCATGCTCCATCGCGGCATAAAGGTTGGCAAGGGTCTGGGCCTCGACGCCCTGCGACGCGTCGACGAGGAGGAGGACGCCTTCGCAGGAGGCAAGGGCCCGCGATACCTCGTACGAGAAGTCCACATGCCCCGGGGTGTCGATGAGGTTCAACTCAAACTCCCGGCCGTCGCGGTCTGTATACGGCAGATCAATGGTCTGGCTCTTGATCGTGATGCCCCGTTCCCGCTCAATGTCCATCGTGTCGAGTATCTGGTCGCGGAACTGCCGCTCATCAACGAGGTTCGTGTACTGGATCAGACGGTCTGCCAGGGTCGACTTCCCGTGGTCTATGTGTGCTATGATGCTGAAATTCCTGATATGCTTCATATAATTGTCAGCGGCTTCTTCTTACGAGTTAAGATCAGCTTTGAAATCCTAATTTCTCATATCGAAATCTAAACAATATCAAAATCAAAATATCAAATGTTCAAAACAAAAACCTTCAAGCACGTTTTGATATTTGGACATTGGAACATTTGTGCTTGTTTAGGATTTAGATATTCAGATTTAGGATTTGCCATAAGCTATCAGCCATGAACTATGAACCGCCCTATTTTCCCTTCTTCACCATCTCGATATCCACTTCGCCGCCGAATTCCGCTGTGAGGTCATCTTGGAGCTTATCGAAATCATCCTCCTTCTCCAGTTCGATGACAAGCTCCCTGTCGTCAAGGACCTTTAATTTGCCGTATCTCTTCACCACCTCGGCAACTTTAACGGGATCAGTGGTTACCCACCCTTTCATTCGTTTGACAAGTTCCTCTCCGTTGAATGACCGTTCAATGGTGAGATCGACCCTTCTTTTTTTCGCCTCCCAACCGACGAGCGCCGGCTGCGCCACCATGGGCGTCACCGGGTCATGCATCGCTGCACACCGGAACCATAGCTTCGCCCTTATCATCTGCTTCGCTCCTTCTGCAATATTGTATACTTAAATTAATGGTTTACCGTGCCAAAGTCAAGGAATGATCCTGTTTCCGCTTGACAGCATGTTTGATTTACAGCAAAATAATGCAGCGGAAAATAGAAATGTTCGCATCTGTTCTTACGTGGATCATAGCTTTCCTCCTCTTTCTCCCGACAATATCCTTTGCCGTTGACTGCAACCGTCCCCCTTCCGGCTTTGGGGGAAGCTGGGCGCGCGCCTACAAACAATGGTGCGAGAGCTGCGGCGGCACCTACTCATCGAGGGGGCCGAGCTGCAACCCCGGACCCAACTGGGGTGGCGGGCAGAGAGGCGGCGCTGGTACCGGCGCACCTGCATACGACCACGAGGCCGAGCGGCAGCGGCTGCTGGAGGCGGAACGGCAAAGACAGCAGGAACTTGAAGAACAAGCGAGGAAAGAGGAAGAGGCAGCCAGGCTCAGACGGGAACAGTTCGAAAGGAACAAGCAAGAGGCCTTGAAGAGCATGAAGGGCATCGCCGAGGGCGAACTCGGGCTCAAGGGCGCTGACTCCGGCGCCTTGGGTTTGAAGGACATCGGCGACACGGGCACAGGCGACCTTGGGCTCAAAACGCTCTTTGATAAAGGATCGCCCGGCTCGGCGCCCGTCGATACCCGGGTAAAGGGACCGTCAAAACTGGATGTCGGTAAGAATATCAATATTGGCGTTATCAAGGTGCAAGCCGGCGTCGATAAACCCACTCAGTTTCGAAAGGATCTTCTGGACAATTTTTCCGACACTATCTTTAAGCGCACTGCCCAACCTAATGCGCAGGCACAGGAAATATTAAGATCGTTCAAAACAAAGGAACCGCCAAGTCCTGTCAAAAATATAGACAACCTGGCAGCCGGAGATATTATTCTGGTGGCGCCTTGGCCGAAAAAGGATTGGAAAAAGGCGGGCCTTTGGGAGGTTGGGGTAAGCAACGGCATAAATTTAATGGACCGCTGGGGCTCGGGCAACTGGAGCTCTCCGGCATCGCATGCGGCGATATTTTTAGGCGAGCGCAACGGTAAGCGTTGGTATATGGACAACACGGGCAAAGGCCCGATTATTAAAGAAGAGCAGGCGTTTCTCAAAGAATATGGCGCACGTAAGATGGATGTAGCGACGCTGGTTGGTCAGCCGCTTTCGCAGCATGAGGGTGAAGAGCTGTGGAAAGGTGCGCATGAATTGAGAAATACGACGACGTATTGGCCGTCCGGGGTCCCACACGTGGGAAGTAGCGACACCGGAATGGTCTGTTCTGAGGCCTCCCGATGGCTGCTCTTGCGTGCGGGCCGTGGAGTTCCCGAAACGCAAAGCGCGAACGCGAAGATATCCGGAGTCGATACCGGCCTTAATAAAAAACAGTTTGTTAACTTTAGCCCGTCCGATTTTTATGAGAACCAGCAGTACTTTTTGGTCCATCAGTTGAGCGTGCGGAAAAAAGATGAGAAAAAACAATAAAATATCAAACAAGTTGCGTAATTATGAAGCCGGGTGCGCTCCAGCAACCGCAAAAAACAAAAAAATACCTTAAGAGTTTCATGTGAAGGAGAGGACCATGAAAAAGATATTCTCCTGTCTTGTTTTGATATTACAGTTGTCGGCGGCACTTTTTTCAATCGCCCTTGCAGGCGAATTAGAGAGTTCATTAATTATGTATGCAAGTATCGGCGATCTGACAAGCGTGCGTAATTTAGTCGAGAAAGGGGCGAATATCAACGCAAGGAATGCTGTCGGAATGACTGCCCTTATGAACGCAGCCCGCATGGGTGATCGCAACAAAGAGGTTGCTCTCTTCTTGATAGAAAAGGGAGCGGATGTAAATGCGTACGACAAAAATGGCCAGACACCTCTGATGTACGCTGTCCGGGCCGGTTCCGTGAATATTGTACGTGCCCTGATAGAAAAAGGGGCAAATCTCAATATAGCCACCAAATCGGGCCAAACAGCATTAAAAAATGCCCGGTTCATGAGAAGTGTGGGCAAAGCAGATTTTGGCTATGGACCAAAGCAGCAGGGCGAGATCGAAGAGATCATACGCATGCTTGAGAGAGCGGGGGCACGGTGATCCGTCAAATATTCGTACTTGAAAAAGAAGGAGTTTAAAGATGAAACATGCTATTCGACGTCTTGCTTTAGCTTTTATATTTTCACTTGCTGCGGTATTTGCTGTTTCTGCGGGCCAACTTGAGGAACAACTCTTGGATGCCGCCATGAATGGATACACCAATAATGTTCGTACCCTCATCGAAAAAGGTGCAAACGTAAATGCAAGGTGGACCAGCGGCTCAACAGCTCTGATATCTGCCGCAAGTAACGGTTATACAGAAATCGTTAAAATCCTGATAGAAAAAGGTGCAAATGTAAACGCTAAAGATAAAATAGGCTCTACCGTACTGTGGAACTCGGAGAACATTATCCCGGACCCTAATAACGTTGGTGAGGCCGCACGCAGAAAAGAGATATCTCAAATGCTCAGGAAGGCGGGTGCGAGGTGATGCGTGAAACCGGTACGTGCTATTTCAACAAAAGAGGAGGCAAGATCATGGGACAGATTACCCGTCATATCCTTGTAATACTCCTGTTGAGTATGGCCTTGGCAAGCACTGCCTTCGCCGGCGAGCTTGAAAACAGTCTATTAAGTGAAACCAGCGTCGGCAGCAATCCGGCGAAGGTCCGGGAACTGGTGGAAAAGGGCGCGAATGTAAACGCAAGAGAGAGTTTCCTCGGGCAGACGGCGTTGATACGGGCGTCTATGAACCGATCCAGAGGTTTCAATGAGGTAGTACGATTTTTAATTGAAAAGGGTGCGGATGTGAACGCATACGACAAGGACGGGAGCACGGCATTGATAAACGCTGCCATATATGGTCTTGCAGATAATGTGCAGACATTGATAGAAAAGGGTGCGGATGTGAACGCAAAGAACAATGGCGGCGTCAGGGCATTAACGTATGCGGCCATGTATGGCCATACCGATGTAGTACGGCTTCTTATTAAAAATGGGGCAAACGTAAATGCAAAAGATGACATGAGTCAGACAGCGCTGAGTATGGCACAATTCATGAAAAACCAGAAAGACACGTCACCGGGCCACAAGAAAGCGCTGAACGATGTAATAGGCATTCTCGAGCAGGCAGGTGCGCGGTGATCATTCAAGAAACTTTAATAAAGGGGGCTCTGTAATGAAATCGATACGTACGCTTTTCCTTTTGGTAATGGCGTGTTTTTTGGCGTTGGCGTCAACTGCCTTGGCAGGCGAACTTGAAAATAAGCTCATGAACGAGGCCATCAACAATAACGCCAAAGAGGTCCGGGCACTCGCTGAGAGGGGAGCTGATGTAAATGCAAAGGACAGCGATGGTGTTACCGCTCTTATATGGGCTGCCTATTATGGCAATACAGACGTTGTGCGCGTTTTGATAGAGAAGGGGGCTGATGTAAATGTCAGCAACAGAAAGAAGCAAACCGCGCTCCATCTGGCAGCCGACAAGGGCCATACCAACGCAGCAAAGCTCCTTGTGGAGAAAGGCGCGGATGTCAATGCTAAAGACATGTTCGGCGACACCCCGGCTATTATTGCCGACAAACAGAACCATCCGCAGACCGCTGCAGCAATCCGCAGTCAGGGCGGTGGTTCTTCCCGCCAGGACTTCGATGCCCTTATCAAGAGCGGCAGCCGGGACCTCGAGACAATCGTCCGCATGGCGCGTTCACTCAAACCGCCGCCAATGGCGCCGCAGGCAGCCCGGGACGAGATGACAAAAGGTATGGCCGCCTTCAAGTTTGCGAAGCGTCCGGAGGATTTTGCAGTAGCGGAGGATCACTTCGACAGGGCTTCCCGTCTGGCGCCGTGGCTCCCCGAGCCCTACTTCAACCTGGCGCTTGCGCAGGAGAAGGGCGCCTATGCACGGGGACAGCAGCGGAAGTTCCACGATGCGCAACAAAGCCTCGAGAAATACCTCATTTCCGTCACTGACCCCAAAGACATCCAGGCAGGCAAGCAGAAAATGGCTGAAATAGATCTGCAGATAAAGCGTTATGATGATTTTGCGAATG
>DLMV01000065.1:16570-17713 GCA_002478225.1 Deltaproteobacteria bacterium UBA7527 | reverse complement strand
ATGATGATTTTGCGAATGAGGTCAACGCAGGAGTTGAAGCCTACAAAAAAGGACCGGCCGGATATACCGAAGCGGCAAGACACTGGCGAAGGGCCATTGAGATGTGCCCCGATCATCAAGAGGCTGATCGAGTGTATTATAACCTCGGTGAGGTCTCCATGAACCAGGGGGACCTGGACGCTGCATACCGGTATATGCAGAAGGCTTTTGAACTGATGCCGGACCCCTCCGAGTCCGACCGGCCGGGACGATACACCAATATGGGCGTTGTACTGGAACGCCGCGGCGACCGCGCCAAAGCCTGTGTGTATTACAGGAAGGGCTGCAACAACGGTTCCAAGGTAAGCTGCCGCAACCTGTCGAATTGTCGGTAGCCCAAGCAAGAGCCAAAAAAAATAACTGCTGATGATGAAGAGTAAATAATAATGAGACAAAAAACCTCAGCACCGGAAGAAGCTTAGCGGAGGACGGCGATGAAGAGATGGATTCCGGCGATGCTTTTTCTACTTGCCATAACCGGATGCACGTCCTGAACCCGGCCCGACACAACAGAGGGGGATTTCCGCCGCGACCTTGCGGAATGCGAATACGAAGCTACAAAGGCAACCGCCAACCTCCCGCCCGGCTATGTGCAATGGTCCAATAAATTCGACGTCAAGGAAGAATATATGAGGATGAAGGGATACCGCCGCAAATTTCGCTGATTGAAGAAACTTAAAAATAAGGAAATCAGATGGACACAATTCACCGCGAACGGTAAGCAAAGAATATAAGTGGGATGATGAACGCTCCAAAATTCCTTTCCTTTGAATTTCATACCCGTTATTTCCCCGGCGTGCTGTTGAACCGTCTGCGTCACGGCGGGAGGTCGGCAACAGGCTTTCCCTCGACGATGGAACACCATATCGTCCTCGCCATCTGTATCATCCTTCTCGCTCTTGGAATACCCGCCGCAGTCTCCGGCGGCTCGATCATCGGCTGGATAGCAGGCGGTATCGGCGCAGCGGGAACGATCGCCTTAGTTATAAACAGCATGCTGTCGAGAAAGGGAGAGCCTCCCTCGTATGATGATTTTCTTGCGGGCGTCTTTTTCTTTTTCGTCTTTCTGGGAATAACCTCCGGTATATTTGTCGGTACTCTTGA
>DLMV01000065.1:8999-16470 GCA_002478225.1 Deltaproteobacteria bacterium UBA7527 | reverse complement strand
GTATATTTGTCGGTACTCTTGAGCACTCTCCCTTCCTGGGTCTGCTTACCGGTCTTGCAGGATTTATCGGCGGGTATCTGCTTGGCATCCTAGCCGGTCTCTGGCTCCAGTATCTCGGCTGGATATCCGTCACCGTGAACGTCCTGGCAGGACTTGCGATACTGGGGATGCTCGCCGTGGACCTGGTGCTTTTGTCGGGTGTTCTATTTGGATAAAAAAGGGCTATAATAATCAAATAAGAATTCCGCAGGAGGAACAAACAATGAAAAAGATCTGTCAGGCAACGCTGTTAGCGTTAATATTTATATTCGTGCTTATGTCCGCTGCACCGGCCAAGACCCCGCAGCAGACCCTTGCCCAGTATGTTGCCGATCTCCAGAAGAATCCCAACGACAATGCGTTGCGGGAGCGGATCATCAAGCATGTACAGACTATGAGGCCCGCGCCTGCGATACCGACGGAGGCTGAAAGGTTCGAGGGGCGGGCAGAGTTTGCCATCAAGAACGCAAAAACGGAGGCCGATTTTCTCGATGCAGCGAAAGAGTATGAAAAGGCGCTGCAGATCGCGCCTTGGGTGCCGGCCTATTATTTCAACCAGGGGATCGCTCTTGAAAAGGCCGGGAAATTGAAGGAGGCAAAGAAGAGTTTCGAGCTCTATCTGATTGCAGTGCCAAATGCCCAGGATGCTCGGGAGGTCAGAAAACGCATTGCCGGTCTTGAATATGCGATCGAGAAAGCAGCCAAGGGATCAAGTCCGCAGACAATAGCGTCACCGAAACAGAATACCCTCGAAGACCTGCTCAGGAAGATCGACGGGAGAGGTATACTAAGGTAGAGGGCCATGGGGTAACGTCTGTTTTGGATGTGAGAGGAAGGATTATCGTGAGCGGATACATTGACAACGGTCGCTATAATGAATGGACTGGTGATGCATCTCGTGTTGAAATCAAGGGACGTGAAACCACCGCCCCAATCTATGACCAACCGGCGTTCCTGAAGGTCAAGGCCGTATCAAAGACCTTTATTATCAGTGAGGACGGCTACGTAATAACTGTACGAACCAAGTTTAGCGACGGCGATTCCCGTGATTTTATCCATCTCTGGCAAAGATAATAATCCTTAATGTCAATTTTCAGTACCAACTGTACTGTCTACTATTTTCTACTGTTTTTTTACCATGAGCCATGAGCTTAGCGCCGTCCTTCTTTTCCCTGTCCGCTGTCCGATTATTGACTCCTTGACAACGCATTGCAACGGCAGGAGAATAGAAAATAGATCTCCATGAATACAAATGATGAAAATGAACATCCCCGCGTGAAAGGGTGGCCGATAACGGTGAAGCTGACCGTCATCCTCCTGGTGGTCTCCCTTGTCCCCATGACATTCATCGCTTATTACACCATGCGGGAGAGCCTGAAAACCATCAGCGTATCGGAACAGAATAACCTGCGACTGCTCGCTTCCAGCATCGCCGGACGCCTCGACCAGCTGATCAAGGACAACCACCAGATAATAAACTTTATCGCAACCGATCATGACGTCATCGCCTTTCTGGCCGCACCCGGGAGCAAGCGGAGAGAGTACCAGCAAAAAGCGACCGGCGCATTGCTCCGCGTCAAGGCGGCCTCCCCCGACATTGCCAGCGCCTACCTGATGAGCGTCGACGGGATAATGATGGCTGCCACGTATCCCGAGATCGTCGGGAAAGACATAAGCTTCCGGTCCTATTATATCCACGGCATACGCGGCGAGAGCTATGTCTCCGATATATTGATAGGCTCTGTCAGCGGGGAATCAGGCGTCTACTTCTCCGGACCTGTTCGCGGAAAGGACGGAAAGATCATAGGGGTTGCCGTCATCAAGATGAATGCACAGGCAGTGTATACCATACTTGATCAGGTCAATCTCTCAAAAACACCGGTCCGGGCATTTCTCGTCGACAGGAACGGCATCATCATATCCCATCCGGATCGAACATTGCTGTATCACAGCCTTACCCCTCTCTCTCAAAATGCGATCGATGAGATCCAGCGCCACAGCAGGTTCCCCGTGAAGACGATAGAAAGCCTCGACCGCCCGGACGTGGCCGGGGCCATGCTGAAGGATACCTCACCGGGGTACATGGAGTATCGATTCCCGGGATCAAACGCCCCTCATGTCCTTGGATACGCACGCATGGCCATGCATTCCTGGACAGTGGGGATCACGGAACCTGAGGCCTTTTTTGCAAAGCCCCTTAACATTCTTTTTTACAAGTGCCTTGGAAGTGTTGCCATGGCAGGCATGCTGATAACGTTGCTGGCGTTTTTCCTGGGGAGGGCCATGGTCCGCCCGATACGGTCCCTTACCGGCGTTACAAGGATATTGAGCGCCAGCAAAGAGGATGGATCTCTATTGAACAACACGGTCAGGTCAGAGCTTACCCATATATCGGCAACGCATGGCGACGAGATCGGCCAGCTGGCAGGCACCTTCAATGAGATGATCGACAGGCTTCAGGAATACATCGCCGATCTAAAGACCGCAACAGCGGCCAATGAAAGGATGACAAGCAAACTGGAGATGGCGGAAGCGATCCAGACAAGCCTGAAAAAGGTCATCGGCGAACTGCTGGACGACAGGCAATCCGATTACTCCTTCGACTGGCTTACGCGGCACATGGAGACGGTAAGCTATAAGCAGGGCGAGTATCTCTTTCATAAAGGCGACAAGGCCGACAAAATGTTCTACATCAATAAGGGCGCCGTGAGATTGGTGGAATTGAACCATGTTGTCGGAAAGGGCAACCTTATCGGCGAAATGGGGATCATCACCCCGGCCAAGGAACGGACAGTGTCGGTCATGTGTGAAGAGGATGTTGAGCTGTACAGTCTGGACGAAGAGAAGGCAAAGACTTTGTTCTATCAGGACCCTTCGATCATATTCCACCTCGTTCACATCAGCATCATGCGGTCCCTGGAGAACCTGGCGGCCACCGTCGCAGAGAAAGAAAGGATCGAGGCAGACCTGAGAATAGCCCGCGACATCCAGGCCAGCGTCCTGCCGCGGTCATTTCCCGCATTCCCCGGAAGAAAGGACTTCGATATATTTGCCCTCATGGAACCGGCCAGGGAGGTCGGGGGCGATTTCTATGACTTTTTCCTGATCAATGAAAATAGATTGTGTTTCATCATCGGCGATGTCTCAGGAAAAGGGATCCCTGCGGCGCTCTTTATGATGGTCACCCAGATCCTGCTCAAAACCTTGGCGCTGAGCGATCTTGCGCCGGACGAGGTCCTTTTCAGGGCGAACAATATGATCTCTTCAGAGAATGAGCAGGGAATGTTCGTTACGATCCTGTGCGCCATGCTGAATATGGAAACGGGCGAGGTGGAGATCGCGAATGCCGGTCATAATCCCCCGCTCATCGAAAGAGGAAATGGTGAGGGTTTTGAATTTATCGCTTTGCCCGAGAGCATAGTCCTTGGTCCTATTGGGGGTGCACGGTTCTCTTCGCTCAAGATGACCCTTGAGCCCGGCGATGTCATCTTCTTTTATACTGACGGGGTCACCGAGGCCATGAACCCCCGGTCGGAATTTTTCTCTGAAGAGAGGCTTAAGACAACGCTGTCATCTCTCCATGGCGCGCAGATCGTGGATCTTGTCTCCGGCGTGAGAGATGCGGTAAAGAACTACGCCCAGGATGCCCCCCAGTCAGATGATATCACAATGCTGGCGCTGCAATACAAAGGCACGACCGCCGGCAGGTAACCAGGGAACAAGTCCATTGGGATCAGCCCGATTGCAGCGAGTCGCCTGCACCAATTTGTTGACAGCATTACAGTTTCATGTCGGTGAGTCTTCGCAGAAGAATGTCTTCTACGCTGCGCCTCGAATCAAGCACAGCAAGCACGTATACCTGTTTCTTCGAGATTCGGTAGATGATTCTCCATGGCCCCGTGATCAGTTCGTGATACTGGGTGATGCCCTGCTCCTGGAGCTCAGGAATAACACGGCCCCTTTCGGGAAATGACCGAAGACTGGAGGCCCTTTTCCTTACCTCCTTGAAAACGTCGTAAGCACGGGATGGACTGTCGTCAGCGATATAGTCTATGATCGCAAGGAGGTCTCCTTCGGCCGTTTCCGACCAGGTAACCGCGTAATCTCGTTTCATTTCATTCTTTCTTTCAGGTGCTTCTCTATACCTGCAAACACCTCTTCCTGAAGCTTTGATTTCCCATCCTTCAGGTTTTGTTCTCCCTGGGAGATCAGTTTCAGAATGCCGATGGCCTTTCGCATGTTCTCGTAGCTTTCAGGATCTTGCAGCACTGCCCTGGGTTCTCCGTTCTGCGTAATAACAACAGGCCGATGCGTCTCGTTTATCTGCCTCAGCAATTCAGGCGCCCTTGACTTCAGGTAGGTAATCGGTTTGATGTCCTTGGAAATATTCATTTCGTCACCTCCAGTCTTAATATAGTACCACAATAAGACCGGTTGTCAAGTCGAACATTCTTTCCTGCTGCTGACGAGTCTACAGAAAAAGTCTCTAATAAAATGTGCCTTCGAAACCGGGGTTTTTCTACAGGCTCAACGCCAGCATCAGCAGGGGCCGGATTTTTTGGCGATCCGTTGTGTGCAGTTGTTGGACCGTTGTCTGTTAGTACCAGTCATAGTCAGCATTATCCGTTAGAAATGTGGAGCATCGGTGTCGGGCCTTCCCTTTGGCAAACCGTCGTGAGGCGTAAAAACCGGCTCATGGGTGATATCTCATAGCTGATGGCAAGGAAGAGATATAATGAACGGCAAGGAGCAGGCAGTAAAAAATCTTCATACATACTGTTTCGGGTTCTTGCTTCTGCCATAGCCATGAGCTATGAACTATGAGCCGCTTTTCTGATCTACTGTATGTCGAAAATATTGGTAAAAACGGCTTAATGTATGGTATAGAAATGTTGCGTTGTCATGTATCTTCAAGACCTCATACTTGAGTTGCAGAAGTTCTGGGCCGAAAAAGGGTGCATCGTCCAGCAGCCTTACGACATGGAGGTCGGCGCAGGAACGTTCCATCCTGCCACATTCCTCCGTTCCCTCGGTCCCGAGCCGTGGAACACAGCCTATGTCCAGCCGTCCAGGCGGCCTACCGACGGCCGCTACGGCGAGAACCCCAACAGGCTCCAGCACTACTACCAGTTCCAGGTCATCATGAAGCCGTCCCCCAAGGACATACAGAACATCTACATCGACAGCCTGAAGGGCTTCGGCATCGACACGTCGTACCACGACATCAGGTTCGTCGAGGACGACTGGGAATCGCCCACGCTCGGCGCCTGGGGCCTCGGATGGGAGGTCTGGCTCGACGGCATGGAGATAACCCAGTTCACCTATTTCCAGCAGGTAGGCGGCATCAACCTCTCGCCTATCACCGTCGAGATCACGTACGGCATCGAGAGGATCGCCATGTACCTCCAGGACGTGGACAACGTGTACCACGTGAAGTGGAACAAGGATATCCTCTACGGCGATGTGTTCCTCGACCCGGAGCGCGAATTCTCGATCTACAATTTCGAGGAATCTGATCCCGCGATGCTGAGGGGGCTCTTCGACACCTTTGAGAATGAAGGCGAAAGGCTCGTCAAGGGACGGGGGCTTATCTACCCTTCATACGATTACTGCCTGAAATGCTCGCACATCTTCAACCTCCTCGACGCCCGCGGCGCCATCAGCGTCACTGAGCGGGCGAATTACATCGCGAAGGTGCGAAACCTCGCGAAGATGTGCGCCGAGCTGTATATACAGAAGCGCGAGGAACTTGGTTACCCACTTCTAAGAAAGTGAAAAGTGAAACGTGAAAAGTGAAAGGTTAGACCCGAGGTACACAGCGTGAAGACGTTATTGCTTGAGATCGGCACTGAGGAGATACCGGCCAGGTTCACCGAACCGGAGAAGGAGGGGCTCTTCAAGCTTCTCCAGGACGGCCTCGCATCTGCCAGGTTGTCCTTCGGCGATATCGACATCCAGACAACGCCGCGCCGTATCGCCGCTATGGTACTGGATGTCGCCGAAAAGCAGGAAGAGATCACCACTATAAAATTCGGCCCGCCGCTGAACAGGGCCTACGAAGGATCTGGCAATCCCACGAAGGCAGCTACGGGCTTCGCGAGATCCCAGGGGGTCCCTGTTGAGGAACTGAAAAAGGGCGTCAAGGACGGGGTCGAGTTCATTACCGTCGAAAAGCTGGAAAAAGGGAGGCAGGCCGTGGAGATACTCCCGGAGCTCCTCCAGGATATCATCGCAAAGATCCCTTTTCAGAAAAAGATGCGGTGGGGGGCAGAGAGCTTTGAATTTGCCAGGCCCATACAGTGGCTCCTGGCCCTTTTCGGAGACCAGCCCTTGCAGCTTTCTATCGCGGACGTGAGAAGCGGGACCGTCACCTGCGGACACAGGTTCCTCTCGGCAGGGCCCGTCACGATCAAAGACCCGTCAGAGTATTTCGAGAAACTGAAGGCCGGCTACGTCGTCGTCAACGAAGCAGAGAGGATGGAGATGATCCTTGAAGGCATCGACAGGATCGAAAAGGAGACGAACGGCCGGGCAATACGCGACGGGGAGCTTATCAAGGAGATCCTCTATATCACCGAATATCCTTATCCGCTTCGGGGCTCCTTCGATAAAGAGTTTCTCGGTATCCCGAAGGAAGTGCTGGTAAACGTCATGAAGAGCCATCAGCGCTATATTCCCGTTGAACAGAAAGACGGCAGGCTCATGCCCTATTTCATATTCTTCGCCAATACGATCCCCAGGGAAGATGCGAACGTCATCAGGGGAAACGAAAAGGTGCTGCGGGCGAGGCTTGCTGACGCGCAGTTCTTCTTCGAGGAAGACAGGAAGGTAAAGCTTTCCGAAAGATACGAGCGCCTCTCCTCCATCGTATTCCATGTGAAGCTGGGGACGCTGAAGGAAAAGACCGAAAGGGTCATGGCCGTCGCGCGCCATATCTGCGCGTCATTGAACGCAGGCGACGCCGGAAAGATCGAGCGGGCTGCCAGGATCATGAAGGCAGACCTCCTCACCCACATGGTCGGGGAATTTCCTGAACTGCAGGGCACCATGGGCAGGATCTATGCCGCCATCGAGGGCGAGGATGATGACGTAGCACGGGCGATCGAGGAACATTACCTGCCGACAGGAGGCAACGGAGGTCTTCCCGCAACAATACCCGGGGCGATCGTCGGCATCGCCGACAAGATCGATTCTCTGGTATCATTTTTCTCTGTGGGCATAACGCCTACAGGCAACCTGGACCCCTTCGCTTTAAGGCGGCAGGCGCTCGGCATCGTCAAGATCGCCATCGATAAAGGTTTTCATATTGCGCTTGAAGACCTCATAAAGACCGCCTATGAAAGCGGGAACAGCATTGCCGGGCGGCTCTCCTTCGAAGAGACGAAGGCATCGCTTCTTGATTTTGTTGCCACTCGCTTCAAGTTCGCAATGC
>DLMV01000065.1:8483-8838 GCA_002478225.1 Deltaproteobacteria bacterium UBA7527 | reverse complement strand
ACAACCAGGATTTTGTGGAGAGCGTGCTTCCTTTCGTGGCGCAGGATATCTACGACGGGCACCGGCGGCTCCGTGCCCTTGAGACCCAGAGGTCCATGGCCGATTTTGAAAGGCTCATGGTGGGGTTCAGGCGCGTCTACAATATCACCAAGCAGCTCGGCGAAGAGATGAAGGTCGATAGACGGCTTTTCAGCCTGAAAGAGGAGGAAGATCTCCACAGCCTCTACGAGTCAAAGAAGGGGGAGTTCTTCACCCTCATGAACAGCGGACAATATGACGGCTCACTTGCCGTCCTGGTAAGCTTTAAGGAAACGATCGACAATTTCTTCGACAAGGTCTTTGTCATGGATAAGGA
>DLMV01000065.1:7913-8182 GCA_002478225.1 Deltaproteobacteria bacterium UBA7527 | reverse complement strand
AAGAACCTGCTCGGCGGCAAAGGCTCAGGGCTTGCGGATATGGTCAACCTCGGCATCCCGGTCCCTCCCGGCTTTACCATCACGACAGAGGTATGTACGCTGTTCTATGAGAACGGGATGAAATACCCGCCGGGCCTGAAAGAAGAGGTCATGGAAAACGTCAAAAAGGTCGAAGCGATCATGGATGCGAAGTTCGGCGACCCCAACAACCCCCTTCTCTTCTCTGTCCGCTCCGGCGCGCGGGTAAGCATGCCCGGCATGATGGATAC
>DLMV01000065.1:0-7652 GCA_002478225.1 Deltaproteobacteria bacterium UBA7527 | reverse complement strand
TCCAGATGTACGGCGATGTCGTCCTTGGACTAAAACCTGTAGACAAGGAAGAGCAGGACCCCTTTGAGGTGATCATCGAGGCAAAGAAGAAGGAAAGAAAGATCAAGTACGACACGGAGCTGACCGTTGATGACCTTAAGGACCTCGTCAAGCGCTTCAAGGCCGTGATCAAGAAGAGGCTCGGCGCCACATTCCCCGAAGATCCTTACGAACAGTTGTGGGGCTCTATCGGCGCCGTGTTCCAGTCGTGGAATAACGACAGGGCCATCGCGTACCGCGAACTGAACAACATCCCCGGCGATTGGGGCACCGCGGTCAATGTCCAGTGCATGGTCTTTGGCAATATGGGCGAGGACTGCGGAACGGGGGTCGCCTTCACGAGAAATCCTGCAACAGGCGAAAACGCGTTTTACGGCGAATACCTCCTCAACGCCCAGGGTGAGGATGTCGTGGCAGGGATCAGGACGCCGCTGCCCATCAATAAAAAACAGAAGACCGACAAAGCGGTCATGTCCCTTGAAGAGGTTTGGCCCGATATCTACAGCGAGATCATAAGGATCAGGGGGATCCTGGAAAAGAACTACAGGGACATGCAGGACGTAGAATTTACCATACAGAACAAGAAGCTCTGGATGCTCCAGACAAGGAACGGAAAAAGGACGGCATTCGCGGCCTTCAAGATCGCCGTGGATATGGTGAAGGAAGGCCTCATCAGCAAAGAGGACGCCCTCATGAGGATAGAGCCTGAGCAGCTTAACCAGCTTTTACGCCCCATCTTCGACCCGAAGGAAAAGGACAAAGCGATCAAGGCCGGAAACCTGGTGGCAAAAGGGCTCAACGCCGGTCCGGGCGCCGCGACAGGGAGGGTAGTCTACAACGCTGAGGACGCGGAGAGCTGGGCAGGTCGAGGCGAGCAGGTGATCCTCGTAAGGATAGAGACATCGCCGGAGGACATCCGCGGCATGAACGCGGCACAGGGCATCCTGACATCAAGGGGCGGCATGACGAGCCACGCTGCTTTGGTCGCGCGGCAGATGGGAAAGGTCTGCGTGGCAGGATGCGGCGACCTCGACATCGACTACAAGAAAAAGACGATCAAGGTAAAGGGAAGAACGATCAAGGAAGGCGGGTACATCTCGATCGACGGCACAACAGGTGAGGTATTTGCGGGAGAGATCAAGACGATACCTTCTGAGATCCTGAGGGTCCTCATCGACAAGACGCTGAAGCCTGAAAAATCGGAGATCTACAAGGATTTCGCCCTTCTCATGAAGTGGGCGGACGAGTTCAGGAGGCTCGGGATCAGGACAAACGCCGACCAGCCAGACCAGGCCGCCGTTGCAGTCGGCTTCGGGGCAGAGGGGATAGGGCTCTGCAGAACAGAGCACATGTTCTTTGAGGGCAACAGGATCGACGCGGTCCGCGAGATGATCGTTGCCGAGGACCTTGCCGGCAGGGTGAAGGCGCTGAAGAAGCTCCTCCCCATGCAGAAAAAGGACTTCACCGGCATCTTCAAGGTAATGCGCGGGCTTCCCGTGACGATACGCACCCTCGATCCGCCTCTGCATGAATTCCTTCCCCACACAGAAAAGGAGATGAAGGACCTCGCAAAGAAAATGGGCATCTCTTATGAAAAGGTCCTCGCCAAGATCGAAAGCCTCCATGAGGCAAACCCGATGCTCGGCCACAGGGGCTGCAGGCTCGGGATCGTCTACCCGGAGATCACAGAGATGCAGGCGCGGGCCATCTTCGAGGCTGCCTGCGAGGTCAAAAAGAAAGGCATCGATGTAAAACCTGAGGTCATGATACCTCTCGTCGGCACTGTCGCTGAACTTGCGCTTCAGAAGGCAGTTGTGGAAAAAGCGGCAAAGGAGGTCCTTGCAAAACACAAGATCTCCATCGACTATAAGATAGGGACAATGATAGAGATACCAAGGGCAGCCATCACTGCCGATGAGATCGCAAAAGAGGCTGAGTTCTTCTCCTTCGGAACGAACGACCTTACGCAGACAGCCCTCGGCATGAGCCGCGACGATGCCGGTAAATTCCTGCGATATTATGTAGAGCACGAGATATATCCCTTCGATCCGTTCCAGAGGATCGATGAGAACGGCGTTGGCAAACTGATGCAGATGGGCGTGGATCTCGGACGGCAGACGAGAAAGAACCTGAAAGTCGGCATCTGCGGAGAACACGGCGGAGAGCCGAATTCCGTTGAGTTCTGCCACAGGACAGGGCTCGATTACGTCAGCTGCTCACCGTACAGGGTAACCGTTGCGAAGCTCGCAGCAGCCAGGGCGGCGGTCAAGGACAGGAGAGCAAAAAAGACGAAATAGACCTTTCTGAACAACCGTTAGGCGTAAGTCGTCAGACGTGAGGGGATTACTACTGCATAGCAGACCGTATATCGTAGTTCGTATATCGAGGTCCTAAAGAAGGCATTCTGCGCAAGGAACCGCGCTTTTTATTGTCAGCTCGAGGCAAAGCTGCGGCGATCTCATAGGGTATTATCTATTAGTGGGAATGCCGCTCACATTTTAGAGCTTTTAGCATCTTCCTCTCCTTATGGAAAAATAGACAGAGAGGTGCTACAATGCTTACATGGGAACAAAGGGCAGAAAGGTCTTGCTGCACATATGCTGCGCACCATGCAGCATATATACGATAAGGCAGCTGAGGGAAGAGGGAGCTGAGGTATCGGGATATTTCTACAACCCCAACATCCACCCTTATACTGAATTTCTGAAAAGGCTCGAGGCGCTTGATAATTACGCAAAGATAGCGCTCATGCCGCTTTCTGTCGATATGTCTTACGACCTCGAGACATTTCTCCTTGGCGCCCTCGAATACGGCAAGGACCGGTGCCTCTTCTGCTACAGGATAAGGCTTGAGAAAGCCTTTCTGAAGGGCATCGAAACCGGTGCTGATGCGATCACGACAACCCTTCTCTATAGCAAGTACCAGAGGCACGATGACTTAAAGGCCATCGGTGAGGAGTTGGCCCGGACATACGGCGTACCTTTCCTCTACAGGGATTTTCGTAAAGGCTGGAAAGAGGGCGTGGAGGGATCAAAGAGGATCAACATGTACAGACAGCAATACTGCGGCTGTATCTTCAGTGAAAAGGATCGCTACGGAGGCGGATAATGCCGGCGATGGGCAAGGTCTTCATCATTCTCGGCGTACTCTTTATCGTGATAGGGCTTGCCTTTATGTTTGGCGACAAGATCCCTTTTCTCGGGAAGCTGCCCGGTGATATCTATATCAAAAGGGAGCGGTTCAGCTTCTATTTCCCTATCACAACGAGCATCCTTATCAGCATCGTTCTGACGATCCTTTTCTCCATTTTCAGGAAATAACGGCAACCGCTATGGGACAACAAAAACCAAAGGCAGTTATCTTGCTGAGCGGCGGGCTTGATTCTACGACAACGCTTGCTATCGCCCGGCAGCAGGGGTATGAAATATACGCCATTACGTTCAGCTACGGCCAGCGCCACGAGATAGAGGTCGCGTCCGCTGAAAGGGTTGCCATGTCTTTCAATGTCGCCAGGCATATTACAATAGATATCGACCTTCGGCGCTTCGGGGGCTCTGCGCTGACCGACAACATCCCTGTCCCAAAGGGCCGCGGAAGCGATGAGATCTCCCTCGATATACCGGCTACCTATGTCCCCGCCCGCAACACCATCTTCCTTTCCCTCGCACTTGCCTGGGCAGAGACGCTGGGGGCCCGCGACATCTTCATCGGCGTTAACGCCCTTGACTACAGCGGTTATCCTGACTGCAGGCCTGAATACATAGCGGCCTTTGAAAAAATGGCAAACCTCGCCACAAAGGCCGGCGTCGACGGCGCACATTTTACCATCCATACGCCGCTTATCAATATGACCAAGGCGGATATCATCAGGAGGGGACGCGAGTTGGGGGTTGACTTCGCAATGACCAGCACCTGCTACGACCCTTCACCTGACGGCAGGCCGTGCGGACAATGCGACGCATGCATATTGCGCCGGAAAGGCTTCGAGGAGAGCGGCTTCGAGGATCCTTTATTATATAAAAAGAACAGGGGGCATCCTTAATGACTTACCGGTTGAAAGAGATGTATTATACGCTCCAGGGGGAAGGCCTGCACACAGGGAGGCCCGCTATCTTCTGTCGTTTCTCCGGGTGCAACCTCGCCTGCGGATTCTGTGATACCGACTTCAAAGGCACTGACGGTCCAGGCGGCGGCGTCTTTAAAAATCCCGAAAAGCTCGCGATCGCCGCTGCGAATATGTTCCCCGGCCCGGGCACCCATCCTTTTCTCGCTTTCGTCGTATGCACGGGCGGCGAGCCGGCTCTCCAGGTGGACGAAACCCTTGTTGCTGCCTTCCATGATAACGGCCTCGAGGTGGGGATAGAGACCAACGGCACACTTTCTTTGCCGGCAGGCATAGACTGGGTATGCGTAAGTCCCAAGGCCGGGACCGAGCTTGTCATCAGGTCGGGCGATGAGCTGAAACTGGTCTTCCCGCAGGAAGGCGCCGAGCCCGAACGGTTCGAGCATCTAAATTTCAAATATTTCTTTCTTCAGCCCATGAGCGGTGCAGACGGAAAGGCCAATACGCAAAAGGCCGTGGAATATTGTCTTTCCCATCCCCGGTGGAGGCTAAGCCTGCAGACACACAAGCTGATTGGGATCAAATAGGGCTTCCTTGCAACGGGGTCACCTGTAGTACACTCTTGACAATATCCTTTCCGATACATAAGTTACAATCACTATGCTGCAACGTCAACCAGAAAGGCACCCTATGACTATGCTTTGGATAGTACTAGCGATGATCGGGAGCTTTGCTGTAGGCGCTTATGTATTGAAAGCCGAAGCAGCAGAAAAGCAATCACGCCCTGTACCTTTCTCCGCGATCCCGCCGAAACAGGCCTACGAACTGATCAAGAAAAACCAAGATAATCCTGATTTTATCATCCTTGACGTGCGCACTCCCGAGGAGTTCAGCGCCGGCCATATAAAAAATGCCGTGAATATCAACTACAACGCCGAGACCTTTGTTTATGAGCTGGACAAACTGGACAAGACCAAGACCTACCTCGTCTACTGCAGGACCGGTAGGCGAAGCGCCGACACTCTCACGATCATGAAAAAGCTTAATTTCAAGGATGTCTATCGCATTCTCGGCGATATAAACCGCTGGAAATCAGAAAAGCTTCCCGTTATAAGATAGTCCTCAAGCCGCTATAAGCAAGACCATATCCTGTTTACAAAATCTTGTTCTTCTGTTACGATCAATATTATGTTCATAATCATTCTTGTGTTGCTCACGCTCTTTTCGACCTCCCTCGATGCCGCCATGAGATCGGATGACTGTCTTGAATGTCACGACGCCTTCAAAAAATTCAACCACGGTAAAGCAAACTGCGTCGAATGCCATAAGGACATCACCTCGTTCCCGCACCAGGAAAGGCTGGAAAAACCATTATGCGTCCAGTGCCACAAAGAGGTTTCGGCCCTATACAGCAAAAGCATTCACAGCGCCAAAAAACTCCCCTGTAAAGACTGTCATGTTGTCCATTTTCTTGATAAAGGCAAAAAAGACTGTCTTTCCTGTCACAAGCAGATCGCGCACGATACCATACCGTCAAAAGAAAAACACATAGCGAGCCTTGGATGTACCGCATGCCATGGAATGACGAAAAAGGGGTCGGCCATGGCGGAACTTCGCATACATGTCGGAAAGGGCGATGCCATCGTGAAGGAGGAGATCGACTCTGACAGAAATAATATTATCAATCAAGGGGAGTTAGACCTTTTCCTTTCCTACCTGGAAAAAAACCGTAAGGGTTCATATGCAATAAGCAGATCTTATCGTGTGCCTGGCAATGCTCATCGCGTTACCCAAAAAGCCCTTCAATGCGATGAATGTCACGGTGACAAAAATATCTTCAAGGAAACCCGCCTCAGGCTTTCGGGGGTGTCTTCGTATGTTTTTCGTGCCGACCCGAAGATCCTTATCCCTGAACTGCCTTCTATAAAAGAATATCGAACAACTGTCCACGGGAACAAGGGGGTTGCCTGTTCCGATTGTCATGTCTCCCAGGAGCGTATCAGCGATAGCACCTGCATAAAATGCCACAAAGATCTTTACGGGGTTTACAAAAATTCTGTTCATACAAAAAAGGGCGCCGCACAGTGTACCGACTGCCATAACCCGCACAGCATAACCGCGTACCGGGAATACAATGCAAAGCAGAGGCTCGAGGTCTGTTCCCGATGTCACAGGGATTATCTGGGAAAGCATTCCTGGCTGCCGCATACCCGCCTCCACTTCAATTACCTTGAATGTTCTACCTGCCACAGCCTTGAATCTAAAAAGAGCATCGTCTTTTATTTCGGCAAATGGGTAGGCGACGGGAAACAGGCATTGTCATATCAGGACATAAAAGACGCATACGGTGGCCACATTAATCTCAAAAAACTTATAGATGTAAACGGCGACGGCGTCGTGGTATCGAAGGAACTATCGGACTTTTTCCTTGAGTTGCGGAGAAAATTTTCCGAGGAACTCTTTGTCGGCGGCTCAATTATCGTAACAAAAGTCCACCACGACTACTCAATGAAAGGAACAAAACAGAAGGTATGTACAACCTGCCACTCGAGCCGTGCCCCATTCTATGATTCCATGTACCTCGTTCTGCCGGACAAAGGGGGACAGATCTACATACCTGTTGAAGGCACCATACTTGGGGCAGCGCCTATTTCGGTCTTTACCGACCTTAGTCTTCTTGGTGAAGAAAGGGTAACTATCGATGACATCAAGAGGCTTTTTGGTTTTCGTGACCAAGATCGGCCCGGTCAGGTACATGAGCTCGGGTTTAAATGGATAGACATTCTGGGCATTGCTGTTTGCGCGGTTGTCCTTATATTCATTGCGCTCCACATAATTGCGAGGATATTTTTGAGACGATGAAAAAGGTATATCTCCATCCGCTGCCGGTCCGCATATGGCACTGGACCAATGCCTTCCTAATCATCATGCTCATGCTCACCGGGATACAGTTAAGGGTCCCTGATATTATCCCATTCCCGCAATATGGGGTTACTGTCGCGCTTCACAAATATCTCGGCTACCTCCTGACGCTCTCTTTCCTCTTCTGGCTCTTCTACTATCTTTTTACAAGGGGCATGGGCAAACACTACATACTCAATGCCGGAGATCTCAGGGGGATCCCGAAACAGGCGCTCTACTATCTCTATACCTACTTTACGAACAAAAGGTCTCCCTTCACGCCGTCGCCAGATGCAAAGTTCAACCCCCTCCAGAAGCTGGCGTACTCATCGGTAATGTTCCTGCTCATGCCGGTTGTCATCATAACAGGGATACTCTTCAGCGATATCCTTTTCTTCTTTCAGTACATCGATATGGTCGGCGGCCTGAGGGTGCTCGATGCGATCCACGTCATCACGGGTTATTGTTTTTTGCTCTACCTTATCGTTCATGTCTATATGTCATCGCTTGGCAAAAATATTACCACCTATGTAAGATCGATGATAACAGGATATGCAGAAGAACCCGACGACGAGAACAAATCCTGAACCCGCATATCGTCATTCGTATATCGTATATCGAGATCCTGGTATGCACCCCTATTTGAGAC
>DLMV01000002.1 GCA_002478225.1 Deltaproteobacteria bacterium UBA7527 | reverse complement strand
GTCTCAAATAGGGGTGCATACCACGATATACGAACTACGATATACTATATACGATTTGTTCGTTCATTTCTGCGGTTCTGAACCGCCTTCGATCGACCTTTTTCGATACTGGATATAGGCGTCCCGTATGGCGATGTACGGGTCGATCGCCGCTCCCTTAAGCGTTTCATAGTCTCCGATGCGAAAGGAGAAGTAGTTCACCTTTTCGTGGGCGGTGACGGCTATCGTTCCGGGGTCTAACAGATCCGGGCTGAGATAGGTGGCAGGTTTCAGGAAATGATCCCCGACCCAGCCAAAAGTGTCACGGACACTTGAAGGACCGAGGATAGGCCACACGATATAGAACCCGGAGCCTATGCCGTATTTGCCGAGCGTCTGGCAAAGATCGGCTTTACGGCTCTCAATACCGAAGCAATCCTTGGCGCAGTCACGGAACCCGGCGACCCCGACAGTGGAATTGATGACAAAACGCGCAAGCTCGCGTCCTGCATCATCCGGCTTCCCCTGGAGCAGGTTGTTCACAAAACGGATGGGCATCAAAATGTTTTCGTAGAAGTTGCTGAATATTATCCTGAAGGTCTCGGGTATGGCATACTTGTAGCCCTGGGCGACCGGTTTTAGGAGCCAGAAATAGAACTTGTCGTTAAAATGGTACATAGCCCTGTTCCAGGGTTCGATAGGGTCGGCAATAGTAGGCCCTTCCGCTGAGGCGACTGCCTCTTCGGTGACGTCACCGTATTCGTCGGATTGTTTTTCCTGGGCAGCGGCAACTCCCTGCGCGCAGGCGAAGGCGAGCGCCAGGGAGAGCAGGAACACGAGACATACGGCCAATCGCGAAAAGAATCTGTTTTTCCGGCAGCTCATTTCTTGCCTACCTTCTTGCGCAGGGTATCGAGCAGCGTTTCCGGCGGGTTGTTGCCGAGTATCTCCCGGAACTGTGTGCGGTAGTTGTTGATGAGGCTCACCCCCTCGATCACTACGTCAAAGACCTTCCACTCGTTCTCCCTTTTGATAACCCTGTAATAAACGGGCACCTCGGCGGTCTTTGAGATGATCGTGCTCTGAACCTCTACGGTAGTCTCTGAAAGAGACACCTCCTTGGTAAAGTTGATCTTCTCGTCGGTGTAGGCCGTGATCTTATCGACGTAGGCATCCTTGAGGATCGTCTTGTAAAGCTCGACAAATTCCTTGCGCTGCTCAGGCGTGAACTTGTTCCAGTTCAGCCCGAGGGTCCTCTTCGACAGCTCAACAAAATCGAAGAGCTTCTCGGCGGCAGCCATGATCTTCTGCTCCTTTACCTTTTTGCCTGACTCCCCTTTGAGCTTCGGGTCGCGCATCACGTCGAGCACGCTGTTCACATTTGTCTTTACGGTATCAAGCGGAACGCCGGCAGAAGCGAGCAACGGCGCAATCATAAAGATCAGCAGCGCTCCTAAGGTCATCAATCTTTTCATAATATTTCCCCCTGTCACTTGGCGCTTTTATCTGGCTCTTTCTTCACATCCCCGAACGCATACTTGCCTATCAGGTCTTCAATGTCCGTCGGCACAGAGGTCTGTGTGATCGTGCCGCCCGGCTTAAGCAGCTCGCCGGCTCCCCCCGGGTCGATCCTTATTAATTTATCCCCGATAAGACCTGAGGTCTTTATGGTTGCCGTCGCGTCATCATATACGGCAACCCCTTTGTTGATCTTCATTGCAACGAGCCCCATCTGCTTTTCGGCGTCTATACCCAGGCTTTTTATGCTGCCCACCTCAATGCCGTATATCTCGACCGAGCTGCCAACCCTCAGTCCGGAGACAGAAGCAAAACGCGCATAAAGCGTGTATGTGTCTTCTCCGAACAATGAAACTTTGCCGAGTTTCACGGTCATATATCCCACGCATATAAGCCCGACCAAAACGAAAACACCTACCGTTGTTTCCATGGAATACTTTTTCATTATACTCTCCCTCCACAATTGCATCGGTGGGTTGCGATGATCTCCTGGTTTGCCTCAGCCCTCTCGATGATCTGTTCGATCTTGTCATTCGGCAGGACCTCTGTGATCCCCGCCCTGATGTATATGTCGAAACTTTCTTCAGCATCTATCTTTGCCAGCGCAATGCCTTCTATATTGTCAAGGGCCCCTTGCTTTAATTCCTGTGCGAACTGCGCGACCAGTTCCTTTGCTTCATCAATGGATGTGTGCGGGAATATGGTGAGGATCTGGTCTCTGCTGTAGCGCGCCGAGAATCCTCCAATAGCGTTGAAGTGGCTGTTCGTATATTCGCCGAGCGCCTTCAGTACCTCGACGGCCGGCTGCGGTCCAAGGGCATCATGCAGTATGTTGAGCCGGACGTTCAGGACCGCGGCTGAAACAGCTATCAACCTGGTCGTACCGCCCAGCATCGTTGTATAGTGCATCCTGAATGCCTCCCTGGAGAGCAGGCCCGTAAGTTCGTCCTGGAACCCATCGAGGCTGCGCAGGAATTCGTCGATAAGCGGGATCTTTATCTTCGTTGTTTCTTCGTAGGTCCCTTCGAACCCTACGCGTCCTTCCCAGAGGACGATGATCCTGTCCGAGATAAAGAAGACATCAGGAATGTCATGGCTGATCATGACAGCGGTGAATCCGAACTTGCGCCTGTAGTGGGTGATCATGCTCAGGATCATATTCTTCCTGATGGGGTCCTGACCTGTGGTCGGCTCGTCAAAGAGCACGATCTTCGGGTCTTCAATCAGAGCCCGCGCCAGGGCTACCCTTTTCTGCATCCCGCCGGAGAGCTCCGACGGATACTTGTCCATGGCCTCTGTGAGCTCAAGGTCCGCGATCCTTTTCAATACCTTTTTCTCGATCTCTTTTTTGCCGAGATTTGTGGTCTGCTGGAGAGGAAAGGCAATATTTTCGAAGACCGTCATCGAATCAAGAAGGGCGTTATTCTGGAACAGGTAGGCGATGGCGCTCCTGTACTCGTCCCATTCGCTTTTTTTCATTTCATTCACTGGTTTTCCCTGAAAAAGGATAGTGCCGCCATCGGGTTTGAGCAGACCGATGATGTGCTTGAGGAGTACGCTCTTCCCGGTGCCGCTCTTGCCGATGATCGTTGTGATCTGATTTTCGTATATCTTGACGTTGACGTTGTCCAGCACGGTTCTGTCGCCGAATCGTTTCGTGACGTTTTGGAATTCTATCAACGGTATTGTTTCCATGACCGGTCCTACATAAGAAAAGATGTTACCACATAATCGGCGATAAGGATCAGGACGCAGGAGAGCACGACGGCGGAGATGGTCGAAAGACCGACAGCCCTTGCTCCGTAACCGTCAGACCGCATGTGGCAGAAATAACCCTGGAAGCAGCAGATGCATGATACGATAAGGGCGAAGACTAAGGATTTTATAAAGCCGCCCCTGACGTCCACCATATCGATGGAAGATTGCATCCGGTAAAAGTATGTGCCGGCGTTCGTCCCCAGCAATACCACCCCGGTAAGATATCCGCCGATTATCCCTATAAGATCAAAAAAGGCAGTGAGCAAGGGAAAGCTGATGATCGAGGCGGCAACCCTCGGACTGATGAGATAACGTACCGGATCGATCCGCATGGAATAGAGGGCATCGATCTGCTCGGAGATACGGAGGATGCCGATCTCTGCCGTCATGGCGGAACCGGCCCGCGCCGTGATCATGATAGCTGTGAGGACCGGCCCCAGCTCCCTGACGAGGGAAAGTGATACGGCAGACCCGAGGGCGCCGACGGAGCCGAATTTCACCAGCGTGTAGAAAAGCTGCAGCCCCAGTACCATGCCGGTGAAAAGACCTACCAGCATGACGATCAGGGAAGACCTCGCGCCGATGTAAAAGATCTGTCTTACGATCTCGTGGAGCTGCTTCCGTTTGAAGATGTTGGCAAGTGCCAGAAAAGAGAAGATCGCTATTGCGCCCAGGTTTCCGACCAGACGGATTGCCCACCTGCCCGTGGCTGAGAAAAGAACCACGAAAGGATTGGTATGCTGTGGCAGGCCCGCTTGTGTCAATTTTATCCTTTTACCCCGTTTTACGTTGTCATAGACCGGAAAACTATCGAATATTGTAACCATTATCTCGGAGAGGTTCAATCTGTTTTTGCTGTTTTCTCATAAATTCCGGAGATACCCGTTGCCGGTCGCGGGCATTGTGAAAGGTAAAAAGTGAAGGGAGAAAGGTGAAAAACGGCTCACGGAGACCGCATAACCCCGAGAACCCTCTTCCTTCTTCATCATCGCGAGGAGCGTAAGCGACGCGGAGATCCCTTCCGGATGCTGGATGCTTGATGCTGGATACTGGATGCTCGATGCTGGTCAGAAACTGCGTGAGGCGTAAAACGCCCTGCTTGTCGCTGGATGCTTGATGCTGGTCGGATTCTATCAAGGAACAAGGATCGAGATGCGAGGAACGGGGTTCTTGTTATATCCTCATCGCGAGGAGCGTAAGCGACGCGGAGATCCCTTCCGGATGCTGGATGCTGGATGCTCGATGCTGGATGCTGGTCAGGTTCTATCAAGGAACAAGGATCGAGATGCGAGGAACGGGGTTCTTGTTATATCATCATCGCAGCGAATGGGATTGCCACGCCCTGCGGGCTCGCAATGACAAGACGGCGTGTTCCGCTCAGAATGGCAGGAGCAACGATTTGTATGCCTGCCCCCTTAGGGTTGACACGTCACGACTTAAGGGTCTGTCGGTTTTTGAATTATCCGATTCGACACCAAAAACGGTTTGCTGGGAACATTATTCTTTTAATCTTAGGGGGAGCAAGATAGAGAATTTTAAAAAGATCGAGAAGAGATCGAAACCGCCTTTATTATTGACGGGGTTTCTATGAGGGAGGGGTATCTGATGAAGAGAACATGTTTTGTGAGGGTCTTCGGAGTCTTGTTGGTCCTTTTTGCCATCTCTTCGTGTTTCGACGAGGACGCCCATGGTAGGGCTACCATCGTTTATGATAGGGAATACACAACGGAACAGAAAATTGATAACGCTGCAAGATACAACAAGGTCGATATCACAGTGACATCCACCGGCAACATCCATATACCGGCTGATGCTGCCGACGGCAGTAAAAATGCCATGTTTATTGACAGGATTTTTACTGCGACTATAAAGATTGATAAAGGCGGCAATGTGCAGACGGATGTTGAAGACAATGGCAAAGGAATCTACTCGGCCAGCGGACTTGTGGGCGTCATAAACGAAGGGAGCGTCAGTAGCGCAGGAGCCGAGGCCATAAGGATGCAATCCGGTTTTAATTATGTCACCAACGGCGGCACGATCAAGACCACAAGCAGCAATATGACGTATGAGTATGGTCGGACCGCTATCTACATATATGACGGCAACGTTACGAACAAGGAGGAAGGCATCATCTCTTCAGCGTACGACAGGGGAGTGGCCCTTGAGGCCGGCGACGTCTCCAACGGCGGTACCATCACGGGTAAGACGGACGGCGTATACATTTTAGGGAGAAACTGGTATACAGAGCACTATTATCCCGGAGGCGTTAATCGTCAGGGCAGCAACGTGATCAATTCCGGCATGATCACCGGAAATACAGGTGTCAGATTCGATGAAGGCATCAACGTTCTCGACAACTACGGTACGATCACCGGCGAAGGCGGATATTCGGTTATTATGGGGAGCGGGACAGATACGGTCAGGGTCCGTTCGGGCGCGGTCTTCAACGGCACCGTGGACGCGGGCAGCGGCACGGACACTTTGGAGTTCTATGATGCCGGGGTGCGGAAAGGCTCGCAGTATCTAAATTTTGAGCACCTGCGTCTCTTGAGCGGCTCGACCACCCTCACCGGAGACTGGGACTT
>DLMV01000004.1:5577-6402 GCA_002478225.1 Deltaproteobacteria bacterium UBA7527 | reverse complement strand
TTCCTGAGATTATTGATACGCAGAGGCAGGATCGAGCTGGACGAAAGGGAGCAAAAACTCTAAGGAAAGGGGGTGATACATAATGGCAACAAAGAAGAAAGCGGCAACGAAGAAGAAAGCAACAGGTAAGAAGAAATAAGGGAGGGGCGCAAGCCCCTTCCTCCTCAATCTCATGTTCACGCTGTAGCGGGTGCTGCTGACAGGGATCTGAACAAGAAAGCTGAAAGCGCTCGTGTTGAAACAAAATATGTAAATTATTCGAAACCGTGGTTTCGAAGGAGGGCAGATGTGATAGAGCAAGCAACACAAAAACCAGGAGAAGGAGGTGATCAATAGATGACAAAGGCAGCATTTATAGAGAAAGTAGCGGCAAAAACAAAATTCAGCAAAGCACAGGCAGAAAAGGCGATAAACTGTGTTGTCGACGTGCTGAAAGATGTTATGAAGAAAGGCGATAAGCTGAGTCTTGTTGGTTTCGGAACCTTTTCGGTAGCGAAAAGAAAGGCCCGTAACGGGAGAAACCCAAGAACCGGAAAACCGATGAAGATCGCAGCGAAGAAGGTGCCAAAATTTTCAGCATCCCCGTTGTTCCGGAAAATGGTCAAGTAGTACCTTCGGGAGGCACACTCTCGCCGATCGGTCTCAGGCAGAGTGTGCCCTCTTGTCCAATGCACATAAGACATGGTCGTCATAAGCGAAAACCCGTCCCTTGTTCCTCGCTCCTCGTCCCTTGTTTTATACAACCGGTATCCAGTATCGAGCGACCAGCATCTCATCCTTTCATCTTCTGTTCTTATCGCCGGCATCCAGTAACGAGTATCGAGC
>DLMV01000004.1:0-5481 GCA_002478225.1 Deltaproteobacteria bacterium UBA7527 | reverse complement strand
CATCCAGTAACGAGTATCGAGCGGCGGGTATCCCGGTTAAGTTTCGTTGACAGGCTGTTTCCCTGTTGTTAAACTTCATGCATGGCGTCCACTATCCGCGAAGATATTGAGGCAACGTTCGAGCATGATCCGGCCGCACGAAGCGTCATGGAGATCATCTTCTGTTACCCAGGGTTCCACGCTGTGCTTTTTTACAGGTTCAGCCACTGGTTCTGGGTCCATAAGATGTACTTTTTGGGGAGATTGATTTCGCACATCGGGAGATTCCTAACAGGGATAGAGATCCACCCCGGCGCCAAAATCGGAAGGAGATTTTTTATAGATCACGGAATGGGTGTGGTCATTGGAGAGACCTCTGAGATAGGCGATAATGTTACTATATACCACGGTGTAACCCTCGGAGGCACCACGTGGAAGAAGGTCAAGAGACACCCGACCATCGGCGACAACGTTGTCATCGGAACGGGGGCAAAGGTGCTTGGCCCTGTGAAGGTCGGTAATAATACTAAGATCGGGGCAAACTCCGTGGTGGTTACCGAGATCCCCCCCAACTCCATTGTTGTCGGTATTCCCGGCAAGGTCGTCTTCCGTGTTGAAGGTGAAACAAGGATCCAGATGGACACCGGCTTTATGCCGGACCCTCAGTCGCGGGCCATTGCCTCCCTCCTTGAGAGGGTAAGAGTGCTTGAGGAAAAGATCATGGTGAATGAAAAAGAGGAGAAAAAGTAGAGTTATGCAGTACGCAGTATACACGAAGAGCCTCAGCACTCAGCACTCAGCTCTCTGCTCTCTGCTGCATTACTGAAGGTATGTTCGAAGAGCGATTCTACAGGAAGATATCAAAACCCGACGATCTCGTCTGCTATGAAGTGCAGTACAAGGAGACAGACCTTTTTTGCTGTACGCGGGAGAACTTCCATGGCCTCATTATGGGGAAGGTCCTTTTCTACAGGAATCAGCTTGAAGAATATATAAAACTAAGGCCTGAGTTCAGAGACAGCCTTGTGCCCGTCGGAGATGATCCATTTGCGCCGCGGATAGCGAGAGAGATGATGGAGGCTTCACGGCTCATCGGGGTTGGCCCCATGGCAACAGTTGCAGGGGCGATCGCGGAGTTCATCGGCCGGGATATTGCACCGCTCTCCGAAGAATATATTATTGAAAATGGCGGCGATATTTTTCTCAGGACAGACGTCGAGAGGGTCATCGCGGTCTATGCTGAAGATTCTCCTTTTAGCGAAAGGATCGGTGTCTCGATAAAGCCCCATGACAGACCATACGGGGTCTGTACATCCTCGGGAACCGTAGGTCATTCTTTGAGTTTCGGAGAGGCCGACGCAGTCTGTGTCATTGGAAGGTCTGCACTTTTCACTGATGGACTTGCAACTTGGCTCGGTAATATTGTAAAAAAGAAGGACGACATAACGACAGCGATCGAAAGAGGGAAGGTATTCCCCGGCGTTTTAGGCATTCTGATCATCTTTGGTGAATCCCTCGGCGTTTGGGGTGATGTAGAGATAGTAGAAATATAACAGGCCGATGGCCTCTTGCCCAAGACTTGCGGCTTAAGGCGAGCGAGGTATTGTATGAAAAAAAGAATGATCTTGCGGTTTAAGCGGGATACCATCGATAAACCGGTAGTATACGGGCTCGTGAAGAACTACAACCTTGTCGTAAATATCCTGAGGGCGAACATTTCCCCGAAGGCCGAGTCCATGATGGTTCTTGAGATTGAAGCAGAGGAAGGCGACTTTGAAAGGGGCATGGGTTACCTCAGGGACCTGAATATCGATACGGAACCTATTGAGCAGGATATAAACCGGGATGATCTGAAATGCGTTCACTGTGGTGTGTGTACGAGCGTATGCGCCCCTGATGCGCTGTATATTCCTGACAGGAGCACCATGAAAGTAGCATTTGACTACGAACGGTGTGTCGCCTGCGAGCTCTGTGTAAAGGTCTGTCCTGTAAAGGCAATGAGCGTCTTTTTCGATTAAAGGTAAAAAATTGAGAAGGGTATATCTCGATAACAACGCGACGACCCCGATCCATCCTGAAGTGGCGGAAGCAATAGCGCCTTTTCTGACGGGACTGTACGGGAATCCATCGAGCCTTCACTGGGCGGGCATGGATGTCCGCGCTTATTATGAACGCGCACGGTTGCAGATAGCGGACATGATACATGCGCACCCTGAAGAGATCGTCGTGACAAGCTGCGGCACAGAGAGCGACAACCACGCCATCAAGGGTGCTGCCTTTGCGAAACGCGAGCTGGGCGGGCATATTATAACAACCACCGTTGAGCATCCCGGGGTGCTCAATGTCTGTAAATATCTTGAGAAAAAAGGGTTCAGGATCACCTACCTCCCTGTTGACGGGGATGGGCAGATCGAGCCTGATGATGTAAAGAGGGCAATACAGAAGGATACGATACTCATATCGGTCATGTATGCAAATAATGAAACGGGTACCGTATTTCCCATTAGAGAGATCGGGGCAATAGCGCGCGAGCGCGGTGTTTTGTTCCATTCCGATATGGTGCAGGCCATGGGCAAGATCGACATCGATATTCACTCGCTGAATGTTGACCTTGCAAGCTATTCAGGTCATAAGGTCTACGCGCCAAAGGGGGTCGGGGCCCTTTATGTGAGAGAAGGACTGGAGATCGATAACCTTATCCATGGCGGGCATCAGGAGAACGGCAGAAGGGCCGGCACCGAGAACGTGATCGGGATCGTTGCCTTCGGCGCGGCGTGCGAGATCGTCAAAAGGGAGATGCGGAGCGAGCATAATAAGATCGAATTGCTAAGGAAAAGATTGCTTGAAGGTATTCTGGAAAAGGTCGATCATGTGAGGCTCAACGGCCATCAAACAGCGAGGCTTCCCAACACGCTGAACATGAGCTTTGAATATGTTGAGGCAGAATCATTGCTGATGGCCCTTGACGTGAATGGGATCGCTGTGTCCTCGGGATCTGCCTGCTCCGCCGGCTCCACAGAGCCCTCCCACGTGCTTCTTGCCATGAACATCCCCCCTGAAGTATGTCAGAGCGCTGTACGCTTCAGCCTCGGGAGGGAGAATACGGAAGAAGACGTAGATTACGTTCTATCTGTCATCCCCGAATTAGTGAGCCGCTTGCGCGCTATGTCACCGCTGTACAAGAAATAGCTCACAGTTCAATGGAAATAATAAATCCCAATATCGAAGCACTAAACAAATTCAAATGTTCAAAATTCAAAACATAAACAACATGTATTTGTTTTGAACATTTAATATTTGCATTTTGATATTGTTTAGAGTTTCGATATTAGGATTTCGTGCTTGGCTGGTTATTAGAATGAAATTCTTTCTCCACACAACAGGCTGCAAGGCAAACCAGTGGGATTCCCATGTGATTGTGAACAAGCTCAAGGACAAAGGGTTTGCTCCCGGCCCAATAGGAAATGCCGATATCATTATCATCAACGCCTGTACGCTTACGGACGGCGCGGAAAGGGATGTAAGGAGATTTATCAATACAGCCAGGATAAAGAACAGGAAGGCAAGGATGATCCTTGCAGGATGCCACGCACAGGTGTACCCAGACCGGGCATACGGGGCCGATCTTGTGCTGGGGCATGAAGATAAGTTTCATATTGACAAGCTGTTGCAGAAGAACGGTTGTTTTGTGACCGACCTAAGGTTGTTGAGCGGCGGCCCGTTGATCGAGGACCTCCCGGCCGGAGACCTTCCTGTCGGGAGGACACGTTTTTTTTTCAAGATACAGGACGGCTGCGACAGATTCTGCAGCTACTGTATCGTACCATACGCGCGGGGGGTGCCCAGAAGCCGTCCTGTCAACGACATTATCCGCCTGATGGGGTTGTTGAAGAAGAAGGCGATAAAGGAGGTGGTACTGACCGGCATCGAGATATCATCGTACCGTGATCCCGAAACAGGTGCTGATCTGAAGGAATTGATCAGGCGCCTTGAAGAGAGTGAGACACCGGAAAGGATACGGATGAGCTCGGTGGACCCGCTCTATATCGATAATGAATTGATGGATATTATCGCAGGATCGCATAAGCTCGCAAGGAGCATCCATATACCAATGCAGAGCGCGTCCGATGAAGTGCTTGCAAGGATGGGAAGGCCATACACGCAGGCTTACATAAAAAATCTTCTTGAAAGGTTGCAGGAGAAGATGGAGGATGTGGGTATAGGACTCGACGTAATAGCCGGTTTCCCCGGTGAGGATGAGGCGCTGCTCATGGAAACATACCGTTTTCTTGAAAAGGCCGGGTTCTATTATCTTCATGTCTTTCCCTTTTCTGCGCGAAGCGGGAGCCTTGCCGCCACCTTTCATGACCAGGTGCCTGATGCCCTGAAGAAAGAACGGGTGAGGCTCTTAAGGCAGCTCGATGCAGCGAAACGGAAAGATTTTTATAAGAGATTTCTGGGAAAGAGAATGGAGATCATCCCCGAAGGAAAGCTCTACAGGGGAAAATATATGAGAGGCTATACCGACAATTACCTGCCCGTACATATTCCTTTCGTAAAAATACTTGAAAATAATTGTGTCACCGTTACAATTAAAAGCATAGAAGATGGGATTCTTATCGGCGAGACAACCGGAATTTTATGACCAGCATTGCCAATATACTTGATATGCTCCTTGAGGCGTATCTGTGGATCATCATCGCCAGAGCCGTTCTGTCCTGGTTCCGGCCGAGCCCTTATAACCCCTTTGTACGGGCGATCTGCCGGTTGGTCGATCCGTTAACATACAGGATCTCAAGGACATTTCCGACGAGGATAGGCATGTTTGACATGGCGCCGTTCATCCTTATAATAATGGTTATTTTCATACAGAGATTCCTCATCAGGGCCCTCTTCGACATCGGGACAAGGATGGGGCAGGGAGGATAAATACGCCGTATGAACATTGAGGTCCGGGTCATTCCGAATGCCAGAAAGCGGGCCATAACAAGGGCCGGGTCACAACTGAAGGTGAAGCTGGTCTCATTGCCCCGCGACGGTAAGGCGAACGAGGAACTTATAGAGTATCTTTCCGAAGTATTCGGAGTGAAAAGATCTTCCATACAGATCATCAGGGGTGAAAAAGAGAGGAACAAGGTTGTTTTCATCGATATCAATGAAGCAGCACTGGACACCCTAATAGATCGTATATCGTAGTTAGTATATCGTATATCGAAGGAGAACGTTCGGCGAGAACAACCGTAATTCGTAATTCGTGAAACGTAAGTGGAAAAGCACAAAGTGAGAGGAGCGAAGCGACGCAGCGACCTATTGTATGGGATTGCCACGCCCTGCGGGCTCGCAATGACGCATTTACCTTTCACCTTTCACAGGGTTCGTCCAATTAAGAATTACGATTTACGAATTACGGGGGCCTTTCACTTTTCACGGCATCAGTTGGAGGGGGCGACGCAAGCACCAGGCTCGGCTCATAGCTGACAGCTCATGGTGAACCGGATGCTG
>DLMV01000044.1:50629-59816 GCA_002478225.1 Deltaproteobacteria bacterium UBA7527 | reverse complement strand
ACACAACTGCTCACGACTTACGGCTTTACGCTTCCCGCTCTCAGCCCTCTGCTCTCCGCTCTCCCCTGCTTTTAGGATATGTTGACAAGGGATGATTTTGCAGTATACTCTTAAGGTAAAGAATAAAAAGGGGGAAAAAATGCAAATGTACATTATGCTGAGCAGGCTCACCAATGAAGGCAGAGAAACGGTCAAGAACAACCCTGAACGCATCAAAGAAGTTGATCAAGAGATCGAGAAAATGGGAGCGAAGGTCCTCGCTCAATATGCGCTGTTGGGACTGTATGATTTTATAAGCGTGCTGGAAGCGCCTGATAACGAGACAATTGCAAAAGTTTCTATTGAGCTTGGCTCGCGGGGAACCGTGCAGATCCAAACCTTTGCCGCAACGCCCATCTTTGAATTCATAGAGAAGATGGAAGGAGGTGTTCCGGCAAAGCACCCCGGGGAAGAGAATCTCCCTGAAGAATACGAAGAGAAGATGTATTAAAGAGAGGGCGCAGCAATCAGCAACCAGCCATCAGCGACAAATCCGGTTCATCCGTGAGGCGTTTAACCCCTTACGACTTACGATTCACGGCTTACGGATGAACCGCTATGAGCCGGTCTCTTTTCCCGCATACCTTTCGGTTGACAATAAAATACTTTATGGGTTGACAATATGGTTGACAATAGTTTTATAATGGTATGGTGGTAACGAAAAAAAGCCTGCTCAAATACCTCAAAGCAAGGCAGCTTGCCTCAGGACGAGAGCTGACCGAGGCTTTCGGGATCTCAAGGCAGGGGATCAATAAGCATCTGAAAGCGCTTATTGAAAGTGGCAAGGTGCGCAAAGAAGGCGCCACGAAGGGAGCGGTCTATACACTATGTGGCACAAAAGAGAAGAAAGACGTGTTGCAAAAGTTTAAGAAGCGATGCGCATTGGAGGGCCTCGAAGAGCATGCAGTGTTCAATGAGTGTGAATCAAGCCTGCAGTTGAGGAAAAACCTTTCCCATAACGTCCTCAACATCGTCCAGTATGCATTTACCGAGATGATGAACAACGCAATTGAACACTCAGAGTCAAAGTTCTGCGATATCGAATTTTCTCTTAATGCATATAACTGCGGCTTCAAGATCAAGGATTACGGCATAGGGATTTTTTATTCGGTTTTCAAGAAGCTCAGCCTTCCTGATGAATCAGCTGCCGTAGGAGAGCTTCTGAAGGGAAAAACAACAGCAATGAAAGAAAGGCATACCGGCGAAGGCGTGTTCTTTACCTCAAAATCAGGCGATCACATTGCTTTCCGGTCGCACAGGGCAGAGCTTGTGTTCGACAATAAAGTAAAAGATGTGTTCGTGGCGACGCGAAGGTTTACCAGAGGCACGGAGGTGTCTTTCCGCATCAGCCGCAACTCGAAAAGAAAGCTCGGGGACATCTTTAATCTCTATGCACCGGCAGAGTACGAGCACCGCTTTGAAAAAACAAGGGTCTTTGTGACATTGTACCACAAAGAGCTCATGTCGCGGTCTGAGGCAAGACGGATGTTGAACGGCCTCGATAAATTCAGGGAGATCATTATAGATTTCCTTGGTGTCCGCTCAATAGGCCAGGGTTTTGCCGATGAAGTATTCAGGGTATTTAAAAAAACACATTCAGATATTGTCCTCACTGTCGAGAACCTCAACCCTATACTGCAGCCGATCATACGCCATGCGGTTGATAAAACAGTTCCATAATACGATAAAAGGTGCAGTGCGCCAACCCGGTTTTGTGCAGACCAACGATGCTGACATCCTGAAGATAAAGAGAGGCGGCGGATGTCAGTCGGCATTCGGCCTGCCGTTTTTGTTCGCAGGTCTTTTTATCCTCCAGATTCCCTTTCGTTCCATCCCTGTGGAGATAGAGGAGGGTCCTATCGTCCTTGCCCTGATACTGCCGCTGGGGCTTGTTTTTGCATTAGCAGGCGCTGCGCTTCTGCTTATAAGGAGTGAAATCGCCATCAATCGACGGAGCCGCACGATCACACAATGGTGGGGACTTCTGATACCCATGAAAAGGACTGTATATCAGTTTGACGCATTCGAGCGTGTCCGACTGGATATCCACGCTGGCGACAGGGATTCCGGCGATACCTGCATTATACATCTCATCGGTTCCGGGCAGCCCTCGCCGTTCTATATCCCGTCTCCGGCTGACCATGAAGGAGCCCGCAAGGCATCGGAACAACTCTCTCAATTCTTAGGAATACCCTTTGAAGACACGGTGGCAGAAAAAACGGCAGATACCAACTGAGATAGTGAGAGGTGAAAGGTGATAGGTGATAGGTAAGGGGTAATAGGTGATAGGCCATAGGGCGCGGCGCAGTGTCATTGCGAGCCCGCAGGGCGCGGCAATCTCACTAATAGTTCATACCCTATGAGATCGCCACGTCGCTTCGCGCCTCGCGATGACGATACAGCAAGAACCTTGCGTTCATTGGGTTTATTGAGTTTGCTGAGTTCACCCTTAGCTCTCCGCTCTCTGCTGTATTTCTCCACTCACGATTCACGCCTCACGACTTATGGCGTTTCGGTTTTTTTGGAGAACATGTTCTGCTACTGTCTTTCCTACCTCTTCTGTGGTTGAGGCCCCGCCGAGATCAGGTGTTCGTATCTTTCTCTCCCCCAGTATTGTCTCTATGGCGTTTTCAATGATCTTTGCCGCTTCATGGTAGCCAAGGTGTTCGAGCATCATGGCGCCGGACAATATCTGTCCGATCGGATTTGCGATGCCTTGTCCCGCAATATCAGGCGCGGAACCGTGAACAGGCTCAAACATGGACGGGAATTCCCTTTCAGGGTTGAGGTTTCCCGATGGCGCTATCCCGAGGCTCCCGGCAAGGGCAGGGGTAAGGTCTGAGAGAATATCACCGAAAAGATTGCTGCCCACGAGAACATCGAATCGTTCAGGGCGGAGCACAAGCGCCGCAGTAAGTCCGTCGATGTGATATTGATCAGCTTTGACCTGAGGGTATTCTTTCGAGATCTCCCGGAATATCTCGTCCCAGTATGGCATGGTAAAGACAATGCCATTCGATTTCGTCGCTGATGTGAGGTGCCTCTTCGGTCTTTTCGCCGCCAGCTCAAAGGCAAACCGTATTACCTTTTCAACGCCCGTACGGGTAAAGATCGATGCCTGCACAGCCATCTCCTGTTCGGTCCCCACATACATCCTGCCCCCAACGTTGGAATACTCTCCCTCGTTATTTTCCCTTACCACGCACAGATCTATGTCCTGCGGTTCCTTATCTCTGAGCGGACTCTCAATGCCTTCGAGCAGCCGGACCGGCCTCAGGTTGATATACTGACGAAATGTCCTGCGTATAGGGATAAGCAGACCCCAGAGCGAGACGTGATCCGGCACTTCAGGATGCCCCACAGCGCCAAGGTAGATCGCCTCGAATTCCCTGAGCATATTAAGTCCGTCGGGGGGCATCATCTGGCCATGCGCGGCATAATATTCGCAGCCCCATGGAAAATATTCCCACTGGAATTGGATGCCAAAGAGCTTTCCTGCGGCATCAAGTACACGGATGCCTTCAGGCACTACCTCTTTACCGATGCCGTCACCCGGAATGACCGCTATTTTATGCATATTCATTGACCTCCTTTCGATGTGCGTTATCTATGCCCAAAATTTTAATGCCAGTCCGTAAGCATGATGCCGAAACCTATCCGGTTCACATTGGCATTGTAATCAAGCAGGCTTTCCCCGTAGCCATTGAAGTATTGGATGTAACCGCTGAGCCGTTCATTTTGGACAAAAGGGAGGGGGAAGCTCCAGTCAAGCTGCACGGCGCCCCTGTTGTCGCCGGGCCTGAGATTGTTGCGCAACATGGCTGAGAGCCTGTGCTTGTTCACATAATAGTATCCCCATAGCTCACCATAGCCCAGGTACTTGTCGATATCCGGGTTGTCGTCATCCTGTGCATTCTCAGGTATTCTGTACCATGTCTTCAGGAGAAGGTTGAAGTTGTTCCGCTCGAAGCCGAAGTTCGCTACGATCCGGTTCCAGCTCCGCGAAAGCGGCTTTGAGCGGCCATTGGACTGATGATTGATGCCCAGGTTGATGATGCGCCCTTTTAACCCGAGAATGTCATAATTCGTACGGAAATTCAGAAGGACCTCGGGTTCATAGTTGGTTTCACGAAAGGGTGAAGAAAAAGCGGAGTTATAAAGCTGCCAGAAAGAAAGCTGTGTATAGGCGAACCACAGGTCC
Organism: Deltaproteobacteria bacterium UBA7527; assembly: GCA_002478225.1. Lineage (GTDB taxonomy): Bacteria > Desulfobacterota > Syntrophorhabdia > Syntrophorhabdales > Syntrophorhabdaceae > UBA5609. Next base: position 55,576 of record DLMV01000044.1, on the reverse strand, counting down.
ATATCCTTGCCTGCGATGTCTTCCCAGAGCTTTACCTTGAAGCTGAGCTGAAACTTTGCTTCATTGTTCTGCGCCCTTGCATCGGGATCAACGTCAAGACTTGTGTCCTTGTTCGGTGATGAGGCATAGGCGACAGGCAGCAGGTAATTCGGCCGGTGGGCTCTGATCACCGGGGCCTTTTCCCGGCTTGCGGCGTCCAGTTCCCAGTGTCTGGACATGACCGATGGGGCCGCTTGTTTTCCATCAGCCGGCGATACCACTGTCACAGTATCTTTTTGCAGTGGCTTATCGTTCTTTGCAGGCAATGGGGCTGTTAGCTGCTTTGAGGGTCTCCTCCCGGCCAGGTCGTCAAAACATTTCAATCGCTCCGTATCGTTTGTTATTGCCGCGCATTGAGCGATATGATCGGCGATATCCGCGATCACATGACCTGGAAAGATGACAAAAAAGACGAGGATAGCAGCCCAGAGAAGAGTTTTTTGCTGTAATATGTTCATGGTCCCCTCCGATTGTCAGACAATAATCCTGTTCCAGGCGAAAATCAAGCGCAAATTCGGATAAAAAAATTGTTGTAAAATAATAGAAATTGCCTGAGAATTGAGGAACGGAGGCATACTGGAAGCATTGTTCGGAATAATGACCGGCATCGGGCTTGCCGCTGCGTGCGGCTTCAGGATCTTTGTCCCGCTGCTCGTTATCAACCTTGCGGCGCTCTTCGGGTATCTCCATGTGACGCCCGGTTTCGAATGGATAGGAAGCTGCTCTGCGACGATCACCTTCGGCACCGCAACAGCGCTTGAGATACTCGCCTATTATATCCCCTGGCTTGACAATCTGCTGGACGCCATTGCCTCACCTGTCTCGATTATCGCCGGTACCATTGCGGCTGCGTCGGTGATCGTCGATGTGCCTGCCCACATCAAGTGGATACTGGCGATCATTGCAGGGGGAGGGATCGCAGGCTTTGTTCAAGGCGCCACCAGCGCCATCCGTACGAAATCATCACTGCTGACCGGTGGGCTGGGCAATCCCCTTATCGCGACGCTCGAGCTTATCGGGGCGCTCGTCACAGCGGTCTTTGCCATCGTCGTGCCTGTTGCGTGCATTGTGTTGATTGCCGTTTTCGGCGTCATTGCCGTGTATAGAACCGGCCGCTTCTTCTTCAGGAGAACGACCCGCAGGCAAGCTCCATAAAGGACAACCCCTCCCTTTTCACCTATCACCCCTCACCTATTACCCGTATCTTAGAGGTTCACGACCGCCCAGTAGACGCCCTTTACAACCTCTGTCATGTAATCGAAGTTCAGCGTTTCGATCGTGTCCGTGGGCTCATGATAATGGGGATTGCGGTAAAAGGCAGAGTCCGTTACCATCACCGCGTCATAGCCGAACTTCCAATAATTCTTGTGATCCGAGAGGTCGATGCCCGGAAGGAGGCTTGGCGCATTGATAGAATCGACATGGATCCTTGAGGCCTGCGACATCAGGTCCCGTACCTCACGGACCGGCCGTCCCTGTCCCCATTTTCCGACCACAACGATAAAGTTGCCCCTGTCAGGGAAGAACCAGCGGAAGGCAAAGAACGGGAAATGCTGTGAACCCGGTTCTTCCGAGAAGTACCCGATGGATTCGAGGCATATCATGATCTTTACCGTGATATTCGCGTCGGCAAGTGATTTTGCATGAAAATAACTCCCCATCTTGCGCGTACGGAAAAAAGGCGGTTCCTCGAGGCTGTAGGCAACAAGATCCACCCTTTTCCCCAAAGGCGGCTTCAATTCGTTGAGAAGCCTTCCGATCTCGAGGAGGCCCGCAACGCCGCTTGCATTATCGTCGGCCCCGGGATAGGGGCCGTACACATCGTAATGGGCGCCAACTACGATCCTTTCTGCGTCGTGTTGCCCGAAGGAGCATATGATGTTCTTGTATACTTTGTCGTTGACCATGAACGGCTGGACTGTCAGGTTGCAGCTGAGCTTCTCGAATTCGGCACGGATGTGCTCTGCCGCCCTGTTGAGTGATTCAATGTTCAGGTAATTTCTCGGCGGGTCGATCCCGGTAAGCGCCTTTACATCGGCATATAGTCTTTGCGGGCTTACGGGGATCGCCAACCCTTTTTTTGTCATCGAATCGTCTGCCCTGAGCATACCTGCCATACATATCGTAATGACCACGATGAGCCACTTTGGAAAAGATGCCATATATCTATTGTAGCACACCGCATATGTTCAGGCCTGGATCTTCTACGAAATACGATATATTGTCATTAGACCGAGCTTCCTCGCCTCACGACGGTTCGCTTGGGAAAACCCGACACTGCGTTAATGACTTTCCGGGTTCATCCCGTCATCCGGTTGTATTCCTCCATCTTCCAGCATGAACGAAAGAATGAACAGTCCCTGCATTGATGGGCCTTATTTCTTTCGATCAGGTATTGTTTTCCCGCCATATCTTTTATATTATTTTCCATCATCCCGGCAATACATGGGGGAGTCTGTGATCTGCAGCCGTGCCTGTTGTCGCAGTTGATGCAGTATCCGTGCTTCGGTTTTATAAGGATCTCCTATCCAGTTATCAGCCTTCAGCCAACAGCAACAAACCCGTAGGTCGTGAAGGGTTTGTCCCCCTGCGCCGAGCGCATCACTCCTAAGGCCTTACGGGTTTTCCTATCAGCTATCTTATATTACGTAACAAATTTTTTCAATGCGGTGAAAAGCCTTGAATAAAAGAAAGACACGGTGATACAATGTTTTATACTGAGCCATGGAAGACCGGATAAAACGTAAACGTATGCTGAAAACAGCCGTCCTGTGGCTTGCAGGCTTCTTTGTCGTTTTTTCAATTGCCGGCTTCTTTGTTGTTCCCCCGATCGTCAGATCAGTTCTCCTGAAGCAGGTCTCTGCCGCCCTCCATCGGGATGTGTCCGTCAGGGCAGTCCGCGTTAATCCCTATACGCTCTCGGTCACCGTCCAGGGCTTGGCGGTGAAGGAGAGGACAGGCACAGAGACGTTCTTGTCATTCGATGAGCTCTATGTGAACGCGGAGATCATGTCCCTTTTCAGGAGGGCGCTGGTGATCCGCGAGCTGAGGCTAACGAAACCATATGTAAGGGTCGTCAGGAACAAGGATGAGACATACAACTTTACGGACATGGTCCAGGGGAAGGCGGCAGAAGATGATAAAAAGGATAAGCCGAAGCTCGTTACCTTCTCTGTGAACAATATTGCGATCCTTGACGGGAGCGTCGACTTCATCGACGGCCCGAAAGGTATAAAGCATACTGTCCGCGACATGCACATCACGGTCCCATTTATATCGAACAGGGCAACCCACACGAACATATTTGTGAAGCCGGAGTTTTCCGCAACCATCAACGGAGATCCATACTCGATAAAAGGGCAGACCAAGCCTTTTGCCGAATCCCTCGAAACGTACCTCGATCTCGAGGCGCAGGATATCGATATACCGGCATATCTCCAGTATATACCGGCAAAGCTGAACTTCAAGCTCCCATCTGGAAAGATCGACCTCAAGGTGCGCGTTACATTCACGCAATCCAAGGACAAGATGACGGCCCTTTCCGTTGCTGGCAATGTTTCCGTCAGGGCGCTTGCCGTGAACGACGTCTCGAACAAGCCGGTCATCCGTCTCAAATCGCTCGATGTAGGAATAGCATCCCTGGAGCCTTATCGTAATAGCGTTAAGCTGTCCGAGGTGTCGGTCCGGTCGCCCGAGGTCACTGCTATACGGGAAGAGGACGGCTCGTTCAATATCCTCGCACTTCTTCCAGGGGCCGGGGAGGAACCGGAGAAGCAATCCCAGGCTGCGGAAGGCAAGAAGAAAGAGGGCGCACAAACAACCTTCTTTTCAATGGACCGGTTGAAGATCGAGGAGGGAAGGATCGCCTTCAAAGACCTTACCCCTTCCGAGCCCGTGGATGTGTCCATTCAAAAGGTGAATCTGGCCCTGGAAAAGATCTCCACAGAGAAGGATAATAAAGGCGCCATCGACCTCTCCCTTATCGTCGCCGGGAAAAGCCCCGTCACAGCGAAAGGGACAATAGGCGTCAACCCTCTTTCCGGGGAACTTGCTATAGACGCAAAAGCCATCCCGATCGCGCTGTTTCAGCACTACTTCAATGACAGGATCAAGATCTATATAACAGGCGGAGGGATCTCTTCTGCCGGTAAAGTTGCGCTGGCATTGGATGGATCAGGGGCACCGAAGGTAAAGTTTGCCGGCAGCCTACTTGTCTCGAACTTTTCATCCGTTGACCTGGAAACCGCCGGCGACCTTCTCAAATGGAAGGCGCTCTCTCTCGGCTCCATCAATGCCGGATACAATCCCGTTGCCCTGGCCGTCAATGATGTATCGCTCTCCGATTTCTATGCCCGGATCATTATCTATAAAGACAGGACGGCCAATCTCCAGAAGGTATTTTCCAGGGAGGCTGCGGCGCAGGATCAACCGGCGGCAGAAGAAAAGAAGGAACAAATAGAAGAAAGGGAACAACAAAAGGTCCAGCCGGCAGATAAGCCTGCTCCTGCAGGAGTTCTTCCCGATGTTGCGATAGGCAGCATAACGCTGCAGGGAGGGAGGGTCGATTTTACCGATATGCACGTTCAGCCGATCTTTCAGGCGAACCTTTCCGAGCTTGGAGGAAGGGTGTCACGCTTCTCAGTCGGCAAAGACCAGGACGCAGAGGTGGAGGTGAGGGGAAAGATAAACGAGTTCATCCCCCTTCAGATCGCCGGCAGGATAAATCCCGCAAAGGACAATCTCCTCATAGAACTGACCGGCACCGTCCGTGGCTTTGAGATGACGGAGGCAACCCCTTACTCGGGAAAATATATCGGTTACGCGATAGAGAAGGGGAAGCTCTCCCTCGATCTGAAATATTCCATCGCCGGAAGGAAGCTTGACTCGCAGAATGTTATCTTCTTCGAC
>DLMV01000044.1:36906-50504 GCA_002478225.1 Deltaproteobacteria bacterium UBA7527 | reverse complement strand
AGAATGTTATCTTCTTCGACCAGCTTACCCTCGGTGATAAAGTGGAAAGCCCCGATGCCATCAAGGCGCCCGTGAAGCTTGCCATTGCGCTGCTGAAGGACAGGTCGGGCCAGATAAAGCTTGACATCCCCGTATCCGGGAGCATTGACGATCCGAAGTTCAGGATCGGACCGATCATCTGGCAGGTCATCAGGAACCTTATCGTCAAGGCGGCAACTGCGCCGTTCGCCCTTATCGGCGCGCTCTTCGGGGGCGGCGGAGAGCAATTGAGCTATGTAGAGTTCGATTACGGGAGCGCCAAGCTCACCGATGCCGCGATGAAAAAGATCGAGGCGGTAACGAAGGCGCTCTCCGAAAGGCCTGCGCTTGGTCTTGACATCGAGGGCCACGTGTCCCCCGAGGAGGACAAGGAAGGTCTGAAAAGATACCTCTTCACGAAAAAGGTGAATACGCAGAAGCTCAATGACATGGCCAAAAAAGGACAGGACGCACCGCCCGTTGACGAGGTAAAGGTGGATCCGGCGGAATATGAGAGATACCTCAAGAGGGCATACAGGGCGGAAAAATTCGCAAAACCGCGGAACATCATCGGCCTTGCCAAGGACCTGCCTGTTCCTGAGATGGAAAAACTGATGATCACCAACATCGAGGTCACCAATGATGACCTGAGGCAGCTTGCGTCACGGAGAGCGCAGGAGACGCGAAACGCGATACTTAAGAGCGGCAGGATCGAAGCATCACGGGTATTCGTGCTCGATCCAAAGACGCTCGGGCCTGAGAAAAAAGAAAAGATCAAGGACAGCCGCGTCGATTTTAAATTGAGATAGGAAATACAATAGTGGCAGGGAAGATCATAGGTTTCCTTAAGACGGGGATCTGGGAGATGAGCCTCGATGGACTATCCCCGTTGAAGGCCTGCGCTGTTCGCTTCCTTCGAACCTTCCTCGTTGCCGTTTCCGGGTTTATGGAACACCGGTCCACGGCGCAGGCATCGATCCTGACATACTATACCGTACTGAACATCGTGCCCCTTGTGGCGGTTGTCTTTGCCATTGCTAAAGGGTTCGGCCTTGACAAGATCGTCGAGAAATATATCCTTGAGATGGCCGAGAATGCGAACTGGCAGTCGGAGGTGACAGAGCAATTGCTGGTGTTCGCCCGTTCTTTCCTTGAACAGGCAAAGGGAGGGATCATTGCGGGCATAGGCGTTATCCTTCTTTTCTGGACCGTTGTATCCATCCTCGGGAAGATAGAGGATTCTTTCAACGCCGTCTGGGGGGTGACAAGGTCCCGCACCATATTAAGAAAATTCACCGACTACATGGCAACCCTGATCCTTACGCCGGTGTTGTTTGCCATAGCAAGCAGCCTGACGGTCCTTGTGACAGGCGAGGTCGGGCTCATCGTTCAAAAGATCGAGCTGCTCGGCGTCTTCAGCCCCGTGATCTTTTTTCTGCTCAAGTTCCTGCCCTATGTCTCTTTGTGGGTGCTTCTGACCGTACTCTATACGATCATGCCGAACACCAAGGTACCTCTCAGGTCAGCGATCATCGGCAGTATCGTGGGAGGGACCCTCGTCCAGATCGCACAGTGGCTTTATATAACCTTCCAGATAGGCGTCGCAAGCCACGGCGCGATCTACGGGAGCCTTGCGGCCCTGCCGCTGCTATTCGGCTGGCTGCAGACAAGCTGGATGATCGTGCTCTTCGGTCTGGAGATCGCTTATGCCCATGGGCACAGCGAGACCTACGGTCTGCAGCCGGATTATTCCGGTGTAAGCGCTGCATCAAAAAAGATAATGATGCTCTCGATCTTTACCCTCATCGTGCGGCGGTTCTCAGCAGGCGAACGGCCCTTCTCTGCGCGGGAGATAGCAGGAGAGCTCAAGATCCCTCTTGCCCTCGTGCAGGAACTTCTCGGGATCATGATAAAGGCCAACCTTGTTACAGAGGTGATGGATGAGAAAAATTTAGGTGGTTGTTTTCAGCCTGCGAGATCGATGGAGGGCTTTACCATGCAGGATGCTATACGTGCATACGAAGGAGCAATGGCATTGCCCCGTCAATGCTCGGAGGATACCGGGAAGGTGTTCCGGCAGTTCAAACAGCTCTCGGACGCCATCGAGAACCTGCCAGAAAATATCAAGATCAATAAACTGTAATCCCACAGTAGATAGCCGTCAGCAGTCAGCACACAGCCATCAGTGTCGATTATCGATGGTCGAGCGACGAGTAACGAGTATCCAGCATCCGGTCTTCACACCTTGCGTCCCATGTTTTTATGCTATGAGCTATGAGCTGTCAGCTATGAGCTGGTTTACTATATTCCCCATCCGCCCGATACGGTGATCGTCGTGCCTGTGATGAAGGACGCGTCGTTGGAGGCGAGGAATGCAGCCACCCGGGCGATCTCTTCAGGCTCGCCGATCCTGCCGAGGATGGTCTGGGCGATGATGGGCTCTTTGTATTTGTCGGGCATCCTGATAATAGGGGGCGTGCGGATGAGCCCGGGCACGATGGCGTTCACCGTCACGCCGTCAGGGCCGCCCTCTCTTGCAAGGGTCTTTGTCAGGCCGATGATGCCGGACTTTGCGGTCGCATATGCCACCTCGCCTTTTGCCCCCAGCATGCCGTATACGGAACTGATGTTGATGATCCTGCCCCACCTGCGTGCGCGCATAGCGGGGAGGAGCCACTTGCTTAGAAGAAATGGGACTCCGACGTGTATCCCGAGCACCGCGTTGAACTCCTTTTTGCCTGTTTTCGTCGTTACCCCGGGTTTGTCAAATCCTGCATTGTTGACAAGGATGTCTATATGTACGTCCCGTGTTATTTCTGCGATCAGTTTGCTGAGCGGCCCGGTATGGGTGAGGTCGATGATCTCGGCGATGACGTTGCCGTTCTTTGCGGCGATCTTTTCGACGACCTTCGGAAGGGTCTTCCTGTTCTTATCGAGGAGGACGAGCCTTGCGCCCCGCTCAGCGAAGACATGGACGCATGCCTCGCCGATGCCCTGTCCCGCGCCTGTTATCAACGCCGTTCTGCCGCTCAGATCCATGTGAGCCCCTCGCTTTGGTTTTGATCAAACCAGGTCTATTGTATCGTAAATGCGCTGCCGTTGCAACGTGATATCTGCTGTCACCGGGAGACGCCCTCGGGGAGCATGCCGCGTTGGCTCGACTCCGTCCACACCGTCTGATGTTTCCATTATTGATGAGGAGCTTGGAGTTTTCTTTGTCTGAAGGTCTTTTCCAGTTGAATGAGGTTGTTTCCGAACTTGATGGCGTGTTTCTCCATCTCTTTTGCCGCCTTTTCCGGGTCTCCGGAGAGGATCGCGTTGACGATAGGGACATGCATACCTGCAGGGTGAAGGGGGCGAGGGTCAACATCGATCGTTTCGACAACCTTTTTCGATAATCCGACCACAGACCTTACCAGCGCCTCGAGGAAACGGTTCCCGCACATTTCTGCTATGATAAAATGGACGGTCGTTTTTCTGTCAACCTCTTCAGCGGCTGAAGCTGTGGGGAGTTTTTCCGCTTCAAGCGCCTCTCTTAGTCTCTGTGTGTATTCCGGTGTGACTCGTGTAGCCGCTAACCGCGCAACCTCCGGCTCAATAAGCCGCCTTACAAAATGTAATTCCGGTATGGAGATCTTGTCGGAGAGAAAAAGATCCAAAAAGGCGTTGACAAGCTGCTGAAAGGAGAGTTCGATTATATACGCACCACCGGTGACGCCCTGACGCGTCACAATAAAACCCGAATTTTCAAGAGATCTCAAGGCTTCACGGATGACTACGCGGCTTACACGAAACTCTTCAGCGAGGTCGCGCTCCGGTGGCAGTCTGTCGCCTGTCTTAAAATGGCCAAGGAGTATCGACTGCTTTATCTGCTCCGTTACTTCATGAGAGATCCGGGACTGTCGTTGTACAGGTTTGAATTTCGGCATTTTCTTTTCGTTAAAAGATTATGATAAAGAATGAATTATTGCAATATTTTAATAGTATACCCGCAAAGATCTTTCAAGTGTTATCTCAAGGAAGGTCATTGTCTTCAATTATTTTCTTGACAAAGTACTAATATTTTAAATATTATACCATTAGTCCTTTAAGATGTAGCGCTGTTTTCAACAAAAAACAAGGGGTTATTAAGCAGAGAAGTACGTTCCCGAAAGGGAAAATATCCATAGGAGGAGGGTTTTATGAAGAAGAATGTTGTAGTGTTATCAGGATTGGTCTTTTTTATGTCGTTTTTCCTTTTTTTACCGGGTAATTCATCTGCCCAGGCAAAGGCGATCACTCTAAATTTCTCGAACTTTTTCCCGGCAGTACACAAGAACAGCATCATTGCCGATCAGTGGTGCAAAGAGGTTGAAAGGAGGACAAATGGGAGGGTCAAGATAACATACTATCCGGGTGCTATGCTTACGCCTGCCGCACAGACATACGACAGCGTGGTAAAGGGCATAGCTGATATCGGCGAGAGCGTCCTCGGATACACCAGAGGAAAATTCCCTCTCATGCAGGTCATTGATATGCCCCTCGGATATAAGAATGCCTATGTCGTTACAAAAATGATCAATGAACTGTATAAAAAATTCAAACCGAAAGAGTTCGATGAGGTCAAGGTCCTCTATCTGCACGCCCATGGACCGGGCATCCTCTTTACAAAGAAGCCTGTGAACAAGCTTGAGGACCTTAAGGGCATGAAGATAAGATCCACCGGTTTCAGTGCGAAGATAGCCCAGCACCTCGGTGCTACTCCGGTGGCAATGCCGCAGACCGAGACATATGATGCACTCCGGACAGGAGTTGTCGAGGGTGTGCTCAACCCCATTGAGGCAATGAAGGGATGGAGGATCGGCGAGGTTGTGAACTACACTATTGAAAATTACGGCTCGGCATACTCGACATCCTTTTTTGTTGTCATGAATAAAGGCAAATGGAATGCCCTTCCATCGGACATACAAAAGATCATTGAGCAGATCAATGAGGAGTGGATCGAAAAACAGGGCAAGCTTTGGGACGAGATCGACAAGGAAGGCCGCGACTTCATGGTGCAGCGGAACAACAAGTTCATAACACTCTCGAAGGAGGAAGATGCCCGGTGGGCCGAAAAGGTAAAACCCATTCTCGCAGAATATGTTCAGGATATGAAATCGATGGAGCTGCCCGGCGAAGAGGCTTTGAAATTCTGTCTTGATTATTTGAAGGCGCACCAGAAATGAAACAAGATGTGCGAAGGATGAACCTGGCGCTTTAGAACAACAATGAATGGGGACTGAAAAGCTCGATATACCCCCTCGAGCGAAGCAACCCTCCTGTCCCCGTTCATTGCTTATTCATGCCGTACTGATGGCGGTCATTAAAAATATAAGGGAGACGCATATGTCAAGGAACGACATTTACTGGAATCCGATGCTTGAAACGTTGCCCGCAGAAAAGATCCAGATGCTGCAACTAAAGAAGTTCAGGAGAATCATCGACTGGGCATACAATAATTCTCCATTCTACAGAAGGCTTTATAAGAGTGCAGGTTTTGAACCGGGCGACATAAAGAACAGGGACGACATCAGGAAGATACCGAAAATGGACAAGGGGATGCTCCGCGAGGTCCAGTCGAGAGAGCCGTTTCCCTATGGCGATATCCTGGCGGTCCCGTTGAACGAAGTGACCGAATTCCGGCAAACAAGCGGCACGACGGGCACCCCGGTCTATCAGGCCGAGACCTGGCGGGACTGGGAATGGTGGTCAGAGTGCTGGGCATATATCCTCTACGCGCAGGGATACAGAGATACGGACAGGGTTTTTATTCCCTTCGGGTATAATATCTTCGTTGCCTTCTGGGCAGGACACTATGCAGCCGAGAAGGTCGGCTGCGAGGTGGTTCCCGGTGGCGTCCTCGATACAGAGGCCAGGATCTTAAAGATGCAGGAGCTGAAATGTTCCGCCTTCATGGCCACTCCCACGTATGTCCTCGGTATGGCCGATACGGCACGGAAGATGGGGATCGATCCGACAAAGGACCTGTTCATCAGACGAATAACCTGCGCGGGAGAGCCCGGCGCCAGCATTCCCACAACAAAAATGCGTATGGAGGACTCATGGGGGGCAAAGGTTTATGATCACGTAGGCGCAACGGAGATCGGCGCCTGGTGCTATGAGTGCACATCGCAGCCCGGTGGGCTTCACGTCAACGAGGCATTTTTCCTTGTTGAGATAGAAGATGTCGAAACGGGGGAGATCATCGAGGAGCCAGGAAGAAGCGGAAAGATGGTCGTTACCGCTTTGGACAGGATCGGAAAGCCCTGCATCAGGTTTGACTCTAAGGACGTGATCCAGTGGGCAGACCATGGATGCGATTGCGGCCGTACGTTCAGGATCATCAAAGGCGGTGTAATAGGAAGGACAGACGACATTACAAAGGTGAAGGGTGTTCTCCTTGCCCCCACCGCCATAGAAGAGGTTGTGAGGAGTATGTCTGAGCTGGGCAACGATTATCAGGTCACCGTTAGCAAAAAAGGTGACATTGACGACATCCTCCTCGAGATCGAATTCAATCCAGGATATGAAGCGAAGCGGGAAGAGATCCTGAACAGGCTGAAGGACCTCTTGCGGGTAAAGGTCAACCTCGGCTTCCGGATCGTGGTCCATCCCTTCGGGAGCCTTCCCCGGTACGAAGTAAAATCCAAGAGATTCAAAGACCTGAGGAAAGAGAAGGATGGAGGAGGGCACTAAAGATGCTGCACACGATCGAAGCGATTGATATCAAGATCAAGGAAATGAAGAAGCTGGCTGAAGGGATCATGAAGGAAGGCGATGAAATAGAGGCAGTAAAAAGAAATACAAAAAGGATACTCGCGGGCATTGCCATGCTTGAGTTCAACGTGTCGGATGTGAAAGAGGTGATGGAAACAGAAGGATCTGCCGTATAGGCGACGCCCGTTAAATTATTAAATTCTCTCACGGCTGCCTTAACGCTCCCGCTGTCACTATCGCTTCTCTTATGGCCACAGCGATGCTTGCTGCAGACCGGCCAATTCCCAGCTTCGCAGCAACAGCAGTGGCGGTTATTCCCAATTCTCTCAACAAAAACAATAAATTGATGCGGTTCTTATGTTTCCAAAGTTATTCTATTTCCCAAGAACATTCCTTGACCCTGATACTATCGAAATTACGAACGGTGGGCGTGACAACGTGATTCATTGAATGTCCTTGACACAAAAATATCCCCCCGTTACACTTATTTAAAAAAATAAGTTCGTATCAGGTCGGGAAGATGCTTTCTCCTTTCCCGGCCTGATAACAGGAAGGCAAAGAATGAATACACGAATTATAGCAGGATCGTTTTTAATATGCGCGGCCTTAATCTTTGTACTGTATTCCGCCGCCGGTGCGCAGGATGCTGCCTCCGGCATGACGAAAACGCTGAAGTTCGTGGAGGGACAGATCAAGACCTCCAACGGCACGAACCACGGCCGGCGGAGCACGGACCTTGTCGGTGGGATCCTCACCGGCATAAGCACGCAGTATATCGATCAGCTCATGGACAGCTTGAGCTCGGCGCAGCCGGTCCCGTCTGCCGGTGCTCCAGCCGGTACGACAGTCACTCAGCCATCTGCCGGCGCCAACATTGTGATAACGACGAATCCGAATACCGGTGTTATTACGATGGCGCCTGCTCAAACGCAGCAGACCCCCGTTGTCTTAAGCGTAAGCCCGGGCCAGGCTGCAGGCTCTGCCCCTCAGCAGAGCGTCTCCAGCGCGGTGATCCAGTCAGAACAGGACAAGATCAGCAACCAGTTTGCAACACCCTATTCCGGCACGGAGGCTACTATCGGGCTCGGTATAGGACTTGATACGTTCTTTGTTCCGCCGGGGAAGGAGAACAGCAGGTTTGAATCGGATATGGAGATGACCTGGAATTTTACAAAACAAGACCTCGACCACTATAATTCCCTCCTTCAGCTCAAACAACTTCTGCCGGGGCTGGTGCCGATCGGGGCGATGAAGATGAGAACGGCGCGATCAAGATTTGTGCGCGAGGTCGGCGCCCGCGCGGACCTCGGAGTGGACCTTAAATGGAAGAGCACTTGGCACAACAAAGTGGCGTCGGTGAACATCACGGACCTGGGCATGGAGATCAACGAGAAGGACAAAGACAAATTAGGACCTTCAAAGGTTGAGCACAGCGATACGGTGAACGTGAGCGACATACCGGGGCTTGTAATGGGGCTTGTGGAGAAGATAAGCACCAAACTGGGTTCCAAGGCAGGGAGCGCCGCCGCGAAGGAGGCGGGCGACAGCCTTGCGAAGAAGATATTCGACAACATGAAGATCGGGGTTCTGGTGACGCAGACGACATACGACCGGTACGTTACCGTGAAATTGGAGATGACGGCAAAGGACATGACCGGTCAGGTCATGAACAGCGTGAGCCTCGATAAGGACACCTTCACATTTGATATCGAAGGCGGTGACCATATCATGCATATAAGGATCCCGGAGAACTGCCCGCCCATAAAGAGCATAACGCTCCGGGTAAAAGATGCCACCTACCATTATAAGGAATCGGGCAACATTGAGCTCGGCATAAGCGCTTCATACATCCCCGTCGAATTGAAGACCGGCAAGCTCACGGAGGGCATCGGCATGTATTATCCCAACGAGCATAACGTCAAGGCGCGCGACGAGGACAAGCCGTCCTTCACGGTGACCGGGGGCGTTCTTGCGTATGTGCCTTTTCACGGTGTCGTGCTGAGCAATACGGACCCGGCCTTCGGCATAGAAGGGGTAAAAGTGGACCTCTATGCCAAAGACAGATCATTCCAGAAGACAGAGTACACGCACCCCGACGGCAAGTTCTACGGTGATTTCTATGTGGGCAACGATACCGGAAAGACCCCGGAGGTCTTCATAACCGCTTCAAAAGAGGGATACCCGGCAGGCCGTTATACGGCACAGTTCATCAACAATGCCGAGGGGTATAAGATAAACATGCACCTTTCCCAGGACCAGCTTATCGTTGTGAACGGGAGGGTGCTCGATACACAGGGGAATCCCATAGAAGGAGCGGAGGTGCACGCCACAAAGGGCACAAAGGATGTGTGGGTGGCGACAGCCTCCGACGGCAGGTTCTACTTCAAGATACTGAAAGAGGGCGCAACGACCTTTTCGGCGTTTAAGAGCGGATACAACATACCGGTCGTCACCAAAACGTTCTCCGAAAGGGAGACAACGGCCGCCGTCGATCTGAAGGCGACATCGCAGATGCTCCCGGGCGTAATAAAGCTGGCCTTCCAGGGACCGGGAAAGGCATCTCTTTCAGGTATTCACATAAGGCGCGCAAGCGGAGAGGAGTTCAACGTGGGCGTCGGCAGGGACGGGACGATCAAGATACCATCCCAGGCGAACGAATCGCTGACATTGAGCGCGTCCGGGTTCACGTTCAACCCTGACAGCGTAACTGCCGTATTCACCGGAAGCCAGCCGGGGCAGGAGAAGCAGTTCGATATCACCGTAAGCTCCGCATGGGCGGGCTCTGTGGCCATTACGCCGTCCGCGGTGACGATCGAGACCGGTGGGGTCAACTATAACGACGGCAGGCAGCAGGAGAGGGCGCAGCTTTCGGCGACTGTAAAGGATATGAGCGGGAACGTCATGAGCGGCATTCCGGTGAGGTTCGAGGTCGTATCCAGGACCCAGACAGCTGCGGTGAAATTTTCGAAAGAAGGAGGCAAACCAGGCTGCGGCTACGGCACGAGCGACAGCCAGGGCAGGGCGACCGTCGACATCGTGGCGTACAATACGCTCGGCACAATGACGGTAAAGGCAGTGGCGCTGGACAAATATCTTGTTACCGGAAACATAAGCGATGAACTGTCGAGCCAGGGCACGGTCCAGATAACCATCGTGCCGACGACACGCGTTTCCCAGCCGGCAAAGCCGGCAGCGACAGTAAAGGTATATACGAACAGCAAGGCCGTCCTGGGGGTCGCTACGCCGACCGTGGAGAAGGGCGGAGAGTTCGTGTTCCATCTGTCCCAATCGCTTGGCAATCCGGCGGTATCGCCGTTGAACCCATCGGGGCAGGTGACAGCCTACGCAATAGGTTTTTCAAAAGACAACGCCGCCTGGCAGGAGGAGACGCACGAGGTCGCTCCGCCGCTTTCCATCCCAAAGACGTTCAATGAAAAAGGAAGCTATAAAGTAGGGTACAGGGTGCGCGAGACCTACGCCGGGCAGCAGATCTGGTCTGACAGGACAGAGGCGCCCTTCAACGTGGTGGAGTTCACACCGCCGGTGGTTGCCCTGACGGTTCCCAATACGACCGCAACGGTAAACCTGCCTTTAAGCTATTCGTTCAACGTGACGGCATCCGCGCTCCTTCAGACCATCACATTGACCTTCGGCGATAACGACATGGACATCGTCCTCGACCCGGGGCTTCTAAGCGGCAGGACGTCATGGTCCGGCAATTTCTACCACATCTACAGGAATACCGGGAGTTATACGATGCGCTTGAGGGCGACGGATCAGAATTCCAGATCGACCGAAGTAACGAAGAGCATAACCGTTCAGCCGGTCTCTGCCCTGAACGATACTACTGCCCCGACGGGGAGCGTCAGCATCAACAACGGTGCTGCCGCGACGAACGTGCGGGAAGTGATGCTGCGTATCACCGGGCAGGACAATCCAGGCGGATCAGGGATATACAGGCTCAGGGTCTCAAACGACGGGACCACATGGAGCGCATGGAACAGCATCAATTTCGCGGAAGATGTCCCGCAGCCAAGCATATCAAAAGACTATGCCTGGCAGCTTTCAGAAGGCGCGGGGACAAAGACCGTGTATGTCCAGCTGAAGGACGCGAGCGAGAATATCTCCAGCGTATTTACCGGCACGATCCAGCTTCAGGCGGCAGGACTGCAGGTTGCAGGAAGCCTGCCCCCGCCGACGGTTACGGACACCTTTTATACCAATGCGCCGGCGCCCCGCGGCAGCGTATCAATAACGGGAAGGCAGGGCAATAATATCTCCGCGGCATTCTCCGCCACGAACGACTGGGCCATAGCCGTAAACCAGATGGCGCTCTCTTTTGACGGCACGAACTGGACAGGATGGATGCAGTTCGAAACGAACAAGCAGATCGACCTCGCGGGCCATTTGGATGCGACGAAGCTCTATGCAACGTATGGAGACAGGGCAGGCGGGAAGAGCCCGGTCTACTCAGCCAATATACCGCCGGCATCCCAGGCCCCGGCCGCAACCCAAGCATCCCAGGCAACCGTGCAGCAGGGCGGGCAGACGCAGGCTGCTACGCCTTCCGGGGCGCAGGCGCAGGCAACGGGCAGCGGCGCTGCGGCACCGCAAAGACCGGCAGAGGGGAAGAGGCAGCTGTCTAAGGAAGCTGTCAAGGAAGAAGCCAAAAAGGAGCAACCGGCGGATCTCCTTGTCGAAGGCTTAAAAGTGGCGCCGAATGTATTACTGGGGCAGAGGACCGAGGTGGAGGTCAGCATCAGGAACAATTCGAACGCAGAGATAAAGGACTGCCGGGTAACATTTTCCAGCGAGGACGGAACGACGAAGAGCGAAAGAGTGTCCTTGCTTCCGCAGGGAAGGGAAAGGGTGAGATTTGAGTGGACGCCGCGTAAGGATGGAAGGCAGAAGATCTCCGCTTCCCTTGAGCACAAGGATGATGCGAATCCCGCCAATAATCAGGCGAGCGAAACGGTTGATGTAAAAGGCAAAGAGAAAGAGGTGATCGATATCTCCCTCGTTGATATGAAGCTGCCCCAGACATTTATTGCGGGACAAAAACACAGCATAGAGGCAATAGCGAAAAATGATTCGGCCACGGACGTGCGCGGATGTTCGGCGACCCTTGAGGCGGAAGACGGTTCCTCCGACCGCCAGCGCGTAGATATAAGGGCCCGTGCGTCGGAGAATATCAGGCTCACATGGACGCCGCGCCGCGACGGCAGATACGCGATAAAGGTCATGATCGAATGCAAGGAAGACGAAAATCCGAAGAACAATTCCCTGTCGAGGACTGTTGAGGTGAAGCAGGCGGAAGAGAAGATGAAGAAGCTAAAATAAGCAGCTGTCAGCTTTCAGCACAAAGGCCGTGAATCGTAAGGCGTCAGGCGGTTAAACCCCTTACGACTCACGCCTCACGACTTACGTTTGTTACCCGGCATCTGCTTTTACCGCTGCTGCTACCTTTAATAAGATGGTCAGGACGAGGAAACCCAGGCCGTAGATGCCTGTGCTGATAAGGATCTCGGGCAGGGTGGGCGAGTATTCGAATATCTCTCCAAGCGGCGAGGGGATAAATCCTGCAACGACGAGGCCGATGCCTTTTTCTATCCAGATGGAAAGTATGATCGCAATGCAGGTAATAGCGAGCAGGGTCTCATTTTTTTGAACTGCCGGGTTGAGCATAAGGATGAGGCTTATCCAGGAAAGGATGATAGAGAACCAGATCCAGGGCGTGAGAGACGCGTATCCGTTGAGTCCGAAGAGGAGATACCGGAAGTGACTAAGATGTTCCGGAAGGCCGCTGTAGAATACCGTGAAGATCTCAACGAGGAAGAAGAATATGTTGATGCAAAGCGCGTATGTCACGATCAGAGCGACTTTCCGGATAGCCTCTTTGCCGGGGTCAAACCTGGTGAACCTCTTTATAAACAGGCAGAGGATTATAAGAAGAGACGGTCCTGAAGCGAACGCCGATGCAAGAAACCGCGGGGCAAGCAGGGCGGTGAGCCAGAAAGGCCGCGCGCCGAGGCCTGAATATATAAAGGCTGTAACGGTATGTATGCTGATCGCCCAGGGGATGGAGATGATGATGAGCGGCTTAATCCACGCGGGGGCTGAGATCGATCTGTGCTCTGCATCGAGCGTATACCAGCCGATGATGATGTTCAGGATAAGATAGACGGTGAGGACGATCATGTCCCAGAACAACAGGGAACCGGGCGAAGGATAGAGGATGATATTCAGAACCCGTTCGGGCTGCCCGAGATCGACGAATATGAAGAGCACTGTCATGACGACCGCGGATACAGCGAGGAACTCGCCGAGGACCGTAACCCTGCCGAACACTTTATGGTCGTGGAGATAGTAGGGGAGTACTACGATGACGGCAGATGCGGCGACGCCGACAAGGAAGGTGAAGTTCGCTATATAGAGGCCCCAGGAGACGTTCCTTCCCATGCCTGTGATGCCGAGGCCGACGGACAGCTGCCTCAGATAGCAGAAAAAGCCGACGATGACCAGTAAGGCCAGGATCGTTATCCATGTCCAGTATCTGCGGCTTCCGCTGAGTGCCTTTTCTATCATATACCGGGACTCACGTCGCCCCCTCCAGCAGCAAAGCTGCCGGAGCCTCCCCCTCTCGCTCAAGAATTCGCTACAGAATATAGGTCCAATAGGTCGTATAGGACCTATCGCCTTTTGCCCTTCACTCTCCGCTCTCCGCTCCATGCTCTCCGCTGCCTTTCCCCCTTACGACTTACGCCTCACGACTCACGGGTTTATGCTCTCCGCTCTCCGCTCCATGCTCTCCGCTGCCTTATACCGGGGCTTGCGTCGCCCCC
>DLMV01000044.1:33159-36706 GCA_002478225.1 Deltaproteobacteria bacterium UBA7527 | reverse complement strand
CTCAAGAATTCGCTACAGAATATAGGTCCAATAGGTCGTATAGGACCTATCGCCTTTTGCCCTTTACTCTCCGCTCTCCGCTCCAAGCTCTCTGCTGCCTTTCCCCCTTACGACTTACGCCTCACGACTCACGGGTTATGGATTTCAACAATCTACGCATTATGAAGGTGCTCTACTTATGAAAATACTCTATATAGATCCAATATTCGGCATAAGCGGCGACATGATGGTAAGCGCGCTTATTGATGCAGGCTTCCCGTTCGGAGAGTTAACGAATATCCTCCAGGAGTTCCCCCTCAGGTTGCCCGCTATTGTCCCCGTGCAGAGAACGCAGGGGGTTATCAAAGGCATTCACCTTGAGATCGGAAAGAGCGACGAGCACCTGACCGTAAGGGAGATGGAAGAGATCATCGATGGGTTGAAGGCTGAAAGTTCTGTCAAAAGAGATGCCAAGGGCATGCTTGACATCGTTCTCGATGGAGAAGCGAAGGTCCACGGGACGATGAGGGATGAGCTTCACCTCCACGAACTTTCCCATGTGGATACCCTGATCGATCTCGTATCGGTTGCAAAGGGCGTACATTATTTCGGCATCGACCGGGTATTCTGCGGGCCAGTTCCTTGCGGGCGCGGGACGATCAGAACATCGCATGGGATCATACCGAACCCTCCCCCGGTCACGCTGGAGATCCTCAGCGGCTATAACATGATATTTGTTGACGAGCCGCTGGAGCTTACAACGCCGACCGGTGCGGCGATCGTCCGGTATTATACGAAAAGCAAGGACAGTATCCCGCCATTTACAATTGACAAGATCGGATACGGGATCGGATCCTATGAAACAGATAAACCCGATGCGCTCAGGATATTCATCGGTGAGTATCGTGAGCCTGACCCCGACGAAGAGGTGTGGCTCATTGAGGTTGATCTCGATGATATGGAGATGGAATATATTGGAGCGGTTGCAGAGAGGATCCGTAACGAAGGCGCCCTCGATGTACTTTATTTTCCGGTCTATATGAAAAAAGGGAGGCTGGGCGTAAGGCTCTCCGTTGCGGCCCCCGCCGGGAAGGTGCAGCGCCTTGTCGAGAAGGTTTTTGAGGAAACAACGACCTTCGGGATGAGACTGATTAAGGAACAGAGAAGAGTGTTAAGGCGGGAGGAGCATACCGTAGAGACATCTTTTGGTCCTGTAAGGATCAAGAGAGGTTTTGATGCCGGAGGAAAGCTCGTAAAGACTCACATCGAGTTCGAGGACATAAAGAGGATCTCGGAGGAGAGAAATATCCCGTACAGACAGGTTCTGGATGCCGTGAGGTCAGAGATAACGAGTGAGAAAGTAAAAGGTAGCTCATAGCAAGAACGAAGCACGAAATCCTAATATCAAAATCAAACACTAAATCCTAAGCACCAAATCCTAAACAATATCAAAATTCAAATATCAAATGTTCCAAACAAATGCATACTTCCCACGTTTTGAATTTTAAACATTTGGATTTGTTTAGGATTTCGATATTAGGATTTAGGATGTGCTATGAGCTGCTTTTCCCTCAGGCTGGTTTGAGGAAAAAGCGCAGGTCTTTAAAGGCATCCTTTTTTATCTTCATATCTATCTTTTCAAGGATATCGCCCTTCATATATTTAAGCTGCGTAAGCCACATGGGATCGTCAACCTCTACATAAAGGATACGGTCTTTTATCCTTGCCGGTCTTGCGTGCTGCGCTGTCTTATCTCCTACGACGTCGCTCCACATCGGAAAGACCCTGAAGAGGTCAAGATCTCCCGTCATCTTCTTTTCTTTCAGAACTTTTGCGAGGGTCTTTTGTAAAGGAACAAAAGGCACGTTAGCCCTCAATTCTCGGGAAAACCGGAGCTATCTTATCGATGCGCGATATATCATCGGGATGATAGAAGCATCTTTCATTGTCAAAAAGGGTTTCTTCGAAAGATGTTCCGATGCCGAGGGCCTTCCGTATGACCTCTGATTTTTGCGGCATAAAGGGGTAGAGGAGCATCGACGCTATCCGCAAGCTGTTCCAGATGTTGTAGAGAACCGTCTTGATGCGTACATCACCTTCCCTGGAGAGCTTCCATGGGGCCTCGCTGTCGATATATTTGTTGAGAATAGATATGATCTCGAAAGC
The DNA here is from genome assembly GCA_002478225.1 of Deltaproteobacteria bacterium UBA7527. Lineage (GTDB taxonomy): Bacteria > Desulfobacterota > Syntrophorhabdia > Syntrophorhabdales > Syntrophorhabdaceae > UBA5609. Next base: position 34,561 of record DLMV01000044.1, on the reverse strand, counting down.
GTTGTGCAGTGCCTTGTGGTATGCAAAGACCTCCATCTCTCTCTGGTATTCGTCGATGAGCTTCCTGACATTCTCCTCTACATATTCATCCATGCCGCCTTTCTTTTCAGGTCTCTCTATCTTTCCATGAAGAAATTTTCCTATCATAGTGACGCTTCTGCTCGTGAGATTTCCAAAATCATTTGCGAGATCCCCGTTGATCCTGTGCATGATAGCACGTTTTGAAAAATCTCCGTCCGACCCAAAAGGAACCTCTCTGAAGAGAAAGAACCTGAACTCATCGACGCCATAGGTCTTTACGATTTCGTAGGGGTCAACGACATTGCCCAGGGATTTTGACATCTTCTGTCCTTCTATGGTCCACCAACCGTGCGCAAAGACATGCTTTGGAGGTTCCACGCCGATGGACATAAGGAAGCTGGGCCAGTATACAGCGTGAAACCGTAGAATATCTTTTCCTATCAGATGGGCATCGCAGGGCCAGTACCTGTTGAACTGGTCAGGGTTGTCGAGAAAGCCGATACCGGTGATATAATTTGTGAGCGCATCGAACCAGACATAAATAATGTGCTTTTCCTGAACCGGCACGGGGATGCCCCAGGAGAAGCTGGTCCTGCTTACGCTTAGATCACGCAAGCCGCCTTTTACAAAACTTGCAACCTCGTTGTACCTGATCTCGGGCATGACGAAGTCTTTATGTTCCTCCAGGTGGCGCATGAGCCTTTCCGTATACCCGGACATCCTGAAAAAAAAGCTTTCCTCTCTCAGCTTCTCCGGTTTCCTGAGACAGTCCGGGCAGAGCCCGTCCTTGAGCTGCAGATCGGTAAAGTAGCTCTCGCATGGAACGCAGTACCAGTCTTCGTATGTGCCGAGATAGATATCGTTATTTTCATAGGCCTTTTCGAACATGTACTGGACCACCTTTTTGTGCCTTTCCGCTGTTGTTCTGATAAAGCCCGTATTGGATATATTGAGCACCTGCCATAGGTCTGTGAACCTATGTACCATCCTGTCGGCAAGCTCTCTCGGATGCATTCCATGCTTCTCTGCGGCCTTTTCAACCTTCTGGCCATGCTCGTCAGTGCCTGTCAGAAAGAAGACATCAAACCCGCAGAGCCTTTTATAGCGTGACATAATATCTGCCGCAATGGTTGTGTATGCGTGACCGATATGGGGGACATCGTTGATGTAATAGATGGGGGTCGTTATATAGTATGTTTTATTCATCTACTATCTCCGTTGGTTTCATAGCCCATATGTTCTTTGCACCAAATACTAAACAATATCTAAATCCGAAATCCTAAACAATATCAAAATTCAAATATCAAATGTTCCAAACACGCTTGTCTTACTAATTTTGTTATTTGAACATTGGAAAATTTGAATTTGTTTAGGATTTCGA
>DLMV01000044.1:26429-33043 GCA_002478225.1 Deltaproteobacteria bacterium UBA7527 | reverse complement strand
AGGATTTCGATATTAGGATTTAGGATTTTTCTTTGCATCATTCTATTTCACGATATCCTTCAAGGGCAGCGTGACCTCCTTGCCATCGTCGAGCTGAACCGTTATAGTGGAGCTCAAGGTGTTGTGCTTTACAACTTTGCCTTCCCCCTGCGGGACAGTGACCCTCTTCCCCACTTTCGGAAAATCTTTTTTGCACTCCACATAGGTGTTGTACTCGTAGGCAAGGCAACACATCAATCGTCCGCATATTCCCGAGATCTTTGACGGGTTCAGCGCCAGACTCTGCTCCTTGACCATTTTTATGGATACTATGGAAAAGTTGTTCAGGAACCTCCTGCAGCAGACAACATTGCCGCAATTGCCAAGCCCTCCTATGATCTTTGCCTCATCCCTGACGCCGACCTGTCTCAGCTCTATCCTGACCTTGAACTCCTTTGCGAGTTCCTTGACAAGTTCCCGGAAATCAACCCTGCTCTCAGATATGAAATAGAAAATGAGCTTCGTTCCTCCAAAGAGGTATTCGGCGCTGAGGAGCTTCATCGGCAGCCCCATTTCCTGGATCTTCTGCCTGCAGAAATCAAAAACATTTCGTTCCTTTTGTCGCAGTGCCCGGTATTCATTGATCTCGTTCTCGGTGGTCTTTCTTGCTATCTTTTTTAACCCTGTCTTGTTCGTTTCAGAGGGTTCGGTAAGTACAATGCCCAGGCATGTGCCTTTGTCGATCTCGCAGACCACATAGTCGCCCATCTTGGTATCGTCGAGCGCCTCCATTTCTATTACCCCTGTAAGCCTGTCTATGCTTATGTAACAACTTTTCATGCATGCCTCATGATATGATGAAGTAAGTCTTCAAAGATAAGCCACTTGTTCACATTATAACGCATAATGCGGATCGTTTCCTGAATTCTTTTGGTCGACTCATCGATCCACCGGAGGTTGACCTTTTCGAGCTCAAGAATATTTTTTATATCCCGGTTAATTACCATCGAAGAATCCTGTGAGACGTTAAGCACGAAGATGTCCCTGAAAAGAGAGAGGAGAAATGACAGGTATACCGTAACCCCGTCGCTGGTCTTGGTGATCCTTTCAGCCAGAAGCGTTGCGTTGAGGAAATTTTTGCGTTTCCCGGTGATCATCTCGGCCAGCCCGCTTCTTATCTGAAGATTATTATTTTCCAGCCAGAAGATGCCTGCACCGATACTGCCATACGAGATTAAGGAAAGGGTCTCGGCCTGAAGCTTATCGAGCCTGAGAACGTCTGTAAAATAGCGCTTCAACTGGTCCTGCCGGAGGGCGGTAAAGAAGACCCTTGAGCAGCGGGACCGTATTGTGTGAGGTATCTCCTCTTCAGAGGCGGTTATAAGAAAAAAGATATTGAAGGGCGGAGGCTCTTCGAGCGTTTTCAGCAGGGCGTTTGCTGCCTCGCGGGTGAGGCTGTCCGCTTCGTCGATGATGACCGCCCGCTTCTTGCCCTCATAGGGATATTCATAAACTTCCTGATTGATGCCGCGGATCTTTTTTTCCTCATTTCCCCTGATGAGATCGATGCCGATGGACGTCTCGCTCCCCTGCCTCGACAGGGTTATAAGATCCGGATGGGTCCCTCTTTGAATTCTAATGCAGGCTTTGCAGGCCCCGCAGCCCCTTCCATGTTCGCAGAGGATATGTTTTACGAACTCGAGGGCTGTTTTTTTCTTCCCGATGCCACCCTGACCGCTGAACAAAAACGCGTGGGGCATCCTTTCATGCTTCAAAAAAGACAGGAGAAGATTTTTCTGTTTTTCATGACCGATGATCTCTTCAAATCCCATAGTTCTTCAGAAGGTTCTCCACATTTTTTCTGATAATGATCTCTATATTTTCAATGCTTTTCCTGCCGTCAATGACAAGAAATCGCTTCGGCTCTTCTTTTGAAAGTGTCAGGTAGGCATCTTTTATCCTTTGATGGAAGGCGATGTCTTCTTTCTCGAACCTGTCCATTACATTATTAAATGCGGCTTTTCTTTTCAACCCCTTGTTGACGGTGCAGTCGAGCAGGATGGTCAGGTTTGGCCTGATCCCTTTTGTAACAAGCCTGTTGAGTGTTTCAATGATCCCCAGGTCTATACCTCTGCCGTAACCCTGGTACGCGTAGCTTGCGTCCACGAACCTGTCGCAGAGGACAACCTTGCCGTCTTTTAATGCCGGCATTATAAGCTCCTCCACGTGTTGCGCCCTCATAGCCATGAATACCAGCAATTCAGAGAGAGGCAGGATGTTGAGGTTTTCATGAAGAAAGATCCTTCTCAGGGCTTCCCCGAAGGTGGTGCCTCCCGGCTCGCGGGTCTTTATGACCTCATACCCCTTTTCTTTCAAGTGATTATAAAGAAGCTCGATCTGGGTTGTTTTCCCGCTTCCCTCTATGCCTTCAAAGGTGATCAGCATGGTTCCCTTATTTTAAAACCCTTTCAATGTACTGACCGGTCCTCGTGTCAATTCTGACCGAATCACCCTCTTCTACAAAAAGAGGGACCTGGATCGTGTAGCCTGTTTCCAGTAGCGCCGGTTTTGTGGCATTCTGCGCCGTATCGCCCTTGATGCCCGGTTCCGTCTCGGCAACTGTGAGGACAACAAAATTCTGGATCTCAACCCCTAAGGCCTTCCCCTTATAGAAGAGTATCGTTAGCACCAGGCCGTCTTTAAGATAATTTTTTGTATCGCCGAGGCTCTTTTCGTTGACAAAGAGCTGCTCGTATGTATTCTCATCCATGAAATAATAGTTATCCCCTTCCTTGTAGAGAAATTGCATCTGTTTCTCGTCCATCTCGGGGACCTCTGCCTTGTCGCCTGACCGGAATGTCCTGTCAAGGACGTTTCCACTGACGAGACTTTTCAGACGCGTTCTCACAAAGGCTCCGCCCTTGCCCGGTTTTACATGCTGAAAATCAACGATCACAAAGGGCTCATCGTCCTGGAGGATCCTCAGCCCTTTCCTGAACTCCGATGTTGAAACAACCATCATTCCCTCCTTCTTGCATCACAAATATTCATATACGATAACCCAGGAACCATCATTCATCAACAAGCTGTTGGATCGCAAGCTCGTCTTTTCTGATCTTTGTGATTGCCTGCGGCCCATCCGCTGTTAAAAGCACCATATCCTCCAGCCTGACGCCGCCGAGTTCGGGTATATAGATGCCCGGCTCGATGGTCACCACCATGTTCTCCTCGAATGTCCCTTCGGCGCTGCTGTTGATCACCGGCGCTTCATGTACGGCTATGCCGATCCCGTGCCCGACCCCATGTCTGAAGAAATCACCGTAGCCGGCATCTTTGATAAATCCCCGGACCATGCCGTCAAACGCTTTGATTGAAAGGCCCACTTTGATATTTGCAAGTGCGAAGATCCTCGCGTTGTTCACAACAGAGAATACCTCCTCCATCTTGCCATTTGTCTTGCCCAGCGATATTGTGCACGTTTCATCGCTGCAGTATCCGTTCACCTGGGCGCCAAAATCGATAATGACCGTCTCGCCCTTCAAGATCGGCTTATCTGTTGGTTCAGCGTGAGGGAATGCCGCCCTTGGCCCTGAAGCAACGATCGTATTAAAGGAAGGGCAATCGGCCCCGAGCTTTCTCATTGTAAAGTCAAGATCGTTTGCAACCTCTTTTTCCGTCTTTCCCTGACCAAGCTTTTCAAAGACCTCTGAGAAGGCCCCGGTAGCGATCCGGACTGCCTTCATGATAGATTCGATCTCTTCGGGATCCTTGCACTTTCTTATCTCTTCGATCCTGTTGCCCAGAGGAACGAAGAGGATGTTCTGGAGGGTATCTTTCCATGTCTGGTATGTATAAAAGGTCGTATGGAAACTGTCAAAACCCATCTTTTTTATCCCATGCTCCCCGCATAGTTCCGAGAGGCTTTGTTTTAACAGTTTCATCTCCACGATCTGTACATCTCTTGTTGCCTCCCGTGCGTATGTTATGTACCTGAAGTCTGTCAGGAGGAACAGACCCCCCTTGCGGGTAATGAAGAGCGTTCCCTCAGAGCCCCTGAACCCGGTCAGATAGAAGATGTTTTCCATGCCTCTTAAAACGCAGGCATCCAGGTCCATGTCCTCAATGATATTGAGGACCATTGCAATCCTGTTCTCTCTCATGTTCTTACCAGATCTTCTTTTTCAGAATTTTTTTAAATCCGGTGGTTTTGCCTTTTGTTTTCAATTCCTTCTTCAGAGCCGCAAGCCTTTTCCTGTATACGTCATTGGAAGGTTCTTTCCTGACGAGTTCTCCATAAATGCCTATGGCTGTCTCAATGTATCCCTGCTGCAGGTATATGTCTGCAAGGGTTGGGGACGCGATGTTCGGGTGATCCATAGGGGATAGTTAAAAGAATATCTCGGTAAAAATCAAGCTAAATCGTATGAATACAGCTCATGGTTCACAGCCCAGAGCTCATGTTAAATTATTAGAAACACTAAGTTTTTGCGTTTTGTAGAATGCCCCGAAGGGTATGCTGGCGGCAATGACCTTTACTTTCGGCATCCTGTCCAGCAGTTCCCTGGCAAGCGCTATCGCATCACCTCTCGATGCCAGCATGTCGAACTTGTTCAAGACGATGGTGCACTTCCCTTCATCGACGTCCTTTAGCAGAATATCCCGGGAGAAAAAACGTAAGAACACTTCCTGGCAGACGATCTTGTCAGTTTCTATCCCTGTTCTGTCACAAAAGAGCTCCCATCTGAAGACCTTTTCCCTTACTGCGCCGAAGAGACTATCAAGTCCCGCGACAACGAATATTCTTTCTGAACAGGGCGGTATTACCGGTTCATATTCAGCAGGGTATTTGAGCGGCATCCTTTTCGATCCATCGGCCTCTATAAGGACAAGATCAAAGAGCTCGCCCAACCTGTCGATCTCCTCAAAAGTAACCCCTGTAAGCTTCCCGTTCTCAATTGATCTGCCTATCCAAAGGAGTGACGGGATGTCCTGTCTGTCATGAAGACCATCTTTTTCCGTAAGGATATAAGGCTCTCTTGCGTAGATCTTCGTTGTTGTTGTGATCGCGACCCTTTTGCCGTGTTGGGCTGCCCTGTCCGCAAGGTATTCGATAAAGGTCGTTTTACCGCCGGCGCCGACAAATGTCAGATACCTTTTGCCGAGAATATCGCCGAGAGGGTCAATCCTTTGAATGAGCAACATATGGCAGAGATTTGATCCGTTTAATGATTGTCAGAGCCCTGTCTTTATCAGGCTCCATCACGGAAAGCGACGCATAACCTTTCTGAAGCACAAAAAGACCGTCGTATGCAGTATCTTTATGTTCTTTGATGATAGGCTGAATGCCTTCTTTTTCGAGAGCATCCCTGATCATATCCATCTCAAAGATGCTCTCGACAACGTGAACCTTGACCCATTTATTTGGGTCCATTTCCTTTCGGAGGCGTGGTTTTTTCTGCAGGTCCCACCCAGATCTCAACCTCGGTCTGAAAAGCGCCGCGCGACATCTTGATGTTGCAGGTCCTGTCCTCTTTCTGATAATTCAGCACCACATCTTTATACCGGAAGCTATTGACGTACTTCCATCCGTTCTTTGCCATATTGATCTTAAAATAGTTTTCAAGGGACTGCATCTCAACGTTGCCGTTAAGGAACATTACCCCTGCCCTCAGAGCGGGGTTTTCGTAAACGAAGCTTTTCTCGGGCACATAGGTCAATTCCTTCGGAACCGGGATATCGGGGAAGCCGTAGAAGGCTTGATTGACCACTTCCTGCCTGGGCTGGGCGGTTCCCTCAGAACCTGTGGTCCCTTTCTGAAATAACGTGCATCCTGAGAATACCAGCAACATGACAAACGACAGAATAAAAATCTTCTTCATACATTCCCTCCCTCATTTTTTCTTTCAAGATACGCATATGCGCTATGGTTGTGGATGCTCTCGAAATTTTCGGCCTCTATAGCAAACCACGTGATGTTCGCATCCTTTGATAACATCTCTGCAATGTCTCTTACCACGTCCTCAACAAACTTTGGATTTTCAAATGCCTTTTCAGTAATATACTTTTCATCCTCTCTCTTGAGAATAGAGTATACATCAGTGCTCGCGGAGCTTTCTATGATATTGATCATGTCTTCGATCCAAAAAAATTTCTTGAAGCTTACATCCAGCTTTGCCACCCCTCGCTGGTTATGCGCTCCGTACTCGCTGATCTCCTTTGAGCAGGGACAAAGCGTGTTGATCGGCACAGATACTGATACAATAAACTTTTTCATCTTATTCTGGTTGTCCATGAAGCCTGAAAAACCGCAGTGGTATTCAAGAAAGCTCTGTGTTTTCGAGATTGGCGCCTCTTTTTTCATAAAATAGGGAAACCTTACAACCATATGGGCAGATTCGGCGTTGAGCCTATCTTTCATCTCCTTCAATATGCCGGGGAAGTTCCTCATGTTGATCATGTTCTTATTATCATGGAGGATCTCGACAAATCTGCTCATGTGGGTGCCTTTATAATTATGCGGGAGATTGACATACATATCTATGGTTGCTATGGTATGCTGAAAACCGTTTGCTTTGTCCATCACGACAATAGGGTACTTGACATTCTTTACGCCGACCTTATCGATCTCTATCTTC
>DLMV01000044.1:25935-26305 GCA_002478225.1 Deltaproteobacteria bacterium UBA7527 | reverse complement strand
GACCTTATCGATCTCTATCTTCCGCGTGTCCTCCATGTTCTGCACATCTATCATGTCTGCCTTAAATGCCATATGCTGCATACGCGTTCTCTGATTCCCATACCCTGACCTCTTTCAGAGAAATGTTCTCCTCTTTGATAATTTTTTGGATCTCATCGTAGATATACCTTGATATATATTCTGCGGAGCTTGCCCTGTCAGCAAAAAAACCGATCTCATTTAGGTATTTGTGGTCAAGCTTGTCCAGGACATTATGAAGATACCCTTTAATGATCTTGAAATCGACAAGGAGGCCGTCGTCTCCGAGTTTTTCGCCTGCAACAAGGACCTCAACAACAAAGTTGTGTCCGTGCAATTCCTCGCATTTTCC
>DLMV01000044.1:25615-25827 GCA_002478225.1 Deltaproteobacteria bacterium UBA7527 | reverse complement strand
CCGTGCAATTCCTCGCATTTTCCGCTGTAACCTTCCAGCCGGTGGGCAGCGGCAAAGGAGTCTTTAACGCTCAGGACAAACATGAACATAATCTATCGTCTGGAAGGCTTAAAGTCAATAGAAAGGCCACGAGGATAAGCGGAGATGGGGAGAAGAGCAGGTGCTCGTCGCTGGTTACTTGATACTGTTTTGGACAAGCATCGAGTATCGAG
>DLMV01000044.1:25050-25438 GCA_002478225.1 Deltaproteobacteria bacterium UBA7527 | reverse complement strand
TTGGACAAGCATCGAGTATCGAGGAACGAGGAGCAATGAGCGAGTAACGAGGGGCAAGGTCTTCACCGCAGTGTTTTATTTTTGTTTTTTGACAGTCTTTCTTATGATCAGGAACCCGTTTGTTGGACCGGGAACAGCGCCCTTCACGAGAAGGATGTTCATGTCGCTTCGGACATCCACGATCTTCAGGTTTTGTACCGTTACCTTCTTCGCGCCCATATGTCCGGGCATCTTCATGCCTCTCATGGTTCTGCCGGGCGTCATGTTCTGGCCGATTGAGCCACCGTGCCTGAAAAATTCGTGGCTTCCCCGAGAGGCCGGAGCCCCGTGAAAACCATGCCTTTTCATCACGCCGGCGAACCCCTTCCCCTTTGAAGTGCCTGTAATA
>DLMV01000044.1:20157-24927 GCA_002478225.1 Deltaproteobacteria bacterium UBA7527 | reverse complement strand
GCCTTTGAAGTGCCTGTAATATCTACGAATTCTCCGGGTTCAAATATTTCCACCGAAAAGGTTGAGCCCACGTCATATGTATCCAGATCTTCGGGCGTGACCTTGAATTCCTTCAGAATGTTTGCAGGTGCTGCGGATGCTCTATTGAAATGGCCTGAGAGGGGCTTATTGACACGCTGCACTTTTTTGATCTGATCGAAACCGCACTGGAGGGCAGCGTATCCTTCCTTGTCGGGGTTCTTTTTCTGCACAACATAACAGGGTCCTGCCTGTATCACCGTGACGGGTACCATGCCGCCGTGCTCGTCAAATATCTCGGTCATGCCGATCTTTTTACCTATAAGTCCAATTCCCATTGCTGCACCTCCGAAAAAGTATAACAGCATAGTAGAAAACGCTTTCAAAGTCAAGCTCTTTCGCCGAATGCCAATACAAGCCGGATTTCCGGATAAGCCTTTTCGGATAGGGACATCATCGAGTCGGTCGCCATGACCTTGTCAAAGCAGGTCTTCCCTTTTTTTCCATCGCCTGTGAGAGGCCACCGCGAATCTATGCGCTTCGTCTCTCATCCGGAGTATCTCCTTGAAGACCATTGAAGATTTTGACAATAAAAGGGGATTTTTGCGAAGCGGTATGTAGATGAGATCTTCCATCTTTTTTCTCCGCTGTCCTTTTGCAACACCGATGACGTCGCTGCTGACGTTCAGGGATTTGAGTATCTTCACGGCTGCCGACAATTGTCCCTTGCCTCCATCAATGATGCATAGATCAGGAGGCGGGCCGATCTTCGCGTCCGTCAATCTTCTTCTCAGCGTCTCCCCAATCATTGCCACATCGTCCATCGACGGCGCCTCTTTTATATGGAAGACCCTGTAGGATCTTTTAGCTGCCTTGAATTTCTCAAACACCACCATAACCCCTGCAGGATATTTGCCGTGGCCGTGCGAGATGTCATAGATCTCGATCCTGTTTGGTATCCTTTTCAGACGAAGGATATTTTTAAAGGCCTCTTCCTTGGGGACCGGTTCAGCCTCATGGAGGTTTTCGATGGCGAGCTTCATGATCTCCTCCGCAGTTCCCTCGCCCGGCCCGTAAATCCTGACAGGACCGTTCTTTTTATCCCGGAGATATTTTTCAAGGAACTCCGCGTCCCCCATCTCTTCAGAGACGATGATCTCTTCAGGGACAGGCCGTGAGCTGTAGTACCGGAACAGAAAGGACGCAATGACCTCATTCAAAACAGCGGCGACAAACGGCTCCCTGAAGGTCTTCTTGGCGATGAGCACCCCCTTTTTAAAACTGAGGAGAACAATGCGAACCATTCGGTCCCTCCCTGAGAATGCCCACACGTCCCTGTCTTTTCCGAGATGCTCATGGACGCTCTGTCTTTCCATCATGCCCTTGATGGCAAGATACCTCTCCTTGAGAGCCTGCGCCTCTTCGAATTTCCACGATGAGATTGCCCGGGATATGCGCCCTTCAAGCTCCTTGATGAGATCTTCGCTTCGCCCCGAGAGGAAATCTACAAGCTCGGACACCATATTCCGGTAGCCGTCATCATCGATCTTTTCGGTGCAGGGTCCCGGACATTTACTCAGTTGAAAGAGAATGCAGGGCCTCCTCCGTTCCCTGAAAACGCTGTCCTTGCATCTCCGTACGGCATAGAAGTTCTGGATCAGCTTTAATACATCCTTTACATCCCTTGCGTGAGGGTAGGGACCAAAATAAAGGGCACCGTCGTCTTTGATCTCTCTTGTCATGTAGAGCGCGGGATATCGGTCATTGATAGTAAGCTTCAATGAGATGTAGCTCTTATCGTCCTTGAGGTTTATGTTATAGCGCGGCTTGTTCTCCTTGATAAGATTGTCTTCCAGAAGAAATGCCTCTTTTTCATTCTTCGTCAGGAATATCTCGATCTCGTCGATCTTATCAATGAGCCGTTCTGTTTTGATGTCCCGTTTTGTTTCGGTCATGTAGCTTCTGACCCTTTCTTTTATGTTCTTTGCCTTGCCGATGTAGAGGATGTTCTTTTTTTTATCTCTGAAAATGTAAACACCGCAGGACTCCGGCAGGGTATTCAGCTTTTGTTCCGTTATCACAGGGTGATCTCCATCTTTTCGAGCCTCAGGAGTTGGTCTCTCAGGCTGGCGGCCTTCTCGAAATCCCACCTCTTCGCCGCCTCATTGATCTCTTTTCGCAGCTTCTTCATCATCCGTGACAGCTTTTTCGGTTCTATCCCTTTCTCTTCAAATTCGTCAACAGGGACCGTGCAGTAATCCTTCTCATAAATGGACGAGAGTATGTCGACGACGGATTTTCTGATGCTTTCCGGCGTGATGCCATGTTTTTCGTTGTACCTCATCTGGAGCGCTCTCCTTCTCTCTGTCTCCCTGATGGCCCTCTTCATCGATTCTGTTACGACATCGCCGAACATAAGCACCTTTCCATTTATGTTCCGTGCAGCCCTGCCACAGGTTTGTATCAGGGATGTCTCTGACCGGAGAAAGCCCTCTTTGTCTGCATCGAGTATTGCCACGAGCGATACCTCCGGCAGGTCAAGCCCCTCCCGGAGAAGGTTGACGCCGACAAGGACATCAAACTTCCCCATTCTCAGGTCTCTGATGATGGCGACGCGTTCCAGGGTGTCAATGTCGGAGTGGAGGTATTTTGTCTTGATGTTCCTGTCCAGGAGAAAATCGGTAAGATCCTCAGAAAACCTTTTCGTAAGTGTTGTAATGAGCACCCTTTCTTTCCGCTTGATGGTCTCCTGTATCTCGGGAATAAGCGCCTCGACCTGATTCTTTGCTTTTAGGAGGTGGATGGCCGGATCCATGAGCCCTGTCGGCCTGATAATCTGTTCAGCTACCATGCCGGCCGCTCTATTAAGCTCATACTTTGCCGGTGTCGCTGATATGTAGAGGACCTGCCCCTCCCTTGCCTCGAACTCTTCAAAGGTCAGAGGGCGGTTATCAAGCGCCGAAGGCAATCGGAACCCGTACTCTACGAGTGTTGTCTTCCGCGACCGGTCACCGCGATACATGCCCATTAGCTGCGGGATGGTAACATGGCTTTCATCGATCATGATAAGGACGTTCTTTGGCAGATAGTCCATCAGGGTAGGGGGTGGTTCACCCGGCCGCCTCCCCGTCAGGTGACGCGAATAATTTTCAATACCGGTGCAGTAGCCGAGCTCCTGCAGCATCTCGAGGTCGTATTGGGTCCTCATAGAAAGACGCTGGGCCTCGAGGAGTTTGTTCTGCCTGTTCAGGACCTCAAGGTGCTGCTTGAGCTCCTCTTTTATGGAGATGATAGCGCCTTCGAGGGTCTCCTTTGGGGTCACATAGTGCGTTGCGGGAAATATGGTGCATCTCTCCAATCTGCCCAGGGTTTTCCCGGTAAGCGGGTCTATCGAACAGATAGATATGACATTTTCATCGTTGAGCATGACCCTGATGGCCCTATCCTCCTCGTACGACGGGAATATATCGATATTCTCGCCACGTATCCTGAACCTGCCCCTGTAAAAATCGATATCATTTCTCTCGTAATGACACTGAATAAGTTTGTTCAGAAGTGCTTTCCTCTCCATTGCCTGGTTTTCTTCGAGGGAGATGAGCATCCCGTAATAAGCCTCCGGTGAACCAAGCCCGTAGATGCAGGAGACGCTCGCTACGATGATCACATCTTCCCTTTCAAATAGTGCATTGGTTGCAAGAAGCCTCAGCTTATCGATCTCCTCATTGATTGAAGAATCTTTTTCGATATAGGTGTCAGTTGTCGGAACATACGCCTCGGGCTGGTAATAGTCATAATAACTTACAAAGAAATGGACCTCGTTCTCAGGAAAGAATGTTTTAAACTCGGTAAAGAGCTGGGCAGCGAGCGTTTTGTTATGAGATATGATAAGGGCAGGTCTCTGCACCTTTTCAATAATATTGGCCATGGTGAATGTTTTGCCGGATCCCGTCACTCCGAGAAGAACCTGGTGCGGCACCCCCTGCCGCAGCCGCTCAGAAATCTTTTTAATAGCTTCCGGCTGGTCTCCTGTTGGGGTATAGCTGCTTATGAGCTTGAACTTGTTCATTCTGATATATTGTAATGCCGCCCGCAGGCCCTGTCAAAAGATATAGGCAGGAAACCAGACGGTAATAAAAACCTCTGTCCATAAAGATATGTGTGTCTTTACAGGATATTGCCAGGAACTGACAAAAGCTCTTGACATATGGAGGGCAAATGTTCCATCATTTAAAAAATATATTATAAATTCATAGGAGGTAGGGGATCATGAAGAAGGTCTTGTTGTTCGTAGTAGTTTTAATGGTCAGTATTGCATTTGTCAGCACAGGTTTTGCCCAGGAAAAGCCAAAGGCTGCACCTGCAGCGAAACCGGCCGAGAAACCGGCGGCTGCACCGGAAAAACCTAAACCGGCGGCAGACAAACCCGCAGCGGCAGCCGAGAAGCCAAAGGCTGCACCGGAAAAGCCAGCGGAGCCGGCAAAGCCGAAACCAAAACCAATCCCTGGTTTTGTGGGAACCGTTGCGAAGTCGGAGGCCGGTCTGCTGACAGTGAAGGGGGCCAAGGACACGGTCACATTTGATGTGTCAAAGGCGACGCTGAAGGGGTACAAGAACACCGCCGATGTTAAGGTTGGCGACAAGGTTGCGGTGCAGTACAAAAAGGACGGCGCGATGGTGACAAAGATCGCCGGCGCAAAGGTAAAGAAAGAAAAGGCAAAAGAGGACAAACCGAAAGCTGACAAGCCGAAGAAA
>DLMV01000044.1:0-19994 GCA_002478225.1 Deltaproteobacteria bacterium UBA7527 | reverse complement strand
AGCGAAACCGGCGGCAAAATAACAAGGAAGAGGTCGGCAATACAAACCCTGCTTCTCATTTCGGGAAGCAGGGTTTTTTAAAGATCGCAAGGGGCGGTTCAGACCGCCCCTCTTTTTTACAGCTTAAAGATCAGAAGCAATGAGACAACGAGAGAATATATTACGAGAGACTCGATCATGGCAAGACCGATGATCATAGGCGTTACGATCTTTCCCGATGCCCCAGGATTTCTGGCGATGCCGTCAAGAGCGGATGCAATGCTCCTTGCCTGCCCTATGGCCCCTCCAAAAGCTGCGATTGCGATCCCGAAACCTGCTGCGAGCGCCACCATCTGTTTGACCTGTGAATCAAGGCCTGCGGCCGGCTCTGCTGCCATTGCAATGCCGGCAGATACGCAGAGAAGGATTCCGAGAAGCATAAAGATTGTTAGAAATTTTTTCATTAAATCTCACCCCTTTCTTGTATTTTTTTTATTTTAATGTTCATGTGAAATCGCACCTGAAAAATACGCCATTGATAGAAGCATAAATACGAAGGTCTGGACGAATGCGACAAAGAGACCGAGGAACATGACCGGGAGAGGCACAAAAAGAGGAACGAGGCCGAAGAAGATCGCTGTCACGAGATGGTCGCCTGTTATGTTCCCGAAGAGCCTGAGGCCAAGCGAAAGAGGCCGTGCGATATGCCCGATAAGCTCGATGGGCACCATTAAAGGCGCTAACCACCAGAAAGGCCCTGTGAATTGCTTGAGATATTTTATCCCGTGCTCTTTAAAGCCATAGTAATGGGTCATAACGAAGACCGTAAGGGAACATGCAAATGTTGTATTGACGTTATCTGTTGCCGGAAGGAATCCCGGGACGAGTCCGGAGAGGTTATTAAAGAGGATGAAAAGCGCCAGAGTGCCGAGCAGCAGCACGAACTCCTTACCTCTCGGCCCCATAGTATCAAGAATTATGTTTGAGAGGCTCTCAACGATCATCTCCACAAATGTTCCAAAGGTCAGCTTCCCTTCCGGAACAATGTCGTCCTGCCTTTTTTTTAGCTGCATGTAACCGAGCACGGCAATAACGACGAGGATAACCGATATGATCAGGGCATTCGATACGTGGGGCGGCAGTTTTTTCAGAAAAGGGAAGAGGGATGCCCAGGTGAATACTTCATGTTCCATTAGTTTTGTCTCCTTTTTGCAATGGGTGTCAGGGCTGTCTGGATCTGGTTTATCACGACAGATATGAATATTGTTGACAGACCAATGAGAAAACACACTACATTGATCTCACCAAAGACAATTACCAGAACCACAAGTCCGACGAGGACAAGAAACTTCAGAGGCAGTTTGATAAGAAGGTCTTTTTTCTGGACCTTTGATTGGGCGAATCCACTTTCAATGATCTTTTTCAGGAACCTGAAATTGAGGGTCATGATAGAGCTTGCAACAGCGAAGCTGAAAAAATACTTGAACTCACGGGTGATCAATAAGGTGAGGATCGAGCCAAGGATAAGAATGAAGACATTTATCCGCTCTATGTCATTGATGATCGTCTCTTTCATTGTCCTTTTGAACCTTTTTCAATAACGTAAATATCGTTTTCATCGCTGCAGCGACGCCAAAGACCATGAAGATGATCGTCAGGTACGGCGATGTTTTAAAAAACGCGTCCAGAAAGTAGCCGATGGCGATCCCGATGGCTACGGACAGGCCCATCTCGATCCCCAGCGAGCTGTAGCTTATGAGGGATCTGGCCAAATCTTTCTTGCTATTCTTGATCGCCATGTCCATCAGATTTCCGTTTTTTTCTAACATATAGATGCCCTCATAGTCAACGTTTTTTGTTATTTTTTTCACACCCTCTTTTGCCATGGAACAGCCAGATGCCCCTATGCGCATATTGAATGAAAATTGTTTTGAATTTTCCTTTTCTAGTATGTTATAAAAGACAATCTCTGGGGCCGTTAGCTCAGTCCGGTAGAGCAGTTGACTCTTAATCAATTGGCCGGAGGTTCGAATCCTCCACGGCCCACTTGTTATTTAGAGCAATATCAATATTTTACAAAGCATTCTAATACCGTTTTACATTTATTCGATATTTTTCATTAGAATAAGTATCGGCGTTACCAACGACATATTTCGGTTTATTCGATATTTGCCCGGATAGCAGACAGTCAATGTTCATAAAAGCGAGACTTCCGAAAACTGTGAATACAATCGTACCCGTAAATTCATTTTTTCCTGAAAGAAGATTTTTCGGAACTTGCGACCGATATGCAAAATTATAAATGGGAGCAAATAGTTTCAAGGAAAAATTTCGCTTGCAAAAGAAATGAATTAACAAGACAATATAGTCAGCGATGACGATTCACGATCACCCAAATGCCTCGGAAACCGGCCTAAATTGGTTCTCACATGAAAGCTATTTTGATAATGTTTTGAGCGGTGGACAGCAGCCCGATATTCAAATTAACAGACAAATTTTAACAAATATATAATAGTAAGGTCAGGACCTATTGGCTTGACGCAGAGGTCAAAATGAGATCAAAACATATTTTTATAGTCTGCCTGACTCTCTTGCTCTCCTTGTTGTGGACAGTACCGACTACAGCGAAAGAGGCAGGCAATATACCAGCCGATTTCTTGTCTCTGCTAACAAAGCAGGAAAAGGATTTTTTAGTTAAAACAGGGCCGATCAGAGTGCACAACGAAAACGACTGGGCACCCTTCAATTTCAATCAAAACGGCGTTCCCAAGGGTTTTTCAATTGATTACATGAAGTTGCTTGCAAAAAAGACAGGGCTTCAGATCAAATTTATCAGTGGTCCTTCCTGGGATCAATTTCTCGACATGGTCAAAGAAGATAAGCTTGATGTAATGCTCAATATAGCCATATCTCCGGAAAGGCAGAAGTTTCTTGTGTTTACTCCTTCCTATGTTACGATGGTCCAGATGTTGTACACCCGGAAGGATTTTCCCATGGTTTCTTCCATCAAAGACCTCTATGGTAAACGATTTGCTGTTCCAAAGGGTTTTTTTCTTCATGAAGTATTAAGGGCGCACCCTCAGATCAACATCGTGGAAGTATCGAATACCTCGGACGCCATCCGCGCAGTTTCAGTCGGCAAGGCAGACGCCTTGTTCGACTTGATGCCGGTGGTTGACTACATTACCAACCAGCTGCAGATCACTAACTTAAAAGTAGGGGGAGACATTGGCCTGAAAGAGGGAAAACCCATACCCCTTCATATCGCTGTGGGTAATGATAAAAAGATACTGGCCGGCATCATTGAAAAAGGGATGACAAGAATAACCGAGGAAGAGCTCCGGAAACTTCATGAAAATTGGCTGTCCGGTTCTATCAGGATAAAGCAGGATATTGCCCCTGCAAAAAAACATGAGCTACATTTGACGGGAGAGGAAAAGGCTTTTATTGCAGGTAAACAGTTACGTCTTGGCATCGACATTGCCAGACCGCCATTTGAGTATATCAATAAAAAAGGGGTCTATGCCGGTATAAGTGCCGAATTTATCCTGGCTGCTGCCGAGCGCCTTGGTATTACGGTAGTTCCACAGAAAGAGATGGAGTGGACCGAGGCGATGGAGAAAATAAAAACCGGTGAAATAGACGTGATCCCGAAAGTTACGCCCTCACCGGCACGGGAAATGTTTCTGAATTTCACCAGTCCTTACACAACCTTCCCGTCGGTGATCGTTACCCGCAAGGATCGCCTGGCAGGAGGACTGGACGATCTGCGCGGATTGAAGGTAGGGGTCAATAAAGGCCAGATCGTAGAGGCCAACCTTAAACATGAACATCCTGAGCTATTGCTCGTACCTTATTCAGACATTGAAGCAGGCCTGCGCGCCCTTGCAACAGGAAAGTGCGATGCCTATGTAGACAACCTCGGTGCTGTTGCGTACACGATCGAGACCGTAGGGCTTCCAAATCTGAGGATTGCCGCGTCAACTCCCTATACCCACGATTTAGCCTTCGGCATCAGAAAAGACTGGCCGTTAATGGCTTCAGCTCTCCAGAAAGCGTTGGACAGCATGACAGATCAGGAAAAAACGGAGATCAGAAACCGTTGGCTGGCCATCAAGTATCAGCTTGAAATACCATGGCACATAATAGTGCCCATCGGTACCGCCCTTCTTGTCATAATTATCTTTGTTCTGGTATGGAATCGCCGCCTTGGCAGGGCTGTGCGTGAACGCGAAAAGAGCGAGAAAAAGATAAAGGCCATGGGCGAGGCCATGGCTGATGCACTAATAATGATCGACAGCCAGGGCAGGGTATTGTTCTGGAACAAGACAGCGGAGAAGATTTTCGGATATACAGCAGAAGAGGCTATGGGCAAGGAATTTCACGAAATAGCTGTTCCTTTCGAACTCAGAGAGAAGGCCCATGCAGGGATCAGGCAGTTTGCTGCAACAGGGCAAGGTGTTGTTTTCGGCGCTGCGGTTGAGACAACCGCCGTCAATCGGATGGGTGATGTTTTTCCGGTAGAAGTAAATCTGTCCCCATTTAAAGTGGATAACCAGTGGTTCGCTGTGGGAACGGTCAGAGACATTACCGAGCGTAAGCGCGTCGAGGCACTGAAAGTGGAAAAGGAGGTTGCCGAGGAAGCAGCTGCCCGTGCCGAATTGGCCAGGCAGGAAGCGGAACAGGCCCAGGCCGAACTCAAAGCAAAGGTTTTAGAGATCGAGCGGTTTAACCGCCTCTCTTTGGGCCGGGAAGAACGAATCATAGAACTCAAAAGGCAGGTGAATGTTCTGGCCGAAAAGGCAAACGAAAAACCAATTTATCATGAGCATGAGTTGACAGGTGTACTGGATGATGGAACAATACAGGCGGAATCGATCGTTCTTGAGGCAGAGCAGGCTGCGATCCCCCTTCAATCCCTGACCGAAATACTAAGTGTGGATAAGTTTAAAAATCTGCTGACTAATTTTTGCAATTCGGTGGGAATTGCCGCCGCCATCATTGATTTAAAAGGCGAAGTCCTGGCCGCGGCACGTTGGCAGAAAGCCTGCACTGATTTTCACCGGGTTTGCGAAAAGACCCTTGCCCGTTGTATAGAAAGCGATACTGAGTTGGCCATACACCTGAATAAAGGCAAATCTTTTTCTATCTACCGCTGCAAGAACGGGCTCATAGACGCGGCCTCGCCCATAATAGTCGATGGTAGCCATATTGCAAATGCATTCGCAGGGCAGTTTTTCACAAGCCCTCCGGATATTGAATTCTTTCGGAGACAAGCTGAGGAATGCGGTATGGATGTTGAACGATATCTGGAGGCCATAAGTGAAGTACCGGTGGTCGCCGAGAGCAAGCTTGAGTCAGTGCTGGGATTCCTTGTGGAGGTAGCACAAATAGTGACCGCCATGGCCATTGAGCGCAATCACGCCATAAATGCAGAAATATCGATAGTCAAGCAGATCGAGGAATCTAAGCGAGAACGAGCCGTGGCTATAAGTCTGGCCGAAGATGCCAATAGGAGTCGTGCAGAAATTGAGCTATACAAGGATCGCCTGGAACTCCTGGTTCAGGAGCGAACTGACGAGTTGCGCGTCAGCGAGGAGCGAAGCCGGCTTATCCTCGGCTCTATAAGCGAAGGCATATTCGGTCTCGACAGGGAAGGGAGGATAACTTTCGTCAATCCAGCGGTAAGCGCCATTCTCGGTTATTCGGAAGAGGAATTACTCGGGAAACAAGTACACGCTGCCGTTCATTACGCCTATCCCGACGGTTCGGAATTCCCGATGACGAAGTGTCCCGTGTACCTATCGGCTCAGGATGGGGTTGCCCGCACCGTAGACAACGAGGTTTTATGGCACAAGGACGGTACGGCTATTCCTGTGGAATATTCAACAACAACGGTATGGAAAAACGGTCAGATATCAGGAGTGGTTGTTTCATTCCGGGACATTACAAGACGCAAGCAAGCGGAAAAAGAACTGAAGGACCGCATGGAAGATCTTGAGCGGTTCAGCCGCCTGACTGTAAACCGCGAGGAAAAAATGATTCAGCTTAAGGAAGAAGTCAATGCCATTTTGGAACAAAGGGGTGAAGAGAAAAAATATAAGATAGTTGTGTAATAGCATAACGATCTAATGAAAGGAGGATGGCATGTTCAAAGAGGAAAGAGACACGTCATTGTTTGATTGGAGCATGATCGGGAATCTGACAGAGGGCCGTCCAAATCTTGGTTCAACTATGGATGTGGCTGTCTATCGTCTCATGCAGTTTACGCTACGGGATGTCATCATTCAAGAATTCGACACGGCAACTGCCGAGCGAATTTACTTCAAGGCCGGTGAACTCGCGGGCCGGGAGCTGTTCAAGAATTTGATTACACAAAAGGCCGATTTCGGTGCCTTTGTAAAGGAACTACAGGATCTTCTGGTTGCTTTAAAGATCGGTATCCTAAGAATTGAAAAATCAGATATGAAGGCAATGGAATTCACGCTGACAGTGGCGGAAGACCTGGATTGTTCGGGGTTGCCTGTTTGCAGTGAGACCATCTGCACATATGATGAAGGGTTCATTAGCGGTCTGCTTTTGGAATTTTCCGGGAAAAAATTCGATGTCAAGGAGGTCGATTGCTGGTGCTCGGGTGACCGTGTGTGCCGGTTCGATGTAAAGCCAGCAGTTTAAGGGCAAGCAAAATGATCCAGATTAAAGAAGAATATATAGACAGGATTACAGAGGTCTTTTATTCGATCCTCACAGGCAAAAAACCTCAACCGATACAACTGCCGGAAGAATATCCGGACAATGAAATCCGGCAGGTAGTCCAATATATAAACAAATTCATTGCTGAGTATAACGAAATGACGGTCTTTGTTTATCACCTGGGACGGGGAGAGATCGATTTCGAAGCGCCCAAGGGAAACTTGATTATCACCCAGTCGCTTAAAGGTTTGCAAGCCAGCCTAAAAAACTTGACCTGGGTTGCCAAACAGATTGCCGAAGGAGATTTCAATCAAAGAATCAGTTTTATGGGGGAATTTTCCGAGGCATTCAATAGCATGACAAAGCAGTTGCAAGCCTCCTTTCAGGAACGAAAAGAGTCAATGGACAACCTGCAGGATCAGGTTGAGGAGTTGTCTAAAACACGAAAGGCCATGCTGAACATACTGGAGGACCTGGAAGAGGCACGAAAAGAAGCCGAATCCGCCGCCAAGGTTAAGGCCGACTTTCTCGCAAATATGAGCCATGAGATACGCACCCCGATGAACGCCATTATCGGTTTTTCCAGTCTGGCTTTAAAGACAGAACTGGACAGAAAACAGCGTGATTATCTTAACAAGATCCAGCAGTCCGGGCAGCATCTGCTTGGCATCATTAACGACATCCTCGATTTCTCCAAGATCGAGGCGGGTAAGCTGTCGGTGGAGCATACAGAGTTTGAGCTGGAAAAGGTTATGGAGAATGTCTCCAACCTTATTTCGGAAAAAACAGCAGCAAAAGGACTGGAGCTGGTATTTAACATCGAAAAGGGAACACCTAATCACCTTGTGGGTGATCCGTTAAGACTGGGACAGGTCCTGGTCAACTATTCAAATAACGCCGTCAAGTTCACTGAAAAGGGCGAAATAGTCATTTCCGTCAAGGTGGTCGAGGATGGAGATAAAGATGTGCTCATGCGATTTGACGTTCGCGACACAGGCATTGGATTGACGGAGGAACAGATAGGCAAATTGTTCCAGTCTTTCCAGCAGGCAGACACTTCCACATCGCGAAAGTATGGCGGCACCGGGTTGGGATTGGCTATCTCGAAAAATCTTGCCAACCTCATGGGCGGCGATGTAGGAGTAGAGAGCGAATATGGCAAGGGCAGCACATTCTGGTTTACAGCACGACTGGGCAAAGGCATTGCAAAAGTTAGGAAGTTCATACCGGAACCCGATCTTCGCGGACGCCGTGTCCTTATTGTAGACGATAATGAGATGAGCCGTATCGTTCTCTACGACATGCTTGCCGGCATGACCTTTGAAGTGAGTGATGTTGCGTCGGGCAAAGCGGCTTTGGACGAGATTCGCTCGGCAGCCAATACAGGAAAACCTTATGATATTGTATTGCTCGATTGGCGAATGCCGGGAATGGATGGCATCGAAACGGCAAAGGCCATCAGGGAGCTTCCTCTGAACCCCCTCCCGCACATGGTAATGGTGACGGCTTATGGCCGGGAGGAGGTTTTGAAGGAAGCAGCTTTTGCGGGCCTCGAAGATGTGCTGATAAAACCGGTAAGTCCTTCAACGATGTTCAATACTCTGATGCATGTGCTGGGGGGAGAGCTCATTACGGTGTCCAAAGAAGCACAAAAAAAGATCCCTTTGATGGAAAATCTTGCCGCCCTGAAGGGTTTGTCTATCCTTCTCGTGGAGGATAACGAGTTCAATCAGCAGCTTGCCTGTGAACTCTTACTCGATGCCGGATTCAAGGTTGATGTTGCCGAAGACGGCCAGAAATCTTTGGAAATGCTGGATAAGTACATGTATGATGTTGTCCTCATGGATATGCAGATGCCTGTCATGGACGGCATTACAGCCACCGTTGAGATACGTAAGGATGAACGTTTCAAAAGCCTGCCCGTTATAGCCATGACTGCAAACGTCATGGCCGATGACATTGACAGGTGCCACCAAGCCGGCATGAATGACCATATCGGCAAACCCATTGACCCTGATGAACTGTTTGGTAAACTGCAGAAGTGGGTAAAACCTCGACAGACAACACAACAGACTGAAATAGCCCCTGCGGTGCATACGGATGAAACGGAAAAAGAAGAAACCGGAACCTTCAAGAAAGAAGATTTGCCTGATATCCCGGGCCTCGATACAGGCCTCGGATTGAAACGTTTTATGGGTAAAAAGGCTTTTTACCTCGGGATGCTGAAAAAGTTCGCTGAAAAACAATCAGAGGTACCTATCCAGATACGAAATAGCCTTGAAGCCAATGATCGAGGAACGGCAGAGCGGATGGCCCACAGCATTAAAGGGGTCTCTGGAAATATAGGTGCAACCGGAATTCAGAATACTGCCGCCGAGCTTGAATTCTCCATCAAGCAAAATGATCCCTTGGGCACGACAATGGATATTCTTGCACGCTTTGAGAACGCCTTGGGCGAACTGATCGCCCGCATGAGAGAAACATTCATTGAGGATGTCAAGCCTGAGGCAGAAGGATCTAAGAAGGAAGCCGATCCATCTAAGATTCAGCCCATTTTAGTAAAACTCATGGGATATATCAACGATAATGACAGCGAGGTGGTAGATTATATAGACGAAGTAGCAGTCGATCTGAAAGGCGTTATTCCCGGCGCGGAATATAGCAGACTTGAAAATCTTGTCACCTCTTATGATTTTGACGGAGCCCTTGCCTGTTTGAAAGATATTGCAAATAAAATAAACATCACACTATAAGGAGGATTATAATGGCAGACAATGATTATTTAAAAAAACAGACAATTCTTATTGTGGATGATACCCCTGAAAACATATCGCTTATGAGTTCGCTGCTTAAAGGTTTGTATAGGACAAAGGTGGCAACCAACGGTGAGAAGGCGCTCCAGATCGCCTTTTCTGATGACCCCCCTGATCTCATACTCCTGGATATAATGATGCCGGGAATGGACGGATATGAAGTATGCCAGAGGCTTAAAGACAGCTGGAAAACATTCGATATTCCCGTTATATTCCTTACCGCTAAATCACAGGTGGAAGATGAGCAGAAAGGTCTTGAACTGGGAGCGGTCGACTACATCACCAAGCCTATCAGCCCTCCTATTGTCCTTGCCCGTGTAAAGACGCATTTACAGTTGAAGAGCGTCCGCGATTTTCTTGCAGACAAGAACAAGTTCCTTGAGCAGGAAGTGGCAAAAAGGACACAGGAAGTAAATATAATCCAGGATGTGACCCTGGTGGCCATGGGTTCCCTTGCAGAGACACGCGATAACGAGACGGGCAAGCATATCCGCCGTACCCAGCGTTATGTCAAGATGCTTGCCGAAAAATTGAAAGACCACCCCGATTATGCACACTTTCTCACAAATGACAACATTACACTTTTATTCAAGTCGGCCCCGCTTCATGATATAGGAAAGGTTGGAATTCCCGACCACATACTTCTAAAACCAGGCAAATTCACACCGGAAGAGTTTGAGATAATGAAAACCCATACTACTCTCGGAAGGGATGCGATTCTCGCAGCGGAAGCTCTTATAGAATTACCGGTTTCTTTTCTCGGTTTTGCCAAGGAGATCGCCTACTCTCACCAGGAAAAATGGGATGGTACCGGTTATCCGGAAGGGCTCTCCGGGGACGATATACCCGTCTCGGGGCGCCTTATGGCTATTGCCGACGTATATGACGCCCTCATTTCCAGGCGAGTTTATAAAGAACCCGTGGCGCATGAAACGGCTGTATCAATTATCAAAGAGGGTGCAGGTACTCACTTCGATCCTGATATGGTCGAGGCCTTTTTTTCCGTTGCCGATCAGTTCCATGAAATTGCGCTTAAGTATGCAGATACGGAAGAAGATATTAAAAAGTAGGCAAATGGCTGTAAAGCACTGCAGTGGAGCCCAGGAAGCGCTGCAATAAAGACGCAAATATCACAGCCCATGTATCCATCAATTTCACAAAGACCCGGAGAATTTCACGCCCTGCAGTACTGATTGTTGACGATGCACCGGTATCAACACGACAATAAAATATTACGGCCGCCTATCAAGAGAACACATTAAGAAGGAAACCAAGAATCTATAGCACAATTATACAACGCAACCAAAACGCAACCTCGAAGTTATAAGTAAAAGAAACGATTAACCATATTTTAAACGCCGATTCACCCTTAATCAATTGGCCGGAGGTTCGAATCCTCCACGGCCCACTTGTTATTTAGAGAGAATTTTTTCTTTTTGAGAAGGTTGATAGAGCAGCCACGTTCTAAAACTATGTCTGTAACGCCTTGAGAGTAGGAACGGAATTGATTTTTAATGAATATTTATGTTTCCCTGGCGCTCAGAAAATGGTATAATCATAGATACAGGATCAAGGAAATATTTGGGCGGGTATTCCGGTATGGCTGCTCAATAGCATCCCCCCATGTAGTCATATCGTTGCTCGCCCTCTTTTTACCTACATTGCCAATAACCAAGGATCAAAGACGTGAAATGTGAAAGGTAATAGGTGAGAGGTAAGAGGTGGTGGGTGATAGGTAATAAGTCATTGCGAGCCCGTAGGGTGCGGCAATCTCAGTTCTCGTTTCTTTCGTTTCAAGCTCGAACGTTGAAGAGTTTTTCTCTCGTTCCCCACCCCTCGTTCGTTTGAAAGCATCTAACCGGCGTCCAGCATCAAGCATCCAGTATCCGGAAAGGATCGCCACGGCTTTGCCTCGCGGTGACGATATAACAAGACCCTTGTTCCTCGCACCTTGTTTCTTGATAGAATCTGGCCAGCGTCAAGCATCCAGCTGCAAGCAACGCGTTTTACACATCACGCCTAACGTTTTCTTTATAATCTCGATATACGATATACGAACTAAGATATACTGTCCGTGGTTATTGGTTCCTGCCCGCAGGTTTTGTCTTTCTCGCCGCAGGCTTCTTTTTCCCGTTTGGCTGCTGCTGTTTCTGAGATTGTGCCGCGGCCTTTTCTTTCTGGATCTTCAGGGTTTCAATATCGCCCTTCATCTGCGCAAGGTCCGATCTGATCCGCCCCCTTTCTCTGTCCACATCTTCAAGCCGTGACTCTATTGAGGAAAGTTGCGTTTTAAGCCCTTCGATCTTTGCGAGATCCGCTGACAGGGATGAAACCTTTGCGCCGAGCGAGAAGACCATAATACCCAGTATCACTATCAGCACAAAGGAAATGATAAGCCCGATAGGGAGATTCCTCATAATGGATCTGATTTTGCCCTCGCTTTTCAGTATATCTTGATTATCAAGGAGCAAGGGGAACTCATCGTCCTGACTTGTTGATTTTTTATTTTCATTAAGGATAGGCATATGTTACTCCTTGGTTATAATGTTATTTATCCTATTTACCACATAATTATCTAAATTACAAAAGAAAAAACAATGTATACCGGAGCGATGCCGTGAGGTATTTTTCGCCTAACGCTGAACGTCCAACGCCGGACCATCTTCTTTAGAACTTCGATATACGATATACGATCTGCTATGAGCTATCAGCCATGAACAATGAGCTGCTTTCTGCATAAGTCTTTGAAAAACCTTGACAATAGGCTGTAAAAACGTTAATTTTCAGATGATTTATGGACAGGACGCTTCTCTTGAATACAACCTTTGAACCCATCAGCGTACTATCGTGGAAAAAGGCGGTCACTCTTGTTTTTCTTGGAAAGGTAGAGGTCTTGAGAGAGTATGAGAGGGAGATAAAAGGAGTGTCGATAAGCATCAAGCAGCCCGCGGTCATAAGGCTCCAAAGGCTTGTCCGCAGCAATCACACACAGGTGAAGTTTTCCAGGAGGAACATCTTTTTAAGGGATGATCACATCTGCCAGTACTGCGGGGAGAGGTTTGATTCCAAGGGCCTTACCTGCGATCACATTGTCCCCAAATCGCGAGGCGGGATCACGGAATGGACCAATATCGTTACGTCTTGCATCCGCTGCAACCTGAAGAAGGGGGATAAGCTCCCCGAAGAGGCAGGGATGCATCCGAGGAAGAGGCCCTCCCGTCCAAATGGTTTTTATATGCTGATGCTCCATCTTGGCGTTAAAGTCTTTCCTGAATACTGGAGAGAATATCTTTTCCTGAGGGATTAAAATGGATAGAGTATGGGCACCGTGGAGAATGGAATATATCATCGGCGCGGCAACAAAAGGCGACAAGGGTTGTTTTCTTTGCGTCGATGCGGCAGATGACGAAAAGGCCCTTGTTGTCGGAAGGATGGGCAAGGCATTTGTGATCATGAACCGTTTCCCATACACAAACGGTCATGTGATGGTGGTGCCGGTCAGGCATACAGGATTAGCCGAGGATCTCACCGATGAAGAATCGCTCGACATGATGCGTATTGTAAGGAAAATGGTCACGATCTTCAAGGAAGAGTTCAGGGTCGATGGCCTGAATATCGGCATTAATGTCGGGAGGGCTGCCGGCGCCGGTCTTGAAGAGCATATCCATATCCATGTCGTACCACGATGGTTCGGCGACACGAATTTCATGCCTGTCTCGGGAGAAACGCGGGTGATCTCTGAGCACCTCCTTGAGACATACCAAAAACTGAGAAGAAGGTTTATTGAAACGGTTTTTTGATAATTCTTTGCCTCTTTTAAATCCCGTTGATATAGTAGAAGCATTTACCGGGCGCAGTAAAAAGGAGCTTGTCCTGCCGGAAAGGGCTGTTATCGTCTTTGATACGGGGGACCTCAGGCGTCTCATACAAAAAACAGGGGCCGAGATCGTCGGCCAATGGTCAAGGTTCCGGCCAGTATACAGGGTCCCGCAGCGCGGCGTCGTCATAATCCGATCTTACGTTGGAGGTCCTAATGTTGCTGCGCTCGTTGAAGAGCTTTCGCCATTCGGCGTTACGGAGTTTATACTCTATGGTTACTGCGGGGCAATACATAATGAATTACAGATAGGCGATCTGATCATAAGCAATGGCGCGCTTCGGGAGGACGGGGTTTCTTATCACTATCTCAAAGATCAGGCAGATATTGTCTATTCGGACTGGGCCGGGGCATGGCTGTTGCAAGCCAGGAGGAAAGGCTTTCATGAGGGTCTTGTATGGAGCTGCGACGCTATATACCGGGAAACTGTCAATAAGATAGAACGATACAGGAAGCTTGGGATCCTTGCCGTGGAAATGGAAGTTGCCTCTCTGTACGCAGTGTGCGCGTTCAGGGGCCTTAAAGGCATTGCCTTTCTGGTCGTATCCGACGTATTTTCCGACGGGGCGTGGAAGGGTGGTTTCCATACAGAGGCATTGAAAAAGGGGGTTCAGGAGCTTACCGATTTTCTCCTGGAGGAAGTGATAAGATAGCTGAGAGCGAAAGAGCTGAGAATGAGAGGATGGGAAGATGAGAGGATGGGATGATCGCTGGTCGCTGGATGCTGGTTCAAGCCAGTGACAAGCAACGAGTGACGGGGGACAAGGTTTTCACCTTTCACTTTTCACGTTTCGCCTTTCACGATATCGGCTGATAGCTGAAAGCTGATCGCCGATGATGGAGTAAAGCGGTGCTGACGAAGAGACAGTCAGAGATACTCGGTTTTATCCAGAGGCGATTATTCG
This sequence comes from Deltaproteobacteria bacterium UBA7527, assembly GCA_002478225.1. GTDB lineage: Bacteria > Desulfobacterota > Syntrophorhabdia > Syntrophorhabdales > Syntrophorhabdaceae > UBA5609. The sequence goes on along the minus strand of DLMV01000044.1, from coordinate 5,727 downwards.
CCGGCGGATATCCTCCTACGTTCAGGGAGATCGCTTCGCACTTTCATATTCATTCCGTACGGACGGTCTTCGACCACATAACAGCACTCGAGAAAAAGGGATATGTGAAACGGGATAAGGGGAAGAAGAGAAGTCTGAGGGTGATCAAAGGTGCAGAGACCCCTATCGTGGGCGAGATCTCTGCAGGGAGCCCCATGGTCCCCGTCAATATCGATGATTCTGTCCGGCTTGACAGGTTCGTGGGCGCAGACCACCTTTTTCTGAAGGTCAAAGGGGACAGTATGGTCGGCGACGGGATCAGGAACAGGGACATCGTTGTTGTGAAACCCCAGAAGGTGGCAAAGAACGGCGATATCGTCGCCTGTCTTGTAGAAGGCGAGGTGCTGGTGAAACGTTTTCGAAAAAGACACGGCGAGGTCATGCTCCTTCCGGCGAATGAAGATGTCGAGCCGCTGGTTATCAGGGAGGGTGACGGAAAAAGGCTGGAGATCATCGGCAGGGTAATAGCCCTTTTCAGAAGCTACGAATGATACCGCAAAGACGGTTCATAGCTCATAGCGACTCGATACTGGATACTGGATGCTCGTTACTGGTTACTTGATACTGGTTTGAACAAGTATCGAGTATCGAGGAACGAGGAACAAGGTTTTCACCGTTCACTATTCACTGCCTTTATTCTGCGTGTTTGCGTGGAAAGTCCGGCACCGATGCTCTAATATACGCATCTGTTTCCCGACTATTTCACGTAGATCCTGCTTCCGTCTGCAAGGGCGCCGTCAAGGCCGAGCTCGTTGCCCCATTCATCATATACCTTTTTCCCTGACATGACCTCATCAAGAAGACCCGCCCCGACAAGGGCGTGCTTAACGGTCATACCGGAGAGTAGAGGGATTTCCTGGCTGTTTACAAACACCTTCATTGCAGCCTGCTTCCTTGATCCTTTCTTCTGTTGTTGGAGCGACGCTCTTCTTCTCTTTTATATAATCCGCAACGACGTCTCTCAGGGGAAGCCCTGAGTCATTGTAAGTAAGCTTGTCGCTTTTTATTGTATTTGCCGTTATCGAAAAATCCTTTGATTCTTTCATGGCCTCCCTGAACATTTTGTATCCGTCTCCGCCGGCGGCAAGGAAATCATTTGTGCAAACAGTGTAGGTTGCATTGATGTCCATTTTTACTCCACCCACGGAAACATCCGTTACCCTTAACCCTTGCGGCATCTTCGGATCATATGTGAAAGAGAGCCCCGACACCTGGAGGAACCTCCCCTCTTTTTGTTCAATGCCCGCAACGCCGTGTTCAAGGGCTTCTTTGATCTCTCTGCCCGTCAATTTCATAGCAATGATGTAATTGTCAAAAGGCAAGACGGAGTATATATCATTAAGGGTAATGGCCCCTTTTCTGATGCCTGTCCTGATCCCGCCGCCATTGATCAACGCTATCTGGGAGCTTGATTTTTGTCTCATGATATCGGTTATAAGGTTCCCGAGATTTGTCTCCCGTATCCGCACGTTCTCTCCGTCAAGGTCAACGAGCGCCTCCCCGATGGTCTCACCCATGAGGGCATCCATTTGCCGTGTATATCTTTCAACGATCTGTGCAACATCTCCCTGCTTTTTCATGTGCGATGGCTTGATCTCCTCAAGCCGGCTGTTTACCCCTACGATCTTTCCTGATCTTACGGTGACGTCGAGTACTCCGAGCATCATCCCATGTTCCCATGCCTGGACAATGACCGTATCCCCGATAAGCATATGTTTTAATGTCTGGGTATGGGAATGTCCCCCCACAATAATGTCGACCCCCTTCACCCTGCTTGCGAGGACCATATCCGTGTTATAGCCGAGGTGGGAGAGAACGATGATGATGTTGACGCTATCCCGCAGTTCTTTCACATACTCTTCAACGGCCGCTATAGGAGATAAAAATATAAGGCCCTCCACGTTCCGGGGGTGTGTCGCGATGGGCGTGTCTTCCGTGACAACGCCAATGATGGCGATCTTCAATCCCTCAAGCTCTTTAATAATGTACGGTTTTAATTCCGGTATGCCTTTTACATTTGCGCCGAGCACAGGGAACGCTGCCTCAGCGATCCTTTTCCTCAGTACGTCCTGTCCGTAATCGAATTCGTGGTTCCCTACGCACATGGCATCAAAGGCCATTTTGTTCATTATCTCTATGACCGGTTTGCCCTGGAAGAGGTTGGCAAAAGCGTTCCCCTGGATCATATCCCCGGCAGCCAACAGGAGCGTTGGTTTCTCTTTGCGAAGATTATCGGCGAGCCAGGCAACATAGGAGATGCCTCCCCGCATCTCATCTGAGCCAATAAGCTTTTTCCCTGCGGCAAAACCATGGAAGTCGTTGAGGTGAAGGATCCTCAGTTCCTTGAACTGACAGTATGCCTGCGGTGCAGAAAGTACGAACAGCAAGATGCATGCAATGAGCGCGATAAGAGCCTTCTTTGTTCTGAACATGGTACTTTAATCCCCCGAAATATTTTTCAGCGCCCTGACAAAACGGGCATTCCATGCATGTTTACTGACAGGAAGCATGATATACTGGGAACCGTTTTTATCAGTGAAATCCGCGACGGCAATCCTCTGTTTCAAAAAGGCATCCCTCAGGTTGTCTATTTTTTTATGAAGCTTCAGCAGAAAGAAGCTGCACGGGGTGTCAACGCATTCTATCCGGTCTACACCCGCGAGAGAATTTTGTATGAAGCGCTTCTCTTCTTTAACGTATGCAAGAGTTCTTTTTCTGTATCCTTTATCGCGAAGCGAGGCGACGGCAGCAGCCTCTGCCAGGGGGTTGACCGGGAAATGCCCAAGGCAGCTCTTTATGCTCTGTATGATCTCGCCTGACCCGATCGCATAGCCAAACTGAAATCCCGCAAGCCCGTAGAAGGCGGAAAAACTTCGCAGCGCAACGGACCTTTTTGAACGTGTCAACTCTTTTGCCGGAGATGAGATGTCGGAAAAGTCCCTGTTTGTCTCATCGATGGCCAGCAGCTTGTTCATGGCAGAAGCGCGTGCAATGACAGGGAGCAGGGCGTCAGCGGACAGGCAGGCGCCGACCATGTTATGGGGGTTGGATATGAGAACGAAATCAGCATCTTTCATGGCCGTGATAAATCTCCCGGCATCGAAGGCGAACCCTTTTTCCCCGTCAAGATGGAATGGTCTTATTTTCACGTTATGGCCTTTCAGCAGCGCCTCGTAGGCATCTGAGACAGGCGATAAGACAAGCGCCGTCTTCGGACAGTTCATTTTCAGCAGCACGCTGATGGTATAAGCCGGATCAGGGCCTATAACGGTCTCTTCTTCTGCAATATTGTCCATTGTGCAGATCAATCTTCTCAGATATGCTGATTCCCTGTCCGGGGGATACCCGAGGCGCTTGACTTTCTTCCTCACGGCGTTTTTTGCCTTGTTCGAAGGACCTAAAGGATTTGTGTCTGAAGTGAAATCCATAAGCCGGCTGATGGAGACCTTCTTCGGCTCAGCGTGATCGTGAATGTCCATTATTGAACCTCAGCTCATAGTCCTTAGCTCATAGGGTTACAAAGTATATATTTAAAAACCATAAGTGTTGTTTTAAAAGCAATGATTTTGTAGCTTTCATTATAAGCTCTCAGCGATCAACTCACAGTCCATCTGGTCTGTTTAGTCTTAACGTTGAACACTGTGCTGTCAGTAATGAAAGATCATGTAGTTCTCTTGGCCATGAACTGATGGATCATGAAGGAACAGAAGAAAGATATGAGCAAGGACACAAAGGAGCCGGCGAGCAGGCCAAGCGGTACATAGGTATACCGTACCGATGCGCCGTAGACAACGACGCTGATGGCGCCAAGGATCGACGCCTTCATAACGGCTGCGGAGAACGACGCGCCGTGGGTAAAATAGGTGATGAAGAGTGTGCCAATGAACATCGCGGGGAACATGGCGAACATGCCGCCGATCAACGGCCCGCCAACCTTTGTCATGACGACCGCAATGACGATGACAAGGCCGCTGAAGATACCCCTGTAAAGAATGATCGGTATGGTGTATTGTATCTTTCTGCCTGTTTCTGACCTGACGGCAAGCCTGCGTTCGGCGACCCAGTAGGAGAAGGCCAGCATGCAGATATATGCAAATACGGAGATGGGGAAATTGTTGAACTTCATGATCACAAGAATAAGAGACAGAAAGAACCATATTGCGAGCGCTCCGGCGAGGGCGAGCCAGAAGTTTACCCTTACAAGATAGATATAGACGATTATAAAAAGGCAGTTTATACCGCCCACAACAGGCACAGCGGTTGTCGCTGCCGTTGCTGTCTCGAGGGACTGCGTCCATGCAATAAAGAAAAGCGATACGAGGATCGTCGAGGGCAGTCCCGCGACAAGGCCGCCTATCTTTGTGCCGTAGCGTTCCGCAAGGACTGTCCCGAATGTTATCCAGAGGCTGCCGGTAATAAAGGAAAGGGCAAGCTTGAAGATAAAAGGATCTGTCATCACATAGAAGGTAGCGCAAAGCCCGTTGCCGTGTCAATATGGCTTGACAGGAACCCGCAGAGTTTTCTGAAACGGATGTTTTCCAACCAATTTCCATGCAATGAATAATCGTGCTATAATAAGCGACCATGAAAAAGATCATATCCTTTGATCTCGATGGGACCATTGTAAGCGGAAATTACGGCGAGATGGTGTGGAACCACGGCATACCCGAGGAGTACGCGAAAAGACATTCCATGCCGTTCGATGAGGCAAAAACGTTCATAAGGCAGGAATACGAATCGGTAGGAGACAGGGAGATCATCTGGTACGAGATAGAGCACTGGCTGAAAAGGTTCGACCTGTCCGTGCCTGCCGGTGAGCTCCTCGTGAGGTATGAATCGTATATAGATAGGGTCCCTTATGCAGAGGAGGTGCTGCAAGAACTCGCCGGCAGATATACCCTCGTCGTTGCATCCAATGCAGCGCGCATCTTCGTTGACAAAGAGCTCCAATACGCCGGGTTGACAGGATATTTTACTCATATCATCTCGGCGACAACGGATTACAGGATGGTAAAGAAGGAGGAGCATTTCTACAGGAAGCTCTGCGAGCTGCTCGGTGTTCTGCCTCACGAGATGGTGCATGTGGGCGATCACCCGGTCTTTGACCATGATGTGCCGGCAGGTATGGGGATAGAGGCATACTATTTACAGCATGAGCACTCGGCCATCAGCCATCAGCTTTCAGTGAAGGACGGCAGGAATATTATAAAAGATCTCAGGGAGCTTCTCGACAGGCTATGAAGAAGTGCTTCAAATGCCATGAACCGGTTGCAGACGAGAAGGTATCCTTTAAGGACGAATGCCCGTCGTGCAGATCAGACCTCCATGTATGCGTGAACTGCCTGTTTTACGATACGGGGAAGCATAATTCCTGCAGGGAGCCCCAGGCTGATTATGTGAAGGAAAAGGACAGGGCAAACTTCTGCGAATATTTCCGGTTCAAAGATGATACCGAGAAGAGATCCGGCAAGGAAGAAGCCGCGAAGCAATGGGAGGCATTGTTTAAGAAGAAATAGCCATCAGGCCATGGCAAATTCTAATTTCTAAGTACCAGATCATAAACAATATCTAAATTCTAAGCACGAAGCACTAAACAATATCAAAATTCAAATATCAAATTCTCCAAACAAATACAAGCCATTTACGTTTTGAATTTTGAACATTCGAATTTGTTTAGGATTTAGATAT
>DLMV01000017.1:42993-100918 GCA_002478225.1 Deltaproteobacteria bacterium UBA7527 | reverse complement strand
TACTAAATTCGGGGGACAGGTCATTGATACTCGATGCTGGATACTCGATGCTGGATGCTGGATGCTGGATGCTGGTCAGGCATATTGCAAGAAGCGAGATACGAGGGACAAGGTTTTGGTACTGTCATCGCAAGGAGCAAAGCGACGCGGCGATCTCATAGGGTATGAACTATTAATGGGATTGCCGCACTCCGCTCGCAATGACAGTATCATAAAAACCCTTAGCTCTTTGCTCTCGGCTCTCTGCTTCAGTTTCCCCTTACGTTTCACGACTTACGGATTTACTTTCCGATGCAGAACCTTGCGAATATCTCGTGGAGTATGCCGTCGGTGAGAGCCTCTCCCGTTATCTCTCCGAGGTGATGAAGGGCCTCGCGGAGCTCAAAGGCAATAAATTCAAGCGGCTCCCTGTTCTTTCTGCATTCGATCGCGCGTTCGATATTGTCCTTTGCCTTTGCAAGGGCATTCTTGTGGCGTAAGTTTGTTATAAGCGCCTTGCCGGCCCTTTTCCTGCTGCCTATGAGCTTCGCATAGATGGTCTCTTTCAGTTTCTCAAGGCCAACGTCTTTCAGGGCCGATATCTCAACCCATTCAAGTCCTTTTGACGCTAATTCTTTTATATCTATTGTCTGAGGAAGGTCGATCTTATTGACGGCGACTATAAAGTGGTTATCCCGGATCTCCCGGTAGACCTCATCATCTTCTTTTGAGTAGCGGTCGGAGCCGTCGAGAACCCAGACAATAAGGTCCGTCTCGGATATCTTCCGCTTCACCCTTGCAATGCCTTCCTGCTCGATGATGTCAGAAGGCGTCCTGATCCCGGCAGTATCTATGATCCTCACTTTAATGCCTTGTATGTATATCGTATCTTCTACCATATCCCTTGTTGTGCCTGGGATAGGGGTCACGATGGCCCGCTCTTGCGCAAGGAGGGCATTGAGGAGGCTTGATTTTCCAACATTTGTCTTGCCGGCGATGAGGACATCGAGGCCCTGCTTTACAGCCCTTCCTTCTTCATAAGAACTGATAAGGGCTTCCATCTCCCTTTTTGTTCTTTTGAGGGGAGGAAAAAATTCTTCCTCATCGACATCGATATCTTCTTCGGGGAAATCAATGAGCGCTTCCGTATTGGCAAGCGTTGTTCGTATGGTCTTCTGCATCGCGTGGATCTTTCTTGAAATTGTGCCTTTCAGGTAATTGAAGGCACACCGGAACTCTTCATCTGTTTCGCTCTGTATGATATCGAGGACCGATTCTGCCTGGAGGAGGTCTATCCGTCCGTTGAGGAAAGCGCGCTTTGTAAATTCACCCGGTTCTGCGAGCCTTGCGCCGGAGCGGATGATAAGGGAAAGGATATTTTTCTGGGCTATGTAGCTGCCATGGGCATATATCTCGGCCGTATCTTCCCGCGTATAGGTTTGCGGGGCGTTCATGAGAACAGAGAGCACCTCGTCAAGCGCCTCATTATTTTCGGGGTCGATGATGTCGCCGAGGCAAAGCATCCTCGGAGAAAAGGATCCCCGCTGCCTCCTTGGCCTGAATATCTTCTTTAGTATGGGATGGGCTTTGTTCCCGCTTATCCTTATTATGCCGATACCGCCCTCGCCGGGAGGAGTGGATATGGCGCATATGGTATCAGCGTCTTCCATGACGCGCATGTCCGGTCGGAGAGATAACGACCTTCTTGGTGTGCCCCTCGCCCTCACTCTTTGTGGTAACGTTCTTATTATATTTGAACAGGGTATGTATGATCCTCCGTTCATAGGGATTGAGCGGATCTGTCTTGATCCGTCTTCCTGTCCGCTTTGCCTTGTCCGCGAGCCTCTTTGCCATTACCGTGAGGGCGTTTCTCCTTTTTTCACGGTATCCGTTGATATCGACAAGGACCTTCAGGCTCTGCTTGTATTTTTTGGCGATCGCGAGCCTGAGTATATGCTGAAGCGCCTCAAGCGCTTCGCCGTCTTTGCCTATCAGGACATCGCCGTCATCGCACTGGATAAGAAAGAGGATCCTGTCTGTTTTGTCATTTATCTCAGTTGTCTTAATATTGAACGCAAGACCTGCAAACTGGCCAAGGTCCTTGAGGATTTGTTTCCCGTAATCTTCAGGCGTTGTTTCTTTCTCGCGTATCTTTGCTGTTATCCTGACCTTTTTGCTGCCGAGCAGACCGAGGATACCCTTTGTATCGACCTCTTTCACCTCGATATCGAGTTCCTTCTCTTCAGCATTTAATTCAAGAGATGCCTTCTTGACCGCTTCTTCATAGGTTTTGCCTTCAACTTCGATAGCATCCATATTGCCTCCTGCTACACCTTTTTGTTAATATAATATTGCTGACCGATAGAGATAACATTATTCACAAGCCAGTACAGGACGAGGCCTGCCGGGAAGCCCCAGAAGAGAAAGGTAAAGAATATGGGCATGAAGAGCATCATCTTTTCCTGCAGCGGGTCAGCGCTTGTGGGGGTCATCTTTTGCTGTATGACCTGAGTGATCCCCATGACCAACGGGAGTATCCTGATCGGCACCGTGAAACCTATACCCGGAATGACGAACGAGAAGAGGTCCTCAGGAGCTGAAAGGTCGTTGATCCACCAGAGAAAATGGGCATGCCGGAGCTCGATAGCCCCTGAGAGCGCCTTGTAGAGGGCGAAGAACACGGGGATCTGAATGATCATCGGGAGACATCCTCCCATGGGGTTTACCCCTCGCGCCTTGTAAAGACCCATCATCTCCTGGTTCAGTTTTTGCTTGTCGTTCTTGTATTTTTCTTTCAGCTTCATTACCTGAGGCTGTAATTTCTGCATCTCCTTCATGGATTTGTAGCTCTTGACGCTGAGAGGATAGAAGATGATCTTGATGAGGATCGTAAGGATGATGATATCGATGCCATAGTTATGGGTGAACCTATATGTAAAGTTCATGAACAGGATGAGAGGTTTCGCGATGATATCGAACCAGCCGAAATCGATGATCTTCTCTGCCCCGATATTGAGACCCTTAAGGACGTCTGTCTGTTTCGGGCCGAAAAAAAGCTTTCCGGAAAATGCCCCTTTATCGGGCGACAGCCTTACCACGGGCGTGTTGTTCTCTGTTTTAGAAATAGCGAGAGAGGGTTTGGAATCAGCCTCGGGTATCCATATAAAGGCGAAAAAGCCGTCATCAAATCCCGCGTATGAATAATTCTTATTGAAGTTCATGGTTTTTTCTATCTTCTCGATCTGCTCCAGTTTTTTTCCGTTATATACGAAAGGACCTTTGAATACATAGCTCGAATCGTTCTTGCCTGAGATAACGGCGAACTCGATGGATGTCTTATCTCCCTCAGAGGCTTCGAATTCGGTCTTCATATCAATGAGGTAGTTGTCGGGGTAGAAGGTGTATATTTTACGGACCTTCTTCCCATCCTCGAGGGTGCCGGTAAAGATGAGAGTCTCGGGCTTATCCTTGATGGTGATGTTCCCCTTGTCCGGCTTGAAGTACGTGCGGTCGTCAACGGTCTGGTTGTTGACGGACCTGGATATCTTGGGGACATAGATAAAAGGTTTTACATCTTCTATGACCTCTTTGTTCTCAGGTCCCCTGACAGTCTCTTTGTATTGTTTGAGCTGGACGCTCCGTATGCCTCCGCCGAGGTCGGTGAGAGCCACTTTCAGGTACGGTGTCTCTACAAGAACGTCCCTGGGGTCTCTTTTTTCAATAACGGCAGATGGTTTTCCGGGTTTTTTTACAGGCGCGGAAACCGCCTCGCTTTTTGCCGTCTTTTCTGCTTTTTTTACATCTGCATCCTTAACCTGAGGTTTTTCTTTTGTCTGAGTTTCCCCTGTTGTCTGGGGCTGCCTTGGCTGCTCCTTGGGAGCAAAATAGAACTGGAAGAAAAACAGAATTACTATCGTTATGAATAATACTATAATGGTCCTTTTTTCCATTTACTACCTCCGTCATTTCACAGGGTCATATCCACCATGGCAAAAGGGGTTGCACCGGATGATCCTTCCGAGTCCTGACCAGAAACCTCTCAGAATGCCTTTCTTTTCAATGGCTTCCACCATATAATGTGAGCAGGTTGGATAAAACCTGCATTGCGTGGGGATATACGGCGAGATAAGTACGCTGTAGGAATGTATGATGAATATAATGATCTTCTTCATTGCCAGGTTTTTTAGTCAGCTCGCCTGCTGAGCAAGAGCTTCAGCTCTTTGCCCGCCGTATCCAGCGTCAGCCTCAAAGGGATCTGCTTCACTTTTATCAGGTTGTAGGAATCCTGCACAAATATATCCTTGTTGAGCCTGAAGAACTCTTTCACCAATCTTTTCATCCTGTTTCTGGCTGCGGCGTTTCCGGTCTTCTTCCCTATCGAAACGGCTATCTTTCGGGTGGACAGGGTGCTTTTATGTATCAGAAGTATGAAGTTTTCTGTTTCCGAAGATCGCGTCCACCTCGTGCCTCGAAGATCCCCCTTTTTCAGTCGCTCGTCTTTTGTTAAGGTTAAGGCCATTTTTCAAGTAAATAGGGAATGGCGGGTTAAAACCATTCCGTTCTGAAGTCAGACGGTGAGACTTTTTCTCCCTTTTGCGCGCCTTCTCCTGATTACTTCCCTTCCCGAAGCAGTCCTCATCCTCACGAGAAAACCATGCGTTCTCTTCCTGCTTTTGTTGTGAGGTTGATATGTCCTTTTCATCCTTTCACCTCAAGTAGTTCTTTGAAGCTATTACTTAACCACACAATGCTGAATGATGTCAATAATTAACGATGCCCTTTTTAGCTCTTGATTTTTTTGAAAAATCCATGTTAAATTCACTGGATTTCATCAATCCATAGGATCGTCGAAAGGAGTTCACATGAAAAAGTATGAGCCTGATGCCATAAGGAACATAGGTATATTTTCTCACGGGGGGGAGGGCAAGACATCTATTGTCGAGGCAATGCTTTTTCTTGCAGGAGAGAACAACAGGCTTGGCAGGGTTGACGACGGCACATCTCTGATGGATTACGAGCCGGAGGAGATCGAACGGAAGATCACGATATCTTCATCTCTCGCATGCTTCGAATGGAACAAGCACAAGATAAACATGCTCGATACCCCCGGTGATGATAATTTTATATCCGATGCGAAGCTCTGCATGCGTGTCGTTGATGGAGCGATCATTGTAGTGAGCGCCGTCTCCACAGTAAAGGTGCAGACAGAGAAGGTATGGCAGTATGCCAATGAATTTTCCATACCCGTGGCGATCTTTGTCAATAAGTTAGACAGGGAAAGGGCGGATTTTGAAAGGACCGTCGAGGATATCCGGAAGAATTTCACAGACAAAAACTGCCTTATCGTTCAGCTGCCCATAGGGAAGGAAGAGGATTTCAAGGGTGTGGTCGACCTCCTTACCATGAAGGCCTATATATTTAAGGATGACATGTCCGGTAATTTTGAAGCAACGGCGATACCTAAAGAGTACGAGGATGAAGCAAAAAAGCACAGGGAAAAGCTTGTTGAGATTGCCATTGAGATGGAAGATGAGGTCATGGAGCGGTACCTGAACGGTGAAGAGATAAAGGATGAAGAGATCGAGCGTTGTCTGAAGTCTGCCATATGGGCAGGGAAGATCGTTCCGATCATGTGCGGGTCCGCGGCGAAGAATATCGGCATCCAGGTCCTCCTTGACAGCGTTGTGAAGTATTTTCCGCCGCCGACATTCAAAAAGGAGGTGGAAGGGATCGATCCGAAGACAGGCAGCGCGGTAAAGCGTGCAATGGCGTCTGATAAGCCTTTCAGCGCGCTTGTATTTAAGACGATAACAGACCCCTTTGCCGGCAAGCTGACGCTATTCAGGGTCTATTCAGGGGAGATCCACCCTGATATGACCGTCCTGAATGTTACAAAAGACGAAAAAGAGAGGATCGGTCAGATATTCTCTCTTGTGGGGAAAAAGCAGAAGCCGGCGGGGTTTGCGTCAGCAGGCGATATCGCTGTTATGGCAAAGCTGAAAGAGGTGGGTACGGGCGATACGATCTGCGATGAGAAGGCGCCTATCCGCTATGAACCGGTAGCGCTGCCCAATCCGCTTATCTCTTTTTCGCTCCATCCGAAGGCAAAAGGCGATGAGGACAAACTGAACACCTCCCTCGCACGGCTCATCGAAGAAGACCAGACAATTCGGTATTCGAGGGACGAGCAGACAAAGGAGTTCATCCTGTCAGGCATGGGGCAGGTCCATATTGAAGTAGTGGTAGAGAGAATGAAGAGGAAGTTCGGCGTGGAAGTGGAGCTGAAAGAGCCAAAGGTGCCTTATAAAGAAACGATCAAAGGGACCACCAAGGTACAGGGAAAATACAAAAAGCAATCAGGCGGCAAAGGCCAATACGGCGATACGTGGCTTGAGATCGGTCCTCTGCCGAGAGGGACAGGGTTTGAATTTGTCGACAAGATAGTCGGCGGGGCAATACCGAGGCAGTACATACCGGCCGTTGAAAAAGGCATCGTTGAGGCAATGACGCAGGGAATGCTCGCAGGTTTTCCGGTGACCGACTTCAGGGTGACGCTTTACGACGGGTCATACCATGATGTCGACTCTTCGGAAATGGCTTTCAAGATAGCCGCATCGTTAGGTTTTAAGAAGGGAATGGAGCAGGCGCAGCCGACCCTCCTTGAACCGATCATGAAGATAGAGATCATAGTGCCCGACGACAACATGGGCGATGTGATGGGCGATATGAACTCGAGGAGAGGCAAGATCATGGGCGTGGAGACAAAAGGGAGCAACCAGGTTGTAAAGGCAGTTGTTCCCATGGCGGAGGTGTTGAAATATGCCCCCGATCTAAGATCTATGACCGGCGGAAGAGGGACATTCACCATGGAATTCTCCCACTATGAAGAGGTGCCGGCACACATCGCTCAAAAGATCATCGAGGCTGCAAGGAAAGAAAAAGAGCAGGAGAAATAACAGGAAGCTGCCGGATCAAAGCTCATAGCGAGCACGATACTGGCTGCTCGATACTGGTAGGCTGGCAAACAATACAAAATTCATGAAGCGCGATAAGATATGAACGTTAAACCAATTCTGCATCCAGCATCCAGCATCCAGTATCCAGCATCCAGTATCCAGTATCCAGCAACACTCGATCTACCACCAGTTTATAATCTATGAGAGCGGTCATACAGCGCGTCAAGAGTGCGTCCGTCGAGGTCGATGGAAAGATCGTGGGACAGATTGCGCGCGGCCTCCTTGTTCTTCTTGGCGTAGGCCAGGGTGATACCGAAGAAGACGCGGGATGGATGATAGATAAGATCGTTAATCTCAGGATATTCGAAAAAGAGGATGGAAAGTTCGACGAATCGCTCCTTGATGTGAAAGGGGCACTGCTCATTGTTTCCCAGTTCACCCTTTACGGCGACGCCTCCAGAGGAAGACGTCCCTCGTTCTCGGGCGCATTGGGAGCAGACGATGCGCGCGAGCTTTTTGAGGTATTTGTAAAAAAGGCGCGTGAAAAGGTTGAGAAGGTTGAGACCGGCGTATTTCAGGCTTCCATGGATGTTCACCTTATCAATGAAGGGCCGGTAACGCTGATCATAGACTCGAGGAAATAGCTTATAACTACAAAGGTAGCTCATAGCTCATGGCAAATCCTAAATCCTAATATCGAAGCACTAAACAAATTCAAATGTTCAAAATTCAAAATATTTTAAGGAGCTTTGTTTTGAACATTTAATATTTGAATTTAGATATTGTTTAGGATTTGGTGCTTAGGATTTCGTGCTTGATTTTGTCATGAGCTGATCCCCTAAAAAACCTTGACAATATACATCAATCATTTTAGTTTTTAAACACAGAAGAGGGTTGCTATGGCAGAAGCGCAAAAAAAGAAAGAGAGTCCCCATATCGACATCTACAAGGCATGGTGCAAAGCATGCGGCATATGCGTTGCTTTTTGCCCCACAGAGGCGCTTGCCCGCGATGAAGGAGGCTATCCCTACGTAAAATATCCTGAGAAGTGCATCAATTGCGGTTGGTGCGAGATCAGGTGCCCTGATTTTGCCATTACCGTCGAAACAAAGAAGAACGGGAAAAAAGTGAGGGATGAATTTGAGAAAGAAGGTCCGGAAAAAGGAACTGCTGCTCCAGGGCAATGAGGCTGCCGTTGAGGGCGCGCTAAGGGCAGGGTGCAGTTTTTTTGCAGGGTATCCCATTACGCCGGCAACAGAGATCTCCGAGATCCTGTCGGTCAGGCTGCCCCAACTGGACGGCACGTTCATTCAGATGGAAGATGAGATAGCGAGCCTCGGCGCTGTTATCGGAGCCTCCCTGGCAGGCGCAAAGGCGATGACCGCCACAAGCGGTCCGGGATTTTCGCTGATGCAGGAGAACCTTGGCTTTGCCATCATTGCGGAAGTGCCGTGTGTGATCGTCAACGCAATGCGCGGCGGCCCGAGCACCGGTCTGCCTACGATGCCCTCCCAGAGCGACGTCATGCAGGCCCGATGGGGGACGCACGGCGACCACCCTATCATTGCGCTTTGTCCCTCAACGATCAGAGAATGTTACGACCTTACCATCAAGGCATTCAATTACTCAGAGAAATACCGCATCCCGGTGGTCCTTCTCATTGATGAGGTTGTCGCCCATATGAGGGAGAAGATAACCATTTATGAGGATGAGGAGGTTGAGATCTTCAACAGGGTAAAGCCGACCGTCCCGCCTGAGTGGTATATCCCTTTTGAAGATACGCCGAAAGGTGTTCCGGCTATGGCGAATTTCGGCGACGGGTACCGGTACCACGTAACGGGCTTGACGCATGACATCAGGGGATTCCCGACGTCCAGACCGGACGAGATCGACCCCTTTATCAGGAGGCTCTTCAGGAAAGTGAGCCAGAATTTCTCCGACGTTCAGATCGGCGAATCCTATGAGACCGACGATGCCGACATCACGATCATCGCATACGGCTGCGTTGCGCGCTCCGCGCGGCGCGCCGCTGCGGACGGCCGCGAGAACGGATTAAAGGTGGGTGTCCTGAAAATGAATACCATATGGCCTTTTATGAGGTCTCAGGTAGAGAAAGTGCTCCGGACCTCGAAGGTGGTTATCGTGCCGGAGATGAACATGGGGCAGATCTCCCGTGAAGTAAAAAGGGTGAACAAAGGAGATACCAAGATCTTTACCATTAACAAGGTTGATGGAACGATCATTACGCCTCAGGAGATACTGAACAGGATCAAGGAGGTGTGCTGATGGCTGAGATCACGCGGCTTATCCATGAATACCTGCGGCACGACAAAAAATTCCCCCACGTGTGGTGCCCGGGATGCGGGATCGGGATAATGCTCGGCGCCCTCATCAGGGCAATTGATAAAACCGGATACAGCAAGGACGACATCGTACTCGTATCCGGGATCGGGTGTACAGGCAGGCTTCCTGTCTATGTTGATTTTAATACACTCCACACGACTCATGGTCGGGCCCTTACGTTTGCCACAGGGATCAAGCTCGCCAAGCCGAGATTGAAGGTGATCGTTATCATGGGAGACGGAGATGCCGTCGCCATCGGCGGGAACCACTTCATCCATGCGGCGAGGAGGAATATTGACCTCACAGCGATCATTGTGAACAACAGCGTATACGGCATGACAGGCGGACAATACTCGCCGACGACCCCTTACGGGATGAAGTCCACGACAACGATATATTCCAACGTTGAGCACTCCTTCAATATCTCGGAGCTGGCCGTGACAGCAGGCGCCGTATTCGTGGGCAGGGGAACGGTCTTCCATGCGAAGCTCCTTGAAAGTCTCATGGAAAAGGCATTCGCCAAGGTCGGCTTCTCCGTCGTGGAGATCATATCGCACTGCCATACGCAGTTCGGAAGGCTGAACCGTATGGGCACCGCGGTGGAGATGATGCAGTGGCAGAGAGACCACGCGGTGACCGTTGAAAAGGCGGCCCAGATGAAGCCGGAGGAATTGAAGGACAAGTTCAAGATAGGGGTCCTCGTCGACAGGGAATTGCCTGCTTATCAGGATGGATATGATAAGGTGAGGAGATGGGCAAAGGGATCGGAGAAGAGATGATATGAGCTACCGTTATGATATTCGTTTAAGCGGTTCGGGCGGACAGGGGTTGATCCTCATGGGGATCATCCTCGCAGAGGCGATCGGGATCTATGACGGGAAGTGCGTTGCCCAGACCCAGAGCTACGGTCCTGAGGCCCGAGGCGGTTCAAGCAAGGCAGAGGTTGTCGTAAGCAATGCAGAGATCGATTATCCGAAGGCGCTCAAGCTCGACCTTCTTCTGGCAATGAACCAGAAGTCATGCGATGATTATTATATGGACCTCAAACCTGACGGTATCCTTATCGTAGATTCTACCTTTGTGAAGCAGCTCCCCACACAAAGAGCATACCAGATCCCCTTTACCAGGATCGCGCGGGAAAAGTTGAAGAGAGAGATGGTAGCGAACATCGTCGCCCTCGGCGCCATCTCGAAGCTCGCGCCCATTGTATCGTCAAAAGCCATTGAAGCCGCTGTGCTGGCGCGGGTGCCCAAAGGCACGGAAAAGCTGAACCGCGACGCATTGAAGGCAGGGGTAATGGCGGCAAAGAAGGTCAAGAAGGTCTCCTTTCCAAGCGCTCCTGCCGAGTTCGAAGATGAAGATACATGAGTATCAGGCGAAACAGCTGTTCAAGTCATACAGCATCCCCGTCCCTCAGGGCGCAGTAGCAAAAACTGTCGAAGAAGCATTTCAGATCGCTGAAAAAATAGGCAGGAGCCCTTTTGTCCTAAAGGCGCAGATACATGCGGGCGGCAGGGGGAAGGGCGGCGGCATCAAGATGGCCAATGGGCTGGGGGACGTGAAGAGAGCAGCCGCGGGGCTTCTCGGTATGACACTCGTGACGCCGCAGACAGATGCAGAAGGACAACCGGTACAGGCCTTGCTGGTAGAGGAGGCCCTTTCGGTTGAGCAAGAGCTCTATCTCGGGATCGTTATCGACCGGCAAAGGGCCTGCCCTGTAGTTATCGCCAGCGCAGAAGGCGGGATGGAGATCGAAAAGATCGCTGCCACGGACCCGGAGAAGGTTCTGCGGGAAGCAGTTGATCCTGCGGTCGGCCTCCGCCCTTTCCAGGCAGGAAGGATATTCTACGGCCTCGGTCTTGACCAGTCGCTGTCGCGGAAGATGACCGCGGTCATCCTGAACCTGTTCCGTCTTTTTATTGAGAAGGATTGCTCACTGGCAGAGATCAACCCCCTTGTGGTCACGAAGGCCGGAGAGCTCGTTGCCCTCGATGCAAAGATCAACATCGATGATAATGCGCTCTACCGGCATCAGGATATGGCATCCCTCCGGGATGTCAACCAGGAGAACCCCCTTGAGGTGGAAGCATCGAAGTACAACCTCAACTATATAAAGCTGAAAGGAAATGTTGGATGTATGGTGAACGGCGCAGGGCTTGCCATGGCTACGATGGACCTCATCAAGCTCGTCGGCGCCGAACCGGCCAACTTTCTCGATGTGGGGGGAGGCGCAACATCGGAGATGGTGAAGCAGGGGTTGAAGATACTCCTTTACGATAAAGATGTGAAGATGGTCTTTATCAACATATTCGGCGGCATCCTCCGCTGCGACACGCTCGCAGAAGGTGTTGTGAAGGCGGTCGATGAACTGGTCATCGATCTCCCCATCGTGATACGGCTTGAGGGAACGAACGTAGAGGCAGGGAGGAAGATCCTCGCCGGGTCGGGACTTTCCTTCACCGTGGCGACAGGATTGAAGGATGCAGCAGAGAAAGTGGCAATGACGCTTAAGCAACTTCAGGACGTGAAAGGTGAAAGGTGAAACGTGAAAAGTTTTCGAGTTCATTGCGAACTTTGGTTATTGCCAGTATCCAGTATCGAGCATCATGTACCTGGTTCGCCATGAGCCATGAGCTAATGTTATGAGCATTATCGTTGACGAGAACACAAAGGTAATCGTACAGGGAATAACGGGCAACGAAGGTGCGTTCCATGCAAAGCAGATGATCCAGTATGGGACAAGGGTTGTCGGAGGGGTGACCCCTGGAAAGGGCGGCCAGATCTTCAACGGCGTTCCAGTCTTCAATACCGTGAGGGTAGCGGTTCTGTCCACAGGGGCCAACGTTTCTGCGATCTTCGTTCCCCCTGCCTTTGCCGGCGACGCGATCATGGAGGCCGTTGATGCGGGCGTCGGGCTCGTTGTCTGCCTCACGGAAGGGATACCGACCATCGATATGATCGCCGTGAAGCAGTACATGAAGGGAAAGGATGTGAAGCTCATAGGCCCCAACACGCCGGGCATCATCTCGCCGGGGAAATGCAAGGTTGGCGTCATGGCGGGATATATCCACGCGCCGGGCAGGATCGGAATCATGTCGCGAAGCGGAACGCTCACCTACGAGGTCGTTGACCAGCTTACCAAGATGGGGATAGGTCAGTCTACCTGTGTGGGGATCGGGGGGGATCCGATCATAGGCTTGACGTTTGTTGACCTCCTTGCGATGTTCGAAAAGGATGAAGGGACCGATGCAGTGGTTATGATCGGCGAGATAGGCGGCAGGGCAGAGGAAGAGGCGGCGGAGTATTTCAAGGCCAACATGAAAAAGCCTGTCGTGGCCTTCATCGCAGGCCTCACAGCCCCTCCAGGCAGACGCATGGGCCACGCGGGCGCTATTATCTCCGGCGGCGTGGGCAGAGCGGTCGACAAGATCGGTGCGCTGGAAGCCGCAGGCATCACCGTTGTGAAAAACCCTGCGGAGATCGGCGAGACCGTGGCGGCCATGCTGAAGGCACGATAGAAAGACCTAACACAAAGTATCCGCTGTTCGCGTGAATGACCGCTGTTCTGTTGCCGCCGGGGAAGAAGGAGAGGCAACCTGGCAGTCCGTCCCTGAAACGGATGCATGGGTTATGTTATCTATTTAAATATCAGATACTTATAATCTGTTTGTGAGCATGTGAATAGCATTGCCATAAAAACACGGATTTGATTGTGAGGCTTGTGAATTATTTCATTATTCCGCTTGACAAGGAGTGCTCTATTTGTTACATTAAGCACAAGTTAAAAAGATCGATAAGAGGAGCAAAACATGAGGTACGGAGAGACAGGATTTAATTTAGAAATTGATCTCACCAAGGGAAATATTGAGAGGGTGGAAACAGATCCGAAAGATACCGAACTTCATCTTGGAGGGCTTGGTACGAATACCAAGATATTGTGGGAGAGGGTCCCTCCTGAAAGTGATCCTTTTTCTCCTGACATCCCCCTGATGTTCGGCCCTGGTCTTTTATGCGGCACACCCGCTCCAGGCGCCAATCGCACCATTATCACCGCTTATTCTCCTCAGACGTTGCTAATGGGATATTCAATGATGGGAGGATTCTGGGCGCCTGAACTGAAATTTGCGGGTTACGACAAAGTCATCCTTCGCGGCAAGTCACCAGAGATGGTCTATATATGGATACATAATGACAAGGTGGAGATACGCGATGCCAGCCATCTCAAAGGAAAGGGCGCCGTTGAAACACAGGAAACGATCAAAAAGGAATTGAACGAACCCAATGCACAGGTAGCTGCTATTGGGCTGGCAGGAGAGAACAGGGTATACATGGCTTCCATCGAACAGGGACGCTCCAGCGCCAGCCGGCTCGGGCTGGGCGCTGTCATGGGAGATAAAGGGGTAAAGGCGATAGCCGTTCGCGGGACAAAGGACATCAACATTGCCAAGCCGGCCGAGTTTTACGATCTCTGCAACGAGGTGCTGAAATATATAAAGTACCGGAACGAAAATCCGGTCCCCAACGTAATGACCATCCTGCAGGGGCTCGGTTCGCCTCAGGAAATGCTCCACGTTGACGAGAAGTGGCATACCGAGAACTTTATGTGGGGCAATGCCCGCGTCCGGAGAAAAGACTTCTGGAACAAGGAGATCGAAGAGAAGTGGAAGAATACCCAGTTAAGCGTCCGGAAGCGGCTGATAAGCTGCTATAACTGCCCCATGAAATGCGGGGCCATAATATCCGTTCCGGGGATCTCGACCTACATGATGAAATGCTTCTCGAAATTAACCTATGCAATGGCGGCCTTTGTAGAGGATCTGGATTTCGGCTTTAGGATCGCACAGCGCGCCACCGAATACGGGGTGGACGGATTCTCTGTGCCGCAGGTCATGGCCTTCGCGGTTGAGCTTAAAGAGGCCGGAATTTTGACCGATGCGGACTTTGCGGGTTGCCCGACGGATAATGAAGGAAGATTCTACTGGCTGCTTGACAGGATCGTCAGGCGGGAAGGAATAGGAGATATTCTGGCCGACGGCACATACTGGGCGGCGAAGAAGATCGGCAAGGGTGCAGAGCAGTTTGCCCATAACAACATCAAGAAGCACGAGCAGCTGCCACTGAAGCTCGGGATGCTGAATCCCGTGTACTTCCTCATGTATGCTACCGGCGAGAAGATAAACATCACCCAGATCGAAGGGCAATTCCCCCAGTCGCCTTTTATGACCATGGAGGAGCGGGAAGAGTTTGTGAGGGATTGGATACAGGTTCCCGATGAGAAGTTCAAGCAATATGTCCTGGACTGGGAGCCGCGGGGAGAGCGCTCGAACCCGTATTACCCGACCGTTGACATGTCCGTTGATATTGTTGATTGGCAGGAGATGATCCATTACTTTGACGATGCCCTCGGGGTCTGCGCCGGCTTGTCGTCCTTTCCATTGAAGCCCCCCTACCACATACACAATTACCCGAAGATCATCTCAGCGGCTACGGGGATCGACATGGGCGAGGAAGACCTCAAGAAGGTGTACAGGAGGAACCGGAACCTGCTCAGGGCCGTTAACGTCAGAAGGGGCTTGCGGAGGGCTGATGAGGTGCCGCCGGAAGACCACTGGAAAAAAAGGTTCCCCGAGCTTGAAGCCAAGCTTTTGGATGCGTACTACAAATTCAAGGGATGGGACAATGAAGGTATCCCCACAAAAGAGACTTTGCAGGAATTAGATCTGGGCTATGTTGCCGAAGACTTAGAACAGAGAGGGATAATAAAAAATGGCTAAGATTAAGAAGAAGATCAAAACGATCAAGGTCGACCTTGATAAATGCAATGGCTGCCGGGCATGCGAAGTGATCTGCTCAGCCTTTCACGCTAACCCAAAATACAGCAGCAATAATCCGGCAAGGTCCCGCATCAGGATGATCCGCGACCCGATACGCGACGTCTATGTCCCTGTATATGCCGGCGAGTATACCGCGGCAGAATGCATGGGAAGAGACAAGTATGTGATCGACGGAAAAGAATACGACGAGTGTGGATTCTGCAGGGCCGCCTGTCCATCCAGGGATGCATTCAAAGAGCCCGATTCCGGCCTTCCTCTGAAATGCGATATGTGCGAAGACGATCCGCCGAGAGAGAAACCCCTGTGCGTTGAATGGTGCCTCAACGATGCCCTGATCTACGAAGAAAGGGAAGAGGAAGTGGAAGAAGAGACAAAGCCGGAGGATGTTGAGATAGGTTTGGAATCAATGATCAACAAATACGGGCTGCAGAAGGTAATGGATACTGTTGCGAGAATATCGCAGAAGGACTAAATAAACCGGTGAAAAGTTAGAAGTGAAAAGTGAAAAGTAGAAAAAAGGCGAGACCAAAGAAACCAGACAGGCAGGAAAGGTCTATAGTCTATAAAAAAAGAGGATTGAACGATCGTGGAAACCATAGCTCCCTTTAAAGAGGTAATAGACGAGGTAAAGGAGAAAGGCGGAGACCCCGTCAAGTACTGTTATCAATGCGGGAAATGCGATACCGTGTGCCCCTGGAACAAGGTGAGGAATTTCAGCATGCGCAAGCTCATCCGGGAGGCCACGTTCGGTTTGAGCGAGATAGAGCGCGAAGAGATCTGGCGCTGCACCACAT
This sequence comes from Deltaproteobacteria bacterium UBA7527, assembly GCA_002478225.1. GTDB lineage: Bacteria > Desulfobacterota > Syntrophorhabdia > Syntrophorhabdales > Syntrophorhabdaceae > UBA5609. The sequence goes on along the minus strand of DLMV01000017.1, from coordinate 85,012 downwards.
GCGGAAAGTGCCCTCAGCGGTGCCCCAGGGACGTAAAACAGATAGACGACATGGTGGCGCTCCGCAGGATGGCCACTGGATACGGCGTATTTCCCGGATCCGTCAAACCTTACCGTGCCGTGAGCTCAGGTCTGGCCTCCCAGGGCAACCCCTTCAATGAGGACAGGAAGACAAGGGCGGATTGGACGCAGGGTCTGAACGTAAAGACATTTAAGGAGGGGATGGAGATCTTGTATTTTCCCTGCTGCTACTGCAGCTATGACCCGAGGCTGAAGAAAGTGGCCCAGGCTACGGCGAATATCCTTAATAAGGCAGGGGTGGATTTCGGGATACTCGGCGAAAAGGAGAACTGCTGCGGAGAAAGCATCCGCAAGACCGGCAATGAAGAAGTATTCAAGAAACTGGCCAAAGAAAATATCAAGACCTTTATCGACAGCGGGGTGAAGAAGATCCTTGTCTCTTCCCCGCATTGCTATCACACCTTTAAGAACGAATACCCCGAATTCAAGGTGAACTTTGAGGTGGTCCACATCTCTCAATATGTTTTCGAGCTCATCAACGAGGGAAGGCTCATGCTCTCAAAGGAGTTTGCGAGGAAGGTTACCTACCATGACCCGTGCTACCTTGGCAGGCATAACAGCGTGTATGACGAGCCTCGTAGCGCCTTAAAGAAGACGCCCGGGCTGGAACTGGTAGAGCTGCCCGAAGCGCGGACAGACAGCCTCTGCTGCGGAATGGGAGGAGGCAGGGTTTGGGCAGAGACCGAAAAGCATGAGCGATTCTCCAATATCCGTGTGGAGCAGGCCATCGGGCTTGGCGCCCAGGTGCTTGCCACCTCCTGCCCCTATTGCATTACCGCCCTTGAGGACAGCAGGCTGGTCACGAACCATGCCGACGACATAGAGGTTAAGGACATCACGGAGATAATACAGGAAGTGATGTAGCATAAAAAATCCGATGAGGTGATAGAAAGTGGAAAAAGTAATATCGCTCAAAGAGGATATGCAGCAACTTTGCAAGAATCTTGGAGACGGCAATTTTGGAGACGTCATGGTTGTCGGCGGAGGGATCAGCGGCATCCAGGCCTCTCTCGATCTTGCTACTGCAGGCTTTAAGGTCTACCTGGTCGAAAAGGCTCCGAGCATCGGCGGCCACATGGCCCAGCTCGACAAGACCTTTCCGACCAACGACTGCTCGATGTGAATACTCGCACCTAAACTGGTCGAGGTCGGCCGGCATCCCAACATAGAGGTTCTCACCTACACCGAGGTCAACAGCGTGGAAGGTGAGGCAGGAAACTTCAAGGTTCAGCTGATAAGAAAACCGAGGTATATTAGAGAGGACAAATGCACGGGCTGCACTGTCTGCGTGGAGTACTGCCCGGTGAAATACCCTGATGAGTATAACCAGGAAATATCGATGAACAAGGCGGTCCATGTATACTTCGCCCAGGCGATCCCGCTCATCACGTATATCGACGAGAGCTGCCTCTACCTGAAGGAGAAGAAATGCCGCATCTGCGAAGCGGTTTGTAAGAATAACGCCATAGATCTGACGCAGGAGCCCGAGAAGAAAGAGATCAATGTGGGAGCGATAATCCTGTCTCCCGGCTTTGAGCCCTTTGATCCAAAGGTAAGGGAGGAATACCGATACGGGGAGTTCAGGAACGTGGTGACGAGCATGGACTACGAACGCCTCCTGTGTTCTACCGGACCTTACGGGGGCGAGATACTCCGCGCCTCCGACCTGAAGCATCCCCATAACATAGCCTGGATCCAGTGCGTCGGCTCACGTCAGGTCATCGAAGGCGGCAACAGCTATTGTTCGGCGGTATGCTGCACCTATACCCAGAAACAGGTGATCCTGACGAAAGACCACGACGCAGAGGCGAAGTGCACCATATTCCACAACGATGTCCGCTCTTATGGAAAGGACTTTGAGCGGTACTACCAGAGGACAGAGAACCTTTCCGGCGTACGTTTCTTTAGAAGCTACACGTCCATAGTAAAAGAGGATCCCGTAACGAAGAATGTTACCGTGCGGTATTCCACCCCCAACGAAGGGGTCAAGGAGGAAGAGTTCGACATGGTGGTATTATCGATCGGCATGGATCCTCCCAGGGACGTAGAAGGCATAGCAAAGAAATACGGCATTGAGCTCAATGCGCATGATTTCTGCAAGCTCGATCCTGTCAATCCTATGGCGACCGTGAGGCCCGGCATCTTTGTAAGCGGCGCCCTGCAGGGCCCCATCGATATCCCTGAGTCGGTCTTCGGCGCCAGCGGGGCCAGCTCCCAGATCGGCGAGCTTCTTGACCATAGACGGGGAAACCTTGCCAAGGAAAGGATATATCCGCCGGAAAAGGACGTCTCGCAGGAGGAGCCGAAGATAGGGGTCTTTGTGTGTCATTGCGGCGCAAATATCGGGAGGATAGTGAATGTCCCCGAAACAGTTGAATACTGCAAGACCTTGCCCAATGTTGTCTATGCCCAGGAACAGCTGTTCTCATGCGCCACCAACTCCGCCAAGGAGATAACGGACATGATAAACGAGAAGGGGCTCAACCGGGTGGTTGTCGCAGCCTGTTCCCCAAGGACCCTTGAACCGTTATTCCGGGACACCCTCCGGGAGGCGGGGATCAATCAATACTATTACGAAATGGCGAACATCAGAGAGCATGATTCCTGGGTGCACGCGAAAGAAAAGGAAGATGCCACTGAAAAGGCGCATGATATAATCAGGATGTCGGTAGCCCGCGCCTGCCATTTGAAGCCTTTGCAGGAGTTTGACCTGCCCGTCGATAAGAGGGCGTTAGTGGTCGGAGGAGGCATAGCCGGCATGACAAGCGCACTCTCCATAGCGAACCAGGGGCATGATGTCTACCTGATCGAAAAGGACAGCGACCTCGGCGGGATCGCCCGAAAGATCCATACCACCCTCGAAGGACTGGATGTGCAGACCTATCTGCGTGATCTTATTGGAAAGGTTTATCAGCACCCTTTGATACATGTATATACGGATGCGACCATCACGGAGGCCAAGGGGTATGTAGGGAATTTCGTCACCACGGTGAAATCTGACCGGGGGACCACTGAGATCAAGCATGGCGCAGCTGTTATCGCTATCGGCGCAGATCTGTATACGCCTACCGAATACCTATACGGACAGGACGACAGGGTAATGACCCACCTGGAACTGGAAGAGAAGATCGTCAATGGGGACGAAAAGGTCGCGAAGGCACAGAGCCTCGTGATGATCCAGTGCGTCGGCTGCAGGAACGAGGACAGGAATTACTGCAGCAGGATATGCTGCAGCGAGTCCATCAAGAACGCTTTGCTGCTTAAAGAGAAAAACCCTGCAATGGACATCTACATCCTCTTCAGGGATGTAAGGACCTACGGGTTCAGAGAGGACTATTACCGGGAAGCGGCAGGTAAGGATGTGAGGTTCATCCGCTATGAGCCGGAGGATAAGCCTGTGGTGGAGCCGGGCAAATCAGATGACGGCCGGAGCGTTCTCAAGGTCACTGTGACGGATTATATTCTCGGCAAGAAGCTTGAGCTGGATGCCGATATCATCGCCCTTGCTGCCGCTGTTATCCCCTCCGCAGCGACCAAGGAGATCGCGAATTTCTTCAAGGTAACGTTGAGCCTGGACGGCTTCTTCAAAGAAGCCCACGTCAAACTGAGACCTGTTGAGTTCGCGACGGACGGCGTTTATCTGTGCGGACTGGCCCACTACCCCAAGTTCATACAGGAAACGATCAACCAGGCATACGGGGCAGCGGGCAGGGCCTTGACGCTTCTGTCCAATGATATCGTTGTAGCTTCTGGTTCTGTCTGCGAGATCGACGAGAAAAGGTGTATGGGGTGCGGGGCATGCGTTGAGGTATGCACCTACGGCGCCTTAGAGCTTCGCGATACAAAACAAGGAAAGAAGGCGGCGATCAACCCTGTTCTTTGTAAGGGAGACGGCCTCTGCAACTCAAAATGTCCCACAGGGGCGATTTCGCTGAGGCATTATACCGACGAGGAGCTGCTGGCCCAGGTTGACGCAATGATATCGGAAGAGGATGTCATCCAGCAGATCGATGTGGCGGCAGGTAAATAAAGCAGGGATCATGAAGAAAGGAGGTGGGAACGCATGAGTTCAGGAGCAAAGTTCAAGCCGAGAGTGCTGGGCTTCGCATGCAACTGGTGAGCGTACGGAGCTGCTGACCTGGCTGGAGTTTCCAGACTGCAATATACAACTGAAATGAGAATGATTCGCGTTATGTGTTCCGGAAGGGTAGACCCGGAATTTATACTCAGGGCATTTTCAAAGGGAATAGATGGGGTGTTCATCGGCGCCTGCCATCTTAATGAATGCAACTACGTCACGCACGGGAACTTTCATACCCTCAACATGGTCCTTCTCTATCGGAGGATACTGGAACACATAGGGCTGAACCCGGAAAGGCTGAGGATGAGATTCATGTCCGGCGCCGAAGCGAACGTCTTTGTTGAAAGCGTCAACGATTTTGTCAAGAAGGTAAAGGAGATAGGGCCGCTCGGCAAGGCCGAAGGAATGGACCAGGATACGCTGCATGCAAGGCTCGCAGAGGTTACGAGACTGACCCCCTATTTTAAGATAGCGAAGCGCGAGAAGCTGGCAACACGACTCGAGAGCCATGAAGAATATGGGAAATACGAAGAGGTCTTCACCAGAGAAGAGGTCGATCAGTTGTTTAAAGAAGTAGTTTCCTACTACATTGACCCGGAAAAGTGCCAGGCGTGCATGACCTGCGCCAGGAGGTGTCCTGTAGAGGCCATCATAAGCGCCAAGGGCCAGGTGCATATTGTCGATCAGGACAAATGCATAAAATGCGGAACCTGTTTTGAGGTATGCCCTCCTAAATTCCGTGCGGTGACGAAGATCGTCGGCGAGGCTGTCCCGCCGCCGCTTCCTGAAGATCAGAGGGCTGTGGTCAGAAAGGGCAAGGAAAAGGAAGTTGCCTGAAATAGAATTATGGCATTGAATTCAAAGGCCCCGCAAAGAACGCGGGGCCTTTTCATTTATCCGGAGATCAGGTAATTACTTGACCGTGCGCTATTAACAGGATACAATCTGTTGTTGTGGATATCGTTGAGATCCTGACAAAATACCGTGGACAGATCATCGAGGAATGGATCGACCGTCTTTTGCGGGTAAGCCAGCGATACAGCAGGCGATCAAGGGATGAGCTTTGCATAACCGTCGCAGCAGCGTATGACGCAAGCTGTGCGGTTCTTATCAATAACGATTTCTCCAAAATAGACTGCCATATCCACTGGATCTCCCAGATCCGCCTTCGAGGCGGCTTCTCACTCTCCGAGGTGCAGAACGCATACGAGCTTTACAGGACCATGCTTTTTCCTATACTGATAAAGGAATTAAAAGGAGATAAGCTTCTCCTCGCCATGGAGAAGCTGAACGGGTGCCTCTTTTATACCATTACAAAATTCAGCGACTTCTTTCAGTCGCTCCATGAAAGACAGATAATGAACTACGCACAGAATCTTGAGCAGGAAGTGGCGGAGAGGACGAAAGAGCTCGGAGAATCAGAGTCTAAATACCGTGTCCTTGTCGAGGAGATCAATGACGGTTATTTTGTGAACCAGGACGGAAAGATCGTTTTTGCCAACCAGGCATTTTGCGACCTTCACGGATATACCCTCCAGGAGCTTATCGGAAAACCATACACAGAGCTTGTGGCGCCAAAATACCTGCCTGCCGTGAAAAGGCTCTATGAGCAGAGAATGATCGGGGAAGATGCGAGGGATCTTTATATGTATTACCGGCGTCATAAGAATGGCAGCAATCTCCCCACAGAGAACAAGGTAAAGCGGATCCTTTATCAGGGCAAAGCAGCGGTAGCAGGGATCTGCCGCGACATTACAGAACGGATGGAGATCGAACGGAGGATCAGGGAATCCGAGCGCCTTGCTCATATCGGGAAGCTCACCACGTCCCTTGCGCATGAGATCAGGAACCCCCTGTCATCGGTAAAGATGAACAGCCAGATAATCCTGAAGAATACGGAATTCAACGGCAATGACAAGAGGCGCATGGAGATCATCTTCAACGAGACATCAAGGCTGGAAAGGATCCTCGACGAGATGCTCAATTTTGCGAAACCGATAAGGATCAATCTCGACCCTGTTTCCATTCACAGCATTATCGATTCCTGCCTCGAGATCGTGGATGTGAAGATGAAGGAAAAGGGTATACGCGTGAAAAAGAGATACGGGAAAAATATCCCCGATACCCTCCTGGATCATGACAGGGTAGAGCAGGCGATCATCAATGTGGTCCTTAATTCTGTCGAGGCGCTGCATGACGGCGGCGGGATCACGATCACTACTAAATATGAAGCGAAGGACAAAGGAACCATACAGATCGAGGTGCTTGACAACGGCCCCGGCATAAGCCCTGAAGACCTGCCATATATCTTCGATCCATTTTTCAGCAACAAGAAAAAAGGGACCGGTCTCGGACTTTCCAACGTGAAGAAGATCATCGAGGCGCATGGAGGCACAGTGTACACGGCTCCGAGAAAACCCCAGGGGACCCACGTCTTTCTCGCAATACCGGCCAGGAAGACCGCATGAAGAAAAAGAAGATCCTTATCATCGACGATGAACAATCGCTGCTCGAATCGCTGGAGATGTTCCTGAGCGAGAAGGGCTATGATATATGCTGCGCAATATCTGCAACCGAAGGGATTGAGAAGAACGCCTCTTTCTCGCCTGACATAGTGATCCTTGATATCCGCCTGCCGGACAAGAACGGACTTGACGTGCTGCAGGAGCTTACGCAAAAGCATAACAAAAAAAATATCATCATCATTACAGCGTTCCATGACATGGAGACGACGATCTCCGCCATGAAGCTTGGCGCCTGCGAATATATTCCGAAGCCTATCGACATTGAAGAGCTGGAAAAGGCCATAGACAGGGCATTGAAGGTCGGGAGCATGAAGCGCAGCGCTGATGCTATCTCGCTTGACCCATCGTCTATTTACGAGAAGGGAAAGATAATCGGCAAGAGCAAAGCTATGAAGGAGATATTCAAGTCCATAGGACTGCTTTCCGAAAATATGGTTACGGTCCTGATCGAGGGGGAAACAGGCACCGGAAAAGAACTTATAGCACGGGCGATACACTATCACAGCCCATACAAGGATGAGCCCCTCCTTGCCATCAATTGTTCGGCAATTGTGGGAACGTTGCTTGAAAGCGAGCTTTTCGGACATGAGAAAGGTTCCTTCACTGGCGCCGTAGCTTCCAAGAAAGGCAAATTCGAGCTTGCAGGCGACGGGACGATATTCCTTGACGAGGTCAGCGAGATACCATTCGAGCTGCAGGCAAAATTGCTGCGGTTCCTGCAGGAGAAGGAATTTGAACATGTGGGCGGCGAGAGACGCCTCAAATCGAACGCCAGGGTCATCGCAGCGACGAACAAGGACTTAAGGAAGATGGTCAAGAACGGAGGCTTCAGAGAAGATCTCTATTACAGGCTCAGCGTGGCGACCATCGAGGTCCCTCCTTTAAGGGAGCGGAAGTCCGACATACCGCTTCTCATTGAATACATACTCAGGAAGATCAATGCCGAGCTGTACAGGAACATCAAAAAGGTCGAAGAGAAGGCTGTCGGCAGGCTCATGAACTATGACTGGCCGGGCAACGTAAGGGAGCTTGAGAATATCCTTACCCGTGCGGCGATCACCACGCAGGGCGAGGTCATCCTCGATGAATTCATCTCCCCGCTGCTCGGGAAAGAAGACAAAGCAGCCGGCAAAAAAGATACCCTGAGCGTGTTGAGCCTGCAGCAGATCGAAAAGGAGCATATCCTGAAGGTGTTGGCTCATACCCGCTGGCACTTTGGCAACTCCTGCAAGCTCCTGGGGATATCACGGCCGACGCTGCGGCAAAAGCTTAAGGAATACGGTATTTCTATAGAATCTTAGATCGCAAGAAATATTGCTGCACCGGCACTGGCATCTTAATTGCAGTAAATCTTCTTTATAATCATGAAAACCCTACAGCAGATAAGAAAAGAACACGTGCTCCAGGTCCTTGATCATACGAACTGGGATCTGAAGAAGGCAAGTGAAATGTTAAAGGTATCGGAAGGTTTCTTGAAAAAAGAGATCAGGAAGATAGGGCAGACGAAAACCCCGAAGCACACAGAAAAGACCAACAAGTAATAATTGCGCTCCCCGATCGTTCCTGCAGAATGGTCTGTACATTGAAAAAAAATTTCAAATAGTGAAAAAATAATTCAGGTACAACGTAATATACGACCTTTTAGATTCGATAACGTGTTGAAATAACAAGCTATGCTGTTTTTAGGATGCGTTCGGCATAATTATTGCTGATAATTAAGGCACACCAATGGGACATTGCTGAACAAAGGGGTTCAAATTAAAAAAAGGGGGTTATTATGAGAAGACTGATCTTTTTTATCACCGTTTTAATGTTTATCATCTTTTCTGTTCCTCTGCCGTCAGTTGCCGCTGAGAAGCCGATCATTATCGGGGCTCCGCTTGCCACCGCCTTTCTCTATGGATGGGATGCGGAGAGGGGAATAAAACTTGCCGTGGAGGAGATCAATAAGGCAGGCGGTGTGAATGTGAAAGGCACGAAGAGGCCTTTTGCCGTTGAGGTCATCGATACAAGAGACCTCGAGCCCGGCGTTCCTGTCAGCGAGGCGTTGCTTGGGCTTGAGAAACTTATCCTTGAGAAGAAAGCGGATTTCATCATCGGGGGCCCTGTCCGTTCTGAAGCGGCGCTCGCTGCCATGGACCTGCTCAACAAGTACAAAAAGGTGAGCATCCTGACAACAGGGGTCCTCACGCCTGCATATCACAAAAAGATCGAAGAGAATTACGATAAATACAAATACTGCTTCAGGAATACGAGCCACGTGGGCGTCATGATGAATGAGTTCATCACCATGCTCGAAGACCTCAGGAAGGACCACGGTTTTGATAAGGCCGCAGTCATGGTGCAGGACGTGGCGCACGCGAGGGCGGGCGGCGAGGCGATGAAGAAAGGGCTTACCGCCAAGGGATGGAAGGTCTCTGACACGAAGATATATCCTACAGGGACAACGGACTATTCCGTCGGGCTCAGCGAATCTGCAAAGTTCGGCGCCCAGATACTTTTTATCTGGATGGATATGCCCGAGAGCGCAGTGCTCCTGAAGCAGTGGAGCGATATGAAACTGAAATCGCTTCCCGTCGGATTTGTGTGCGCAGCCGAACAGCCGGGTTTCTGGAAGGCCTCGGCAGGCCGCGGCGAATATCTCATCGTGAACCTTGTCAACGGCGGCAACGCTCCGGCAAAGATAACGCCGTGGACAATGAAATTTTCCGATGCCTACAAAAAGAAATGGGGTTTGGAGCCTGAGGGCTACGGCACATCGTCAAGCTATATGGCTGTTTACCAGTTGAAAGACGCGATCGAGAAGGCCGGATCAACCGATTCAGATGCAGTCATCAAGGGTCTCGAGAACAGCGATATCATGGGCGTATACGGCAGGATGCGCTTTGACAAAAAGTCGCACCAGATCATTCCTTCATTGGACCCGAAAGAGGGGGCCGTCACCGGTATTATCCAGTGGCAGCAGGGGAACAGGGTACAGGTATTCCCGCCTAAGGCCGCTGCAGGGAAGGTGCTGTTGCCGCCCTGGATGAAATGAAATAAAAGGAAAAGGATAAGGTATGCAACTTATCGTATATGGCATCATCAACAGCGTTACACTTTCTCTTATATCGCTGGGATTTACCCTGGTATACAGCATCAGCAGGGTGCCGAATTTTGCTCACGGCGCACTTTATATCTTATCAGGGTATCTCGTATGGATATTTATCAACAAGTTCGCCGGCTTTCCTTATCCTTTTGCGATCATTGCCGCCATAGGCCTCACGGCAATTGTCGGCGCTTTGATCTACCGGCTCATACTGATCCGCATCAGAGGGATGGAGATATCGGAGATCATCGCAACTTACGCAATGGGGCTCGCTATCCTGGAAGGGTTGAGATGGGGAGGGCTGAGGGGCGGAACCTTCACCCTCCCGACTTTTGTTGCGGGCTCGGTCGATCTGTTCAGTGTGAGCGTCGACTATCAGCGTCTTATCATTGTGGGGGTTGGAATATTCACGTTCATCTTTCTCTATGTATTTACACGATACACGAAAATAGGCCTTGCCTTGCGCGGCATTGCCCAGGACGAAAGGGCGGCAATGATGCTGGGGATCAATTCCGACATGACTGCCATAGTATCCCTTGCCATCGGATCAGCGCTTTCCGGTTTTGCCGCAGTGCTGCTCCTGCCGCTTGGCAATATCGTTGTGGAGACAGGATACAATGTATTGATCTTTGCAATTGCGGTCTGTGTTATCGGGGGGTTGGGAAGCTGGGGAGGAACGATCGTTGCTTCCTTTGTGATCGGGTTTGCCCAGATCCTTACAGAGGCTTTTATCTCTACCCATTATCAGATGGTCGTGGCTCTCCTTGCGATCATCATTACGCTGCTGGTCAAGCCTTCAGGGATATTCGGCAAGCAGAAAGAACTTGAGGAACGGGTGTAGCCTATGGAACAGATGCGAAAAGAAAGGATCGACAGAGGGCTCAAGGTCCGCACGGAGGGTCTTTATGCGATCTCCTCATACCGTGAGATACTATATCTCATGGGCCCCAGGCTTCTTCTGATCGTAGGCGTAATAGCACTCCCCTTTATCTTTGAGCTTGCTCCTTACTGGAAAAGGGTCATCAATATCATGTTCGTCTACGCCCTCCTGGCCCTTTCTTTTGATTTTCTTGCAAATTATGTAGGGCTTGTCTGTCTTGGGGGCGCCTTCTTGACCGGTGTGGGCGGATATTTTTCAGCGATCTACAACGTATACCTGGGATTTCCCATCTACCTCGCCATTCCATGCGCCACCATAACCGGCGCCGCATTCTGTACATTATGCCTCCTTCCATGCCTGCCGCTCCGGGGCGTCTATTTTGCCATTGTCACCCTCATGTACCCCCTCCTTTTTACGCGGATCATCGAGGCACTGAACATCCTTGGCGGTACGAACGGGATCACAGGGTTGGATGGTTTTCCAAACCAGTACGTGGAGCATTATATAATTATTTTGTTGGTCATTGGTTTCCTTTTTGCTATGAGGCGATTCGTCAATCAGGACATAGGCCTTGTGCTGCGTGGCGTGAAGGACAACGACCAGTCAGTGAGGGCCTCAGGGATCGATGTTACACGCATGAAGGTTCTCGCAGTCTTTGTGGCATCCCTGATCGGCTGCTTTGGCGGAGCGTATATGGCGCATCTCTACATGTGGACGGGCATTTCCCTCTTTGCCCTTGACTTTTCGATCATACCCATCGCCTCTGTCGTCATCGGGGGAGGCGGGACGCTCATAGGCGCAGTGATAGGAAGTTTTATCCTTGTGCCGCTCTCTGAGGTACTGCGCGCCTTCGGGACATTCCGTATCGTTATTTATTGCATTATCCTGACGGGATTCATCGTCTTCAAGAGCGAGGGGTTGATGATATATATGCAGAGAAAGTATCACCAGTTTGAACGGTGGGTGAAGGTATGAGCGAAGAACCGATACTTTCAGTCAAAGGCATTTCCAAATCGTTTGGCGGCCTGAAGGCGCTTATGGATGTCAGTTTCGATGTTCAAGGCGGCGAAGTGTTCGGCATCATAGGGCCGAACGGCTCCGGCAAGACCACCATTATAAACTGCATCACCGGGTTTATAAGTACACAGGCCGGTCATGTATATTTTAAAGGGAAAGAGATAACAGGCTGGAAGCCGCACAAGATCGCCGACGCGGGCATCGCAAGGACATTCCAGATCATGAGGCCCTATTACTCGCTGCCGGCATATAAGAACCTTATTATCCCGCTCTGGTCGCCGAGGGCGAGAAAGACAGGCGGATGGCGGGGCGGGGGAAAGCATGGCGACAGGGACACCGTGGCAGTAGATATCCTCGAGGAGATCGGGTTCGAAAGGGATTCGCGCGTTCCCTACAAGCTCTCCTCGACCTTGCCGACCGGTTACCAGAAAAGGCTTGAGCTGGCCAGGTGCATGGCATTGCGGCCTGAGATCATATTCTGCGACGAGGTCTTTTCAGGCTTAAGCATGAGCGAGATCGCCGGCATGCTTCCCCTTATCGAGAAGATGAGGGATGAGGGCATCACGCTTATCATGGTCGAGCACAGGCTGCGGGAACTTTTCAGGGTTGCAACGAGGGTCATGGCGCTTAATTTTGGCGAAAAGATCACTGAAGGCGAACCCTCGCTTGTCATTGAGGACAAGAGGGTGAGGGAAGCCTACCTTGGAGCAGAAGGGGTGTAGACACGATGTTTGAAGCCTTTGAACTAATGGTCTTTTATGAAAATATGATCGCTCTCAATAATGTGAGTATAGCCTGCGACGAGGGAAAGATCATTGGCGTCTTCGGTTCAAACAGCGCCGGAAAGAGCACTCTCATGTATGCTCTCTCAGGCATTGTGCTGGACATCAAGAAAAAGGAAGAGATGCGCGGCGGGGAGAGGGTCTCTGTTTTCGGAAGGATATTCTTTAACGGTGCCGACGTAACTACCATTGAGCCGCACCAGCGTGCGCGGATGGGCATTGTGCTCTGCCCGGAGCGAAGGAGGATATTCCCGGAGAGCTCGGTCATAGAGAACCTGAAGATTGGCGCATATCTTGCTACCCGAAGCGAGACGCGGGAGAATATAGATTACGTTCTGGATCTTTTCCCACGATTGAAAGATCACCTTAAGAGGCAGGGCGGGTTCTTAAGCGGCGGCGAGCAGCAGATGCTCGCGATCGGGCGTGCGCTTATGGCGAACCCGAAGGTCCTTCTCCTTGATGAGCCGCTCCTGGGCTTAAGCCCTGCATATCAGGACATCGTCATCAATGGAACGAAGGCGATCAGGGATACGAAAGGCATTTCTATCATTGTCACAGAGCAGTACGCCCGGCCCGTTATGCCCATCATAGATTTTGCTTATATCCTTGAGAACGGTTCGAGCGTTCTTTCCGGCACGCGGGAGGAGCTGATGGACAACCCGGACGTGAAAGCAGCATATTTTGGCGTATAAGGGGCGCATATATGGGATCCTTTGAACACGAATATACCTTCTCACGTTTCTACGAGATGTGCAAAAAGTATTCAGACAGAACTGCACTTATCTATCTCGGGGAACGGTTCACATACGGGTATCTCGAGACGCTCGTCGATAAATTCGCAACAGGCCTTTTGAATCTCGGCATAAACAAGCAGGACAGGGTAATGCTCTATATCTCAAACAGCCCCCAGTGGATCATCGCAAATTTTGCGATAAACAGGATAGGGGCGGTCACCGTGCCGGTCTCACCGATCTATACGGCTTTTGAGATAGAATACATGATACAGGACGCCGGCATCGATACGGTCATATGCCTTGATACAAATTATGTCTATATTAAAGAGGTGATGGGGAGAACGAACCTCTCAAGGGTCATTGTCACGAATCTGATAGATCTTGTTTCCCCGTGGAAGCGTTTTATCGCCCATATCTTTGATAAGGTCCCTAAGGGAAACGTTGAAGAAAACGAAAAGATCCATTCCTTTATGGATGTTCTGAGGTCAGGCGTGGCCAAACCGCCGGCTATTGAGATCGACCCCTGGAAAGACCTTTCTTACATCATGTACACGGGTGGTACGACCGGCTTCCCGAAAGGCGTGCCGGGCAACCATATAGGCGAGGTCTCGTATATACGCGACATCATGGAAGACGTGATCGGAGAGTTCGTTCAAGAAGGCAAAGATACGGTGCTCATGGTGAACCCTCTTTTCCATATCATGGCAAAGGGTTTTATGATCGCCTTCGGCTTCAATTACGGGAATACGGTGGTCCTCATGCCGATACCCGAAGTGGACCCCGTGCTCTCGGCTATCGAACGCTATAGAACGCGATGGATGCTCGGCGTTCCGGCCCTGTACCGGATGATACTGGAGAACGACCGGCTCGATCAGTATGATCTCAGTTCGCTGCGGTACTGTTACTGCGGGGGCGATGTGCTTCCTTTAGAGGTCTTCAAGACCTGGAAAGAGAAGTACGGGGTGCCGCTGTATCAGGTCTATGGTTCAACGGAGATAGGCCACGTTACATACAGTCCGTTGAACAAAGAGCCTTCCGCGACGACGATCGGAAAACCGCTCAAGACGAGAAAGTCGATCGTTGTGGACAGGGAGACACTGGAGAAGCTTCCCGCCGGAGAGCTCGGTGAACTGTGCGTTACATCCCCGTACCCGATCAAGGAATACCTGAACAAGCCTGAAGAGACGAATTATTCTTACGTCCAGATAGACGGCGACACCTATTACAGGATGGGCGATTTTGTAAAGATGAACGAGGAAGGCGAGCTCGAGTTCGTCGAAAGGACTGCAGATATCATCAAGTACAAGGCGTACCGGGTCTCCGCGTCGGAAGTAGAGGCAGCTCTTCAGGACCATCCTACGGTCATCGGCGCCTGCGTTGTCGGCATCCCGGACCCGAAGGTAGGGGAGAGGATCAAGGCCATCGTCGTCCTGAAGGAGGACGCCAAGGGTATCGGCAGCACCGAACTTATCAGATGGTGCCGCGACAGGCTTGCGCCATACAAGGTTCCCGGTTACATAGAGTTCAGGGATATGCTCCCCAAATCAAAAGTGGGTAAGCTTTTAAGGCGCGAGATCAGGGACGAAGAAAAGAGAAAGCTGGAAAAAGAGAAGAGAAAGAGAGCATAAATGAAGACCGGGATATCCGCGGCAGGTAACCCGATCATCATCTTCCAATGATCAGTTGTTGGCTTTTTGCATCACCTGCCGGCTTGCAGACCCGCAGGTCGGCAAGCTCTAATTTATGCGCTATCAGCCGATAGCGTGAAAGGTTAAGGAGAATCTCGTTAGCCGTAAGGCGTCAGGCGTAAGGGGAAACTGCAGCAAAGAACTGAGAGCAAAGAGCCAAGGATTTTTTATTACATTGTCATTGCGATGGCTCACAGGTGTCCCGCTATGCGCCTTGCGCTATGCGCTATGCATTAGTCACCTTACGATTTACGCCTCACGACTTACGGGTTTGTTCACGTATCAAGCAGGGAAGGTGATGCCCAGTTCTCTCCTCCCGGTATAAGTGTTTTTGCCAGGTCCTTGATGGACAGGATCCCAACCAGTTTTTCGCCATCATGAACAAGAAGGTGCCTGATGTCTTTCGCGACCATGAGCCTGACGCATTGTTCGGCGGAGTCATTGGGTTTAACAGAGTAAAATTTTGAGGTCATAGCGTCTTTCACGGCGGTCTCCCGCGACACCTTCCCCTGAAGGACGATCTTCCTTGCATAATCCCTCTCCGAAATGATGCCAACTGTATGGCCGCCATCGACAACAACAAGGGCCCCTATGTCCTTCTGGCTCATAAGCTTCAACGCCTCAAATACAGTGGCATACGGAGATATCGACCAAATATCGTGTCCCTTCGAATGAAGAATGTCTTTGACGGTTTGCATGATTCACCCCCACCCAAGCAATATTTTTGTTTGGCGCATCTCTATATTCTTATATACCTAATAGCCTTTTTCTGCAACTAAAAGAAAATGACCAGTGAATAGAGGATGTGGAAAGTGAAAGGTAAAAAGTGAAAGGTTAAGGAGAATCTCGTTAGCCGTAAGGCGTCAGGCGTAAGGGGAAACTGCAGCAAAGAACTGAGAGCAAAGAGCCAAGGATTTTTTATTACATTGTCATTGCGATGGCTCACAGGTGTCCCGCTATGGTATGGCTCCATGCCCTTTGCGCTACGCTTTAATCCACTCACGCCTCACGACTCACGCCTTACGGGTTTTTCGATATACGGCTTTTACAGTAAGGCACGCTAAGCCCTTTTCTGTAAAGGATACGTGTTGAGGTGTTCGACGGCGCTGAAGGTATGCCGTGGTCTATGATCGGCGGTATGATGCCTTTTTTAAACTGTTCAAAATCGGGGTCCCAGGGGTAGACCAAGAACGGTTGGTCAGGCACATCCACATAGACAGGCTTGATTGCCTTTGAGGTTTCTCTATTCTTCAATGAGAGGAGAACCTCGTCGATAGTTTCGAAATGGGCAAGATCTTCAAGGGTCGCAATGGTGGGCGGCATGAGTATCATGGCGCCCTTAAGATTTTCTTCCAGCGCATCCCGCGGGGTGATCCATCGCCCGTCCGTTGTTTCTTTGCCATCGGCCCGTGCTTTCTGGTTTTCAGGCATGGCTGCGATAAAAAAGTGTGTATAGAACCTGAGGGGTTGCCCCTCAGGAGTGATCCAGTGGGCAAAATGGCTGAACCGATCAAGCGTATAGATAATATCCTCCTTCTCCGACAGGAGAGCAAGTGTTATTTGACCTTTATGAAGGAGCTCTCTGTAATTGTTGAAACGTTGCAGGACGAGCGGACCTTCAATGGCAACGGCTTCACCAGTTCTGCGTGCGGCAAAGAGCACCCCTGCTTCCTCAAAAAGCTCCCGAACGCCCGTTACCCAGAAAGCAAGACTTTCCTCCCCTGAAAGCGTCCCTCCAAGCACTTCCTGTGCCTTAGCGGGCGATATGCCTGTGCAGCGGGCAAAGGTTTTTTGGTCATGGTCCTGTGTATCCATCATGCCGCCTGGAAAGACATAGGTGCCCGCCATGAACGCCTGCTGTTTTGTACGCTTTAAGAGGAAGACCATCAATCCTTTAGGCTTCTCTTCTTTCAGCAATATGACCGCCGCTGATCTCTTCGGAACTATGTTTTTCATTTTCCGTCTCCTATGTATCAGCTCTCAGCCGATATCGTGAAAAGTGAGAGGTGAAAAGTGAAAAGTTAAACCCGGATACATCACCGCAGGGCATCGGTACCGGGTTTTCCTTTAGCAAAATAGAAAACAGATATTTAAACATTTTACATTTTACCTTTTACGGATTCACAGGTTCTCTCTCGCCCAGGCGATGCGTTTTTCAGGTATCGCAAATATATCAGCCGGTGCTGCATCAATGTGTTCGAGTTTTTTCAACAGGCCGTGTTTATTTGCCATCTGAATAGCAAGGCCCGGACGGGCATTTAATTCAAGAAGCACCGGACCCTGGTCGCGGTCTATGACAATATCGACACCTATGTAACCCAGACCGGTCATATCAGTGGCGAGCCCGGCGATGGAAAGCATCGTATCCCAGTGTGGTACCTGCAGTCCGCTCACAGGGTTCCCTGTATCGGGATGGTGCGTAACGATCTGTGATTTGTGGACGGCGGTTATCGTTTTTCCCGTCGAAAGCTCGATACCTGCGCCGATCGCGCCGCGATGAAGATTCGCCTTTCCGTCAGAATCTTTTGTCGGGAGCCTTACCATAGCCATTGCCGGAATGCCTCTATAGACGATGATCCTTACATCAGGCACTCCCTGATAGGTAACGGCAGCAAAAGTCTGATCAGGATGGATGAGCGATTCTATGATCGCGTGGTCTTCCTGCCCCTGAAGAGAGAATATGCCCGAAAGGATATCAGATATGTGATAGCTCAGGTATTCCAGGGTGATGGGTTTTTTGCTCTGGGTGATAAAATGCTGTTCTGTGCGTTCTGCGATGAGAACGATTCCACTCCCTCCGGAACCCCTTGCAGGCTTGACGACAAATTCATTTAAGCCCTCCAGCATTGCCTTAAGATTCTTCAAGCTGCCGTGGTGCTCGATGACATGGTAAAGCTCTGGTGTTGGTATCCCGTATTCTTTTGCAAGTCTTTTCGTAAGCACTTTGTTGTCTACCAGGGGATAGCGTGACCGTGGATTGTACCCCATTATATATTCTGCATTACGGTTGTTTATGCCGAGAACGCCCGCTTCTTTTAATTGCCGGAATGCCTGCCCTATCATGACCGATTGCGAAATTCCCGAAAGCGAAAAAGTTCTGAAAGCCGGTAGCCGGTGTATCTGCCAACGAGGATCTGCAGGGCGCCTATCGCAAGGAGAAGCTCAGGGTATATGAAAAATGTCAACTGGAGCGTTTCCCAGCTGATGATGAGGTATGTTATGATAGCTACAGCAGCGCTTCCAGCGGCGGTCTGTAATGCTGTGCCGATCCCGTGTTCTTCGACAACAACAAAAAACCGTTCTATGGTCATGACGAGAATAACGAAGGGCAGGAGGCCAACCGCCATAACCTGCCGCAGGCCGAATTTGTTGCCCAGAAGGGCGAGTAATGTAAAGCAGACGATAACCAGTGTGAGCAATACAGACATGCGGGGCACCAGGAGGAGACGAAGCCTGTCAAGGAAACGGCGCGCTGTATAACCGATAAGGATCACTCCTGCGAATATGCAAAGTCCGTATATCAATCCTGTATTGCGGAATGAGAGCGCCATCAGGACGGGCATAAATATTCCGAAGGTTGGAAAACCGATTATATTGCGAAGTATGGAGATGAGCAGGGCGCCGATAGGAACGAGAAGGAGGATGCGGAAGGTCTGCTGAAATTCGACCGGAAGGCGAAAAAGCGACCAGCGGTCGAGAAATCGCTCTGAACGGCTAATGTGCTCATAATTGTGGCGCCACGTGCCGATGATCTGTCGGTTTATATCCCAACGGATGTCATGAATCGATCCTCCGGAGACATGAACAACCTGTGTGCCGGTGAACGTAAGGGCCAACAGCGATGCCTGGTCTTTTATTACCTCCTGTCCGTCAATGCTGATACTTTCCCACTTCTGTCCGTTCCACGCATCGATCCACTTTAGCGGTCTTGCGATAACACCTTCGGTGAGACTGATGCCCTCAACGGTCCTTGCAGGGATGGAGGCTGCCCTGAAGAGGGTTAGAAGAAGTATTGACCGGTCATATTTTTCGTCCATACGTTTGATGAACCCAAGCTCATGACCTTCAGAGGGAGATCTATTCCGGATACTTCCCGCCAGCTGAAGGATTGACCTGATCCGGTTCGGAAGGGAGAGGGACTTGAACCTGTCTGTTATTTTTTCAGCGGCTGCCTGTTCGTCCTTGCTTATTGACGACGGGTATCCGTCTAAAACAGGGGGCTTTAACTTTGCAGTTACAGGGGAACGGACGAGGATCGTTGCCCAGTATGAGACAATTTCACCATCAGGGCCTGTCTGTCCGGTCCACACTCCGTAACGTCCCGACTCTTTCTTAATGAGGCTGAAGCTTAAAGATCCGGAGCCGAAATACTCCTCTGATATAACGAGCCCCGGCCGTTCTAACGGCAGGGCGACAGAAAGGGTTGTATCGCTGCCGCTGCTTTTTATATGTCCGTCGAACTTGAAATTGAATGCCCGCCCGCTGACTGCGGGCAGGACAGGATACCCCAGCCTCATGATACGGTAAAGAAGGAGTATGGTCGTGAGGATGCAAAGGCCAAACACGAGCAGGACTGCAGGGCGTTTCATCGTGCCGGCACCTCCGGACAGTTCGGGACCGTGCATTTTGTGTGAGAGCAGTCGATGATGAAATTATTCATAAGGATGTCCCTTCCCAGAAGCATTGGGTATTGGACGCGGGAGCGGTCATTCAGGTTGACCCTTGTGCGAAGACGTTTTGAGGCTACGCAGATCTCAAGTTCGACGACGACCCTTGTCTCGCGCGTTCCTGCAGACCTTATTGTTTTCCGTTGCAGGATGGGAAGGCTCAATTCGATCCCGCTGTGCCGTGGCGCCAACTTGAATGTGACGGTATTGCCCTCTATCCTTATATCTCTTGCATCGAGGGATGACGATGAGGCTCCTGTGTCGATACGCGCAGGGAGGATGATGCCCCACGGCAAAAGCATCACATCCTCTACCACCCCAATATGGATCTTTTCTGAAGCACATGCTTCCTTTTCCATGGTCACGAGGAAGAATAATATAAGCGTTAAAGACAGGAGGATCTTTCCAATTCTATCTTGACGGTCATTTATTGCAAATATCCTTAGCGCCCGGTGTTCCACAGGAAGGATTATATCACATGGCATCCTCATTTCATTTAAAAAACTGCCCTTTGCCCTGTTTATATAGTGAGGCATGTGTGGTATAATAGAATCCAAGGAGAACAATTCATGGGTTTTGTGCGGGAACCGGCAGTAAGCGGCATGTTCTATCCTGATGACCCGGGGGCGCTCAGAGAAGATGTTGAAAAATACCTGAAAAACGCTTCTGTTCCTCCTATACCTGGCCGAATTACCGGTATTGTCGCACCTCACGCAGGGTATGTGTATTCCGGGCAGGTAGCCGCCTACGGCTTCAAGACAATCTTGAACGAGACATTTGATACGGTCATAGTGCTGGCGCCAAGTCACAGGATCCATTTTGAAGGGGTTGCCGTTATAGAGAAGGGCAGCTATAAGACGCCGCTTGGTCTGGTGGGGATCGATGAGGAGACCGTTGCAGACCTTGTAAGATCGTCGGCTGTAGTAAGACCGTTCATAGAAGCCCATAAAGCCGAACATTCCCTTGAGGTGCAGGTCCCTTTTCTGCAATCTGTTTTGAGGGATTTTACGATCGTCCCATTGATCATGGGCACGCAGACAGTTGATATGTGCGCCACATTGTCTGACTGTATTGAGAATGTGATCCGTAAAGGCAATAAGCAATTTCTTGTCGTTGGAAGCACCGATCTGTCCCATTATCACCCTTACTCTGCGGCAGTAAAGCTTGACAGCGTCATTGTCGGTCATCTTGAGCATTTTGATGTTCCAGGCATGATCAAAGACCTGGATATGAACAGAACGGAGGCATGCGGCGCGGGACCGATGCTTACAACGATGATGGTGTCGGATAAGCTTGGCGCGAGACACAGCCAGGTGATGAAGTATGCCAATTCAGGCGATGTCTCCGGCGACAGGAGCGCCGTTGTCGGTTATGTATCGGCAGTATTTTATAAATCCTGACGGGTGTTTCCTGTGAATCTTTCTGAAAAAGAAAGGGATCAGCTTAAACGGATAGCGCGGGATACGATAGAAAGCGTTCTCTTTGGGACCGACAAGAAACTTTTCGAGCTGTCAGAAACACTGAGAGAGAAGAGAGGCGCTTTCGTAACTGTGAAGAAAAAGGGCGAATTAAGGGGTTGCATAGGATACATAAAGGGTTTTTTGCCTCTCCACGAGACGATCAGAGAGATGGCGATCCAGGCGGCATTCCACGATCCCCGCTTTAATCCCGTCAATAAAAATGAATGGAAGGATATCGATGTCGAGATATCTGTTCTTACGCCAATGAAGAAGATAGATGACGTGAACGAGATAAAGGTCGGCGTCCATGGTCTGTATATTGAAAAGGGCGCATATTCAGGTCTTCTGCTTCCGCAGGTCGCTGCCGAGCATGGCCTGGATAGGACAGCCTTTCTCGAACACACCTGTTATAAGGCGGGACTTCCGAAAGATGCGTGGAAATCAAAGGATGCCAATATCTATATCTTTTCGGCGGAGGTCTTTTAAGAGTTGTGAAGCGGTCAGGCCGGCCTTGGCGGAAAACCCTAAAGGAGTTTGATGGATGATCAATAAAAAGATGTCGATCGAAGAAATCGTAAGAAAACATCCGGAGACCATCCCGGTCTTTGAAAAGTATGGATTGGGCTGCGTTGGATGCCAGGCCGCTCTCTTTGAAGATATCCAGCAGGGCGCTGAGGTTCATGGCATAGACATTGATACGCTTTTGAACAGCCTCAACCAGGTGCTCGCAAAAGATCAGCAGTAGTTTTTCAGCCGATAACATGGAGCCGATCTATACAGTCATCCTTGCCGCAGGGTCATCAAGCAGGCTTGGATACAATAAACTCCTTCTGAAAATAGATGATAAAACGGTCATCAGGAGGGCAATAGCGCCTTTTTTAAGGTCTGCCATAGAAAAGGTCTTTGTTGTCACAGGGAACGCTTCGGATGCGATCGCGCAGGAGATTGCCGGACTTCCCCTGGAGGTTATATACAACAAGGATCATGCGAAGGGCATGTCAACTTCCGTAAGGGTCTCCCTGCCTTTTCTTGCGAAAGCGAGGGGAGTTTTCTTTCAGCTTGGCGATAAGCCATTTGTTGACGGTGCGATGATAGATGTGATGATCGATGCTTTTCTTTCAGAAAAAGCCCCGATCGTGCTGCCTGTGTTCAGAGGTGTGAAAGGACACCCGGTCCTCGTCGACATTCAGCAGTATCGCAATGAGATGGCGCTCCTTGAAGGCGACAGGGGTTTAAGGGAAATTATAGAAAAACATTCAGAAGATGTGCTATACATAGAGGGCGACGAAGGCAGTATCTTTGATATTGATTCAGCAGAAGAGATCGATCTTTTAAAGGAAAGGGGTTACAGAGTTGAAAAAGGTCAACGTTGAAGAGGCGCTAGGCATGGTCCTTGCCC
Organism: Deltaproteobacteria bacterium UBA7527; assembly: GCA_002478225.1. Taxonomy (GTDB): domain Bacteria; phylum Desulfobacterota; class Syntrophorhabdia; order Syntrophorhabdales; family Syntrophorhabdaceae; genus UBA5609. The sequence continues at coordinate 62,611 of DLMV01000017.1, read as the reverse complement.
ATGATATCACCGAGATCATTCCCGGGAAGAAGAAGGATGTCGCGTTCCGGAGAGGAAAGGTCATTGGGAAAGAGGATATAGAGAAGCTCCTGGACCTCGGCAAAAGGAGCCTCTACGTTTTTGAAGGAGAAATAAAAGGAGTGCACGAGAACGAGGCGGGCATGAGGATAGCGCAGGCCATTATGGATGAGAACATGGAGCCCTTGCCCCCAAAGGAAGGCAAGGTCAGCATCATAAGCAAGGTGGGCGGGCTTTTTTACGTCAATGACCGGTACCTCTATGAGATGAACAGGATCAAGGACATTCTCTTGAGCACAGTCCCAAACAGACATCCGGTTAAGCCGGGCGATATCGTTGCGGCAACGAGGATAATTCCTCTCTACATTAAAGAGCGTGAACTGAAAAAGGTCGAGCGGACAGGGGAGAAAGGCGTTATAAGGATAAGCCCTTTCAGGCAGCTGAAGATGGGCCTTGTGATCACCGGAAGCGAGGTCTACAGCGGGAGGATACCCGATGGTTCCCACGTTGTTGAGAAGAAATTAAAAGGTTATGGGTTAACGGTAGTGAACAAAGAGATCGTGCCTGACGATATTGCAATGATCAGGGATGCCATTATTGCCCAGTTCGACATGGGAGCGGATATCGTCATGACCACTGCCGGTCTCTCTGTTGACCCTGACGATGTGACGAAGGAGGGCATAGAAGCAACCGGAGCAGAGGTCTTGTTCTATGGAACACCTGTTTTCCCCGGCGCGATGTTTCTTGTTGCGCGTTTGAAAGGGAAGTATATTCTGGGCGCTCCGGCATGCGTCTATTATAACAAATATACTGTTATGGATATCATACTCGCAAGGATCATGGCCGGCGAGAAGATGCACGAAAAGGATATGGTAAAGCTCTCCTATGGAGGATTATGCCTGAATTGCAGTGTTTGCCATTACCCGACGTGTTTTTTCGGGAAAGGACCCTAATGGATTTGAAATTTGAGATTTGAAATTTGAAATGTATGGAGGGCAGAGTTGAATAATATAAGAGATCTCACGGTCTTGATAAAGGGTGCCGGTGAGATGGCAACGGGCATTGCCCACAGGCTGTTTATGGCAAATATAACGAAGATAGCAATGACAGAGATCGCACGGCCAATCACGGTGAGAAGGACGGTAGCGTTTTCTGAGGCAGTATACGAAGGCACGGTAAAAGTGGAAGGTGTCACGGCAGAACTGGCAGATTCGGTCAAAGACGTGGAGCATATCTGGAAGGGAGAACGGATCGCTGTTCTTATAGATCCAAAATGGAAGGCGGTAAAGACACTGAAACCGGATGTGGTCATTGACGCTATCATGGCAAAGAAGAACCTGGGGACAAAGAAAGATGAAGCAGCGCTCGTTATAGGTGTGGGGCCTGGCTTCAATGCTCCTACCGATGTACATGTGGTTGTCGAAAGCAACAGGGGGCATGACCTTGGCAGAGCTATATATAAAGGGTCGACAGAGGCGCACACGGGGGTTCCCGGGCCTGTTATGGGATACACAACTGAACGGGTATTGCGCTCGCCGCACGCCGGCACAATAAAGCATGTTAATAAGAAGATCGGTGATCGTGTAAAAAAGGGAGAGATCGTGGTCTATGTTGATAATACCCCTGTAGAGGCTCCTTTTAACGGCATACTCAGAGGGCTCATACGCGAGATAAGAGTCTCCGCCAACGAGAAGATAGGAGATGTAGATCCTCGGGGAAAAAAGGAATGGTGCTACACCATTACCGAAAAGGCAAGGGCTATCGGCGGCGGCGTGCTCGAAGGGATAATGCACGCATACAATAGAAACCGATGAAAAACCGTCAGGCGTGAGGCGTCAGGCGATCTGATCCCTTACCCCTTACGACTTACGATTCACGACTAACCGGTTTACGGGAGTTTTGATGATGGATATTTATGAAATTATAGAACAGTATCTCAAAGAGGGCAAAAGGGGCATTCTCGCAACGGTCATCTACCGGGCAGGCTCTGCGCCGAGAGACGTGGGCGCAAAGATGCTGGTGGGGGAAGATGGAAAGATTTATGGAACCATCGGGGGCGGAAGGCTTGAGGCTGACGCATGCAGTGAAGCAAAGTGCATGATGAACAAGGGCGAGCCAAGGATCATGAATGTAAGGATGGATTCAAGTGCAGTGGCTGATGACGGGATGCTCTGCGGCGGAAATGTCGATGTCCTTCTTGAACCTGTCCTGCAGAAATATGCCGGAGTGTACAAAAAGATCGGTGAGATGTTGCAGGAAGATGCGCGGGGTATTGTCGTTACAAAATTCGGCAGCGGTGTCTTTACAAAGACATTGATCGACGAGGATGCGGCTATAACAGGAGATATACTTCCAGAGAAAGAGGTAGAGGAGCTGGGCAACTATCTAAGCGAGAAAAGGCCGTACATATCTGACGGAATTGTTGTTGAGCCTCTCCGGTCGCCCTCGGTGCTCTATATTTTTGGTGCGGGTCATGTCTCTCAGTTTCTTGCCAGGATTGCGGAGATCGTTGATTTTCATGTTGTTATCATTGACGACAGGGAGGAATTCGCAAACAGGGAACGCTTCCCCGACGCAGATGAGATAATTGTCGATGATTTCCATGCTGTATTCGATCGTCTTAGCTTCACCGGAAAGGAATATGTGACGATCGTTACGAGAGGGCATCAATATGATGCATATGTACTGGAAGAGGCGCTGAGGAGAAGAACGAAGTACGTAGGCATGATAGGAAGCAGAAGAAAGGTCAAGATAGTATTGGACCACATGCGGAAAATCGGTTTTGACGAGGAAACAGTAGCAGGTGTCCATGCGCCAATAGGTTTAAGCATACACGCCGAAACTCCGCAGGAGATAGCAGTGAGCATAGTGGCTGAGCTTATCGCAGTACGGGGAATGAAGTAGTCTTCATGGAAGATATCTTACTTGATGAGCAGGAAGACCTTGTAAAGAAGGGGGACGATGGCGCCCTTCCCGCGCAATTTGATCCTCTTAAGCAGTACCTCTCAGAATTATCAAGATATCCGGTCCTCTCGAGAGAAGAGGAGCTTGAGATCGCAAAAAAGGTCTATAAAGACAGGGACAGGGATGCAGCGCATCAGCTTGTCATCTCGAATCTGAGACTTGTTGTAAAGATATCCCTTGAGTATTATAACACTTATCTCAATATCCTCGATCTCATACAGGAAGGAAATGTTGGGCTTCTCCACGCGGTGAAGAAATATAATCCCTATAAAGGGACGAAGTTCTCCACCTACGCCTCTTTCTGGATCAGGGCTTATATCCTTAAACATATAATGGACTCCTGGAGCCTTGTGAAGATCGGGACAACGCAAAGCCAGAGGAAGTTATTTTACAGGCTGAATAAAGAGAAGCAGAAACTTGAAGCGCTGGGGATCTTTCCCGCACCGCAACTCCTTGCAAGCACGCTTGACGTCAAAGAGGGGGAGGTTGAGGATATGCAGAAAAGATTGTCATATGCCGATGTATCCCTTGGATCTCCCTTGCACGATGAGAGTGACGATACGATCATGGATATGATCAGGACGGATGAAAATGTCGAGGAGATAGTTGCCGATAAGGAAAAAGACGAGATCATTACAAAAAAAGTAACTGAATTTAAAAAAACCTTGAACGAGAAGGAGCTCTTCATCTTTGAGAACAGGATACTCTCAGAAGAACCCTTGACATTGCAGGAGATAGGCGCAAAATTTCATATCTCCAGGGAAAGGGCACGGCAGATCGAGAACAAGGTATTAAAGAAGTTCAAGGACAGGTTCAAGGGCGAATTCAAGAAGCTCGATTTCTGATAGATCATTCGTGAGGCGTAAGGCGTAAGGGGATGGACCCGACACCGATGCTCTCATTGGCGCGTTAAGTAATTTTTCGTCAGTATCAAGTATCGAGCAGCGAGCAACAAGTTCCCCGTTTCAGCTGTATTTTTCCTCTCACGCCTGACTACGGGTTGTGTGTGCTTAAGATGCGGTTTACGCTCAGAAAGACAGGAACCGTCCCAGCTTTAGCGTCAGAGTGGTATAGTATGAAGTGATGAGCAATAGGCCCATGACCATAAGCAGGATCCCCATGATCCTCATAGAATACTTTGTCACAAAACCATACCGTTTTAAAAAATAGAAGAGCTTGTCGAAGAGAAGGGCGGAGAGGATAAAAGGAACAGCAAGACCAAGCGAATAGAGCCCAAGGAGATAAATGCCTTCCGATATCCTTTTTGTTGTTGATGCTATAATAAGAACGGATGAAAGAGCAGGGCCGACACAGGGTGTCCAGCCGAGGGAGAACGTTGCGCCGATGACAAAGGAGCCAAAAATGCCAATAGGTTTTCTTTCGAGCCGGATCAATTTCTCCTGATTGAGAAAAGGCATTCTCAGGATGTTCAGGGTGAACAGCCCCATCACGATAAGAAAAATGCCCCCGATCTTTATGATGTATTCCTGATGATCGACAAGAAAATTGCCGAGGATCGAAGAAGATATGCCAAGAGAGACGAATATGAAAGAGAACCCTAATATGAATGCGATGGAATGGACCAGGACGACTTTTCTGTATTTTTTTGTTTTTAGTTCATTATAATTATCAAAGGTGATGCCGCTTATAAAGATCAGATAAGACGGGACAAGCGGCAGGATGCAGGGGCTGAAAAAAGAGAGGAAACCTGATGCAAGAGCAAGAAGTCCGCTGATATCAAAAAGAGAGATGGCATACATGCAAGCTATCATAAGTAGTTTCCTGTGAGGTTGTCAAATGAAATGTGCCGCTATTGACGTTGGAACGAACACGATCCTGCTCCTGATCGTTGATGCAGGGAAAGCTGTCCACGAGATCGCCGACATCTCCACTACGGTCAGGCTGGGAGAGGGCGTAAAGGAGACGGGGCGTATATCGCAAGATGCAATGGATAGAGGCTTAAAAATCCTGCGGAAATATGCTGACATTGCGGCGGCTCATGGAGTAGAGCACATTTACTGCGTCGGTACAAGCGCGTTGAGAGAGGCACGCAACGGCCAAGAGTTCGTAGACCTTGCTGAGGACCTTCTCGGACTTTCGATCAGCGTCATAAGCGAGCGCCAAGAAGCGCACTATACGTACCTGTCGGTGAAGAACGATAGGATCATCGGCAGGGAACGGTTTATGATCACTGACATAGGCGGGGGCAGCACAGAGATCATTACGGGAGACCGGGAGGCCCTTCGGGATTTTGTGTCGCTGCCGGTAGGTTCGGTAAAACTGACCGGGATGTTCATCAGGAATGATCCGCCCACCGGCAGCGAGATAGAGGCCATGACCGGGCATATCAGGTCACTGCTCGATGAGAGGTTCCTTGGCCATTCCGACATTCTTGTCGGGACCGGCGGAACGATCACAACCCTTGCGAGCATTATCCGTGAGTGTGAATATTTTGATAAAGAGAAGATCCATGGTCTTGGGATCCCATACGGGAGGATATGCGATGCCATCGATGCGCTGCAAAAGATGAACGTTTCGGAGAAGAGGACAATAAAGGGCATGGAAAAGGGGAGGGAAGATATCATTTTACAGGGGGTTGTTCTCCTGCGTGAGATGATGTCGTTCTACGGGATCAATGAATGCGTCGTCAGCGCAAAGGGCGTACGGTATGGCGTTATTTACGAGCATATAGCTGCCAGCCAAGACTAAACAGAGTAGGCAGTAGGAAGTAGGCAGCAAAAGATTTACCTGCATACTGCTTACTGCCTGCTTAGTTCTTGCTGTTGCTATGAGCCGTGTGCTGTCTGCTGACGGCTGTCCGCTATCGACTATTCGCTGTTGTATTGCAGCGGATGTTCTCCCCGTCAGAGCATATGCTTATGGATCCGTTCCTGTCGGTCCGCAATACAGGGATCGATGATCGTTTATATCGTCCCAGAGCTTCCTCGCCGGGGAGCCCCTTGATGCCTCTGCCCACGCTCAGCACTGCGACATGCGGTTTGACAACATTGAGGAAGTGGTCGCTGCTGGAGTATTTGCTGCCGTGGTGCGGTATCTTCAGGACATCGGTCTTTGCGGCGAGCCCCGCCAGGACCAGTTTATGCTCTATCTCTGACTCGATATCACCGGTGAGAAGGAAGCTGTTCTTTCCGTAAGAGATTTTCATAACGAGTGAAGCGTTGTTGGGGTTTTCAATGGTAACGGCGCTATCGGGATGGAGGACATTGAAATCCATGCCGTTAAACGTGAAGTGATCACCCGTCTCCCACCGTTCGACAGGTATGTTCTTTATCCTTACAACATTCATGATATCGAGAAATTTATCTTCGGTGACAAAATACTTGCTAATGACGAAATGTTTTACGGTAAAATTCTTCACAATATAAAAGAGACCGCCAATATGGTCACCGTGAGGGTGGGTGTTGATCACATAGTCGATGGTTCTGATCTTTCTGGAGAGGAGGACGGGGGTAAGGATCGATCTGCCTATGTCATATTCGCCCTTGTAGGAGCCGCCCCCGTCTATGAGCATCCTCATGCCTTTGGGGGCCTCAATGAGAATGCTCTCCCCCAGTCCGACATCGATAAAATGCAAACAGAGATGCTTGTTGTAAAACCGCTGATCGTATACGAACATAGAGTGTACGACTGTCAGCGGCAGGAGAATCCCGATCAGCAAGACCTTTACATGCTTCCTGTTGACGAACAGGAAAGAAAGGACAAGCGTGAAATAAAGGACTGCCTCAAAGAGATCAGGGCGGATCACCGGGTAGATGTAGCCGAAGTCGAGATGCCGCAGGATCCCGATATTGAAACTGAGTATCTCACCCGAGAGACGCAGAAGGTATTCTCCAAAGGGCACGAGGATGCCGATAAGACTGAGCGGCATTGCTGCCATGCACATTATCGGAACCGAGATAAGGTTGTGGATGAACGACAGCGGGTTGATCCCGTAAAAATGGTAGATCACAACGGGCAATGTTCCCAGCATTGCGGAGAGCGTAATGAGCATTGAGGAGAGGAGCCATTTGATCATCCTGTTCTTAACGTTGATCATCGGGTAGATCCGTTCTGTGAATAGTATGATGAAGAGGACGCTTGAGAAGGTTAGCTGGAACGTGGGCATGAAGATGGAATGCGGGTAGATAAGAAGGATGATGAGGGCGCTTAAGGCTACAGTGTTCAGGATGCTCCTGCCCCGTTCAAAATAGAGGGACAGCATATAGACCATTATCATGATCGCTGCCCGTATTGTCGGTATGCTTGAGCCTGCCATGACCATGAACATGAACGCAAAGGGGATAGAAAGCAGAGCTGCAAACCTCGTATCATCACCTCTGTATCTCATTGCAGGCGACATCCTGAAGAATATCCTTGCGAGAAAAAAGAAGAAGGCCGTGACGATGCCTATATGCGCACCGGATATTGCAAGTATATGAGATGTGCCGGTTCTGAGAAACAGGGTTTTCGTGTGTTCGTCAATGCCCGTTGCATCTCCGATGGTCAGCGCCTTGATTATCCCTGCATATTTTGAACGTGAATTGTCTATCTTTTCCCTGAGCATGTTCCTCCAGGATCCAACATAATCTTTTCCCTTTGTTACGGAGACCGTAACGCCGCGTATTTCATAGAATGTGCCCTCGAGCCTTTTCAGCCACTTCCATGATGTGACTTGGGGATTGTTGTATGCAAGGGCAAGCTCTTTCAGGCGTCCCCAGATCCTCACCCTGTCGTTGATGCTGATATCTTCAGTTGTCCTGTAAATTGTTCTTATCTGCGCCAGCGAAGCAGGTTCTGAGAGCTTGACGATCTTGATGTTCGATGATGCCTCAACAACGGACCCTTCATAGATTGTATGATCGTTGTCGATATCGACGGGTTGATGATCAATGCTGACCATCCCGATCCTCAACGCGCCGATGAACATAAAAGCAATGACAACAAGCGGCAGGGCTGCTTGGTGCTTTTTCCTTAACAGGATGCCTGCGGAGAATATGAAGACCATCAAAAAGATGGCGATCGGTCTTAGAGAAAGGGCATAGAGGGCTTCTGCATAAATGCCGAGGATGAACGCTATGACGGAGACTATGAACAAGCTTCCAGGAGTCCCTTCAGGTATGCATGAACATTGATGCCGAGGTCAGGGATATAGTAGCCTCCTTCGAGGACCGTAAAAAAATGCGGGTTTGATGAAGCGAGCATGCGGCCGGCTTTCCGGTAATCTTCGGTAAAGAGGAGACCGCCCCAGTCGCGGATATAAGTATCGAATCCCGCTGAGCAGCAGAGCATGTCGAATGATGATGCTTTTTCTAAAGCCGCTTCGATGTCGTTAAAAAAATCTTCCCTTGAAGCCGAGTCGATGTTTACGAAATCAATATTGCCGTCTTCCTTCACGATGTCGTATGTCCCGTTGCCATAATGGAGGTCTATGTCGACGATGAGGGCATTTCGTATGAGCCCCTTCGAGACAAGCCTTTTGATCGCTACTGCCATATTATTGAAGAAACAGAAACCACCGTTGAAATCACGTCCCGCATGATGGCCGGGGGGCCTGATAAGGGCAAACGACGGTCTTTGCAGCGCGAGCTCGGCTGCCTTTATGGCTCCCCCAGCAGATCTGCAGGCTATATCATAAATAACGGGATCTCTCTGCACTGACCTGACAAGCTGTTCGCTGTGGCAGAGCATAAGGTCAGATATGCCGCATGGCCCGGGCTCCGTGAAGTCGGCGATATTTCTGATATGAGAGTATATCTTCTCCACCCGGTCGGGACATTCGCAATCCACCGTGGGATAGTCGGTAAGAAAATCTTTGCTGTAGACAACAGGGATACTGTCCATAGGTTTTTTTAAAACATAAAGCATACGGCAAGTCAATGGATATAATTCGGCTCATAGCTGATAGTTCATAGCTCGTAGAGCGCCAGATTCTGGATGCTCGATGCTGGATACTGGAAAAAGGAGGTCATAGTGCTTAACAGACAGTATGTAGTAGTTCGTATACCGTATAGGTTTATAGCGTTAAATCGGTTTATCTAACCAGCATCAAGTATCCAGTATCCAGCATCGTGCTTGCCATGAGCTGTCAGCGTGGTGAAGTTCATTGAGCAGTGAGGTAAAATATTGTATAGTTAGTGACAATCATGAAACGGATCGTTATCGGTACGGCAGGGCATATAGACCACGGGAAGACGACGCTGATAAAGGCGATCACCGGTATTGACTGCGATCGACTCAAGGAAGAAAAGGAGCGGGGCATCACGACCGAGCTCGGTTTCGCTCATTACAAATTTGGCGAAGACCTCCTCGTGGGAATCGTTGATGTTCCGGGGCACGAAAAGTTTGTGAGGCACATGGTTGCCGGTGCGTGGGGCATTGACATGGTATTGCTTGTTGTTGCTGCAGATGAAGGGGTGATGCCGCAGACACGGGAGCATCTCGATATATGCGAGCTCCTTGGGCTAAAAAGGGGTATTGTCGCGATCACCAAGACAGATCTCGTGGATAATGACATGGTAGAGCTTGTAAGGGAGGACATTAAGGATTTCCTTTCCGGAAGGTCCCTCGAGGGAGCGCCGATAGTGCCTGTTTCATCTGCCACCGGCGAGAACATTACACTCTTAAAGGACCTGATCGAAGGCGCTGCCAAGGAGACCGATGAGAGGTCGAGGGAAGGGATATTCAGGCTGCCCGTTGACAGGATCTTTACCCTGAAGGGGTTCGGCACGATCGTTACCGGGACATGCATCTCAGGCTGCATCAATGTTGGGGACGAGGTGGAGATCTATCCGTTCAATAGATATGCAAAGGTGAGGAATATCCAGGCGTACCATAAAGATGTCGGTGAGGCAATTGCGGGCCAAAGGATTGCTTTGAATATACAGGGTATAGAGAAACATGATATTGAGAGGGGCGTTGTCATAGGGAAACCCGGTACATTATCTCCCTCACGGAGGATCGACGCTACGTTGAAATATCTCGCATTGCCCCTCAAGCCGATAAAAAATAACAGCATTCTGAGATTCCATATAGCAACAATGCAGGAAGAGGCCCGGCTTGTGCTTCTCGACAGCGACGCCATAGAGCCGGGCGAAGAGCGCTTCGTGCAATTCGTATTCTCCCAGCCGCTCGTCATGCTGACCGGTGACCGCTATATCCTGAGAGGCCCTTATGCAATACAGACTGTTGGGGGTGGAAAGGTCCTTGATATTTTGCCCGGGAGACACAAAAGACAGTCCGAAGGCTTAAGCGGTATTTACGCCCTTCTTATGCATGGAAGTGACGCCGATAAGGCCGAATACCATCTCCTGAAGGCAGGACACGGCGGTTTGAAAAGAGAGCTGTTCTTCATGCTGCTTGGCAAAAAAGAAGGGGGGGTAGATCACACCATACAAACCCTATATGAAAAAAATAAGGTACGGATAATAGGAAAGACCGTTGTTCATTCCAAGAAATTTACAGAGTATAAGGAAATTTTAGTCAGGTTGATCAATGATTATTATGCAAAAAATCCTCTGAAAGTCGGTATGTCGAGGGAAGAGCTGAGAATGAAGCTTCCTCAGGTAGAACCCCAGGTATTCCTGGCAGCTCTGGAAGAGTGCATACAGGAAGGGGCTGTCGTAACAGAGAAGGATAAGGTTATCGCAAAGGGCAAAAGGGGTACTCAGAACGAAGACATTGAACGCTTTAAGCAGGTAGTGCTGAAGAGGTTATATCAGTATGGTTTTACCCCGCCGGGCCTTAAGGAGCTTTCTTCGGAACTTAACAAAAATGAGCAGCACATCAAGGACATCCTCGAGAGCCTTGTTTTTGATGGCAAGGTGATCAAGATAAAAGGTGATATGTATTTTCACCGCGACATCATAGAAGACCTGAAAAAGATGGTTGTTGCTTACCTGACGCAGAAGAAAGAGATGACGCCCTCTGATTTCAAATCCACCCTTGACCTCTCCAGGAAATACATGATCCCCCTCCTTGAATACCTTGATGAGATAAAGCTGACGATCAGGGTAGGGGATAAGAGGGTGCTGCGCTCATAAATAGCGGTTCTTAGCTCATAGCTGATGGCTCATAGCAAGCGCGATGCTGGATACCTGATGCTGGTACGAGCTACGACATACCGTCTGTTAAGCACTATGACCTCCTTTTTCCAGCGTCCAGCATCGAGCATCCAGTATACTAAGAGCTATCAGCTATGAACTGCTTCTGTGGTTATTTCGACAACACCACCACGACAGTGTCAGAGATCCAGCCTTCCCGGTTTCCATAGAGGAGTATCTTATACCACTTTGCCCCTGTTCCGTCTGTTCTCTCTTCGATGATGTTGGGAGATTCTCCGCGGAAGATAATGCCGATGCGCTGAGACTGAAGATAAGGCGCGTTCCTTACATTGACCGCATCCTTGTTAACGACGGCGTATCTCTCAGGTCTTGCCTCTTTCCTGGGCTCTGCGATGTCTGTTTTTATTGTCTCTGCCTGCTGTTGGGAAGCCGGTTTTTCCGTAGAACCTTCTGGTTTTGGAAGATTTTCCTGTAATTGAGGCTTGCTCTCCGTACGCTGCGCGGCGGTTTCTTTTTTGAGGATAACTACTGTCTCAGGTGGTTTTGAAGGCGTCAGAAGATGATAGCCCATACCGCCGAAGAACAGGGAGAAGACCACGCTGAGAGCGATCAAAAAAGGTCTTGAGTAGGTTATGCCCCGCTCCTCCAGATCATGATCATCACGGAAATCGTGGGCAACATATTCAACATGCTTTTTGTCGGTCTCCACCTTTTTTGAAGGTTGTGGAGGGATTCTCTCAGAGGATTGCCTGTCGCTGTCCTTTCTTTCGGTATCGATATAGGGAAGGGAATCGCCTCTCCCGGTCATTGCATTGATCGCCTTTGACACCTCTTTGAAGGTTATCTTGCGGGTGCGGTCTGTGTAGCCGGCAAGCAGAGCAAGGTCGGCAAGGGCAATGATAGTTCTTGGCAGTCCCTTCGAATATTTGTGAATGATCTCCAAGGCATCATCAGTAAAGATGTCCCGGGCCACATCAAGACCTGCCTTGTTTAACCTGTACCGTAAAAGCTCCCGGGTTTCTTCAAACCGCAGCGGCGTGAAGTAATATCTGACCGGCAGCCTCTGCCAGAACTCCGGCATATTCTTTATGGTTTCCCACAGGGCCTTTTGTCCTGAAAGGATAAAGGTATGAAGGTACTCATTATTGTGGGTAAGGTTGATGAGCATTCTCAATTCCTGCAGCACATCTTCTGCCCCGCATAGCATCTGTCCTTCATCGATGACGATAATGCTCTTGCCGCCCTGTTCTTTCACTTCCGTCAGGGCATCCTTCAGGACCAGAAGGTTCTTCAGCTTGTCCCCGTCCTGCTGCAGGTCGGAAACGATATGCATCCGGTTGTCTAAGAAATCGATCGTAAGGTTGCTCGGGGTCTTTTCGTTTGATTGGAAGTCCTTGATAGACCCGGTTATATAGGCGATCATCTGTGAGGGGGTCAGAGTTGGATGATCGATGTAGGCGAATTTGAAGGTTTCACCATACTGCGCCCGCATATCGTCGATGAGGCGGAAGATCGTCGTTGTCTTGCCGAGCCCGGCTTCTTCGGATACGATGAGAGCGCCGCCCTTGTTCGTATTGATCGCGTATTTCAGCCTCTCGAGGCATTCAAAGTACTGACCCGTCACGCACATCATCCTTCCGTCCGGCGCAAGGATGAACGGGTGTTGTTCCAGTCCCCAGTATTTTATGTATTCTTCCATTATGGCTTACAGTACTTATCAGGAGTATACCCGATTTTTAACGCGTCTGCACGATTTCTGAAGATTATTTTATCTTTTGCCGGTATCTTGCTCACATATTTACAGGATGGTCTGTGGAGGGTATAGGTGCGCTTGTTCCCGACATAATAAGATTCTGTATCCTTTTTGGTTTCCTGCCAGAGACCCCTGTCCCCTTCTATGGCCTTTTTTTCCAGATCTGTAAGCGTTGCCTGGTATTTTGTGTTCGGCGGCCTTACAGAAGCCCTTGCGTAGCCGAGCTTTACAAGTTCTGCATTGACGAAAAGGTTCTTTACAAAGACATAGGCGAGCAATCGCCCCTGCGGATCTTTTTTGTCATGATCGAATTCAAGGCGGACCTTTTTCATAAAGACGAGTTTTTTATTATATCTTGCCGCCTCCCTTGCGTAGAATTCCGCACCGCCTTCTTTTGTGTTCAGCTTCGGGGCCTCGATCCCCAGGTATTTTACAGTTTCGCCTGTGTCGAGCTGTACGGTATCACCGTTGATGACCTTCCTGACCACATAATCCTTGCTGTCAGCGATCTCGGGGAGTAAAACGGAAAGCACCAGTGCAATGAAAAGCAAGATATTTTTCATGTTCAAAAAGATTTTACAATATTTTTTAGATATGTTAAAGAGGTATTATGAAGTTAATTCTCTATAATGAACCGGGGGTATCCATGCGGAAAAGGATTTTCATGATAATCGCAGTCGTTTTGATGCTGGCCTACCCTATATATTCTGTTGGAGATGATAATGCTCTGGTCGCAGGTTATGGGTTCGGGATGTTTAACCTGAGCCCTAAGTACGGCAAGTTGCGTGGCGACAATGGGAATTACTATTTCTATCAGCTTGCATATGCCAGGGAGAAGACGCTGGTGAAAGACTTCTATCTTCTCATGGAGCCCTTTGTTGCATACGTCAACGACCCTCAGGGTGGGCTTGATGCCGGCATGATGCTGTCCCTCAAATATTATTTCAACAAGACCAGGAATGGCCTCTTTGCCACTGTAGGTACGGGAGCGGCCTATACGACCATTCTGTTTGAAGAACAGGGGTCGCATCTCCTGTTTATTTTGCAAGGCGGCATTGGTTACCGCTGGAATAATTATTTTATAGAGAACAGGCTGCGCCATTATTCGAATGGCGGTATAACAACTCCGAACAGGGCGGTCAACGCAATTGTCGTGAATATAGGGATGCATTTTTAAAGAATGACGTATTCGGGTTAAAGGCAGGATTATAAGAAAAATGGAGCGGGTTGCCGCTCCATTTTTGTGTGTGTTCAATCGGTTTCTATCTTTTTTTTCGCTTTACTTCTTTACCGGTTCAAAGGCAAAGAATACCCTCTCGGACATAACAGTCCCCAGCTTGCCCTTGTCTATAGGCAATGCGGGGACCGGAAATACCGCAAGCTGGACCTCGTCTCCCCGTTTCAATACGCCTGCCGGGCAGTTAACGATCCTGCTCAATACCCTTCTCGCGGGGTCAACGCCCAGATCGATCACCGCATGGATAAGCGGGGATTCGAAGCCGAGGGGGACGCCTTTTACTTCTTCTGAAAAGACAATGATCTTGCCCTTGTTTGGCAGATCGACGTATTCAAGGTTCTCGGAGTAGCATTCAGGGCATATTACCCTGGGCGGATATGAGACGAGACCGCAGTCCTTGCATTTTGTTGTTGTAAATCTCCCCTGTTTCAGGTTCTCATAGAACTGCCAGTTCCTGTTAAATTCTTTTGCCTCGAGGGGCCACATATCCATTGTTGACGGATACAGATTTTCAAGTATTGGGATTCCCAGAACAGCCATATTTTCCTCCTTATTTTACTGGTTCTCTTCCATAGATTAAGACGGTATGTTCAGCATTGGCTCCACTAAGGTTGTGTGTGAGTCCGATGTCAGCGCCTTTTACCTGGTGGCGGGCCCTGCCCTGGAGCTGTTTCATGATCTCGATGCCCTGCCTGATGCCAGTTGCTCCGAATGGATGCCCGCATGCCAGCAATCCGCCGTCGGTATTGACAGGAACCTTACCGCCGAGCTCTATTTGTTTGGAACCGCAGAATTCTCCGCCTTCGCCTTTTTTGCAGAACCCGAGTTCTTCCACTTCGATGACCTCGGAAATGGAGAAACAGTCGTGCGTCTGGGCGACCTTTATGTCACCCGGCCCGACCTTTGCATTTGCATATGCCTTTTCTCCCGCTATCCTTGTGTGTTTCCAGTCAGCGAGATGTGCGCCGGGGAAGTTTGCCGATACGCTGTTGAGGCATACCTGGGCAGTGCCTCTGATATACACGAGAGGCCTGTCAGTGAACTTCTTTGCGATCTCGTCTGTTGTGATGATGCATACCGCCGCGCCGTCCGTGATCGGACAGCAATCATAGAGCGTAAGAGGGGGCACAACGACAGGGGCGCTCATCGCCTCTTCCAGTGTGAGAGCCTTCTGCATCTGGGCAACAGGGTTTGTTGCCGCATAGTTGTAGTTTGCCACTGATACAGCGGCCAGCTGTTCTTTTGTCGAGCCATAGTGCATCATGTGCTCCTGCGCCGTCAGTGCGAAGAATGGGGGCGGAAGTCCCATGCCGTGGACGCCGTCCCAGTCATGGTCAACAGAAGCAAGTTCGCTGTAGAACACTTCCCATTTTTGCGGCGTGTATAACTTCTCGCCGCCCGCGACCATTACGATGTCTGCTGCGCCTGCCTGTACAAGACCCATCGCAAGAATAATGCCCGTTGAACCGCCTGCGCACAGCGTATCGCACCGTGTGCAGATCGAAGTTGGTTTTACGCCGACCCTTTCAGCTATAACCGGCGCTGTATTCACCTGGAACGAACACCTTCCGGCATATGACGTGGCAACGATCAACCCGTCTATGTCTTTTGGTTTTAGAGTTGGGATATCATTGAGGCACGCCTTAGCCGCTTCCTGGAAAAGGTCCACCAGGTGTGCTTCGCGAACTCCCCATTTACATTGGCCGCCGGCCAATATTACCGCATTTCTTGCCATACAATCCTCCTTAAAGTTAAATTCAGCTATCAGCTATCAGGTGCAAGGTGCCGGCTTATCGCGCCACCCACCACTGAATGCCAAACACCTTTTTCCTACTTACCCTTATAGTTGGGTTTTCTCTTCTCAACAAAGGCGTTTATTCCCTCTCTCCCGTCTTCCGAGGTGAATGCTATGGAGAAGGAATCCATCTCCATTGTAAGACCGGACGCGAGATCCATGTTGAGCCCGCTGTCGATGCATCTCTTGATGAGGGCAAAGGCCGCCTTTGGCTTCGATGCCAATTTCTTTGCCATTGCCTTTGCTTCTTCCATGAGCTTGTCTTTCGGCACAACCTTGTTCACGAGGCCGATCCGGTATGCCTCCGCGGCGTTGATATTATCCCCCGTGTAGATCATCTCTTTCGCCTTTGGTACGCCTATAAGCCTCGGCAGGCGTTGCGTCGCGCCTGATCCCGGCATGATGCCGAGGTTGATCTCAGGCAATCCTATGACAGTATCCTCAGAGGCGATCCTCAGGTCGCAGCAGAGGGCAACCTCGCACCCGCCGCCGAGCGCAAGTCCGAAAACTGCCGCGATCGTAGGTTTATCGATGCTCGTAAGCTTGTCGAAGGTTTTCCTTGGGGCCGTCCAGAGAAAATCGAGCGTTTCTACGGCAGATTTCCCCATAACGTCCTTGATATCGAGGCCTGCCGCAAAGGCCTTGTCGCCATTCCCTGTAATAATGATCGCACCGACCTCGTCATCCTTTTCAAATTCGCAGACAGCATCGTAAAGCTCAAGATAGAGCTTTACGCTCAACGGGTTCACAGGGGGTCTGTTCAGTTTGATGATCCCTATGGGTGCTTCTTTTTCAATGATCAAAGTCTCGTAGGCCATGCAAGCCTCCTTCGTATCTGGGGTTATTTTGAGTAGTCGTACCAGCCTTTGCCTGACTTTCTCCCCAGGATGCCTGCTTTCACAAGGTTCCTAAGTGCAAACGGCGGATCCCATTTCAACTCTTTCGGCAGATTGTCATAGAAGTACTGCGCCACGTGGACGTTGATATCGAGACCAGTGAGGTCCATCAGTTCGAAAGGACCCATGGGATAGTTCAACCCGAGCTTGGCTGCCTTGTCGATGTCTTCTATGGAAGCGACGCCCTGTTCATAGAGCTTTATTGCCTCGAGGAGATGGGGGACCATCAGCCTGTTTACGAGAAATCCGGGGATATCCACACGCACTTCAACGGGTTCCTTGCCAAGTTTCCTGGTAAGGTCGATCGTTGCGGCAACGGTCTCATCGTTTGTCTTCATGCCCCTGATAACCTCAACGAGCTTCATTAATGGAACAGGATTGAAGAAGTGCATGCCGACGACCTTTTCGGGCCTTTTTGTGGCTGTCGCGATCTCCGTAAGGGACATGGAGGAGGTGTTCGATGCAAGGATCACGTCCTTTCTTGTGACCTCATCCAATTCCGCAAAGACCTTTTTCTTTATGTCCATTACCTCGAGGACGACCTCAACGACAAAATCGACATCTTTCATGTCCTCCATCTTTGTCGTGCCTTTGATCCTTCCGATGATGGCGCTCTTGTCTTCTGCCTTCATCTTGCCTTTTTCAACGGATTTAGAAAGAAATTTGTCGATATTTTTCAGACCGCCCTCGACGAACCTGTCCTCGATATCTCTCATTACGACATCGTAGCCAGCCTGAGCAGCTACCTGGGCGATCCCGTTGCCCATAGTACCGGCGCCCAAAACCCCGATCTTCTTTACGTCCATACTGTCCCTCCTGATTTATTATTGAAAATTAAAAAATTCACATGCCCTAAATGTAACTTATTTATTGGGTATATGGCAACAGTTTTTTATGATTTTTACAATGCAATGAGCTAAGCCTGGCGGGTTATTGCCGTTCCACCCCTTCTTGTGCCGGCCTGGTATACATCTCCCGCAGCTTTGGTTTCTCTATCTTGCCTGCCGGGTTCCGCGGGACATTCGCGTAGGCTATCTTTTCAGGCCATTTATATTTCGCGAGCCCCTTTTCCTTGCAGAACTCGATGACCTCCTCTTCTTTCATCACCTCTCCCTGCTTCAGCTGGATGATCGCCATGGCGATCTCCACGAACCTCGGATGGGGGTATCCGATGACCGCAACATCCTGGATCTTCGGATTTTTGCGCAGGACATCCTCTATCTCGGCCGGAAATATATTCTCTCCGCCCCTGATGATGAGGTCCTTTGACCTGTCAGCAAAGAAGAGATACCCGTCTCCATCGGTATATGCGAGATCTCCTGTATGCAGCCACCCGTCGGTTATGGTCCTGGCCGTCATTTCCGGATTGTACGCGTATTCTTTCATAAGGCGCGGGCCCTTGAGAAGCAGTTCCCCAACCTTGCCCGGCGGCAATATTTGTCCCCTGTCATCAACGATCTTCACCTCCATGAAGGGTCCGGGACGTCCGATCGCGCCTATCTTTCTCAGGATGTCCTCGTCATAGAGGGCTACCGTGCATCCGCCTCCGCCTTCTGTGATCCCGTACGTGTTGAACATCTTCAATCCGCGGAATATCCTCTTGCTGTCCTCTAAGAGCACGGTAGGCACCGGCTGTGCGCCCATTGCGATATATTTCAGGTTGGAAAAATCGTATTTGCTTATGTCAAGCGTTCCGGCCTTGATCATATTGATGATGTCCGACCAGATCGGCACGCTTATCCATCCCCCTGTGGCCTTTTCCTCGGCGATGGATCGGACCAATCCCTGCGGAGACAGGTCCTGGGCCATAAGAACCTTTCCTGCCGCCATATAACATGGGAAGGAATAGAACAGAGAGCCGCTGTGGTAGAAAGGATGCGGGGCAATGTACACGCTTTCATATCCCTCGCCGAAGGTCAGGCCGTTCCCAATTCCTATATAAAAGAGGCTCTTGTGGGTATGACAGACAGGTTTCGGCGCGCCTGTTGTTCCGGACGTGAACATGAGTTCTGCCATCTCGTCGTCTGACGTCTCAATGAGCACCTCCGATCCGTCGCCTCTCTCCGCAATCTCCTTATATGACGTCATGTTTGGAGGAATGCTGCTTCCCGCGCAGACATATTTCTTAATGTAGTCGAGATCCTTGATGATCGGTTCGACCCTCGGCACAAAGGTATCGTCCAGTATGAAGACCTTCGACCTTACCACGTCGGCGGCGTATTTGATATCGCCCGTTGCAAAGCGGTAGTTAAGAGGCGTTATGGTGGCGCCGGTCTTCAGTATTGCCATATATGTCACGTACCACTCGATGCTGTTCATCATAAGATGGAGAACAATGTCCCCCTTTTGTATCCCGCACTCCTTGATCATATAGTTTGCGAGCTTGTTTGCCTGGCTGTTCAGTTCTCCCCAGGCAATGGTCCTCCGTATCCCTTTTGAAGGATTGCTTTCGATCAGGAATTCTCTCATGGGGAATTTGCTCGCATTCAGACCGCAAAACATTGAAAAGTTCATTATAGCCTCCTCATTTTTAATATAGGGTCATGGATCACCTTTATTGCTGAAACCATCATTTGTCATAGAACCTTTCGGCAAGATGCGTTATGCGGGATTTCAGGTTAAGCAGATACGCCTTTTCCGTTTGTTTGGGCCCTGGATTCGGGTCATATTGTTCAGCCTTGACCTTTCTCGCCACCTCTTCGACAGATCCATTCTCGGAACGCAATAATTCGAGGACATGGGTCTTGAAATATTCAGTCTCTCTTAGCGAGCGGGTCAAAAAATCCTTTACCGCTTTTCTTCCCACAAAAACAAAGTGGTGGCCCTGGCAGAGGACCTCCGCGGGAAATTCCATCAAGCGCTTCAAGGAGGCGACGTACATATCGTAATCGACAA
>DLMV01000017.1:36254-42869 GCA_002478225.1 Deltaproteobacteria bacterium UBA7527 | reverse complement strand
AATACGTACATATCGTAATCGACAAGGAATTCAGGGACGATAGTACCTGTTCTGTCAAGGCAGCCGGCAGCCTCGGTGGCAATGAGGATCTTTCTTTCCGGAACATAATAGGACAGATGGTCGCGGGTATGCCCAGGCGTTGCTATGACCCGGACGGTCAGACCCTGGTCAACATCGATTGTCTGGCTGTCTTCAAGCAGCATATCGACATTGAAGGGTTTGAAGGGATCATCCAGCATCTCTGTCAAACTGATTCCATAATATTTCTTGATAAAGGACATCACGTCCTTGCTAAGCGTTTTTATAAGATTTTGCGCATTAGGCCGTTTAATTATCGATGCCGCTCTTTCTGAAGCCGCAACTTTGATGCCTGGGAAAGACTCCCTGATATAGCTCGTTCCGCCGCAATGGTCCCAGTGGACATGCGTTAGAAAGAGCATCTCCGGTTGCTTTTCATTGAGAACCGATCTGATCGCCTCTACGTAATGCCTCCCCATGCACGCAAAGCCTGCCTCGAAGAGTACAGGCCTTGTGCCGTCAATGAGATAGACCGGCGACCATGGTATCCCGGTTACATACAATCTGTCCGCTGCACGTCCAGTCTGATTAAAGATCATGGTTATACTAAGAAGATAACATCAGGCATCTTTTGCAACAATAAAAATGCGGCGTCGCTTCCTTTCATTTCATCAAAAGATTGGGAAGAAAAGTAGCCATGCCGGGAAAGAAGAACAATAGAATGGTCACAAGGATGATGCTCGCGAGAAACGGGTAAACCCCGCTGTAAATTACGCCCATCGGGACTTTCGTGATGTTCTTTACAACAAAGACATTGGAGGCAACCGGCGGGATCACGACCCCGATCATTACCGTAAGACCGACAATCATGGCAAACCAGAGCGGATCGAAGCCGAGTTTCAAGGCTACCGGGTAGAGGATCGGGGTTGCAAGTATCATGAACGCGAGATCGTCTATAAACGAGCCCCCCAGCTGATAGATCAAACTGACGATGATCATGATAACGTAACGGTTTATGGGCAAGTCCGCAACCCAATCGGCTGCATAGATAGGTATCTTCGTTACCGCAAGAAAATGGCCGAGGATGGTAGACCCTGCAATGAGCGTGAGGACCATGCATGCAGTGCGGAGAGATTCCAGAAGCGATTTCACATATCCTTTAAGGTCGATATCCTTTTTTGCGACCGACAAGATGATCACGGCCATGGTCCCGATGCTCCCTGCCTCGGTGGGCGTGAAAAAGCCATTCATGAGCCCTATTACGAGAACAAGAAAAATAGCCACGACCAGAAGCACCTCGGGCAGGGATTTTACCCTCGCGCTCCAGCTTGACCTTTCTCCCTTCGGCCCGATCGATGGATTGATCTTACACCACACATAAATAACGATGATGAAAAAGAAGGCAGTGAGCAATCCCGGCACTATTCCTGCCATAAACAATCTGGCTATGGATTGTTCCGTGATGATCCCGAAGACGATCAGCGTTACGCTCGGTGGAATGAGGATGCCAAGCGTTCCAACGCTTGCGACGATCCCTGTTGATAATTTCTTGGCGTAATTATACCGATCCATCTCTGGAACGGCAACGCTCGCGAACGTTGCAGCTGTCGCAGGGGAGGAACCGCAGATAGCCTTGAACGATGTGGCGCCTACAACTGTTGCCATGGCCAACCCTCCGGGTATATGGCCGATGAACTTGTAGGCTGAATCATAGAGCCTTCTTGCTATGCCGGCATTATAGGCGATCTGACCCATGAGGACGAATAAGGGGATGACCGTAAAGCCATAGGTGGTAAAGACGTCAAAGAGGTCAACAGCGACAAGATTGAATGCTGGACCGGCGCCCTTAAGTATCCAGAATCCTATGAATCCGACGATCGCCATCCCAAATCCCAGCTCAATACCGGTAAGGAACATCATCAGCAATACAAAAAGGGCTACAATGCCTATTATCACCTCATTCATATTTTCCCTCCGCTATTTTGACAATGTCGGCGATCATAACGAAACATTCAAGGACGCAGGCTACGGCTATTCCAAAAACGATAGGGTAAAAGGGCAGTTGAAGGGTGGGCGAGACCTCATGCGTCGAATAGAGATACCACCCGTGCTTGAATAAGTTGACCCCGGCTATCGTAAAGAATGCGATCACCATCAACCGGGTAAATATATTGACGACATCGCGCCTGCCTTCAGGAAATTTCTGGACGAGAAAATCCACATATACATGCGCCCTCATCCAGGAAGTCATCGGCACAGCAAACCCAATGATTATTCCTCCGGTAAAGGCTACGAGCTCGTACGTGCCTACAATGGGACTTTTGAAAAGCCTCAGGATCACGTCGAGGGTAGTGAGCAGCATGATAAACGTAAGGCCGATAGCTGCTATCGTATTCATAAAGCTGCTGATGCCTTTGATGCCCTTGAGATATCCTTCCATCGAGCTCCCTCCTGACCAGTTCAAGTATAAGGAAGGGGAGGTGTTTATCAAACACTCCCCCTTCCATTGCGCTCTTTACTTCTCGAGCTTCTTCAGCTCCGCCAGGCAGAAATCCAATGCCTCCTGCCCGGGCAGGCCCTGTTTCTTCATGTTATCCACGTATTCATTAAGCAGGGGCTTGACCAGCGCAGCCCATCTGGCATTCTCTTCAGGTGAAAGCGAGATGACCTTTTTACCGATCTGCAGCATCCAGTCCTTTGACTGCTTATCGTAAAAATCCCATGCCTCCCCATTCTTGTCTGCCCACTCCTTGTTCACCTCTCTGAAGATCTTCTGAATATCAGGAGGAAGAGAATTCCATTTCTGCTTGTTCATAACAACAAAAAACCCTGTGGAATACCCGGCGCCGAAGCTCTGTGTCGAGGCGGCGATGACTTCACCCCATCTCCAGCCCTGCGTAGACTCCTGCGGCCCCATTGAACCGTCCACAACACCCCTGCTGATGGCGTCGTAGGTCTCCCCCATAGGCATGGCAACAGGGACAGCCCCGAGCTTGCCGGCCACTTTCGCAGCCAGGCCTGTGCAGCGGATCTTCTGCCCTTTTATGTCCTCAAGTTTATAGATGGGTTTCTTTGAATGAACGATGCCGGGGCTATGGGCCATGAAGTACATAACCTCTGTCTCGTTGTATTCTTTTGGCTTGAATTTTTCATAAAAGAGGTTGATCAGCTTTGTGGCAGCCACGCCTGTCTTGTAGCCAAGGGGCAGATCGATCACCTCCGACAGGGGGAATTTTCCCCTCGTGTAAGCCATGCAGGACATGCCCATATCGGCGATCCCGGTCACTATGCCGCTGTAAGTCTTATCGGCAGCGATAAGCGTCCCACCGGAGAACACGGTGATCTTTACCCTGCCGTTCGTCCTCTTCTCGATCTCTTTTGCATACGATTCAGAAAGCTTGTTGTTGAAATGCTGTGCCGGCTGGAATTGCGCGTAAGTGAGCTCAATAGGTTTTGCCTGACCGAATGCCGATGTTGTTAGGAATGAAACCCCGATGACCGATAAAAATAGAACCAAAAATATCGCTTTAAAGCGTTTCATAACAACCCCCTTATTTTAGATTTGCAGAACATTATCCCCTTACCTCTCTTCGACCACCTCCTTTAAAATATCCTCGGTTTCCCTGACCACTCTATACAATTATATGCGAGAATGGCAAATTTGCATCCTTTTTCTACATCAATGGCCGCCAGCCAGGGCATCGGGCCCGGAACCTGTCCCGACTTGACGGGATCGCCTCTCCGCTTAACAGTTGCCAGCTCTCTACTGATATCGTAGAATGTAAAAAGTGGAACGTGAGCAGTGAAAAGTTTAAACATTTTACGTTTTGCATTTCACATTTAACGGGGTCCATCCCTCACGCCTTCCGCCCCACGCTTCTTTGCGATCACGATATACGATTACGGTATACGGTTCGCTGTGCCTCATGCTCATTTCTTATACACAGGAGTTCTTTTTTCCATGAAAGCGGCAACGCCCTCTTTTGCTGCCTCGGTGCATGCGATCTCGCCAAAACCCCGGTAGCCGATCTCGAGAGCATCGGCAAAACGTTCTGACCGGGCCCCATTTTCCACTGTTCTGATAATGATGGAGATGGACTCTTTGCTTAAAGCGAGCTTGCCGGCCATGGGATTCTCCGGCATTTCCATCTTCGGGATATCTACCTTTCCATCAGGGATCCTCTTGATCCTGCCTGTAAGATTATTCACCTCCTTGACGGCTTCCTGGATCATCTCATGATAGCTGTTCGCCACCTTGCTGACCATGCCTATCTCTAAAGCCTCTTTCACATTGATCGGTCTCGCCAGACAGAGCATTTCATGGAAAAGTCCTGCGCCTTGAGGCCATTTCCGATAGGGAACGATCGTCCCTCCTATTGCCGGCAGTATTCCGAGCATGATCTCGGGAAACTGGAATCTCGCATTCGCTGTAGCTACCATGCTGTGGCAGCGGATCGCAAGCTCTAATCCCCCGCCGAGCGCCACACCGTTTATGGCGGCAACGATAGGCTTGGCAAGCCGGTCCATGTAGGGTTGAACCTTTGCCCAATCCCTTGCTGCCTGGGTACCCTTGTCGATGTCGCCCAGCATGTCCGGGAAAGTGCCGATGTCGGCTCCTGCTGAAAATGCTGCCGGGCCGTATCCGGTCAGGACGAACCCCTTTGTGTCCGGGTCATTTTCATACTTTTTCAACAAGGCCATTATTTCGTTGTTCAGCTCTTCACGAATGGCGTTCATTGCCTGTGGGCGCCGTATTGTGATGATCTTCACGCCCTCGATCTCATCCAGAAGGATATACCGCCTGAAGTCCTGATAGTCTTGGTAGGGCCTCTTTGGCCCCGGAAAGCCGCCCCTTTCGGTCTGAAGCCTATTAATAACCTGGCGCACCTTATCTTCGCCTGCGTCGAGCATGATATCCATCGGTCCCTTGCTGAATCCAAGGGCAACCTGGCAGCCGAAGTTCAGGTCCTCAGGCGCCCCAATACCGCGATCAATAATATCGAAAGACTGCGAGAATAGTATCCCCAACAGCCTGTCCCTGATCATGTCTTTTTTATCTTCTGGGACATCGAGCGCGCTGCCCGGTCTCTTTGTCTCCCACGGTTGTGTGGACTTCAGAGCAGGCGATGGCAGGTAATGATCCCCTTCTTCCATTTGCAATGCATTTCCTTGAAAAACAATATCACTGCCCTTCGTTGCGTTCAGCGTCCAAAATGGTCCTTCTGCAATAAACTCTTCAGCCGTATGATCGATCATGCCTGCGGCGGCGCCATCGAGGAGATAAACAGCCTCATTGCACCAGTTGTTCCATATCCTTCCCAGCATTAAACAGACTACGCTGCCCGTTGGGATCGCTACCTTCCCTGTCATGGCAAAGACCCATGAGAGATAATCCAGCACTTCCCGGCTTACTTTATCCCATATGGCCACTTCCACCGGTATGCTTCTCGGGACAGGCGGAAAGAAATGCACGACCGTTGCCCTTGCAGGGTCTTTCATGCTCAGGAAGATCCGGTCAGGTGGAAATAAACCGGTATTTGATGTAATGATGGCAGATGGGCCGACCACCTCTTCGACCTTAGAAAGCGCTTCTCTTTTTAAAGAGATGTCTTCCGGCAGTGTTTCAATAACCAGATCGGCGCTCTTGATGTCATTGTAGTCGGTCGTATAGATCACGTTGTTCAGGATCTTTTGACCCTGCTCTTCCTTGATCTTTTTCCTGTCTACCAAATTTCTCACGTAATCGGCGAACTGTTTTTCCGCCTTTTTTAAAATCTCTTCTCCGGCATCTGTGAGGATGAGCCTCATATCGACGAGAGAGCTTGTAAGGTAAAATCCTATATCAATGCCGGTTGTCCCAGCGCCGATAACCGCCACCTCACCGGGAAGAGGCCTTATAGGTTTTAATAACAACGGGTTTAAAACAGAAGTGAAGGGTTTTCTTTTTGTATCCATATTAATCTCCTGCGGAGTGAAGATCTATCCTACCGCTGAAGCCTTGTTTTCGATCCCACCTCGGCCTGCCAGGAAGCACTTTATTTGTATAAAAAATCACAATAGCCTGTGTTGCTGTAAATAAATATTCTTATGATTGTATCTGATATCTGTCGACAGTATACAATTATGTAAAAAATTGTCAAGGAAAAACAATAAAAAAATATTCATATATTAATCGTTTTTAAAAACAATATATTAGGCAATAGCGATGATACACGGACCTGTTTATAAACATTACAAAAGATCAATATAGTTTCTGTTTTTACAGAAAAAACATCACTTTTTTTGCTTGACATTTTTTTTTGATTTTGTATACTGTCGACAGACATCACAAAAGATCATGGATAACGGATAAATGGACGACACGCCAGAGGATTTTCAGCCAGCATTGCTTTTACATGATCAGATCTTTCAGCACCTGCGGGAACAGATAATCAAAGGACAGCTCGAAGAAGGTAAAAGGCTGAACGAAGTAAATTTACAAAAAATGTTCAGGACAAGCCGCACGCCTATTCGCGAGGCATTTCGCCGCCTCGAGGCAGAAGGTTTTGTAGAATTTCTACCCCGGAAGGGCGCTTTCGTCCGTTCCATCTCAGTGGA
>DLMV01000017.1:25725-36137 GCA_002478225.1 Deltaproteobacteria bacterium UBA7527 | reverse complement strand
TCAGTGGAAAGCCTCAGGGAAGCCACCGAGGTCAGGGCTTCGATCGAAGGCTTGGCTATAAAGCTGGCCATGCGCAAAGTTACCCCTGACAACCTTGATGTGCTGGCGCGACTCCTGGACGATATGGACGAGGCATTTAAAAAGCGCAATATTGAGCGATACACAGCTCTTCACTACCGCTTTCACAAGTACATTGTAGAAATGAGCCAGAACCAGATCCTTATGCGGCTTTATGTGAGCATAACAGAGCCATTTGTGACAAACCGGCTCACATCTATGTATTTTAAGAAGTTTCCGCAATACAAGAAGGTCAGCCATCGTAAGATCTATGAGCTCCTTGCGTCAGGTAAAGCGTCAAAAGCAAACCGTTTGATCGAGCAGCACGTTATGGCTATCCTGAACTCGATCGAACCGTCTCTGAAAAGAATGGGGAAAGAGTAATACGGCCATAAGGCGTTCAACGTGAGGCGCAAGGGGATTAAGACAAAAAAAGATACAATTTATTTCTGAAAATTAGCTTGACATAGAAAGGGTGCTTTGCTAATATTAGCCTTGTTAATAGTTTCACAATATCGTTAGGAAAGGAGAGAAAAACTATGGATTTTAAGATTTCTGATGAACTTGAATCAATGCGCAAAATGGCGTACGACTTTGCAGTGAAGAATATCAAACCTACCATGGAAGAAGACGAGAAGGAGCATAAATACCGTCCGGAGATCCTGAAGAAAATGGGAGATCAGGGTATGTTTGCATGTCTCGCGCCCGAGCAGTACGGCGGACTTGGGCTCGAGGAGGGCAACATGGCTGCCACGCTTATGGCAATGGAGGTTGCCAGAGTCAGCCCATCCTGGGGTCTTCCTTTTAACCTTCAGATGAATGGTCCTCAGAACGTTCTGCTGAAATTCGGAAGCGATGCGCTGAAAGAGCAGTTCCTCCCCGGATTGATCGCAGGGACAAGCGGCGGCTGTTTTGCGATCACAGAACCGAACTCCGGCTCGGATGTCGCCAGCATGAAAACGACAGCGGTAGAGGTGGACGACGGCTACATCCTTAACGGCACAAAAACATGGATATCCGGTGTGCCCTATTGCGGATGCGGGGTTGTGTACGCCATGACGGACAAAGCTGCAAAGCATAAAGGCATGTCGGCATTCTTTATCGATTTTAATACGCCTGGCATTGTCCAGAGGGCAATTACCTCAAAACTTGGCCTGTTCTGCGCTCCAACGGGCGAGATATTCTTCGAAGAAGCAAAGGTCCCGAAGAGCGCTCTTCTTGGAAAACCCGGACAGGGTTTCGCGATATGTATGACCATGCTCAACTATACAAGATTAAGCTCTGCAGCCCGGGCAGTCGGCGTAGCACAGAGCTGTATTGAAGAAGCTTGCAAATACGCAAACGAGAGGGAACAGTTCGGCCAGGCCATCGGACAGTTCCAGATGATACAGGAACAGATCGGAAGAATGTCCGTAGAGCACGAGGCGGCAAAACTCCTGCTTCTGAGGGCAGCATGGCAGAAAGATCAGGGGATGAACAATACCCTCGAGACTTCGATGGCAAAATACTATTGCGCAGAGTCGGCAAATTTCTGCGCATCTGAAGCAGTGAAGATATTCGGTTCATATGGGTTCTCCTCCGAGTACCCCGTTGAAAGGTTCCTGAGGGATGCGAAGTCTTACCAGATCGTTGAAGGGACCTCGAACATACAGAAGATGATCATTGCCCAGTTTGCACTGGGTTACAGAAAAGCGTAAACAGCAAATCTTAAGGAGGTTTTTTATGGCTACAGAAGTTACCGTTCCAATGGTTGGCAAAATAGTAGGGGTGAATGTTAAGGTCGGCGATAAGGTTGCGGAAGACGATCAGATCGCAACGCTTGAGGCAATGAAGATGGAGATGCCCATTGTTTCTCCGGCGTCCGGCGTGATCAAGGAGATCAAAGTTGCTGTAGGGCAGGAAGTAGAGGCAGACGCAGTTCTTGCTATTATTGAATAAAGGAGCGATCGAGAAATGTTAGTTGCCGGAATAGACATTGGTTCCATTACAACTGAAGCCCTTCTTTTTGACAATGAGAAGGGAATAGTCGGGTATGACATTTTGCAGACCGGCGCAGATTCAAAGAAGACTGCAGAGATGGCGCTCAATAAGGTCCTTGCATATCCCGGTAAGAACATCTCTGACGTGTCATATATCATTGCGACCGGTTGCGGAAGAAAGAGGGCATCCTTCGCCAAACAGGCGATCACAGAGATTACCTGCATCGCGAGGGGGGTTAATTACCTTTTTCCGGAAGCTCGGACGATCATTGATATCGGCGGCCAGGATACAAAAGTAATAAAGGTCGATGGGAAGGGCAATGTCGTTGAATTTGAGATGAACGATAAGTGCGCGGCCGGTACGGGAAGGTTCATCGAAGTTATGGCAAAGGCCCTGAATGTTGAACTCGACAGGATCGGCGATAGTTCTCTAAAACATAAGAAAGAACTTACGATCAGCAGCATCTGCACTGTATTTGCAGAGTCAGAGGTCATATCCCTGGTCAGCGAAGGCGAAGAGCTGGAGGATATTCTGTATGGTATCCATAAGGCTATTGCTGACAGGACCATGGGCCTCATCAGCAGGATCGGAGGAGCCGAGAAAGAGGTCGTTATGACAGGCGGGGTTGCAAAGAACATCGGGGTCGTGAAGGCCCTTGAGGCTGCGCTGAGCCTGCCTTTGAAGATCTATGTTGAACCGCAGATCGTAGGCGCTCTTGGCGCTGCAAGGATAGCGCTCGAGAAGACCGCTTAACAAAACTGATTGTAAATTAAAATGGCCGGCAGATCATGCCGGCCATTTTTTTATCCTCATCCAGGACTATACTTATTTCTTCCCCCCTCGACTTCCGCATGTTTCGCCATGTCCCTCGTTCCTCGATACTCGATACTTGTACTCGATACTTGATACTCGATACTTGTCCAAACCAGTATCAAGTAACCAGCGACCAGTATCAAGTAACCAGCAACGAGCATCCAGCATCCAGTATCTGTTTTGCCATGAGCTATGGACTGTTTTTCTCGCCGAAAGCCAAACGCTGAACGTTATCTCAAGAACATCGATATACGATATACGAACTTCGATATACGATTTGCTATCAGCTATGAGCCATGGGCCGTCTTTATCAAACCGCAGTCTGTACGGGACCTGCTTGTCCTTTTCTCAGCTTCTGCATAACTATCACAAGTATCAGACATATAAAACCGATAACGTCTCCCATCCGGGATGGGTAAACGAATGCCAGGGCGCCAATGATGATGATAACCCGCTCCAGGATATTTGATCTCTTAAGCAGCCATCCTGAGCAGCCGGATGCAAGCATGCCGATCCCGATAAAGGCGGCGATGATCGTCCAGATCCCTGTAGCTATGCCTATACCTTCCCAGTGAAGGAGCAGCGCTCGGCCCGCAGGAAGAACAGTAAAGATGAAGGGCATAAGAAAAGCGGTGATAGTATATTTCCAGGCCATCATCGTGGTCTTATACGGATCACCACCGGTTATTGCCGCCGCGGCAAAGGGGGACAGGGCGGTCGGCGGGGATACTTCGGAAAGGAGGGCATAATAGAAGATGAACATATGCGCGGCGTATTCAGGAACGCCAAGGTGTGTAAGCGCCGGCGCTGCGATAACGGCCGCAATGATATACGTTGCCGTGATCGGGACGGCCAACCCGATGACCCACAAAAGAACACCTGTAAAAAGTGCTGTAATTACGAGATTGCCTCCTGCGTAGCCAATAATGATCGAAGACAATTTCAGTCCAAGCCCTGTGAGGCTGACAATCCCCACGATAATGCCCGCAGACGCACAGATCGCCGCGACATTGAGGACAGTGATGGAGCCCTGCTTAAGCGCCTCAATAATTCTGGGCACTGTGAACCAGGTTTCCCTTCTGATGAAGCAGGCAAAGAAGCAGGTCAGAATCGCGGCAAAGACGGATACCTGAGGGGTGTAACCCCTTACGAGGAAAACGACGATAGCAATAAGCGGCAAGAAATGATACCAGTACATCTTGGTCAGTTCTTTCAGGGTGTGTTTCTTTTCTATCTCAACCGCCTTCAGCGCAAATTTTTTCGCGTCCAGTTCAACCATGATGAAGAGTCCCCAGTAATAGAGCGCGGCAGGTATGAGGGCCAGCAGAATAACGTCTACGTAGCTGATCCTCAGAAATTCAGCGATGAGAAAGGCCGCTGCTCCCATAACCGGCGGAGTTGTTATGGCTCCCATGCCGCCTGCGGCAAGAAAGCCCCCGGCGTTGTTCTTGTCATACCCGGATTTTTGAAGCATCGGGTACGCAACGGAACCGATCGCAACGGTATTGGCGACGCCTGAGCCTGAAGCCATTGCAAGGAGATATGAAGTGAATATGACGGCACGCCCCGCTGCTGTGGGTTTTCTCCCCATTGCGGTAAAGGCAAAATCAACGTAGAACTTCCCTGCGCCTGATACAGTGAGGAAAGCCCCGAATATGCAGAACATGATGATGATCGTTGCACAGACATCGATGGGAACGCCGAAGATGCCTTCAAGGGTCATGTACATGTGACCGACAATACGTTCCAGATCGTATCCTCGATGGGTCCACGGAGAAGGGAGCGATGGCCCGATGTACGCATATACGAGAAAGATAATGCACGTAACGGGCATGATCCAACCGGAGCTTCTCCGTGTCGCTTCTAATATGAGCACAATGAATAGTACGCCAAAGATCATATCCCACCGCTCAGGGGTTACTGCCCGGTAGATAAAATCCTCAAAATCCACAAGCATGTAGATGATACATGCGAGGGAAAGAAGCGACAGGACCACATCGAATACGTTGATCTTCCCTTTAAATCTCTTTGAAATAGGGTAATAGAGAAAAGAGATGGCAAGTAAAAATGCCACGTGGACACCCCTTACGATCTGTGTGGTCAGCGGGATGATCGCTTCGTATATCGCAAAGAGGGACATGGCTATTGCGAGAACGGTGATGACGATATTCCAGAATCCGCTTACTTTCCGGGTAACGCCTTCTTCCTCCTCAAGAAGCTCTTCCAGTTTTTTCTTCTGTTCTTCGGTAAGTTCTTCCACCGCTTTATCCACCGATGGAATTTCTTTATCAGTCATAAATTACCTCCACAAGGCATTGATGAGATACAGTAAGAGATGCTGTCGCACCAGTCTTATGTGTATGCTTGCACGCTTATTGTGTAAGGCTGCAAAAGGTACTGTGTCTCCACGGACAGACAGCGAATGTCCTCCTACACTGCCCTTCGGGACCGAGAACTCTTTTATCAACCTCTTCACATTCTGTTCTTCCTTTGAAGCTATGCCATAATATTCAAGCGCTGCGTCACTCGTTGCGACGCTGAAAAGCTCGAAGTATCCGTCTTCCACTCTCAACCTTTCAACAACAGGCACTCCATACATTGAGTGGGTATAACGGAGGACAACT
The DNA here is from genome assembly GCA_002478225.1 of Deltaproteobacteria bacterium UBA7527. Taxonomy (GTDB): domain Bacteria; phylum Desulfobacterota; class Syntrophorhabdia; order Syntrophorhabdales; family Syntrophorhabdaceae; genus UBA5609. Next base: position 30,663 of record DLMV01000017.1, on the reverse strand, counting down.
ACGTCACCGCGCGAAACGCGGTATGACGGGCCATCATCCCCGATCTTCAGTACCTGGATATTGATAAGTAATCCGGCAATGGAGAAGATGCCTATACATAATAAAAGACACAGGAGGAGCTTGCTCCCCCTGTGTCCCGATGGTTTCTTCAAACGGGAACGGTGATACCCTTTTCCTTGAAGTACTTTGCAGCGCCCTTGTGGTAGGGGACCGCCTTGCTCGCTCCGCCGTCCTTCAGGTTGATGTGAAGCGCCTCTTTATGGATGGCAGCGAGTTCCTTCAGGCGTTCGAACATGGTTTTTACGACATCATATGCGAGTTTCTCATCCATATCCTGGTGACAGAGCAGCAGGTTGCCGACGGCGGCAACCGGTGTGTCATACTCTATTCCGGTATATACTTTTTTGGGGATTATTGAAGGATAATAGACAGGGCCGTATTTCTCGGTCATCTTCGTGATGAGGTCTTCATGACCGATGAGCATCATCTTGACCCCCGGCGATGCGGAGAGATCAAGGACGGAAGATGTCGGCACGCCGCCGTCCCAGAAATAGGCATCGATCTTGCCGTCCTTCAGGGCGCCGGCAGACTCGCCTGCGCCGAGCCTGTCCTTCTTGATGTCTTTATCGGGATCTACGCCGGCCGCTTCAAGAACTCTCCTTGCCTTTACCTCGGTTCCGCTCCCGGGGGAGCCGGTCGATACCCTTTTGCCCTTCAGATCGGCCACTTTTTTGATGCCCTTTCCTTCCAGCGTTACGACATGCATGAGGTTTGGATACAAGACCGACAGCGTCCTCATGGGAAGCGGTTTGCCCTTGAAATTCCCCAAGCCCTTGAATGCGTCGTACCCTGTATCGGCCATGATGAGGCCCATATCGGACTTCTTGGCCGCGACGAGCTTGCAGTTATCGACCGATGCCGCGGTGACCTCTGCCGACGCTTCAACGCCGGCATATTTGGTGAGGATGCTCGCGAGGCCGCCGCCGATGACGAAATAGACGCCGCCCATGCCGCCGGTCGCTATCGATATCCTCTTCTTCTCCTGCGCAAAGACGTCACCCGTTTTGCCCAGAAGGGCAATGCCGCCAAGAGCCGACGTAAGCTTCAGAAAATCCCTTCTTTTAATCTCTTTGTTGCCCCCTAATAAACGATCAAATTTCATCATACCCTCCTTAAAAGAGTTCTCAAAACGTCCCTGTAAGTTTTTTCTTGAAATATTTTTATCTTATGGCATTAGATAGTTATTGTCAACTTTTTTCTAATCATTCAAGAGATCTCGATCCGAATTTCCGGATTTCTTTAAATATACCGCGAATCGATACCCTTTAAAAATTCATGCTGAAATTAAAAAATAGTTAATATGCAATAAACTACTATTGGGGTATTGCGGATGTGGTTCCCCCAGATGAGCACACCAGACCTCTGTATTGGGGATTTGGCTTTGACGGCATCATAAGTTTGATCGCACGCCCGAGCCTGGTCTATGAAGATGGACAACTGCAGGAGCTTGAGCCAAGGGCCCGTCCTGTCATATACAGGTTCAAGGACCCTGTAGGTGATCTGCTGGTGGCAGGTTTGCCTCATCCTGAGCCGCGGATGTTATCTCAGTCTTTTCCCGACGCAGGATTTAAGCACATCATGTTCAGGGAAGGGTTTGATGCCGACTCTGCCGCAAAATATCATTTTCTTCGCGATCTCGGTTTTAACAGCAACAGGACTGACCCCGTAGATGTTAAAGGCGTCAAGGTAAAACCATTTGATGTGCTCCTTGCTCTACTTGAACAGCTGCCTCCTGAGAGGAAGAAGCCGGCCCATATCATAAGCGAGGGCGATTGCGTTGTCCAGGGATGGAAAGATGGACAGAAAATGGAAATAAAGATAATGATAAGGACAGCCCCTGACAGTGAGATGCACCAGCGGTTTACCGGGAAGGGGGCGTACGGTTCTTACAGGACAGGGATATGCGCTGCTATGCATCCTCAGCGCGAACACGCCCACCGAGGTGTTTACGCAGATCGAGGCAAGCGATAGGCGCGCCACCAGGGAGGGGGGACCGTACCTATAATGATACGAACAGGGTTTTCTCCTCCCCGCGCCGCTGCCATCGAGGCCTGCGCCTCCACAGGCGGCGTGCTGATGCCTCCTGTCATGGGAGCCATAGCCTTTGTGATGGCAGGGTTTCTGAGCATTACCTACCGGGAGGTATGCATCGCGGCCGCCATACCGGCCATCCTCTGCTACTTCGGCTTGCTCACACAGATAGATGCCTGTTCAGCGCAAAGGGGATTGAAGGGGCTCTCCCCGGAGGACATCCCGTCATTCAAAAAGACCATGAAGAGCGGCTGGCCCTACCTTGCGATCCTGGCCTTTCTTGCATGGGGGCTTCTCTATATGGAGTGGGAGATGTACAGCCCCTGGTATGCGTGCGCGTTGATGTTCTTCAGCAGGCAACGATGATGACGCCCGGGAAGGTAGTTGGCGTCATTAGAACGGCAGGTCAGATCGGCACGACCACTATGGGCGCCATGATGGCCGTGTCGTTCATCATCGCCGGGCTCACCGTCACCGGCAGCGCTGCCTTATTTACCTCCGGGATCATCAGCTTGGGCGGGGGCAATGTGTTCGTGATCCTTATATTAGGGGCCATTGCATCCTTCATCCTTGGGATGGCAGGCATGTTCGTCTCTGCCTATATCTTTCTTGCGGTAACCCTTGTACCTGCTGTTATACAGGTAGGCCACCTGAATACTATAGCGGTCCATCTCTTTATCCTCTACTGGTCCATGCTCTCATGCATCACCCCCCCGTTGCAATGGCGGTGTTCGTTGCCGCTGCCATAGGGAAAACCGACCCCATGAAGACAGGTCTTCATGCTGTACGCCTTGCAATCGTCACCTACTTCATCCCCTTCTTCTTTGTCTATAACCCTGCGCTGGTGTTCCAGGACCAGCCCCTTAAATCGCTTTATGCCTTTGTGCTTGCCCTGCTTGGGATCGTATTTATTTCTGGAGGCATGGAAGGTTATCTCTGGCTCTATGGGAAGCTGAAACTGTGGGCCCGCCTCCTCCTGATCGCAGGAGGGTTCCTCATTGTCTTCCCGGAGACTTACACCGACCTGATAGGAGCTGCCCTTATCCTGCTTACTCTGATCGTGCTTAAGGTAAAAGGAAAAACTGCAGCGGCGTAAGGAAGGTAACGCCTGGCAATATCTTTAAAAAGACTTGACAAGACAGCCTGGTACAGGGAATATATAATATTTTAATTCGATATTAAAAGTCATTAAACAAACGGAATTCCAATCATATCGTCTTAAAGGAGAAATGAGAGATGAGCAATTATCCTGAAATAGCCGACAAGATGATGAGTCTCGAAGAGGCGGTCAAGAGATTCATAAAGGACGGCAGTCAGATCGCCATCGGGGGGTTTACCGTTGTGAGAAACCCTATGGCGATCGCATACGAGATCGTGAGGCAGGGGATAAAAGATATACACCTTGTATGCCATTCCCACGGGCAGGCGCTCGATGTGCTGATCGGCGCAGGTTGTGTGAAGCGATTGGAGATAGCATACGGCGGCAATGGCAGATACGCACCGACCTGCATCAGGTTCAAAAAGGCGATCCAGAGGGGAGAGATCCAGTTTGAGGATTATTCCAATTACCAGATGAGCTTGCGGTTCCTCGCCGGCGCCCTCGGTATCCCCTTTATCCCTACAAGGTCCGGGCTTGGTTCTGATCTGCTCAATTATGAAGGATTTCCGAAAGAGCTCAGAGGGCAGGCAAAGGTAGCATCAAAGAAATTTTCCCTTATGCAGAATCCCTTTAACGAAAAGGAGGACAAGGTCGTGCTCCTTCCTGCGTTGAACCCGGACGTTGCCATTATGCATGCCCAGTATGTGGGAGAAGACGGTACCGTGAGGATCAAAGGACTTACCTTCGCTGATGTTGAGCAGGCAAAATCAGCTGATATCGTCATAGTGACCTGCGAAGAGATCATGCCCCGTTCTTTCATCAGGCTTGATCCTGACCAGAACACGCTGCCCCCGTTCTTTGTTGATGCTATCGTGAAGGTCCCCTATGGCGCCCATCCCACAGGATGCTATGCGTTCTACGATTACGATCCGAAACACCTTAACCTCTATAAAAAAGCTGCCGATGATGACAGGCTTTTCAAGGAGTACATTCAAGAATGGGTATACGGTGTTTCGTCCTTTGATGATTATCTTGGCAAGGTCGGCGCAGAAAACCTGCTTAAGATAAAGGCGAACCCTGTTTTGGGATACGCGGTAGGCCTGGACAGGAAATAAGGGAGGTCGCAGAATGGCTAACTATACGGATAATGAAATGATGGCAATAAGCGCAGGAAGGTTTATCAAAGACGGCGATATCGTCTTTGCAGGCACCGGCGTCTCAATGCTTGCTGCTACGGCGGCAAAAAGGATATATGCGCCGAAGGCGGTCGTCTTTTTCGAGACAGGCGGCATTGACCCGTCCCTTGAAGAGATACCGATGGCTGTCTCGGATCTCAGGGTTATGCACGGGACATGCTTGAATTCAGGGCTGATCGAGGCATTTTCAATAGTAGGCCACAGGAAGCTCCATACCATCGCATTTCTCGGCGCGGCCCAGATAGATAAATATGGGAATCTCAACACAACGGTGATCGGCGACTACTGGCAACCGAAGACGAGGTTCTCCGGCAGCGGCGGCGCCTGCGATGTCTCTTCGTTCGCGTCGGGGGTCATCACATTCATGCAGCACGAAAAACGGCGGTTCGTCGAGAAGCTCGACTACCTGACAAGCGTGGGATGGTATAGGGGCGGAGAATCGCGTAAGAACCTCGGCCTCCAGAGGGGCGGGGCGCTTGCCGTTGTCACCAACCTCTGCGTCATGAGATTCGACGACAATACAAAAGAGATGTACCTTGCAGAGTATTATCC
>DLMV01000017.1:25317-25491 GCA_002478225.1 Deltaproteobacteria bacterium UBA7527 | reverse complement strand
ATCCCGGGATCACGGTCGATAAGATCGTTGAGAACACTGGTTTTTCCATCGATGTCTCGCGTGCCCGCGAGGCGGAACCGCCGTCGGCGGAGGATCTGCGGATCCTGAGGGAAGAGGTAGACCCGCAAAGGTTGATATTGTGAAATCCGAGATCCTAATATCGAAATCCTAAAC
>DLMV01000017.1:15454-25187 GCA_002478225.1 Deltaproteobacteria bacterium UBA7527 | reverse complement strand
TTGGATTTTGATATTGTTTAGTGCTTCGTGCTTAGGATTTCGTGCTTGCTATAAAGTATATCCCGTGAGGCGGATGAAGTTTTTGTAAAGGAGCAGTTCCTTGTCTTCCCGCGGGATGGAAAGCGCAAGGACCTTCGAAAGCTCGCTTCTCATTGAGCCGAAAGGGACGTCCGAACCGAAAAGCACCCTTTCAGGGCCGATCGTCTTTACAAACTCATAGATCATATCCTGTGACGAAAGGGCCGTATCAAAATAGATGGAGCTTTTGTCTTTGAAGCTCTGCAGGAAATCACCGGGATACCCTCCGAGCAGGCCGAGATGCGGGATGATAAGGGGCAGCCCATCGAACATATCGACAAATCGTTCTGTGAATGCAAGCTCCTCTTCGAAGATAACGGGCTTGCCGGTCTTTCGTATCTTTTCAACGAGTCCTGGCAGCTCCTTATCGTCGAGGACCTTATAGTCGGATGCGGAATCCTGCCACCCTCTCATCCAGTGCCATTTTCCTCCGTAGTAAGGCGCGGGGATCGGATCGAAGCCTGCCTCGTCGTAATTCTCGCGGATGTAATGGTAGGGAATGAACCCCGCGATCCTTTTCGATTCGTTCAGGATCCGTACGTTGATCTCATTGTTCGCGATCGCCGTTGAGGGGAAGGGTATGATGACGACATGTGTGATGCCCGTATCTTTCTGCTGGCGCTGCAGTTCCCGCGTAGTCACGTCCGTGCCGAGCGTGATCGACGGACCCCAGTGCGAATGGCTGTCGATGATGATGTTAAAATCCATGGTTGCAGATGAATACCATAAGTGGTATATCTTTGTAAATGAATACGTTGGGCGTTCGGAGTTCGGCGTTCGGCGAAGGGAAAAAGGATATATGGAAAATTATGATTTTGAAAAGTTGAGGTCCTACCAAAAGGCTCTGGATTTTACTAACGCGGTCTATAAAATTACTATAAACTTCCCTCCTGAAGAAAGATTTGGATTGGCTGACCAGTTCAGAAGAGCTGTGGTCTTCATTCCCCTTAATATTGCCGAGGGAAGCGGTGGGAGCACTGCTGAATTTAAACAGTTTATAAAAATTGCACGTCGTTCAATATGAGAATGTGTTGCCATAATCGAAATAGCTTTTCGACAAAAGTATTTTACTGCAAAAGAAAAGGAATATTTGAGAACTTATTGTGAGGACTTATCACGAACGTTAAGCGGGCTATTGAAATCTTTGTCGCCGAACGCCGAACGTAGAACGCCGAACGAATGACCTGATGAGTACCATACATACACCCTTGGTCACCGTCGACGTCATCATCCGCTGCAAGGGCGGGATCGTGATGATCGAACGGAAGAATCCCCCGCCAGGATGGGCGATCCCAGGCGGGTTTGTGGATATCGGCGAGTCCCTCGAAGATGCGGCGATGCGCGAGGCAAAGGAAGAGACCTCGCTCGATGTGACGCTCATCGAACAGTTCCATGCCTATTCGAAGCCGGGCAGGGACCCGCGTTTCCATACCGTGTCAGTGGTTTTTATCGCCGACGGGAAGGGGGCGCTCGCGGGCAGGGATGATGCGAGAAGGGCGGAGGTCTTTACAGAAGCCTCGCTGCCCGATCAGATAGCATTCGACCACAGAGAGATCATCGCGGATTATTTCACCTACCTCAAAACCGGCAGAAGACCCTGAAGCTCCCTAAAAAATATTACCCATTTCGTGCATAGCGCAAAATGGGTAATATAATATCATCACGCCCCGCGGATCACTGCATTTCCGCCGCAGCCTTTTTGATCCGGTCGAGTCCCTTTTGAATGACCTCCATCGAGGTTGCAAAGGAGAGGCGCAGGTAGCCTTCTTTCCCGAACTCGATGCCGGGAACAACGGCAGTGTGGAATTCTTCCAGAAGGATCTCGGTAAGCCCCGCCGATGTCTTCACGGGCTTTCCCTTGTACCGCTTTTTCGTAAGGGCATTAAAGTTCGGAAATACATAGAAGGCGCCTCTGGGATCATAGCATGTAACTCCGTCAATGCTCCTGAAACCCTGAACGAGAAAATCCTTTCTCTTCTTGAATTCGACGAGCATCGCGGCAATGCAGTCCTGAGGCCCGTTCAGGGCCGCTATGGACGCCATCTGCGATATCGATGTGGGGTTGGAAGTGCTCTGGCTCTGAATGTTCGACATTGCCTGAATGATCTCCTTCGGGCCTGCGGCAAAGCCTATCCTCCATCCTGTCATCGCGTATGTCTTTGATACGCCATGGCAGATGATCGTCCTATCCTTGAAGGCCTTGTCCATTGATGCAATGCTCACATGTTTGTGGTCATCGTAGACGAGCTTCTCATATATCTCGTCAGACACGATGAAAAAATTATGCTCAGCGGCATATTTGCCGATGAGATCGAGGTTCTCCCTGTAATATACAGAGCCGACAGGGTTCGACGGATAATTGAGAACGATCGCCTTTGTCCTGAGGGTGATATGTTTTCTCAGCATTGCCTCTGTTATCTGATAGTCCTCTTTTTCGCTGGTATCCATGATGACGGGCGTCGCGCCTGCGAGCTCGACCATCGGCGGATACGAAACCCAGTAAGGGGCAGGGATGAGGACCTCGTCGCCTTCCCCGAAGAGCGCCTGGAAAAGGTTGAAGAGAGAATGTTTTCCGCCGCAGGAGATGATTATCTCATCGCGCTTGAACTCGAGGCCGTTATCGCGCTTGAACTTTTCTATGACAGCATCTTTGAGCTGTTCCATACCGGCGGCAGGCGTATATTTTGTGAATCCTCCGTTGATGGCGTCTATTGCAGCCTTCTTGATATGTTCAGGCGTATCAAAATCAGGCTCGCCTGCCCCAAATCCCGCGATATCGATCCCCTGCGCTTTCAGGGCCTTTTCTTTTGCCGATATGGCCAATGTCGGCGATGGTTGGAGTGATGCTGCTCTTTTTGATAGCATATTAAAACTCCTTTGGCTTAATGATGATCTCCCGTACCTTGATCTTGAAGAAATTGTTCGAAGAGTTAGCCTTTATCAGACATGCCGTATCCGCGCCGCGTCCTGTTCCCCCGATGGCGACAACATCGGAGAAGGGTATAAGCCCCGCATCTGCCGCCATGGCGACGATCTCCACGCACACCTTAACGCCCTGGCAGAACATCCTCAGCGTGTTTGCCACAAGGTTCTGTTCGGAGTAGCCGGTCAGCTCGCGGATCGCTGTGCCAAGGTTTCTCAGCACCATTGTCCCTGTATGGACCTTAATGCCGTCTGCCATCAGTTTCTGTCTCAATCCGAAGGGAAATTCCTGTTTGCCTTCCTCCCCGAAACCAGCGTTGTGCGTGACCACAACGATATTAAAATCCTTCACATCGTATTTTTCTGCGATCTTCTCAGCAGTCTCGCCCCACGTTGAGGCCACAACAATATCCTTGATATTATTCTTAACAGCGTACTCGAATGCTATTTCCAGGGTTTCTTCAGTATTTTCTTTGCCGGCTTCTTCGTGTAGCATCATAATCACTCATGAACAATTGATATTCAATAAGAAAATAATATCCGATAATCGATGATCGAATGTCAACCGAAATGTTGCACTTGTAAACAACCATGTCCTCATGATCCATCGAAGCCAAGATGCTTCTTGTATCTCACCCCTCGTACCTCGTTCCTTGCTTCTTCCACTCATACCTTACGTGATAACTATCCAGCATCGAGCATCCAGCGTCTGGTTTGCCATCAGCCATCAGCGATTGTCTATTTGCTTATCACCTGCAGGGGAGCGGCGGTAACCCTCAGGATCTCCCGTGTCTTCTCGGTTACCTTGTACCTGTCATCGATCCTGTGACCGATGACCCAGATGATATCATTACCAGAGATGAGAAGCGGGATAAGCCTCCTCTCCTCTTTTGGGATCTTGCGGGAGATGAAGAAATCCTTCAGCTTGACAGGCTTGTCCATGCCGAGCGGGACGAATCGGTCGCCTGTGCGGAACGTTCTGACAGAGATATTGCCGACCTTTTCCCTGTCGAGAAAGGCAACGTTATGATCCCGCAGCCGGGTGAAGGATGTTCTCTTTTGTACCCTGATGTTAAGAAGGATGCCGAAGGATCCCAGGATATTTTTGCCGATCGTGACAGGGACTTGATCCGTTGAGGGCAGGCGCAATGGTTTCTGCGTAAATACCAGGGCTGCATAAACCTTTTTTACCTTCAGGTCATGAGGGAGGATAACGCTCAGATTCGGTTTCTTCGCCCTCATGATCTTCTCTATCGAAAGGATATGCTGTCTTAAAGGGATGAACCGCGGTTCTATGGAAGAGAGCGTATCGGACAGGACCCTGAACCTTGTCTCTTCATCCATATTCATCAGTGCGGTTATGTTGAAGGAGATTTCCTGGCCACGGTCATGTTTTTCCTGGAGGATAAACGCTTTCGCTCTCTCGTCAAAGATTCGGTTGATCTCAGTCATGTCCTGAAGCAGCGAAAATATCTTTTCTTTCAGGGCAGGGTTCAATCTTTCCATGGCCGGGATGACCTCTCTGCGAATGAAATTTCTCTCATATATGATCTTTTCGTTCGAAGAATCGGTGACAAAAGGCACCTCTTTTTGCCGTGCATATTCCTCGATCTCAGACCTGCGTATAGTGAGGAACGGCCTTATGATGGGCCCCCGCCTGATAGGGATAGAGGAGAGCCCGCGTACCCCCGTGCCTTTGATGATCCTCAGGAGAAAGGTCTCCACCTGGTCATCGAGGGTATGAGCGATGGCTATCTTATTACAGTGATATGCTTTGGCTATATCGTTGAAGAAGGCATACCGAAGTTCCCTGCCGGCATGCTGCAATGATAGGCCGGAGGCAGACGCGAATCCTTTCACATCAACTTTTTTAGTATGCAGGGGGAGGGAAAAACTGCGGGCAAGATCCTTCACAAAATCTTCATCTCTCTCTGATTCCGCTCCGCGCAGCGCGTGGTTGATATGGGCAATGTACAGCTTGAAGGGGATCTGCCGTGCGATCTCCAGCAGAACGAAGAGCAGGACGGTCGAATCTACCCCGCCTGATGCCCCGAGGAGTACGTTGTCGCCTTCCCCGATAAGACCTTCCTTCCTGATGATTTGGATGACTTTCTTGACCAGGCTATTGCTGCAGGTTGCGTGTTGCAGGTTGCGAGTCATAAGACCTCACAAAAAAACCGCAACCCGCAACCCGTAACGTTCATTTTACGAGCAGCTTGAGCAGTTTGAGGAGCCGCAGGTTGCACAGGAAGAACCTGTGCCCGATGAAGATGATTTGAATTTGTAGCCGACGGAAAATCCAAAGGACGACATCTTTCTGGCAGGATTTTTTGATCCGCAGGCAGGACATACAGGCTCATCGTTCTTGAAGATCAGCATTTCGAAATCCTTGCCGCACTTGTCGCAGGTAAATTCGTATATAGGCATTTGCTATCTCCTCCTCACGCTTTCTTTTTCTTCTTCTTGATCTCCCCTTTAAGGTCGGTCAACAGTTTGTGCAAAGCCTCCCTGTAATGTTTTTTCATTGCATCGTCTATATTCATGGACAGGGCTATTTCAGCAAACATCATGGCCTTCGTGAACATGTTCTTGAAGTAAAAATTAAACGCCGATGCATAACGGTATAAAAATAATGCCTCCCTGTTCTTGCTGTCAAGTCTTGTGATCTTTTGAAACAACTTGCGAGCGATTTCATAATACTCGCTTTCAAGGTAACTCTGGGCTGCGTTGAAGTAGAGGAGCAGCCTCCCGTCCTTATACATTGCGCCGAGAAGCTCTCTGAACCCCTTTTTGCCGTATATCCTGACGAGCGATTTCTCGTTTTCGAAGATAAAGCGAGGCAGCAGGTAGTTGCTGCGGTATGCAATGATCAGGTCCCTGAGCTGCCCGACTAGCTCGTTGAGGAGCGTCCTCGTCTCCTTGAGGCCTTCTCTGAGCCTTACCTCGGCCTTTTTGATCATGATGCTTATTTCATGGACGACCTTCCTCTCCTTCTCGGTGAGGTTGTGGAAGGCGATATCGCAATGCGGCTTGTAATACTCAAGCTGGTAAAGGTTTTCTCTCATCTTCATCGCTTCGTGGAATATGTATCCGACAGTTATATCGTATAATTTTTCCCTGTAGCCGGCGTCGTCAGAGTTCCTGAAAAGCTCATGGCACATCTCCTTGAGGCGGTAGAGGCAGCTTTTCCCTCTGTCGTCAACAAAATCTTCAATGTTTGTGAAGCCAAGCTGCCCGGCATTAAAGAGCCCTCTGCATTCCATGCATTTTTCGTATACGCAGATCGATTCCTTTACGAGGTCAATCTGCTTTTTCTCCAGGTTCGTTGGTCTCATCCTTTTTCCCGTTCTCCTTTAATAGAGTCCTCAGCTCTTCCCCGTCAATAGATTCTTTGTCGAGCAGCGTCCGGGCAACCCTTTCCATGACCGCCCTTTTTTCAGTAAGAAGGTTCTTTACCCTGGTGTAAGACTCTTCGATGATCCTCTTTACTTCCCCATCGATCTCCTTTGCGGTCGCTTCGCTGTAATCCTTCCCTCCAAGGGATGGGGCGATATCCAGAAAAAGCGGTCTTCGCTCTTTTTCAAACGTCATATGCCCCAGCTTTTCGCTCATCCCGTATTCTTTTACCATTGATTTTGCGATATCCGTCGCACGTGCGAGATCGTTCTGAGCACCGGTCGAGATCTCTTCAAAGACTATCTCCTCCGCCACCCTTCCGCCGAGCAGAACGCAGAGGCGGTCGAGGAGTTCCTGCCGCGTCATGAGATACCTGTCTTCTGTTGGGAGCTGCAAAGTATATCCGAGGGCGGCAATGCCTCGCGGTATGATCGATATCTTATGCACCGGGTCTGTTGTTACAAGGAATTCCGCCATCAGAGCGTGGCCTGTCTCGTGATACGCAACGATCTCCTTCTCGCGCTTGCTCATGACCCTTTTCTTTTTTTCAAGCCCGGCCACTACCCTGTCGATGGCCTCTTCGAATTCCTCCATGCCTACCGAGGTCCTGCCTTTCCGCGCCGAAAGAAGCGCAGCCTCATTGACCAAATTTGCAAGGTCTGCTCCCACAAAGCCGGGCGTACGCGCGGCAATGACCTTCAGATCAACATTCCTGGCCATCTTGACGCCGCGGACGTGCACCTTCAGTATCTCCTCCCTGCCTTTGATATCGGGTCTGTCTACGAGGATATGCCGGTCAAACCTGCCGGGGCGCAGGAGCGCAGGATCGAGGATCTCCGGTCTGTTCGTTGCCCCCACTATGATGACGCCGGTCTTGGTGTCAAAGCCGTCCATCTCTGAGAGGAGCTGGTTGAGCGTTTGTTCACGTTCATCATGAGAGGAAAGGGGGTTCATACCCCGCGCCTTTCCAAGGGCGTCAAGCTCGTCGATGAAGATGATGCAGGGCGATTTTTCCTGCGCCTGCGCAAAAAGGTCCCTGACGCGTGAAGCGCCGACACCCACGAACATTTCGACGAAATCCGAGCCGCTCATGCTGAAGAAGGGAACCTTCGCCTCGCCCGCAACGGCTTTGGCGAGAAGGGTCTTGCCGGTCCCCGGGGGTCCGACGAGGAGGATCCCTTTCGGTATCTTGCCGCCGATATCAAGAAATTTTTGCGGGTACTCAAGGTACTCGATGATCTCTTTAAGCTCCTCTTTCGCCTCGTCGACCCCTGCCACGTCATCAAAGGTGATCTTGATCTCATCCTCGCCGTATATCTTGCCCCTGCTCTTGCCGAAGTTGAGGACGCTTGACGGCGCCCCGCCCATCTTCCTCATAAGCAGGTTCCAGATGAGTATGATGATGGCGAAAGGAAGCACCCATGCGATGATCGCCTTAATGAACTTGTTCTCATACTGACCGGTGAATTTGATATTGCTCTTCTGCAGGTCCTTTACAAGGTCCGGATCCTCAACCCTGCTCGTGAGGAATTTTGTTTTCTTTCCATCCTCAAGGGTGAGGGTGCCCTGGATCGTTTCGGTATTGATGACGAGGTCGCTTACCTTCCCCTTGGTTATCAGTTCTTTGAATTCGCTGTACTGTACGGTCTTTACCTCTGCCTTGAAGAAATAGCTGTTGATGACAACGATGGCAATAAAGGCGATGATGAAATAGAGAAGGGTGAATCCCCTTGTCTTTTTCTCCTTATCTTTGTTCTTCCCTTTTATCTCGAGAAAGATGTCCTTGCTCTTGCCTTTTTCCTTAATTGTCTTCCCTCTTGTCTTTCGCATAGTTACAGTGTATCAAAATTATGTTTTTTTGGAAACATGTTTTTGAAGAGGGGCGGTTGACCGCGATTACAGGTCGATCGCCTTTGCCTCGATCATTCCGTCTATCCTCAATATCTCATCGAGCACGCCTTGCCCGACGGGGTCATCGACGGAGACAAAGGCAACCTCCTCCCCGGTCTTCTGGCGGGACAGGCCGAATCCTGCAATATTGATATGATGGTCGCCGAGGATCGTAGCGACCTTGCCTATGATCCCAGGGCGGTCGAAGATCCTGAAATGGAGGAAGCTTCCCTCAGGCACGACGTCAAGGTGGAACCTGTCGAGAAGGACGATCCTCCCCAGCTTATCGGGAAAGACGGTGCCTGCGATGCTCGTTTCCTCCCTGTCTGTCTTGATGACAAAGATCACGAGGTCGTTGAACTTATCGAACTGATCCGTCTTCGATTCCTCGACGATGATATTCCTGTCCTTCGCGATGTACGGCGCGTTGATGTGGGTGACGGATTCCTTCAGGCTTACCTCCAGGAAGCCTTTCAGACCGGCGATGGTGAAGGGCTGATAGCTGAATGGGACGTCGAACTTCCGTTCGCAGAGGTCTTCTTCAAAATTCTTCCCGACCATGGTAATGGTGATCTTCTCGGCCCTCCCCTTGGTGATCTGTGCGGCGAGCTTTCCCATCTTTTCCGTCAGGTTGAAGTATCGCTGCATGTGCTCAGGGAGCTGGGACTTCATAAAGGGGATGTTGACGGCGTTGAGGTATGGGCGGCCGTGGAGCGCGTTGAGGACCTGCTCGGAAACGATGACAGAGACAGCCTCCTGGCCTTCCATGGTATTTGCTCCTATGTGCGGCGTGGCAAAGGCGTTCTCAAGCTCAAGGAGCTTGTTGCTTTCCGGTGGTTCTTTTTCAAAGACGTCCACGCCGGCGGCAAAGACCTTGCCCGATCTGAGGGCCTCATAGAGATCATTTTCGTTAACGATCCCGCCCCTCGCGCAATTGACGAAGATGACATTATCTTTCATGAGGGAGATCTCTTTTGCCGTGATCATATTCTTCGTGGTGTTCGTGAGCGGTGTGTGGAACGTTATGACGTCAACCTCTTTCAGAAGGTCTTCCAGGTTCTCGTAGAGCGTTACACCGAGGGAATCGGCCTTGCTTTTCTTGATGTACGGGTCGTATGCGATCACCTTCATGCCGAAGCTTTTTGCCCTGATGGCGACGTTGCTCCCTATTCTGCCAAGGCCGACGATACCCAGGGTCTTGTTGTAGAGCTCTATGCCGAGGAAACGCTTCCTGTCCCATTTTCCCGCCTTCAGCGAGTTGTTCGCCAGGGGGATCTTGCGGGCGGCGGCGAGCATGATCCCAAGGGTCAGCTCTGTTGCCGCAAGGGTATTGCCTGTGGGCGCATTAAGTACAATAATACCTTTTTTGCTTGCCGCCTCGATGTTGATGTTGTCGACGCCGACGCCTGCCCTGCCGATGATCTTCAGTTTCCCGGGGTTCTCGGAT
>DLMV01000017.1:11615-15312 GCA_002478225.1 Deltaproteobacteria bacterium UBA7527 | reverse complement strand
ATGCTCGTGCCGCTCCTCGTAATGATCGCGTCGTATTGACCGATGATCTTTTTCAATTCATCATGCTTAATGCCTATCTTTATGTCAACCTCTACAGCAGGATCCTTCTTCAGGATGTCGATGCCCTCCGGGGCAACGTTTTCTGTAATGAGCACTTTGAATTTTTTCATAGAACACCTTTCGCCTTGGAATGACCTATAAGATCCTGATGTACAAGCGTTTGCGCCTGACAAGAATACCATTGAGAGCTGCAAAAATCAATATCCGGAAAAATTCCTTGACTGAATCAGCGCAATTCAATAGAGTAATATCGTATTGTCATGGCAGAAAGCGCTGAAGATAAGAAGCAACCATTCCTGAACAGGAGCAATCTTCGTGATCTTACCATAATTGTTGCCCTTGCCTCCGCCCTTGTCTTCAATCTCGATGTTGTCAGGCTTTTCCTTTCGTTTTTGCTGCTGAGCTTCGGCTGTTTTTTTCATTACGTGACAAAAGGCGTTCTGATCCGCAATGTTGTCCTCTGTAAGGACGGCACCTACAGCGTCGTCAGACATCCTTACTATATGGCGAACTATCTTATCGACTCTGCCTTCTGCCTCTTAAGCGGGAATGTCTACCTGCTGCTCGTGTATCCTTTCCTCTTTTACTGGTCCTACGGACCGACGATCCGGAAAGAGGAGAAGGTTCTTGCCGAGATCCATAGAGAAGATTTTTTAAGATACAGCCTGGATGTGCCGCAGATCTTTCCCGACGCCTTTTCTGTTAAAAGCTGGCGGGCGATCATCAACGGGTTTTCCAAAAGCAGGATAACCCCCAATGAGATCTCGCGATTTGCCAGATTCTGGGCAACAGCGCTCTTTATTATTTTTATTCATATTGTAAGGGAAGATCACTTTGCGAGATTGAACCTTGCCGCACTGAGAACCGACTACAGCAGTATGGCCTTGTTGTTTCTGATCATTGTCCTTATGACGATCAGCCTCGCCGTCCGGTCCAAAAAAAAGATGCCGGATACCGAATAACATAAAGGCAGCAGCCAGCCGTCAGCATACAGCCCGTAAGTCGTGAGGGGACAAAAAATCTGTTCAACGTTCTACGTTCAGAACCTTATTGCCAACACAAGGAGGCGCACTTTTTATTGTCATCGCGAGGCGAAGCCGTGGCGATCTCAAAAGATGGGATTGCCACGCCCTGCGGGCTCGCAATGACAAGACGCCGCGCTCTCCTCGCAATGACGGGATTGTTTTATATATTACGATCAATGACTCAATAATGTTCAAGAGCCATGGTCTTTCTGCAGTGAGCTATCAGCCATGAACTATGAGCTGTCTTTCTCCCCTAACGCCTCACGCCTTACGATGGTTATCTGATATTTGTTGACACCAAACATATGTTTGGTATAATAAGGTGTGCTTACGAGGGTAGGTGAAAGGGTAATGGTTGGGGTTGTCTTCCGGAAGGAAGGACAGAAGATGGATCTCAAGTGGTTCTTCTGGAAGGGGAGAAGGCTGGAGGTAAAAAGGACCACCTATATGTGGCGCGAGAGGGACGGCAAGGAGCTGATACACAGGTTCATGGTCACTGACGGGCAAGACCTTTATGAGCTCTCATACCGGCAGGAAAGGCTGATGTGGTTTCTTGAGGCGGTGGAAACAGATGGATAGGGTTGTCATGTACATTGACATGGATGCCTACTTCGCCTCTGTTGAACAGGCGTCGAGGCCGTACCTCCGCGGGAGGCCGGTCGCGGTGGTGGGGAGCGGCAAGAGAACGGTGATCGTGGCATCTTCTTACGAGGCAAAGAGGTTCGGGATAAAGACAGGAATGACAAAAGGAGAGGCCGCGGGGAAGCTCCCGTCCCTTGTCTTTGTGAAAGGAAGGAACGATAAATATGTGGATACCTGTGTAAGGATACATGAGATCCTTTTAAGATATACCCCCGACGTAGAGGTCTATTCCATCGACGAGTTCTTCGTAGACCTCACCGGTTCCCTCCTCCTTTTTCCCTCGCCGGTAGATGTTGCCGCGGCGGTGAAGAGGGAGATAGGCGAACAATTCGGCATCACCTGTTCCGTCGGGATCGCGCCCAATAAGCTTGTTGCAAAGATAGCAGGAGAGTGCGGCAAGCCTGACGGGCTGGTAGCTGTGGAGAAAGAGGATGTAGAGCGCTTTATGGAGGACCTCCCGGTGGAAAGCATACCCGGCATCGGCAGAAAGATGGGGACGGCCTTAAAGGCTCTCGGGATAACGATCTGCAGGGAGCTCAGGGATTTTCCCGTCAGCGTGCTAAGAAGGAGGTTCGGGATATGGGGCGATTATCTCTCCTTCATGGCGCGGGGGATAGACCCTTTTCGGGCCCAGGACAAGGGAGAGCTGCCGAAGTCGATAGGACACAGCATGACCTTCGAGAAAGATATCGGGGACAGGACGATTATCAGGGCCCGCCTGCTTGAGCTTTCAGGGATGGTGGCAAGAAGGCTGAGAAAAGAAAAGGTCGTCGCAAAGGGGTTCTCTCTTACCTGGAGGTATCCTGATTTCACTACCTTTACAAAGAGGATAACGCTCCCTTTCTACACGGTAAGCGGCAGGGTAATATACAAGACCGTCACGGCATTGCTCGATCCAGTCAGGCTGAAAGACGCCGTGAGGTTCCTTGGCGTCTCCGCTTTCAACATTCGGAGATCCACGGCGAACCCTTCTTTTTTCAAGGGATTGGACAGGGAAGAACGGCTCTGGAGAGCCGTCGATGACATCAACGACACCTTTGGGGAGTGTTCCCTGCAGCCGGCGACAACGCTTCTCTGCGCGCGCCACCACTGGGTCATCTCTCCGGCGTACAGGCCGCATAAGTCGTATCCGTACAGGAGATAACCTGTTTTTTTCCTTGACGGTTGCGTTGACCTGTTACTATATTTTCACGTGCTTCCATCTGAGCGTTCCAATGAGTGGACGTCCAGCGACTGGTTCATGCTGATCACCCTTGTCGCGCTGAGCTGCATCCTCTTGTTCCCGGGACTGTCCATACGGTCATTGTGGGGATCTGAAGGGCGCTGGGCAGTGGCTGCCAGGGAGATGATGCGATCAGGGAATTATTTTCTCCCCACGATCAACGGCGAGGTCTATTTTGACAAACCGCTCTTCAGTTACTGGGCCATCATCCCCTTTGCCCTGAAAGGCGGGGTTACTGAGGCTGCAGCCCGTATGCCGGGTGTTCTGGCGGGCATTATGGCGGTCATCGTTATCTTTGTTATGGGCAGGGCGCTTTTTGGGGGTACCGCCGGTTTCCTGGCGGGCATGGTCCTTCTGACCTCTTTTATGTTCACCTTCTGGGCAAGGACTGCCTCAGGCGAGATCATCAACCTTCTGGGGATCTGGTGCATGTTGTGGATCTTCCTGACAGGCGGTTACGCCGGCCGCCTCCGGCACCTTTTCATGCTCTATTGTGTAGGCGCCATTGTTGCCTTTTGCAAGGGGCCTGTTGCGCCCGTGGTGGCCTTCTCGGTCATGGTTGCCGCCGGTGTCTGCAATATTCTCGCAGGACTGAGAAGGGAAGGGTTCACAGGAGACACGATCAGGAAAGGTATTTTCTCAGAATTCCGCTGGATACTGTCCCGGCAGGGTATTGTTGGGGCATGCGCCGGCGCTGTATTGTTTGCGGCCATCCTTTTCCTCCCCGTGATCGTGACCGGCTCCTGGG
>DLMV01000017.1:3603-11496 GCA_002478225.1 Deltaproteobacteria bacterium UBA7527 | reverse complement strand
GCTCCTGGGAGTCCGTTACATTGATGTGGAGAGAGAACGTTCTCAGGTTTGTCAGGCCCTTTGACCACATCGAGCCTCCCTACGCCTATGTCAAACACACCCTGGTCTTTTTCCTCCCCTGGACGCTCATTCTGATCGCTGCGTTGTGGCATATGCACGGCAAGGGGTATAACCAGCAATACCGGTGGGTTATCATATCGGCGGTGACAATATTCCTGTTCTTTACCCTATCAGGTTCAAGGAGAAGCTACTATATCCTGCCGCTTGTTCCTGCACTTGCCCTTATTACGGGACGCGCCCTCTCGCAATGGTTCGGCAGCAACGGATCGATCCGGAAGAATGTCATGCAGGCAGCAGCCGTGATCACCGGCATCATCCCTGTCGTTGGCGGTGCGGTGATGACCTATGCCTACTTCCAGGGTGATATGCCCGGGCATTTCTCGCAGCTGATCGTCGGCCCCGTGGTCTTCGCAGGGGGGATAGCGGCAATTGCATTGCTCTGGAAGGGGAAGCCCCGGCATGGCATGGGGCTGCTTCTCCTGCTGATCTGGTGCGCCGAGATATGGGTCTTTACGGTTGGGATGGCCATTGCAGAAGAGAAGAGGACCCTGCGTCCCTTTTGCGCCGCTGTCGTGAAGGAATTAAGAGGGGTCGACGACAGCAACATAGCCTTCTTCAAGGTCAGCAATTCGTCCCTTGTCTTCTATTTGAACCGCCCCGGTCATCTGAAGAACTTAGCCTCCGTTGATGATGCAGGTATTTTTTTTAAGAACCGTCCCGGAGGTTTTATCATCACTGACGGTATCTTTATGGAAGAACTGAAAAAAGGCCTTGAACCCGAGCGTGTGAGGATCATGCTCGTCGAAGATAAGGAAAGGAAAGGTGACCTTGAGAATAATTTTGTATTGCTAACGTTAAAAGATCGTGATGGGTCTGATGACGATGAGGAGGACGAAGGGGAAGATACGGCATGAGAAAGTTTTCCTTGACTTAAGCCCCTAAATATATTATCGTAAACAAATTTTTTTCAGGTGAGATAATGAAGACATATTTTCCAAAATCAGGTGACGTTGCAAGAGACTGGTACGTTGTGAACGCAGAAGGGGAAGCTCTTGGCAGGCTTGCGGCAAGGGTTGCAAGCATTCTGAGGGGAAAAGAGAAGCCTACATTCACGCCTTATATGGATGTGGGGGATTTCATCATCGTGGTGAATGCCGAAAAGGTAAAGCTTACCGGCAAAAAGCTCATTCAGAAGACATACAGCAAGCACAGCGGCTACCCGGGCGGTCTGAGGGTGGTGAATGCGAAGACGCTGCTTGAAAAGAAGCCGGAAGAGCTCATTGTGTATGCCGTGAAGGGCATGCTGCCCAAGAACAATCTGGGGAGACAGCTTTTGAAGAAGCTCAAAGTATACAAGGGAAGCGAACATCCCCACAAAGCGCAGATGCCAAAGGAGATCACATTAAAGGAGGTATGAGGTGCCTGAAAAAAGGTACTATGCAACAGGGAAACGGAAAACCGCGGTAGCAAGGGTATGGATCAAGCAAGGTGCAGGCGAGTTCAACATCAACGGAAGAAAGCTTGAGGAATATTTTCCGCTCGAAGAATGGCGGTTGATGGTCGCAAAGCCTTTTGTGCTTACCGGCAACATCGGCAAGTTCGATGTTACCGCGAACATATATGGCGGTGGCATTCCTGCCCAGGCATGGGCATTAGGTCATGGAATTGCCAAGGCCCTGCTGGAATTCAACGTTAATCTCAGGGCCACTCTTAAAAAACAGGGGCTCATTACCAGGGATCCAAGGGTAAAAGAGAGAAAGAAATACGGGAAGAAGGCGGCAAGGGCAAGCTTCCAGTTCTCAAAGAGATAACCCTCCATGCAGAAGATCGGTATTGTTGGCGCCACTGGATATACAGGTCTTGTACTGATATCCACGCTCCTTACTCATCCTCGGGCAAAGATCACGCTGATCACCTCAAATACTTATAAGGGCAAAAGGATATCAGAGATATTTCCTCTCCTTCAGGGGCTTTTTGAAGAGACCCTGGAACCTACCGACGGGGACCATAAGGGGAAATGCGATGTCTACTTCCTGTGCCTGCCGCATGGGAATTCGATGGAGACGGCGAAGGCGCTTTACGACGGCAAGGCCGTGATCGTCGATTTGAGCGCCGATTTTCGGTTTGAGGACGCCGCTGTCTATGAAAAGGCTTATATCCCTCACGTTGTCAAAGAGCTGATCCCGAAAGCGGTCTACGGGCTGCCCGAGCTTTACCGCGACAGGATAAAGGGGGCGAAGCTTATCGGCAACCCCGGTTGCTACCCCACCTCTGCCATCCTTGCGGTCTACCCTCTGCTGAAGAACGGTTTACTGACCGGCGATATCTTTGTTGATTCCAAATCCGGCGTAAGCGGAGCCGGTCGGGAGACCAAGCTGGGAAGCATGTTTTGCGAGGTCTCGGAGGGCTTCAGGGCATATAATGTAGGCGTCCACCGTCATGAGCCGGAGATACAGAAAGAGGTAAGCAAGTTCGCCCCGATGAAGGTTATCTTTGTCCCTCATCTTTTACCGATGAACAGGGGCATCCTCACAACGGTCTACGGCAGGCTGAAAGAACATGCCGCAACAAAGGACATCCTCGCGCTATACAGGAAGACCTATGCCGGCGAGCCGTTCGTGCGCATTGCTGATGAAGGCGCATATCCCGATACCCGGTTCACGCGGTTCTCGAACTATTGCGATATCGGTCTGAAGGTCTTCGGGGACGGAAGGATCGTGATCATCTCCGCCATCGACAATCTCGTCAAAGGTGCGTCAGGCCAGGCTGTGCAGAACATGAACATCGCCCTCGGCATCGACGAGACGGCCGGGCTCAAAAGCGTCCCGCAGTATCCATAAGGCGTCTTTATTCTTCTTCCAGCTTCTGTATCTCTTTTATCTTCAGGTGCTCTTTTATCAGGAAAATGAAGCCCAGGACGTTGTACGGAATATACCAGGAGGCATGGAAAAGGAGCGAGGCGGCAAAACCTTCATGCTTCGGGACATCAAAGATGGAGAGCAGGTACACGAGGAGGAACTGGTACAGACCGAAATATCCCGGTGAAGAGGGGATGGTGATGCCCATGTTGAGGAGCACGCAGACAAACGGGATGTACAGAATGTTGATATTGATATGGAGGGTCTTCAGGACGAAATAGAGCGCTGCGCCCATGCAGAGCCATGTGATAAAGGCAATGGTGACGAGGACGAGAAGGCTGAACGGTGAACCGATCCGCTTCAGGTTCTCCTGGATCTCGATAAGCCGCTTCGCAAATTTAGCAAAGCCCGGTCTTTCTATCCGTGCAAGCCTGACGGCAATAGCACCGGCAAACTTTTCCCTGCTTAAGAGCACCATGAGCGTGATGAGCACGAAGAGCACAAGGACGAGCATGGAAATGGCCTGCGAGATCCTCGGAGGCAGGCTGTGCTTTGGGAAGAAGATAAATGTTATGAGCAAAAGCCCGATGAGATCGAATATCCTGTCGATGATGACCGTTGTGATGCCGTACGTGAGGGAGATGCCCGTCCTTTTTGACAGGACATAGCCGCGCGCGATCTCTCCGATCCGCGCAGGGAGCACATTATTGATGAAAAGGCCGATAATGAGGGCCGTGAAGGAATCCCTGAACCTGACATTGGCGCCCGCTATTTTTGTCCATTTTACCGAGCAGAGCGCGGCGGCTGCGAAGATGGCAACTGTCGGCATGAACACAAAACGGAGGTCGGCGTTCTTAAGGGTATCGATTATCTCCCGGAACCGGATATCCTTCATCGAAAAATAAAGGAGAACGATGCTGATCACGAGGCCGAGTATAGTGATGAGCTTATGCTTCTTCATTTTCTGTAGTTGGCGCAGTAGATACCGCCGCAGACAAGTATAAGTCCTGAGATAAGCCCGAATGTCAACTCCTCTTTCAGGAAGAAGACGCCCGAAAAGACACCGAATACTGGCGTCAGAAAGGTAAAAGCTGAGAGCTTGCCTACGGGATAAACGTGGATCAGCTGGAACCAGACCAGGTATGACGCGAAGGCAACTATTACAGACTGATAGATGAGCGACAGGACAACCGGGGTTGACAGTGAACTCACCCATTGGTCTTCGAGGAACCAGGCACACAGAAATATGATCGGTATGGAGAAGACGAGCTGATAGAGGAACGTGTTGATCGGATGGACCTTCTGCGCCAGGTATTTCTTGATATAGAGGGTGGTTGCGCCCCACAGCACGGCGGCCGCGATCTCAAGCATATCTCCCAGCAGCATAAGCCTGCTGTATGCCGACGGTTTTCCCCGGAAGACGAGATAGACCCCTGAAAACGCGAGTACAAGACCTATGATCTTGATCAGATCAAGCTTCTCCTTCAGGAACAGGTGAGCGCCTATGGCAACGACAAAAGGAGAGAGGTACACAAATATGACAGACCTTGCCGCGTCGGTATAGAGCATGCCAAGGTAGAGGCAGACGAACTCCACCCCGAAAAGCAGGCCGATGATAACACCGTGGAAGAGTATGATGCTGTTATGGAACAGTTTTTGTTTGATGATAAGACAGTATATGATGCCGCAGGCGGAGGCGATGACGGACCGGAGGAATGTGGTGAATATCGGCGACAGGCCTGCATTGGTGAATTTTATTGCCGCATAGTTAAGCCCCCAGAGAATGGTGAGCATAAGGATCGCGGCAAAACCTCTGGCATCTATGTGATCTTTCGTCATCGTTCTGCAGCCTACAAGTTTTAAAAAGATACGGCCGGTATGTCAAGGATTTAATGCTCAGTGAAAGGTAAAAAGTGAAAGGTGAAAAGATCTCGTGAGTCGTAAGGCGCGAGGGCGTGAGGCGAGAGGACCCGGGCTCTCTGCTGTTCGCTTTCTTTCTCCCCTTACGGCTTACGATTCACGCCTTACGGGTTTACACGATGGCTTTAATAAATCCTTGACAATCGTCCGGCTTTTTTGTTCTATTTAGACACTTAAAAAGGGTTCAGGGATGCATAGATTCCGGAACCCTTCATTGCTTGAACAGGGGAATTTTATGAAGAGAATTGGAATAATCGGGACAGGTTCATACCTTCCTGAAAAGGTCATGACGAATTTTGATATTGAAAAATTTCTGGATACGTCAGATGAATGGATCTATACAAGGACCGGCATCAAGGAAAGAAGGATAGCCGATGCGCAGCACGCGACCTCCGACCTCAGTAAGGTTGCCGCGGAACGGGCCATGGAAGCTGCGGGCGTGAAGCCTGACGACATCGACCTCCTTATCCTTGCCACGATCACGCCTGATACGCATTGTCCCGCCGGCGCAAACTGGCTTGAGGCAAAGCTGGGATGCAGCAATGCCGTGTCATTTGATATCACTGCCGCATGCTCCGGTTTTATCTTTGCGCTCCACATCGCTGACAGGATGATCAGGTGCGGAGCGAACAAAAATGCGCTCGTCGTTGCCGGTGAGATCATGAGCAGGGTGGTGAACTGGAAGGAACGGGAAAGCTGTATCCTCTGGGGCGACGGGGCAGGGGCGGCGGTTATCACCGAAACTGGTTCTGGAGCAGAGATCCTGTCGACGCATATCCATACGGATGGGGCAGGCGGCGACACGCTCCTTATGCCGGGCGGCGGCTCGAAGACGACGCCTATCTCTTATGCGAGCGTTGACCAGGGGCTTCACTTCCTGAAGATGATAGAGGCGAACAAGTCCTTCAAGGTGGCCGTGAACAGATTCTCGGAAGCCTGCGAGGAAGCAGTTGCCGTGAACGGATTCAAGATCAATGATGTGGATGTCATTATCCCGCATCAGGCGAACCTGCGCATCCTGCAGGGTATGGCGAAGAAGCTGAAGGTCCCCATGGATAAGATCTACATGACCATTGAAAAATATGGT
The DNA here is from genome assembly GCA_002478225.1 of Deltaproteobacteria bacterium UBA7527. Classification (GTDB taxonomy): domain Bacteria; phylum Desulfobacterota; class Syntrophorhabdia; order Syntrophorhabdales; family Syntrophorhabdaceae; genus UBA5609. Next base: position 5,571 of record DLMV01000017.1, on the reverse strand, counting down.
AATATATCGTCCGCGACGGTGCCGATAGCGCTTGACGAGGCTGTTCGGAATGGCACCATTGTGAAGGACAAGCTGGTTCTTTTAACAGCATTCGGTGGCGGCCTTACCTGGGGCAGTTCTTTGATAAGATGGCAATAAAAACAGCTGTCAGCTCATAGCTGATAGCTCATAGGAAAGACTGAAAGATCCGGAGGGATGGCTGAGCGGCCGAAAGCGGCGGTCTTGAAAACCGTTGGGCGTGCAAGCGCCCCGTGGGTTCGAATCCTACTCCCTCCGCCATAATATCGCACCTCGTTCCTCTCTGCCTTGAGCCCCGTACTTTTCTCTTGTAGTAAAAGAACTCTTGGGGTCAAATCTTTATTGTTGACAGAAAAGAACTCTTGAGAACTCTTGGGGTCAAATCTTTATTGTTGACAGAGCAGTTTTCAATGAGCAGTAAAATCAAGAATAAAGATTTGACCCCTTTACTTTTACTTTATATTCTCTCTGAAAAATTGACAAGTTCCTCCGCTACCTTTTTAAAAGAAGCAATAAGCGAAAGGTACAGATAAGATGCCTTAGGCATGCATATGCCCGCAATGAGCCTTCCCTCATGCGTCAAGGCGCACCTGTCGGCCATTTCGATGATGGTCTCCATCCCTGATCCGATGTTCTTTTTCAGAACAGGGTTCTTGGTGAGGATGAAATCCTTTGTGTCTCTGAATTGTTTTTTCATCGCTGTCAAAAGGTCGGTTATCTCCATAGTAGCCTTCACGCTGAGCATAACATTGTGCGTCAGTATTGTTTTCTTTCTGGCGGTCAGGTTTCGCACCGCCAAAGCAATATTCTGAAGGGGCACCAGTAGGGTCAGAAACCTTTTGTCTACCTCGTTCTTCTGTTCTTTTGCCGCAATTTTCTCAAAAAATGACAGGTTTGAAGAAAGTATCGCAACGAACTGTTGTTCACCCCGCTCCAGCATTGTTTGGTCATGTCTCAGAAACCCATTTGAGATATTCTCTAAGGCAGATATCGTCGTATCGAACATCTCATACAGCTTTTGCGTAAGCTCTTTTTCTTCCATCGTTCGTCCCTCCTCCATAGAACACATAAGGGGTATATACTATGGTAATAGCACGGACAACCGATTTGTCAATCTGGCATGGAAGTATTTTCCACCATCACGAAGTGAAGACGCTTGTGTTCCACGTCGGCGAGAGCGACCTTTATCTTCACCCTGTCGCCGATGCGGAATATCTTTTTCGTCCTTCTCCCGATGAGCCTGAACTTTTCTTCCTGGAAGATGAAGTAATCGCTCTGCAGATCTGAGAGCAGGACGACGCCCTCGACAAAGATATCCAGAAGCTCCACAAAGAACCCGAAGGATGTGACATGCGAGATGATCCCTTCATACACCTCGCCCAGTTTGTCCTTCATGAAGAGTATCCTGATCCTGTCCTCAAGCTCCCTTTCAGCTTCCATTGCCGTCCGTTCCCTTTCCGAAAGATGGATGGCCATCTCACCAAGTTCTTCTTTGCTGTAATGGTGCCGCCCGTTGAAGGTGTCTTTCAGGACCCTGTGGCATACAAGGTCGGGATATCTCCTGATCGGCGATGTGAAGTGCAGGTAGCAGTCCGATGCAAGCCCGAAGTGCCCCTTATTTATTGGTGAATATTTTGCCTGTTTCATAGACCTCAACAACACCCTGTTGACAAAGAATTCGTAATCCGTACCCTGGACATTGTGGAGTATCTGCGGGAGAAAGAGCCTTTTTTCTGTATATTGACGGTTGACGGGGAGCGTGTGCAGGAGCTTTTCGAGGTCCTGGAGCTTCTCTTTGTCCGGAGGCTCATGGATCCTGTATATGGCGGGCAGTTTTTTCTGGAAAAGATAGTGCGCCACCGCTTCGTTCGCGGCGATCATAAATTCTTCGATGATCTGGTGAGAGAAAAGTCTCTGCGACCGGAGGACGTTTTTGATGCCGCCTTCGAT